>NZ_KB894115.1 GCF_000374365.1 Bacteroides gallinarum DSM 18171 = JCM 13658
AAGATTGTGTGAGAAATTACAGGAATAGGACTATAAAAATGGCATATGAAGTGAGTATGCTCTATCATCTTCATATGCCATCTTGATTTTTAGGGACATTTACTGAATATCCCTAAACTGATATTTAAAAGAAAGAATCCTCTTGTCTTTAGCCGTACAACAGAGTAAACTACGGCTAAAACAAGAGGATTCTTGGTTATGGCTTATAGATTATAAATAAGGATAGAATCACATTTCCGGAATCAGATGCACCTCCGGACGTATCTGAGCCACCCGATGCAGCTTCATCCATTCATTCAGCCAGGCACGATGTTGCACAAGGATTTCCCGGTACTTCTTCTCTATGGCTAAATTCCGCATTTCTCCACGGTCATTCACCATATCATAAAGCTGTTCGCGATAAAGCCCCTTATCATACAATACATACTTGTAATGCGAAGTACGCAAAGCCCAGCCACGGGTAACACCTTTATCGAAGGTAGTCTCAGTAACCACATAAGGCTGATGTGCCTGCTCCGTATCGGCATTCTCGGCTAAAGACCTAAAGGAGACGCCATGCAAACCTTCGGGAAGGGAAATACCCGCCCAGTCGCATACAGAGGCAAAGAAATCGACCCCTTCGTTAATAAGCTGGGGCATCTCCCTACCGGCATTCTTCTTACCGGGCAGGGTCACTATCAGGGGAATATTCACCACCTCTTCATACAGAGCCGATTTCTGGTTCCAATGATGTGCTCCCACACCGTCGCCGTGGTCGCTCGTAAAGATAACGACCGTGTTCTTCCACAAACCCTGCCTGTCGATAGCATCTACAACCTTGCCAATCTCGGCATCCACCTTTTCCACCAGGCGGAAATAGAGGCTACGATACCGGCGCCAGTCATCGGGAGAATAATGGCGCGTGGGATAAGCCGAATAATTCGATTCCTGCTCATAGCCTATCACATCGGCATCATAAGGATTGCGGGCAAAGTTCGCAGGCAATCCCGGCCACTCATCCTGAGGTAACTCGGGCAAATTGCCGAACGGCAGATTCTGGCTGCGCGCATATTCGCAGATATTATGAGGATTGTCGAAGCTTACCACAAGAAAGAAAGGCCGGGTATGTTCCCGTTCGAGGAAAGCGACGGAAGCCTCGGCCAACCCATTATCATTATGCGGATGAATGGCGGCAAACCCAAACTCCTTATCAGGTATGGAAGGAGTATGTACATGCCATTTCCCGGCGTAGGCACATTCGTAACCGGCACGCTGCATCAGCCACCCTAAACTGGCGGTACGCACAGAGTCGGGCATAGGCACATTGTTCCGGGAAAGACCGATTTCATGGGAAGTATATCCCGTAAACATAGACGCCCTGGAAGGCCCGCTCAAAGGAGCGGAACAATACGCATTTCGAAACAAGACCCCCGCTTGTGCCAGGCGGTCCATATTCGGAGTATGCAAATCCGTATTCCCCATGCAGCTCATGGCAGAAGCCGTCTGCTGGTCGGTTACGATATAAATGATGTTCGGCAACTCCTTTGCCCCCAGCAAGGAAGGAGCAAAGGCCGCTGCACACAACATGGCATTCTTCAGTTCCATGATAAAATGTTATATTAAGATTTACTTACGCAATAACTCCACATCGAAACTTGCCGCATCCCTGCACGTAAAACGCAGCACGGTCTGCTTCTTATCCGCCGAAACGAGCTTGCAGTACGGCGTTTCCGCCACCTGCCAGCAACCCTTCAACGTAACGGTTACAGGAATCTCCCCGCTATCGTTATCAATCCACGGACGGGAGTAAATACTCCGTTCAATCCGTTTGCCGTTCTTATCGAAAGCCTCGTCGCTCGGACCGCGGTACAGTGCCAAATCCGGTTGGGCAACCGTCAGCAGCAGCTTCTCCTTATCCTCACGAATCATTACCAGGCAGGAAGTATCCGCCTTCTGCAACAAACCGTCTGCGGGAAGCGCCTGCGGAGTCTCGAACAAAACATACGAAGTGAGGTTATCCGTCAGAGAACGGACAATATGAGCGTTACGGTCTTGCTGGAGCACCTTATAAGCAGGCTTCTTTGCAAACGCTTCCAAAGCGGCGGCATCCGTATGAGGCAGTACGGCATATTCGTACGAAGCACCCTTCGGAGCCTTGCCGTGCTGCAAGGTCAAAGAAACCCAGTCGCCCGAAGTAGGCTTCGTGCTACGTTCGCCTACTGTAACCTGCGGGAAATTCTTCTCGTATTTCGCATCCGCCATAGAAGCCTCGGAGAGATAATACCCTACCCCGTTCGGGTCGATATAAGTCCGTCCGTCGCTCTTGTAGGCATCCCAATATCCACGGTTTTCGGGAGTAACCGCCGCCAACTGGAATACCGTCGTCTCCGTGGGAAACTCCGCGTTCGTATTTTCGATATCCGTACCCAGACACACAATCGTACCGTCGAAGAAGTGGAAAGACTTGCGGGCGCGATGCGAGCCGTTGTACTTGTCGTGCTCGTGCAGCTTCATTCCGAAATTACCGTTCAGGCGCGCCTGGGATAATCCGCCGGCAAACGCCTCGTCGGAATAAAGCATCTCCTCCATACCGGAGAAAACATCCACGTTCAACACCCTGGCACGCAACTGCTCGAAAGGCAGATGAATACTCGTCACACCCGGAATACGGTTCCAGTCGAAACCGTTCTCCTGCCAGCCGCCGGTAGCAAAAGTCACCATTTCATCGGGTTTTCCCGTCAATATTTGCATACTGCCGTGTGCCAGGTAGCGGCCGTAGAAATTGGCAGGAAGATAATGCTCCGCAGCCCACAGATAACGGGAATGCCCACGCACCACAGCCGCCCAGTTATCCCGGCGCTGTACGGAAACACAACCGTAACCCAAGGCAAGGTTACCCTGCGGGTCGGGTTCGGGGCGGAAGCCCTGAGCCTCGAGCAACTTCTTCATTTCCAGTTCCTGCCGGGTAGAAGCCTTCGGCAGATAATCGGGCGCATCCTTGTCCGGCGTACCGGCGTGAGCCACCAGGCGCAGGTAAGCAGCCGCCATTTCGGCATCGTATTTCTGCTTGCCGTCCGGTGTACCGGCAATAGCCATAGTAGCATACTGGATAGGAATCAACTCCCCTTTGCCGTTGGGGTGACGTCCGGACATAGAAAGCGGCCATTGTTTCAAGTTGCAGTAGAAACGCATGGTAAGCAACACATTCTTCACTGTTTCATGCGCCAGCTCGGACAACCTGAACTCCGTTCCGCTCAACAGATAAATCGTGCTTGTAGCACCGTCCAGACCACCTACCGCATAAGCAGGATAATTGTTGCGGTGATGAAAGCAGGCTCCGTCTTTCTTGAAAGAACCCGCCAGCCCCAATGCCGGGCGGCAACCATAATCCAGCCAACGGGAGAAAGAGCGCAGGTATTGCAACTTCTCCGGAGTATCCTCCATTATCAGGATACTGGCAATACGCCCTTGCAGTTTAGTATTGAAGGTATCTATGTCGATACCGGTTACCGTAGGCTTAGGATATACCTCGTTGGTAATGGCATACCAGTTCAGCGTACGCACGGCATCTTCCAGCTTGCCCGCCTCGCGCAACACATCCTTCATAAGGAAATAAGACACGAAAAGACCGCGCATGCTGTAACCATAGTGGTGTATATTCCCCCAGCAACTGCCGTAGGCAACACCCTGGTCGGTGATATGGTCGTACAAGGCAAGGAATTTCTGTTTCAGCTCGTCCTTCACAGCAACGGAAGTATCCGGAACATTGTAGTAAGCTATGGCGATGCGCTTCATCAGGTTGAAGTATTCGCTCATTTCCATGCCCAGCTTGGTAAACATATCCTTGTCCCACTGAGGTATCATACGCTCGTAAGCCTCTGCCTGGCGAACCATGAAAATAGGCAATCCGCTTACCTTTCCATTCTTATAGGTAATCTTGTAGAAATCGTATTTCTTACGGATACTCTTCAACTCCTTGTCCGTAAACTCGGAAGGCGTGTAAATCATATCCCTGAAACGCTTCTCTATCATCTGCATTTCCTGCTTCTGCGCTTCGCTGACGGGAGTCAAGGCAATATCCGGTTTCAGCAAAGAATTTTCGTAGATAACGAGCCAGTGGTTGGTAGTTCCCTTATTGACGAAAGGAACCTGCACGTCGGCAGTCTGCTGGCGGGCATCCACCTTGCTGGCGGGTATGATATGGTCCAGGAACAGCTTGCCTTCGACATCGGGGGCAACAATACGGATTTCGTCCATTCCCTCCTCCGGCGTACCCTCCATATCGCGTTCGTAACACACCCACGCCGCACGCCAGCCAGTAAAATTGATGCCGAACGGGAAAGAAGTACACCTCTTTCCGTCTTTCAGGAACTCGAACCTTATCTTCTTGTCCTGCGCCTGCTCATTGTACACCCATACGATAAAAGCGGAAAGATACGTATCCTTCCCGGTAGGGTCCTTCTTCTCGAACCCCAAATCCTTCTTGATAGAGAGCACGGCGCCCGGCTCGAACGTCCAGCTCAGGCTCTGCACACCGTCTTTATAATGTTCTCCACTGATATCCAGGCGGGAACCCGTTCCCGAGATAAACGCCGGAACCTGCCGGTCTTCAAAAGAAAGCAGTTTTTCATTCTTCACTACCTGGGCTTCCGCATCCGCCGGCAGCAAAGTACCGAGGAGCATCCCCACTCCCATTGTCCATTTACTAAATTGCATCATGTCTATTCATTTAAGGTTATCTATACCGCTTACAAAGAAAACCCACTTTCGGAGAAAAGAGGAGCATAAATCGTACAGAAGAGGTCTAAAAATGTTACAACCTTTCCCCGCAAGGCGCGGATTCTCCCCTCAGGCATTCATGCCCGAAGCGGCAGTACAGACACTCCTTCCTGTTGCAGTATCCCCTTT
The DNA here is from genome assembly GCF_000374365.1 of Bacteroides gallinarum DSM 18171 = JCM 13658. GTDB lineage: Bacteria > Bacteroidota > Bacteroidia > Bacteroidales > Bacteroidaceae > Bacteroides > Bacteroides gallinarum. The sequence goes on from NZ_KB894115.1 coordinate 4,888, forward strand.
GAAGCCGGAGCAAGACCTGCGAACCCGCCGCCGTATAAACGGACAACCCCGCCTGCCCCAAGAAGAATGCCTTCATCTGGAAAAGATTGTCCCGGTGCTTGTCTACCGCACGGAAAGGCAAACCCCGCCCACCCGCAGCACGCCGCCTATCTTCAGTTTTGCGTTAAAGAAGCCGGAAGTTTTGCGTTAAAGAAACCGGAACCTGCATCCGCATTCGGCAAGCCGGGCTCTATCACCCCGACCGGCTGTCCGGAAGCCGTCCGGAACAGTGTCAAAGGAAATATCCTATACTTCCGGACGTAACGCAGCAATCGTTCCATTGTTAACAAGACGTTAATGTTGTGCGCGAATGTAAGAAAAAGATTACCTTTGCGACATATAGTTCGTTGATAAACTGAATAAAAACCAAATAAACAATGAAAATAGCATTAATCGGTTACGGAAAAATGGGCAAGGAAATCGAGAAGATTGCCCTGAGCCGCGGACACGAAATTGTCAGCATCATCGATATCGACAACCAGGAAGATTTCGAGTCGGCCGCATTCAAGAGCGCCGACGTCGCCATAGAATTTACGAATCCCATGGTAGCCTACAACAACTACATGAAAGCCTTCAAAGCCGGCGTCAAGCTGGTTTCGGGCAGCACGGGCTGGCTGGAGGAGCATGGCGAAGAAGTAAGGAAACTCTGCACCGAAGGCGGTAAAACCCTGTTCTGGTCGTCCAACTTCAGCCTGGGAGTAGCCATTTTCTCAGCCGTCAACAAATACCTGGCAAAGATTATGAACCAGTTCCCCGCATACGACGTAACGATGAGCGAAACGCACCACGTACACAAGCTGGACGCCCCGAGCGGAACCGCCATTACCCTTGCCGAAGGCATCCTAGAAAACCTCGACCGCAAGAGCCGCTGGGTAAAAGGAACTTTGCAGGCGCCGGACGGAACAGTATCGGGCTCCGCCGGATGCGCCGCCGACGAACTGCCCGTCAACTCCGTCCGCGAAGGAGAAGTTCCGGGCATCCACAGCATCCGCTACGACTCCGAGGCAGACAGCATCACCATTACCCACGACGCCAAGAACCGCAGCGGCTTCGCCTTAGGCGCCGTACTCGCTGCCGAATACACCGCCGGCAAGCACGGTTTCTTAGGCATGAGCGATTTATTTCCATTTTTAAAAGACTGACACATTATGAGAAAAGCAACACGCGCCCAATGGATTAAGTTCGGTATCATCACCCTGCTCTACCTCCTTTTCCTCGTCTGGGTAAGAAGCTGGTGGGGACTGGTTGTCGTTCCCTTCATATTCGACATCTACATCAGCAAGAAGATACCCTGGGGCTTCTGGAAGAAATCCAAGAACCCCGCAGTACGCAGCATCATGAGCTGGGTAGACGCCATTGTATTCGCCCTGGTAGCGGTTTACTTCGTGAACATCTACATATTCCAGAACTACCAGATACCGTCGTCCTCGCTGGAGAAATCATTGCTGGTGGGCGACTTCCTGTACGTAAGCAAAATGAGCTACGGGCCGCGCGTACCCAATACGCCGCTCTCCATGCCGCTGGCACAGCACACCCTGCCGGTGTTCAACACCAAATCGTACATCGAATGGCCGCAGTGGAAATACAAACGCGTACCCGGTTTCGGAAAAGTGAAACTGAACGACATCGTAGTATTCAACTTCCCTGCCGGCGACACGGTAGCACTCAACAGGCAGCAAGAAGACTTTTACAGCCTTGCCTACCGGGAAGGACAGCGCATATACCCCAATAAAATCAATATGGACAGCCTCAGCCGTGACCAGCAGCGCACGGTCTACGACCTCTACTACAATGCCGGCCGCAACCTGATACGTACCAACCCGCAAATGTACGGCGAAGTCGTGGTACGCCCCGTAGACCGCCGCGAGAACTACGTGAAACGCTGTGTAGGCCTGCCGGGAGACACCCTGCAAATCAAGGACACCCAAGTCTATATCGACGGGAAAGCCATTAAGAACCCGGAGGAGATGCAGCTCAACTACTTCGTACAGACCACCGGCCCGTACATACCGGAGGACATGTTCCGCGAGCTGGGCATCAGCAACGACGACCAGATACTGATGACCGACGATTTCGGCTACGAGGAAGGCCTCGTGCAAATGGGGTTAGACCGCCGCGACGCCCAGGGCAGGCTGACTCCCGTCTACCACCTGCCGCTCACCCGGAAAATGTACGACACGCTCACCGGCAACAAGAAACTGATAAGCCGCATCGTCATGGAACCGGAAAGCCTCTCAGGGCAGATGTACCCGCAAAACCTCTATACAAAATGGACGCGGGACAACTACGGCCCTATCTGGATACCGGAAAAAGGCGCCACCATAACCCTGACCAAAGACAACCTGCCGGTTTACGAACGCTGCATCACAGCCTACGAAGGCAATACGCTGGAACAAAAACCGGACGGCATCTACATCAACGGGCAAAAGACAGATAGCTACACCTTCAAGCTGGATTACTACTGGATGATGGGCGACAACCGCCACAACTCGCTCGACTCCCGTTACTGGGGCTTCGTTCCCGAAGACCATGTAGTGGGCAAGCCTATCGTCGTATGGCTGTCGCTGGACAAAGACCGCGGCTGGTTCGACGGTAAAATCCGCTGGAACCGAATCTTCAAATGGGTGCATAACGATTAACGATTAGCGGCCGATGCGAAGAAGGAACTGGCAGATTGCAGCTACCGTAACAGGAGTGGTGCTCACGATAGCACTACTCCGGGGCTGTGTTGCAACCTCCTATTCGATTCCTTCTTCGGGCATGGAAAACTCCCTGTACCGCGGCGAACGCATCCTGGTAAACAAATGGAGCTACGGGCTGCGGCTCCCCTTCATGCGCCTATGGGGTTACTGCCGCTGGGCAGACAAGCCCGTACGCAAGGACGACATTCTCGTGTTCAACAACCCCGCCAACCTCTCCCGGACAACCGCCGACCGGAGAGAAGTATTCATCGGCCGCTGCCTGGGAGTGCCGGGAGACACGCTATTGGTAGACTCCCTTTTCGCCGTAATCCCCTCGGAGAAGAACGCCCCCGACCAGAAATTCCTTTACATGTATCCCCGGCAAAAGGAAAAACAACTGGATTCGCTGCTTGCAATCCTTTCTATCCGCTCCAACCCCCTGCTGGGGCAAGACACGGCGAAAAGCGTGCGCAGTTTCAGCAGATACGAATACTACCTGCTGGAGCAAGCCTTAGGCAACGGCAACTGGATACAGCCCGCCCACCCCGCCGACTCCGCCCAAGCGCTGAAACCGCTCATTATCCCCGGCAAGGGAAAAGCCGTGCGCGTATATCCCTGGAACATGGCCCTGCTGCGTAATACGCTGGTACTGCACGAAAAGAAACGGGCGGAAATCAAGAACGACACATTATACATAGAAGGACAGCCCGCGCAGTACTGCTGCTTTACGAAAGACTATTACTGGGTGGGAGCCGACAACCCCACCAACCTCTCGGACTCCCGCCTGTTCGGTCTCGTACCCAAAGACCACATCATCGGAAAGGCAGCCGTGATATGGTTCTCCAAAGAGCAGGGAACAGGACTTTTCAGCGGCTACCGCCGGGAGCGGATGTGGAAAAAAGTACGATAACCCCTCCCCCTTCGATTTTTAATCCCAAATCCCCAATCAAAATGACCGTCTACCTATCTTCCGCTTACCTGGCGCCCGTCGAGTACTACACCAAGTTGCTGGCATACGACCGGGTGTACATCGAACAGCACGACCACTATGCCAAGCAAACCTACCGCAACCGCTGCACCATTGCCGCGCCGGACGGCGAGCTTGCCCTTTCCATTCCCACAGTCAAACCCGGCACACCCAAATGCCCGGTGCGCGACATCCGCATCTCCGACCACGGCAACTGGCGCCACCTGCACTGGAACGCTATCGAATCCGCCTACAACCATACGCCCTTCTTCGAATACTACAAGGACGACTTCCGCCCCTTCTACGAAAAGAAATACGAGTTCCTTGCCGATTTCAACGAAGAACTCTGCCATTTGGTCTGCTCGCTGGCAGACATACAGCCCGTTATGGAACGCACCTCCGAATACAAGACGGAGTTCGCCCCCGGCGAGGCAGACTTCCGCGAGCGCATTCACCCCAAAAAAGACTTCCGCCTGGAAGACCCCGATTTCTTTCCGCAGCCCTACTACCAGGTATTCCGGGAACGGCTCGGATTTCTGCCCAACCTCAGCATCATCGACTTACTGTTCAACATGGGGCCGGAAAGCCTGCTGATATTGCAACAAAGCAACCGGTAAGCCCGCCCCGCCGCCACCTGATACGAATCATATAATTTCCGATATGCTTTCGATAGTAAAAAAATAATTAATTCCCTATCTTTGCAATACAAACCCAAAAGAAATACACATCCATATATTAATTAACTAATCAAATAAATCATGAAAAACTTATTCGACATCAAAGGCAAAGTAATCGTCATTACAGGCGGTTGCGGCATCCTGGGGAAAAACATCGCCGGCTACCTGGCAGAGCAAGGAGCTAAAATCGTAATCTTAGACCGCATGGAAGAAGCCGGCAGAGAGCTGGAAGCCGAGCTCAACCGGAAGTCCGAAGCCCTGTTCCTCGTAACCGACGTACTGGACAAAGCGATATTGGAAGAAAACAAGAAAGCCATTCTCGAACGTTTCGGCACTATCGACGTACTGCTGAACGCCGCAGGCGGCAATATGCCGGGCGCCACCATTGCCCCGGACAAAACCGTGCTCGACCTGGATGTGGAGGCATTCCGCAAAGTGGTAGACCTGAACCTCTTCGGCACGGTACTCCCCACCATGGTATTCGTAGATGTCATGGCGAAGAACAAGAAAGGCGCTATCGTCAACTTCTGTTCCGAGTCCGCCCTCCGTCCGCTGACACGCGTGGTAGGCTACGGCTCCGCCAAAGCCGCTATCGGCAACTACACACGCTACATGGCAACCGAGCTTGCCACGAAATTCAGCCCCGAACTCCGCGTAAACGCCATTGTACCGGGCTTCCTGCTGACCAACCAGAACCGCGCCCTGCTCACCAATCCCGACGGCTCGTACACAGACCGCGCAAAGACTATCATCGCCCATACGCCGTGCGGCCGTTTCGCCGAACCGGAAGAACTGTTCGGAACTATCCACTACCTCATCAGCGACGCTTCCAGCTTCGTAACCGGAGCACTCTCGGTAGTAGACGGCGGCTTCGACGCCTTCTCCATTTAATGAAAACAAAACACATGTATAACCCATAAACCGATACGATTACACTATGATACTTTGTGAACAAACCTGGCGCTGGTACGGTCCCAACGACCCTGTCAGCCTGTGGGACATCAAGCAGGCCGGAGCTACCGGCATCGTGAACGCCCTGCACCACATCCCCAACGGCGAGGTGTGGACGGTAGAAGAAATCATGAAACGCAAGGAGATGATAGAAGCCGTAGGGCTGCGCTGGTCTGTCGTGGAGAGCGTACCCGTACACGAGCATATCAAGACCCAGACCGGAGACTTCCAGCGCTACATAGACAACTATAAGGAAAGCCTCCGCAACCTCGGCAAATGCGGCGTAAACATCGTTACGTACAACTTCATGCCCGTACTGGACTGGACGCGCACCGACCTTGCCTACGAACTGCCCGACGGCAGCCGCGCCCTGCGCTTCGAGCGTGCCGCCTTCATCGCCTTCGACCTCTTCCTGCTGAAACGTCCCGGTGCGGAAGCCGACTATACCGACGAGGAAAAGGCCAAGGCCAAAGCCCGCTTCGAACAGATGACGGACGACGACAAGCAGCAGCTTGTACGCAATATGATTGCCGGCCTGCCCGGTTCGGAGGAGAGCTTCACGCTGGAGCAGTTCCAGAAAGAGCTCGACCGCTATAAGGACATCACCCCCGAAAAGCTCCGCTCCAACCTGATTTACTTCCTCAGCGAAATATGCCCCGTTGCCGACCAAGCCGGCGTCGAGCTGGTAATCCACCCGGACGACCCGCCCTGCTCTATCCTCGGCCTGCCGCGCATCATGAGCTGCGGAGCCGATTTCCAGGCTTTAATCGACGCCGTTCCCAATAAGAGCAACGGCCTGTGCCTGTGCACCGGCTCGCTGGGCGTAAGCAGCGCCAATGACTGCGCCGCCCTGATGAAGCAGTTCGGCGACCGCATTAACTTCGTACACCTGCGCAGTACGCAACGCGACGAAGAAGGTAACTTCTACGAAGCCAACCACCTGGAAGGCAACGTAGACATGTACCACGTAATGAAAGCCTTCCTCGAGCTGCAACAGCGCCGCAAAGTCTCCATTCCGATGCGCCCCGACCACGGACATCAAATGGTGGACGACCTGAAGAAGAAAACCAATCCGGGCTACTCCTGCATCGGCCGCCTCAGAGGGCTGGCAGAACTAAGAGGACTGGAAATGGGAATCGCCAAATCGTTGTTCGAATAAGGCGATTCCTCCCCTAACCCCCAAGCATAGCGTTATGAAAAGCCCAGCACCCCAACGGATAGCCGCAGTCGATGTGTTCCGCGCACTTACCATGTTCCTCATGTTATTCGTGAACGACATCCCCGGGTTGAAAGACATACCCCACTGGCTGATGCACGCCGGCGCCGACGAGGATATGTTAGGATTCTCCGACACCATATTCCCCGCCTTCCTGTTCTGCATGGGCATGTCCGTGCCCCTTGCCATACAGAGCCGCTACCAAAAGGGAGACAGCACCGTGCAGGTTATCGCACACATATCCCGGCGCACGGTGGCACTCGTTGCAATGGGGCTGTTCTCGCTCAACAGCGGCGGCATCGAAGGCGGGCTTCCGCACGCCTGGTTCACTATCCTCATGGTAGCCGGTTTCTTCCTTACCTGGGGAGTATATCCCAATGCCGAAGGGACTAAAAAAGCCCTTTTCACCGCAATGAAAGTGGCGGGCGTGGTGCTGCTTGCCGCTCTGGTAATCTATAAGGATATCCACGGCAAGCCGTTCCATACAGGCTGGTGGGGCATCCTCGGGCTTATCGGCTGGACGTATGCCGTATGCGCCGGCATCTACCTGTTTACCCGCGAGAGCCTGCGCAAAAATGCAGCCGTATGGTTCGCGGTAATCGTCCTCGCCGTAACCGCCCATTCCGGCCTTATCCCGGAGGAGTACGGCAGCCGTGTCGTACTGCTGCCCTTCATCCCGAGCGACTGGACGCTGCACGCATTCGGCATGTCGGGGCTGCTCACTTCCCTGCTGATGCAACGCTATGCCGACCGCGAGCACCCCGGCAAGTTCATCGGCATGCTCTGCATCCTCGGCGCCGGTATGCTGGTACTCGCACTGGTTTCGCACCCGTACTGGATTATCTCCAAGATACAGGCCACCCCGACCTGGCTGTTTTACTGCCTCGCCGCCTTCTTCCCGCTATTCGGCTTCTTTTACTGGCTGACGGATGTAAAGGGGCAAGCCGGACGGTTCCGCCTTATCAAACCCGCAGGCACGGCAACGCTTACCTGCTACATCCTTCCTTACATAGCATACGCCGTCCAGCAGCTATCGGGCTGGACTTACCCGGAAGTGCTGGGCGGCGGTGTGCCGGGACTGCTCAAATCGCTCGTTTTCTCGCTTATCATCGTGCAGTTGACGGGACTGTTAGTGAAAGGCAAGATAAAACTGAAAGTTTAACGTAATCGTCCATATGCTGAAAATTCAGGCTCCCAACGGTGAAAACAGGGTTTTACTGCACTCCTGCTGCGCTCCCTGCTCCTCTGCTATCATAGAATGTATGCTGGCAAACGGCATCCGGCCTACTGTGTTCTACTGCAACCCCAACATCTATCCGCAAGAAGAATACGAGATAAGGAAGCAGGAAGCTATCCGTTTCGTAACGTCCCAAAACCTCGATTTCATCGACGCCGATTACGACTACACCCGTTGGCGGAATGCGGTACAGGGGTTGGAAAACGAACCGGAGCGCGGCAGCCGCTGCCTGCAATGCTTCACTCTGCGTCTGACGGAGACGGCACGCTATGCCGCCGGACACGGTTTCTCCGTTTTCACCACCACCCTGGCATCGTCGCGCTGGAAAAGCCTCGACCAGATAAACGAGGCGGGACGGCGGGCGGCAGCCCTTTATCCCGGAACGGTGTTCTGGGAGCAGAACTGGCGGAAAGGCGGGCTGCAAGACCGCCGCAACCAGCTCCTCAAGGAGTACGGCTTCTACAACCAACTGTATTGCGGATGCGAGTTCAGCCGGAAGCGGCTGGAACGCCCCGAAGAAGATAAGCGGACGTAAGGCGTCTTTAGCCGCGGGCTATCCTAAAAACAAGCGGCAGAGTTGCCTGGAAGAATTCGTTAGACAACTGTCATTCTTTCGTTAGACAGTTGTCTAACGAAACGGCAACGGCTGTCTAACGGAAGGGCAACAGCCGTCTAACGAATTAAAACCTGCGGAGAAGCGGCATAATACTCCCTGCCGCGGTATCTGGTTTATGCAGCGGAGGGAGGTTAGCGGATAAAGGAGGAGGCTACCGGATAAAGAAGCTACCGGACAATGGAGAAGGCTACCGGATAGAGGAAGGGGTTACCGGGCGTAAATAAGCGTAGAGAGGTAATCTTCCGCAAACATCTCGTTCGCCACTTCCAGCAGGATTTCGGGGGTAAGCTGTTCGATACGGCGGAACACCGCCTCGGAAGTTTCGTATTTGCCGTAATGCAGGAAAGTCTTCGCCATGCCGAGCGCATTGTTCTCGTTGTTGTCCGACGCCACGCCTATCTGCCCGATAAGCTGCTTCTTGGCGGCGGCAAGCTGGGAGGAGGTCATCTTGACATCGCGCAGGCGTTTCAGCTCCTTATGCACCAGACGGGTACAGAGGGCGGCATCCTCGGGGTCGCAACCGAAATAAATGCAGAACGTCCCGGTATCGGTATAGGAGGTCAGGTTGGACTCTACGTTATACACCAACCCGCGGCGCTCGCGCAGGGACACGTTGAGCCGGCTGTTCATGCCCGGTCCGCCCAGAACGTTATTGAGCAGGTAAAGCGCCGTGCGCTTGTCCTCGTAGGCATTGTAGCCGCGGCTGCCTATCATGACATGCGCCTGGTGGGTGTCCTTGTGTAGAACCAGGTTCCCGGGGACATACAAAGGAGGCGGCGTACGGCGGTTATCCACCGCCACGGCGGGAATATCCGCCAACAGCTTCTCCGCCCAACGCACCACTTGCCTGAAATCCACATTGCCCAGGACGAAGAAAACCATGTTGCCGGGGTGGTAGAAGCGGGCGGTAAAGGCGGCGGCGTCCCCGCTGCGGAACTTCTTCAACTGCTCCGGATTGCCGAGGATATTACGCCCCAGGGGATGCCCCCGGAAGATTAAATCCTCGAAATCATCGAAAATCAGCTCGGAGGGATTATCTTCGTAGGACTGTATCTCGTCTATGATGACCTCCGTTTCCTTCTCGATTTCACGCTGCGGAAAGGTGGAATGGAATACAATATCCGCCAGCAGTTCGAAGGCTCGTCCGAAGTGTTCGGTAAGGAAGGCGGAGTAAATCACGGTTTCTTCCTTGTTGGTGTAAGCGTTCAGGTCGCCGCCCACGTTTTCCATGCGGTTCAGGATATGCCACGCCTTGCGTTTCGCGGTTCCCTTAAAAATAAGGTGCTCTACGAAATGCGCCATACCCTGCTCGTTTTCAAGCTCGTCGCGCGTGCCGGCATCTACCGCAAAGCCGCAGTATGCCACCTTCGACAGGGAGGGCTCGTGGATGATGCGCAACCCGTTGGGCAGTGTATGCAGATGATAGTGCGGCGGTATTTCGGATGTTAATTTCTTCATTCTTACGTTCCAAACAATTTGCGGGCACAAAAATACAATAAAACTTATTGCCGTTTATGGAAAATTACGGATATTTGCGGACTTATAATTCATAAATAGAAATTGAGACAATGATAGCATCCATTCAAGAGCTTTTGCAGAAAGAGGCACAGGCCGTATTGAATATCCCTGTAACGGACGCCTACGAGAAAGCGGTAGAGCTTATCGTAGAACAGGTACACCGCAAAAAAGGGAAACTGGTGACTTCCGGTATGGGCAAGGCAGGACAAATAGCTATGAATATTGCTACTACCTTTTGCTCGACAGGCATTCCGTCCGTGTTTCTGCATCCCAGCGAGGCGCAGCACGGAGACTTGGGCATCTTGCAGGAAAACGACCTGCTGCTGCTTATTTCCAACTCGGGCAAGACGCGCGAAATCGTAGAGCTGACGCAACTGGCTCACAACCTGAACCCGCACCTGAAATTCATTGTCATCACCGGAAACCCGGACAGCCCGCTGGCACAGGAGTCGGATGTATGCCTCAGTACAGGCAGCCCCAAGGAGGTGTGCATACTGGGTATGACCCCTACCACTTCCACGACGGTCATGACCGTTATCGGCGATATCCTGGTGGTACAGACCATGCAGAGAACCGGATTTACCATTGAGGACTACTCCAAGCGGCATCACGGCGGCTACCTCGGAGAAAAATCGAGACTGTTATGCGTAAAGTAATCGGCATCGGAGAAACGATACTGGACATCATCTTCCGCGGCGAACAGCCCTCGGCGGCGGTTCCGGGCGGGTCGGTGTTCAACGGCATCGTTTCGCTGGGGCGCACGGGTGTCCCTATCCGCTTCATCAGCGAAACGGGTAACGACCGCGTGGGCAACATCATCCTCCGGTTCATGCGCGACAACCGCATCCCGACGGAGCACGTCAACGTATTTCCCGACGGCAAATCGCCCGTATCGCTGGCTTTCCTGAACGACGACAGCGATGCCGAATACATCTTCTACAAGGACTATCCCAGGCAACGCCTGGACGTAGTATATCCCGAGCTGGAAAAAGACGACATCGTAGTTATCGGCTCTTACTACGCGCTGAACCCGGTGCTGCGCGAAAAGGTGCTGGAGCTACTCGACCGGGCACGCGAGAAGAAGGCTATCGTGTATTACGACCCCAATTTCCGCTCTTCGCACAAGGAAGAGGCTATCAGGCTGGCGCCTACTATCATCGAGAACCTGGAGTATGCCGACATCGTACGCGGCTCACAGGAGGACTTCTTCTATATGTACAACCTGCGCGATGCGGACAAGATATACAGGGACAAGATAAAATTCTACTGCCCCAACTTCCTGTGCACGGCAGGGGCGGAGAAGATTACGCTCCGCACCGGCTCCGTATCCAAGGAATACGGCATACCGCCGCTGGATGCCGTCAGCACTATCGGGGCGGGCGATAACTTCAATGCGGGCATCATCTACGGCCTGCTGAAACTCGACGTGCGCTACGACGACCTGAATACGGTAGGCGAGGCGGAGTGGGACGAAATCGTCCGCTACGGCATGGAGTTCGCCGCAGAGGTATGCCGGAGTTACAGCAACTCGGTGTCGGAGGAGTTTGCAGAGAGATACAGATACCGGCAGGAGCCGCCGGCATCTACCTAAAAATAAATTATCATTTAAAAATTATAAAACCTTCGTACCCGCTGCACCACCTGCAACGAAAAAGCATATATTTGCTGTAAACCACTTAGCGTGTTTACGAATTATGTACAAGAATCTGTTGAACTTGTTTGCCCTGGCAGTATTGCTTCCTTCTTGCGGCGGCACGGCTCCCCGCATATCCGTCGTATGCGAAGAGAACAATGTAGGAAACTGCATCGTCAAATGGGAAATGGCTCCTCTTATTAAGGGAGACGTAAAAGTATATGCTTCGACCGACCCCGACTGCATTCCGGAGGATATTCCCGTAGCCACAGCGGATATTTCGGACTTGAAGACGACTATCATCACCAACGACCCTACCAAGCGCTATTACTACACCTTGCTGTTCGGCGATAAGTACCGTGTAAAAATCGCCGCGCGTAATGTCAATATCCCCGGCATACAGAACTTCCGCGACCTGGGCGGCTATCCTTCCTATGCCGCCAGGAAACAGACGCACTGGGGGATGATTTACCGGTCGGCGGAGATAGACAGCCTGGAATGCTGCTCGCGCAAGGAGCTCGAGAACCTCGGCATCAGGACGCTCATCGACTTGCGGTCGCCCTCGGAGATAAACCGGCAACCGCCGTTGCAAAAGGGGTTCAACGTGGTGCATATCCCCCTTGCCACCGGAGACATGGAAGATGTGCTGAGGGGAATACGGGAGGGAAAGATTAGAAGCGATACCGTGTACCGCATGGTCGAGCAGATGAACCGGGACCTGATAAGCAAGTACACGAAGGAATACCGGCAGATATTCGACATCCTGCTAGACGAGGACAGCTATCCGGTAGTTATCCACTGCTCCTCCGGCAAAGGGCGCACGGGCGTCGTATCGGCGTTGGTACTCGCCGCGCTGGGTGTAAACGAGGACATCATCATGGAGGATTACCGGCTGAGCAACGACTACTTCAACATTCCGAGCGCCTCCAAGTACGCCTACCGGCTGCCGGCACGCTCGCAGGAGGCTATCACCACGCTGTTCTCGGCACGCGAGGATTTCCTGAACGCCGCCAAAGACGAGGCGGAACGCAGATACGGCGACATCGACACTTACCTGAAAAAAGGAGTCGGGTTGAGCAAGGAGGAGATAAAGAGGCTGCGGAGTATCCTGCTCGCCTCGTAGCCGTTTGCCGCCGATATTGCGGCAAACAGCATGCGGGCGTCAATAAATCGTTCATAACTCATGACTTATAACTAAAAAAGTCTTATCTTTGCGCCCGAAATATAAAGATATACAAAGATTTAATGAAGACATTTGAAGAGCTCGGTGTGTCGCCGGAGATACGCCGCGCCATTGAAGAAATGGGATATGAGTGTCCCATGCCGGTACAAGAGGAAGTAATCCCTTACCTTTTGGGAGAAAATAACGATGTAGTAGCACTGGCACAAACAGGAACAGGAAAAACCGCAGCGTTCGGCCTGCCGCTTATACAGCAAATCAACGTAGACAACCGCATTCCCCAATCGCTTATTCTTTGCCCCACCCGCGAACTCTGCCTGCAGATTGCGGGCGACCTGAACGATTATTCCAAGTACATCGACGGCCTGCGGGTATTGCCCGTGTACGGCGGTTCGTCTATCGACAGCCAGATACGCGCCCTGAAACGGGGCGTACATATCATTGTGGCAACTCCCGGCCGCCTGCTGGACCTCATGGAGCGCAAAACCGTCTCTCTCTCCACTATCCAGAACGTGGTTATGGACGAGGCGGACGAGATGCTGAACATGGGATTTACGGACAGCATCAACGCCATTCTCGCGGATGTGCCGCAGGAGCGTAACACGCTGCTGTTCTCCGCCACCATGAGCCCCGAGATAGCCCGCATCTCCAAGAAATACCTGCACAACGCAAAGGAAATCACTATCGGCCGCAAGAACGAAGGCACGAGCAACGTAAAGCACGTAGTGTTCACCGTACATGCCAAAGACAAATATGCCGCTCTGAAACGTATCGTAGACTATTATCCGCAGATATACGGCATCATCTTCTGCCGCACCCGCAAGGAAACGCAGGAGATTGCCGACAAGCTGATGCAGGAAGGTTACAATGCCGACTCCCTGCACGGCGAGCTGAGCCAGGCGCAACGCGATACCGTAATGCAGAAATTCCGCATACGCAACCTGCAACTCCTGGTGGCTACCGACGTAGCCGCACGCGGCCTGGACGTGGACGACCTTACCCACGTTATCAACTACGGCTTGCCCGACGACACGGAAAGCTACACCCACCGCAGCGGCCGTACGGGACGCGCCGGGAAAACGGGTACGTCCATTGCTATCATCAACCTGCGCGAGAAAGGCAAGATGCGCGATATAGAACGTATCATCGGCAAGAAGTTCATCCAGGGAGAGATGCCTACCGGCAAGCAAATCTGCGAGAAGCAGTTGCTGAAAGTCATCGACGAGCTCGAAAAGGTGAAGGTAAACGAGGAAGAGATAAGCGACTTCATGCCCGATATTTACCGCAAGCTGGACTGGCTGAGCAAGGAAGACCTGATTAAACGCATGGTTTCCCACGAGTTCAACCGGTTCCTGGACTATTACCGCAACCGCGAGGAGATAGAAACCGCCACCGGCAGCGAACGCGGCGAGCGCAGTGCAAGAGGCGGCGAACGCAGCAGCAGTTCCCGTCAGGCGGCAGCGGGTTTCAAGCGCCTGTTCATCAACCTCGGCAAAATGGATAATTTCTTCCCCAACGAGCTGATTAGTCTCCTGAACAGCAACACCCGCGGACGTGTCGAGTTAGGACGCATCGACCTGATGCAGAAATTCTCTTTCTTCGAGGTGGAGGAAAAGGAGGCCGGCAACGTGGTGAAAGCCCTGAACCGCGCCAGTTGGAACGGCCGCAAGGTTTCCGTGGAATTTGCCGGCGAGGAAGGGAAAGATGCCCCGAAAGGGAAGCGCAGAAGCGAAGGCGGCTACGGCAAGAAAGAGTTCGACGGCAAGAAACGCAGCCCGAAGGACGACCGCCGCAGCGAATCTGCCGGCAAACGTAGCGACAAGCCCGGATATGCAACCGCCGACAAGAAAAAGAGCAAGCCCAGCCGCGAAGAACGGGGTTATACCCAGGCACGCGGCAAGAAAGACGACTGGAAGCAGTTCTTCCAGGACAGCAGCGATTTCAAGGACTCCGAACCCGATTTCAGCGAGGAAGGCTGGGCAAGGCGTACACCGAAGAAAAAGTGATAGGTCTTATTCCATAAGACCGATGCCGGGACGTGATGCCGAAAACAAAGCTATCAACGTATGATAGAAACAGAGTTATTAACGTATGATGAAAACAGAGGGCAAAATAATGTATTTCGAAACGCGGGAAGACTGGAGAGAATGGTTGAACCGCAATTTCGATACTGTCGGGGAGATATGGTTCGTGTTTCCCAATAAGTCGTCGGACAAGAAAGGGGTCTTGTACAACGATGCCGTAGAGGAAGCTCTCTGTTTCGGTTGGATTGACAGTACGGTAAAATCGCTCGACAAGGAACATAAAATACAGCGTTTCACGCCCAGAAATCCCCAAAGTACCTATTCGCAAGCCAACAAGGAAAGGCTCAAATGGTTATTGGAAAATAAAATGATACACCCCGTACTCGAAGACAAGATACGGAATATCGTGTCCCAACCTTTCACCTTTCCCAGCGACATAATAGGCAGGCTGAAGGAGGACGGGGAAGTATGGGAAAACTACTGGCGGTTTTCCGAACCGTACAAGCGAATCCGGATTGCGTACATCGAAGCGGCAAGGAACCGCCCCGAAGAATTCCAAAAGCGGCTGCGCCATTTCATCGGCAAGACGAAAGAGAATAAGATGATAGAGGGTTTCGGTGGAATAAAGAAATACTATTAGAAAGGAAAAGCCGTATCAGCTCTACTTTTCAGCAATAAAAAAACGTATCGGCTCTGCTTTTTGGCAATAAAAAGAACCGTATCGACTCTATTTCTGAAGTGCACCACAAAAGTTAGACATAAAACTTTTGGGATGCACTTCATTCTGAGTAATGATACGGTTCTTTTATCTTTACCGGTTACAACCTGTAACTTTTTCAGAGTGTCCGTCTTAGCTTCGGCACACTCTTTCCTATCGCTTTTCCGCTCCTTATCTTCTATTTCTTGCAACTTCCGCTGCTGAAAGCAACGAGCATCCAGACCATTTTTTCCTGCTCTTTCAGGTAGCCGGTCATCAGGTCGGCGGTTGCATCGTCACCGGCTTCATTGGCAAGTTCAATCACTTTTCTCTCTTCGCCGATAAGGTAGCTGTAAGTTTCAAGGATATGGTCTACAGCCTCGCTGCCGCAGGTAACGCCGGAAATTTCTTTCACTTGCGCAACCTTGAGGTACTCGCTGAACTTGTTCTCCGGCGTACCGCCCAGCATCAGGATGCGTTCGGCAATCTCGTCCACCTTTTCTGCGGCATCGTTATACATATCTTCGAACTTGCCGTGCAAAACGAAGAATCCGTGTCCTTTAATCTCCCAGTGGAAACCGCGCAAATTGGTGTAATGTACCTGGAAATCGGCCAATAACCGGTGCAATGCCGATACTACGCCGGCAACTTTCTTTTCATTCAAATGTAGGTAATCTAAAGTTTTCATAATCTTTCTATTTTAAAAGTCCATACTGTTTTTCTTTCGTTTTTATTGCAAAGATAGGCGGTAAACAGGTGCTTGTCAAACAGATAATTTCTATCTTTGCATAGAATGATTCTATATATAACCTTCAAAAGCCCTGTTTGCCATGACTTTACAACAACTGGAATACATACTTGCCGTAGACCGGTTCCGCCACTTCGCCAAAGCCGCCGAGTATTGCCGGGTAACGCAACCCACCCTGAGCGCCATGCTCCAGAAGTTGGAAGAGGAGCTGGATACCAAGATTTTCGACCGTAGCCAGCAACCCGTATGCCCCACTCCTATCGGCGTCCATATCATAGAACAAGCCCGGAATGTGTTGGTTCAAGCAAATCATATAAAAAACATTATAGAGGAAGAAAAGCATTCGCTCTGTGGAGTATTCAAGCTGGGTATCCTGCCCACCATAGCTCCTTACCTGCTTCCCCGCTTTTTTCCGCAACTGATGAAGAAGTACGCACAGCTCGATATCAGGGTGGCGGAGATGAAAACGGACGACATCAGGAAAGCGCTGCAAACCGGAGAGATAGATGCGGGCATCGTAGCCGGCCTGGCGGGTATGGAGGAATTCCGGCAAACACCCCTGTTCTACGAGCAGTTCTACGCTTATACGGCACGGGAAAGCGCTCTCTTTGCCAACGAAGTGATACGTACCTCCGACTTGGCGGGCGAACAGCTCTGGCTGTTGGACGAGGGGCATTGTTTCCGCGACCAGTTAGTGCGCTTCTGCCAGCTAAAGGCAGCCCGCGCCAGCCAGTTGGCCTACCGCCTGGGCAGTATGGAGACTTTTATGCGTATGGTGGAAAGCGGCAAGGGGATTACTTTTATCCCCGAACTCGCCGTGCTGCAACTGGACGACAGGCAGAAGGAGCTGGTACGCCCCTTCGCCATTCCCTGCCCCGCCCGGCAAATTATCATGCTGACCAACCGGAACTTTATCCGTCACACCTTACTGGAAACGGTTACCCGGGAGATAACGGCGGCAGTGCCCAAAGAGATGCTTTCCCTGAAGGCAACCCAGGTACTCGTATAGATTTTATCTATCGCTTCATAAAACTTTTCAATCGGATTTTTTGTTCTACCGGAGAAAAATGCTATATTTTTGCAACAGAAAAGCGAAAAAAGCGACACCATGGCATAATCGAGCAAGCTTGCTTCTGCATTCTGTCTGCACTTTTTTTGCATCGAGTAAAACAAAAAACAAACCCTTTAAAAAGTACAATTATGGAACCGATTATCAACTCTCAGCTCCCTGAATTCAAAGTTCAGGCTTTCCAGAACGGAAGCTTCAAGACAGTAACCAACGAAGATGTAAAAGGCAAATGGGCTATTTTCTTCTTCTATCCGGCAGACTTCACATTCGTATGTCCTACCGAGCTGGTAGACATTGCAGAAAAATACGACCAATTCCAGGCAATGGGTGTAGAGGTTTACTCTGTAAGTACAGACTCGCACTTCGTACATAAGGCATGGCACGATGCCTCCGAAAGTATCCGCAAGATTAAATATCCGATGCTGGCAGACCCCACAGGCGTACTGTGCCGCGCATTCGGCGTGATGATTGAGGAAGAAGGCATGGCTTACCGCGGCACGTTCCTCGTAAATCCCGAAGGCAAAATCAAGATTGCCGAAATACAGGACAACAACATCGGGCGCAATGCGGACGAACTGCTCCGCAAGGTAGAAGCCGCACAGTTCGTAGCCACTCACGACGGCGAGGTTTGTCCGGCAAAATGGAAGAAGGGCGGCGCAACCTTGAAGCCGAGCATCGACCTGGTCGGTAAGATTTAACCGCACTGCCACCGTACGGTAAAACAGCGTAAAGGCTATCCCCGTTTCTTCCCTGCGAACCGTAAAAGAAATGAGATAGCCTTTTTCCATATCACAATCCACACACCAAACAACCGCATCACCATGTTAGAAACAAGCATATTAGACCAGGTACGGGAGATATTCCGGCAACTGGAATCCCGTTACACCTTCCACATTACCTGCCGGCCGGCAGACGAGCAGGCACGCGAGCTGACCGATTTCCTGAACGACGTAGCAAGCTGTTCCGACAAGCTGTCCTGCCAACTGACCGAGACCGACGAGCCCCGGCTGGAATTCACCCTCCTGAAAGAGGGAAAGGAAACCGGCATAAAATTCCGCGCCATTCCGGGCGGACATGAGTTCAGCTCCCTGCTCCTCGCCGTGCTGAATGCCGATGAAAAGGGAAAAAACCTGCCCGACGAGGGTATCGCCCGCCGTATCAAGGCGCTGAAAACACCTATCCACCTGCAAACCTACGTATCGCTCACCTGTACCAACTGCCCGGACATCGTGCAGGCGTTGAACATCGTAGCGCTGCTGAATCCCGGAATTACCCACGACACGATAGACGGCGCCGTTTTCCAGGAAGAAGCGAATGCGTTGAAGATACAGGCCGTGCCGTCCGTTTATGCCAACGGGAAACTGCTCCATGTAGGCCGCGGCTCGCTGGGAGAGCTCCTGCAGAAGCTGGAAGATACTTTCGGCAGCTCGCCCCAGGAAGATGCAGCTCCCGTTTTAAGGGAGTTCGATACGCTGGTGTTGGGCGGAGGTCCTGCCGGAGCCTCGGCAGCCATTTATTCCGCCCGTAAAGGGCTGCGCGTCGCTATCATCGCCGAAAAGATAGGTGGGCAGGTAAAGGAGACTGTGGGCATCGAAAACCTTATCTCCGTGCCTCAGACCACCGGCGCACAACTTGCCGATGCGCTCCGGAGCCATATAGGGCATTATCCGGTAGAGATTTTCGAGAACCGGAAGATAGAGAAGGCGGAACTTCAAGGCAAAGAAAAGAAGATTTTTACCGGCGGCGGAGAAACGTTTGCAGCGCCCTCGGTAATCATCGCCACCGGCGCGAGCTGGCGTAAACTGAACGTAGAGGGCGAGGCGGAATACATCGGCCGCGGCGTGGCATTCTGCCCGCATTGCGACGGTCCTTTCTACCAGGGCAAGCACGTAGCCGTCATAGGCGGCGGCAACTCCGGCATAGAGGCTGCTATCGACCTGGCAGGCATCTGCAACCAGGTTACCGTTTTCGAGTTCGCGGATACGCTGAAAGCCGACCAAGTGCTGCAAGAAAAAGCTAAAAGCCTTCCCAACGTGGAGATATTCACTTCTTCGCAAACCACCCGAATCATAGGCAACGGTGAGAAAGTAACCGGCATCCGTATCAAAGACCGCATTACCGGCGAGGAGCGCGACTGCCCGCTGGACGGCATCTTCGTACAAATAGGTCTGGCAGCCAACAGCGCACCGTTCCGGGATGCGTTGGAAACGACGCCAGCCGGCGAAATCAAGACAGATGCGTTTTGCCGTACCGCCCTTCCGGGGGTTTATGCGGCAGGAGATGTATCGGACGTGCCGTACAAGCAAATCGTGATAGCCATGGGCGAAGGCGCCAAGGCGGCATTGTCCGCTTTCGACGACCGTATCAGGGGGATAGCATAACCGTAACCGGCTTTACCCGGCGGGGGCGATTTTCAGCTCCCGTATCAGGTTTCCCGCCTTCCCGTATTTCTCTATCATGAACAAGATGTAGCGCACATCCACCCCGATGCAGCGCTGCATCTTCGGTTCATAAAGGATATCGCTGCTCATGGCTTCCCAGTTGCCGTCGAAAGCCAGTCCGATGAGTTCGCCTTCGGCATTGAACATGGCACTGCCGGAGTTGCCGCCGGTAATGTCGTTATTCGAGATGAAGCAAACGTTCATTTCGCCCTTTTCACCGGCATATCTGCCGAAGTCGCGGGCGGAAAGCAAAGAAAGTATTTCCGGCTGTACCTCGAAATCCGTATCGCCTGCATGTGCCTTTACCTTCTCGAGAATACCTTTTGCCGTTGTATAATAGCTGTACTCGGCGCCGTCGGACGGAGTGTATCCGCATACCGTACCGAAGCTCAGGCGCATGGTGGAATTGGCATCCGGATAAAAGTTGCGCGACGAATACATCCTGCGCACGGCGGCATTCAGCAAGCGTTCATTGCGGGCGATGTTCACGGCGGGTTCCCTGGTCTGCATATTGATTTCGAACATCTTGCCAATCAGGTCGATACCCAGGCTTATGGCAGGGTCGTCATAGATATGGTAAGTGGTGTCCCGTTCCAGGAAACGCTTCAATCCGCGGGGAGTAGTCAGCTCCGAGCGGGCATACAGGCTGTCTACATACGCTCTGTCGTTGCCGCCGTACCGGACGGCAATCGTATCGTAGAACTCCGGCAAATAGGCGGAGCCGACCTTGGAGCGGTACACCTCGAGCATAGCCGTAAACACTTCCTTGTCTATTTCCAAATCCAGGTTGGCATACTTCTCCACAATCGCTTGCAGGTTGGCGACAACGGTTTTCTGCTCTCCCTCGAAATCAAAGTTCAGAATGGACAGCGCCAACTGTATCAGTTCCGGACCGTTCAGGAAGGCTTCGGCAAAATAAGCGAGTGCATGGTTGGCCTCGCGGGCGCTCTTATAATCCAGTTCCAGGTCGGGGAACAACTGCAACAGCTTTTCGCGCTCTCCGGGTGTCTGCTGTATCCAGCGGCGCAGCTCCTGCTCCATTGCACGTTTCTTTTCCAGGACATGCAGTTTCCGGATAGCCCGGTTCACCCCGATGCTGTTTTTCCAATAATTGGAGCTTTCATCGTACTTGGAAGCATATTTGATGCGGATACTGTCCCTCCGGTTCATTTCGCGCTTCCAGATAGCCTGCTTGATACCCCGGACATCTATTTGCGCCTGATTGTCACTGTTCATCATCTCCTCGATTCCGAACGAGGAAAGGTAACGTTCCGTCCTGCCCGGATATCCCAGCGTCATGCAAAAAGAGCCTTCCTTGTATCCGTCGAGGGAAATCGGCGCTACGTATTCGGGGCGATAAGGGACGTTTTCCGGCGAATAATCCGCCGGGCGGTTGTGCTTGTCGGCATAGATGCGAAATACGCAGAAATCGCCTGTATGACGCGGCCACACCCAATTATCCGTGTCCCAACCGAACTTCCCTACCGAGGAGGGCGGCGCAAACACCAGGCGGACGTCGTTGTAGTCGCGGTAAGTGGAGAGCCAGAACTCATTGCCGCCGTAGTAGGCGTCCACAATTCCCACCAGGGTGGAATCCTTGTGCGCCACTTCTTCGCTGATAGCGAACATTACGGAATCTACCGCGTTGGAACGCTCCGACTCGGTCATTTCCGGCTTCACCGCACCGAGCACCCGTTTCGTGACATTCTCCGTACGCAGCAGGAAACGGACGTAAAGTTCCGGATTGGGCAGCTCCTCGCTGCGGCTGTGCGCCACAAAGCCGTCTTTCAAGTAATCGTGCTCCACGGTAGAATGCTGCTGCACGCTGCTGAAACCGCAATGGTGGTTCGTAAACACCAGCCCGTCCTCCGACACGACCACTCCCGAGCAAAAACCGCCGAAGCTCACTACGGCATCCTTCAGCGAAGGGCGCCTGGCACTGTACAGTTTATCCGCCGGCAACCGCAAGCCGAGCTCTTTCATCGTGCGGCGCGTCTGCTTATTCAGGTTACCTAACATCCACATACCCTCGTCCGCCTGCACGGTTAAAGCGAAAAAACAACAAACAAGTATAGTTGCGAATCTCGATTTCATATCCTTTCTTCCTATCCGACTATCTGAAACTTATATCCTAAACATCACTCTGCAATCAGCCTCAACCGCCCGGAACCGGTACGCGCTTTCAGCCACTCGGTTATCTTCTCCCTTTCATCGGCATCCGGATGCTTGCCGAATTTCAGGACAGCGAGCGTAATGGTATCCACCCGCGCCGAATCGACCGTCATTTCAAGTGCATGCGAAATGGAAACGGACTCGACGGAGGGATAGAGCACCTTCAATTCGGGGATAATCTTTTTGCCCAATTCATCGAATTTCCGGTACTGCTCCAAATCTTTTTCCAACAGGGAGATTTGCTGTTGCTGCTCCACCAGGCGCTGCTCGCTGTTCTTGTAGAAATCTTCCATTACCATAGCCCGGATAGAGGAGATATCCACCGCCTCGTTGTTCATGCCCTGGAGGACGACGAGGCTGGTGTTGTCCAGCTTGTAATCCTTCATCTTGCTGCGGGCTATGGCGATAGAGGCTTCCGGAACCTCCTGCCCTATCAGGACTACGCGTATCTCGCGGCGGTTGCCCTCGTACTGGATTTTCTTATCCAGCACCTGCGTATTCTCGAATGCAAGCTGCTCGTTGACAAAACGGTTGGCGGCGCTTTCGAAAAGAGTATCCTGAATAATCCCCACCGTAAGGTACACCGCGGGGCACATCGTGAGGACGGC
The DNA here is from genome assembly GCF_000374365.1 of Bacteroides gallinarum DSM 18171 = JCM 13658. Taxonomy (GTDB): domain Bacteria; phylum Bacteroidota; class Bacteroidia; order Bacteroidales; family Bacteroidaceae; genus Bacteroides; species Bacteroides gallinarum. The sequence goes on from NZ_KB894115.1 coordinate 27,362, forward strand.
TATCAGTACGATATATTTCCGTACCTTCTTTTCACGGTTCTTGTCTACAAACTCCTTGCGCTGGAAGTGCATCACCCGCACGCCTACGAAGGTAGCCAGGCTGATAAACACCGAATTGATGAAATAGAGATAGAACGCACCGAGAAAATAAATCAGGTTGCCCGTTGCCAGCCCGTAACCTGCCGTACATAGCGGGGGCATCAACGCCGTGGCAATGGCGACGCCCGGAATCACATTGCCTTTCTCCTTCGTGGAGAGTGCCACCACACCTGCCAGGCCGCCCATTAATGCGATGAATACGTCGTAAATCGTGGGCGAGGTACGCGCCAGCAGCTCCGACTGCCCCTCGGCAACCGGGCTGACCAGGAAGAATACGGTAGCGGTCGTAACGCTGAACAGCGTGGTTATCAGGAAGCTTTTCAACGAGCGTTTCATCAGTTCGAAGTCGTTCAGCCCCACCGAAAGCCCCACGCCCATGATAGGCCCCATTAGCGGGGAAATAAGCATCGCACCGATAATGACGGCGGTAGAATTGACATTCAGCCCGAGCGACGCCATGAAGATAGCAAATATCAGAATCCACAGGTTGGCTCCCTTGAACTCGACGCCTTTCCGGATAGAGTCCACGGTTTCGAGTTCATTGTCTTTATCTTTACGCAAATCGAGGTACTCCTTAAGGAAATTCTTGATTGCGAACGTGTTTCTGTTGGTAGGAGCGGGTTGTTCCATAATATTAATTTATTTTCGGATAAAACGGTTGATAACAGGTATTTGGCTAAGCGGTAAGTCGCGCTTCACGATATAGGCGATAAACAGGAATAGCAGTAGGGTGCGGAAAGCCATGCGCAGCCACACATTATCTACCGGCACGCATTCCGCAACGGCATAAAGCACGGCGGCCAGCAGCACATATCCTCCGATTGCCTTCAAATCGTACTGAATGGGGTACTTCTTCCGGCCTACGAAATAGGAAAGCAGCATCGCGACGCCGTACCCCGTAAAGCCGGCCCATGCACACGCCATATAGCCGAACTTCGGAATCAGCAGGATATTCATCGCCACCAGGATAGAGCAGCCTATCAATGAGAAATAAGCGCCCCAGCGCGTTTCGTCGATTAGCTTATACCAGAAAGATAGGTTGAAATAAACTCCCATGAAGATTTCCGCAGCCATTACGACAGGCACGACCCGCAGCCCCGGCCAGTAATCACGCCCGATGATGTGGCGGAGGATATCCAGGTAGAACATCACTGCAAGGAATGCAACCAGCGTAAAGATGATAAAGAACTTCATAGCCTGCGCATACACCTGTTTATTGTCCTTGTCGCGGCTCTTGCCGAACACGAAAGGTTCGTAGGCATAACGGAAAGCCTGCGTCAGCATCGCCATTACCATTGCAATCTTGCTGGCGGCTCCGTAGATGCCGAGCTGTACGGCGGCCTCCGCCTCGTCGGGATAGACGAAGGGAAAGATAATCTTGTCCGCCACCTGGTTCAGGATGCCCGCAACGCCCAACACCAGCAGCGGCAGGCTGTAGGCAAGCATCCGTTTCAGTAGTTTCCTGTCCAGCACATAAGCGAAGCCGCGCAACTCGGGTATCATGCACAGCATGACGGTAGAGGTACATACGAGGTTGAAAAAGAAAGCATAGGCTACGTCGTCGCCTTTCATCCAGACATAATAAATAAGGTTCAGCACGATATTCAGGAAGATGAACAGCAGTTTGAGCGCCGCAAACTTAATAGGCCGCTTCTTATAACGCAGGTAGGCGAAAGGAATGCTCTGAACGGCATCCATTGCCACCACAATCATCATCATCCCCACATACCAGGGATGCTCCCCGTACTCTAGCCACCCGGCAATGGGTTGCAGGAACAGCAGCCCCAAAGCAAGAAATACCAGCGCACCGCTCCCCACGCTGAGCAAGGTGGTGGAGTACACGCGCATCGGGTCGTCCTCGCCCTTATTGGCAAAACGGAAAAAGCCCGTCTCCATGCCGCACGTCAACAGCACCAGCAGCAGAGCTACCCATGCATAAATATTGGTTACAACACCATAGCCGCCCGACTGCGCGGACAGCGCCATAGTATATACGGGCACTAACAGGTAGTTGAGAAAACGCCCCACAATACTGCTCAGCCCATAAATGGCAGTTTCTTTTGCCAATGATTTCAATCCAGCCACTTTATTCTTTATTTTATGGCAAGCAACAGACTACGGAAAAACCGGAGGAGCTTCCCGCAGCACGTAACTTGTCATTTATAAACTACTTTAAACGGAAGTACCTGAAATACTACTCCGGCAGCATTCACCAATTCCAGTTTATATTCTATCGCATGTCCTTTACCTGCCGCTGCCAGTTCATCGAGTACTGTCTGCGGAAGCAGCTCGTTTAAATAGATTTCACCTCTATTCAACCGGAAAAAGCGTACCTGCTTGCCGGTATCCACCACTGCCAACCCGGAGGGGTTATAGTGGCTCAATATACTGCCGTAATATTCTTTACGAGCCTTTGTTTCCATACGTGCAGACTTGTAATTCAGCACGTATCCGTCAGGGGCTACGAGCTCTTTGTTCTCATTAAGTGCCAGCTCCGTATAAGTAAAGTCATAGATATCCGTCCCTGTCGGCTCCAACTCCTCATCTGTGGAGAAAAGCCAAAATCTTCTGTGTTTCAATATATCGGATACGGTTATCGTAGCACTGCTTTTCAGTAGCTTTACGTTTACATGATTATCGTTACACGTAATGCTGCACGTTTCCTCATTCAAGGCTTTGACGATATACGCTCCGTTACTTTTCAATACATCAAATTCAAACGTTTTGCCATTGACGAATACACTTTCTCCGGTTACCGAAATTGCCAAATCTTTCACATCCGATAAATCTACCGGATAAGACTTTTGGCACTCTGCCAACTCTTGTTCCGCCATTCTTTTATAAGTGACATATCCGTAAATTTTGGTTCCGTCTGCGCGTACACCCAGATATTCCACAGCTTTTAGTAAATCCTTATCCACAGACAATATCTGCAATATCATGTGCTGATTATTAACAACTACACGATTTGCATCGATATATTCATATGCGGAAGTTATGAAGCCGTTGACAGGGTAGGCATCCATATGCATATACGTCTTGAGGGAGGCGGCACTCTCGAAATAATAATAAGAAGGGCTTGCCCCGTACAAACCGGCATAGTACTCCTCTTTCATACATTCGCCATCCTGCCCTATTTCGTGTGTGCTTACATGCTTCCAGCCGTACCCTACTACGGTTTCCTCGAAACGCTCTGCTGAAATAACGCTGGCAGACGGGTAATAACACTCTCCGTTCTCATTGAACTTAAACGTTAAAAAATCGTCGTCATTGCTGCAAGACGCATGAATCACCAATAAGAGAAGCATGCCCGACAGCCCCCGGAGACTAAAGTTTTTCATAATCAGTATGTATTTATTGTATAACCCAAATCTGCCACATCCCGTTCAATCATTGTCGAACAGCGTTTTCTGGCTATTGTAGAAGCTCCGTCCCAGATGCTTGTAAGCCAATTCCGTTACTTCGCGGCCGCGGGGGGTACGTTTCAGGAAACCTTCTTTTATCAGGAACGGCTCGTACACTTCCTCGATAGTGCCCGCATCCTCTCCCAAAGCTGTGGCAATCGTCGTAAGTCCTACCGGACCGCCCTTGAACTTATCGATAATGGTACAAAGTATCTTATTGTCTATCTCGTCCAGTCCGTACTTATCGATATTGAGCGCCTCGAGCGCAAAATCGGCTATTTCCGTATCGATGCTGCCCGAGCCTTTCACCTGTGCGAAGTCCCTCACCCGGCGCAACAGCGCGTTGGCAATACGCGGCGTACCCCGGCTGCGGGAAGCGATTTCGGCGGCAGCCCTCGCAGAGCACGGCACATCCAGGATACTCGCCGAACGGCGGATAATGCCGCTCAGCACATCGTCGTCATAGTATTCCAAATGGAGGTTGATACCGAAGCGTGCACGCAACGGAGCCGTCAGCAAACCGCTGCGGGTGGTGGCGCCCACCAGTGTAAAAGGATTCAAATCAATCTGTATGCTCCGCGCCGACGGGCCTTTGTCTATCATAATATCGATGCGGTAATCCTCCATAGCCGAATACAGGTATTCTTCCACCACGGGGCTCAACCGGTGTATCTCGTCGATAAAAAGCACATCGTTCGGTTCCAGGCTGGTGAGGACACCCGCCAGGTCGCCCGGCTTGTCGAGCACCGGACCGGAAGTAATCTTGAATCCCACTCCCAGCTCGTTGGCTATGATATTGGAAAGTGTAGTCTTTCCCAATCCGGGAGGGCCGTGGAGCAGCACATGGTCTAAAGCTTCTCCCCTGAGACGGGCGGCTTTCACGAAGATACGCAAATTATCGACTACCTTATCCTGCCCGCTGAAATCCTCGAAATTCAAGGGGCGGAGGGCGTTCTCGAAGTCGCGCTCTTTGCTGGTCAGTTGATGTTCGCGTATGTTAAAATCATCTTGTTCCATTGAAATCGGTATATATAGCCACAAAGATAATGCAAACTGAGAGCAGAATAAAATGAACTTGTTCATTTTTTATGCCGAGGTGCAGCTTATCTTCGCTTTTAGAGCAAAGATAATGCAAACCGAGAGCAGAATAAAATGAATTTATTCATTTTTTATATCGGGACGCCGCTTATCTTCGCTTTCGGACAAAGATAAAGAAATCTTTTCAACGTTTCATAAACTCCTTCCTTTCTTCTTCCGGGAATTTCTCGATAGCATACCGTAGCATGGTTCGCGGCATCGTCCTGCAATGTTTTTCGAGAAACTGCACCAGCAAATCCTTGTCCCGCTTTCCCATTTCGCGTAACATCCAGCCTACGGCTTTCCGCATCAAATCGTGCGGATGATGCAGCAAGCGTTCCGAAAGAGAGAGGATATCGATGAAATCGTGGTTTTTGATAAGCGTATAAGTAGACACCACTGCGATGCGCTGCTCCCAAAGCACCCCGCTGTCTGCCAGTCGGTAAAGGTGCTCGCGGGGTTTATCCTTTAAGTATTCCCCTACGATGCCCGGGGCGGACAGGTCTACCAAATCCCAGTTGTTGATACGCGCCGTCTGCGAGAGGTAGAAGTCATAAATGAGCTTTCTCTCCTTTTCACCGCTTTTTTTGAAACGCTCCACCAACATCAGCAAGGCACAGAGCCGGCATTCGTGCCACTGGCTCTGCAGAAGCTCCGCCATTACATCGAAAGGGGCGTCTTTATGCCGTTTCGCTACCGACCGGGTGTCCGGAACCACCACTCCCAGGAATTTATCGCCTTCGCCATACTGCCCCTTTCCCGTCTTGAAGAATTTGGGAAGATATTCCCTTTTCACCGGGTTTATATATTCCCTTATCTCCCGTTCTATCGCTTCTGCCTGCCGTTTCATATTCCTTATAGATTCGTTATCCGTTATGTAGTCCGACAAAAATAGCTATTTTTTCCACGCTAAATGGAAAGATATTCCTACTTTTGCAGGAAATCAACGTGTTATTTTATGGTTTTAAATTACATTTGGGTAGCATTTTTCGTAATCGCTTTCATTGTGGCACTCTGCAAGCTCCTGTTCACGGGAAATACGGAGATATTTACGGAACTCGTCAACTCCACATTCGACTCCTCCAAGACGGCGTTCGAGATATCGCTGGGACTGACCGGCATCCTCGCCCTATGGCTGGGTGTCATGAAAATCGGCGAGAACAGCGGCATGATTAATGCACTCTCCCGCTGGCTGAGCCCGGTATTCTGCCGTCTCTTTCCGGAGATACCCAAAGGACATCCCGCTATGGGTTCCATATTCATGAACCTCTCCGCCAATATGCTGGGGCTGGACAATGCCGCTACCCCCATGGGACTGAAAGCCATGAAAGAGCTCCAGGAACTCAATCCGAAGAAAGATACCGCCACCAATCCGATGATAATGTTTCTCGTGATGAATACTTCCGGATTGATACTGATACCCGTCAGCATCATGATGTACCGTTCGCAAATGGGCGCCGCGCAGCCTACGGATATTTTTATCCCTACGCTGATTACCACCGCTATCTCTACCATTGTGGGTGTAACCGCCGTCAGCATTGCGCAACGGATAAACCTGCTGAACAGGCCTATTCTTATCCTGATTGGCTGCATCAGCCTGTTCTTCTCCGGACTTATCTACCTGTTTACCCAAGTAAGCCGCGAAGAAATGGGCGTTTACTCCACGCTGGTTGCCAACATCGTACTGTTTTCTATCATCCTGCTTTTTATCCTATGGGGGTTGTGGAAAAAGATTAATGTGTACGATGCTTTTATAGAAGGCGCCAAAGAGGGGTTTACAACCGCAATACGTATCGTTCCCTACCTGGTGGCTTTTCTCGTTGGAATCGCCGTTTTCCGCACTTCGGGAGCAATGGATATTATCGTAGACGGCATCGGCTATGTCGTGGGGCTGTTCGGGGTGGATACCAGCTTCGTAGGCGCCCTGCCCACTGCGCTGATGAAGTCGCTGAGCGGCAGCGGAGCCAACGGACTGATGATTGATACGATGAAACAATACGGAGCGGACTCTTTCGTAGGTCGCATGAGTTGCGTAGCGCGCGGCGCTTCGGACACCACGTTCTACATTCTTGCCGTCTACTTCGGCAGCGTAGGCATCACGAAAACCCGCAACGCGGTTACCTGTGGTTTGATAGCGGACTTTTCCGGTATCATCGCTGCTATTATCATTAGTTATATGTTCTTTTTTTAAGAAGATGAACACAGAGGCACAGAGACACGGAGATAAAAAGACGGAGAGATAGAGATAAGGAGATAGGAAAATAAGAAAGTAAGAGGACAGGAAGATAAGAAAACAAAAGAACACAGAGAACAAGAGAACAAGAAGACAAAAAGACAAGAAGACAGAAAAACAAGAAAGCAGGAAGACAAGAAAGCAGGAAGACAAGAAAGCAGGAAGACAAGAAGATACGCCCCTCCTTCTCCCCCTTTCTCTCTCTCTTTTTCTCTCTTTCTTCTTCCTCCCTTCTCTGTGTCTCCGTGTCTCTGTGTTCGACACATATAAAAACCACAACAATATGATAAGCTATCACACAGACGGCGTTAAAATGCCTGCAATCAAGAAGCGCGAAACAACGGAATGGATTAAATCCGTTGCCGCCACTTATGGGAAAAGAATCGGTGAAATCGCCTATATTTTCTGCTCGGACGAGAAAATTCTCGAGGTGAACCGCCAATATCTCCAACACGATTACTATACGGACATCATCACCTTCGACTATTGCGAAGGAAACCGATTGAGCGGCGACCTTTTCATCAGTCTCGATACGGTACGTACCAATGCCGGACAATTTGCCGGTAACGATTACGAACGGGAGCTGTACCGGGTTATTATCCACGGCATCCTACACCTCTGCGGTATCAACGACAAAGGGCCAGGAGAACGGGAGATTATGGAAGACGCCGAAAACAAAGCGCTTGCCATGCGGTAGAAAGACCGTATCCCGGCAAATCGGACTGTATCTCCTCCGATATGTTTTTTGCATTATTCGTCAACACTCGTCACTCGCAGCCCTCTATCCCTTTGCTGGAAAGGGTTTGCGGGCGTGACGACAAGAGTGACGACAGTGTTGTGAAAGAAACGGTCGTCACGTTTACAATTCATTAACTAAATATAAATCAGTTTATTATCTAATAAAGGAATAAAACACAAACGGTTGCTTTTTATGCAAAAACCGATAGAAAAGCAACCGGTATATGGCATAACCAGGAAAAACACGCTATCGCCTTACCGTTTCTTCCCTGCTTTCCCAGTAGGGCATTCAGGATAAACACCGTACCCCTCCTTACATTTTCCCATTCTACCCGGTATATAATGCCCCTGTACCCCGCTGCTTTCTTCGTTTTCCAGTTGCGGGCTCTGCGGTTTTCAGTTGCGGGCTGTAGAGCCTGCAATTGGCAACCCTTCGTCCCGTAGTTGGAAAACGAAGAAAACAACGAAGCATACCTACATTTTACCCAGTAGAAAAAGGCATTTTGTACGATGCGGAAAGAGATTGTGCACAAAGGAAACGGAAGATTCGGAGCGGGACAATTCCTAAGAATTCACAAGGAAAAGAAAGAAACTGCGGCTACGAACTAACTTTTTAGTAACTTTGCATGGTTTTAAAAGAGATTGAACGAATGGAGTTTAAGTATGACGTTATTGTAATCGGCGCCGGACATGCCGGCTGCGAAGCCGCTGCCGCTGCCGCAAACCTGGGCTCGAGAACCTGCCTTATCACAATGGATATGAACAAGATAGGGCAAATGAGCTGCAACCCTGCCGTAGGCGGCATCGCCAAAGGACAGATTGTACGCGAGATAGATGCCTTAGGCGGATATATGGGGTTAGTGACCGACAAAACAGCCATCCAGTTCCGTATATTGAACCGTTCCAAGGGGCCCGCCATGTGGAGCCCGCGCGCGCAATGCGACCGCAACAAATTTATCTGGGCATGGCGCGAAATTCTGGAAAACACTCCCAACCTGCACATCTGGCAAGATACCGTATGCGAGCTCCTCGTTGAAAACGGCGAGGTAACCGGGCTTACCACCCTCTGGGGAGTGACTTTCCGCGCCAAGTGCGTGGTGCTGACTGCCGGCACTTTCCTCAACGGGCTGATGCACGTAGGACGTACCATGCTTCCGGGCGGACGCATGGCAGAACCGGCATCCTACCGGCTAACCGAGTCTATTGCCCGGCACGGCATTGCATACGGGCGGATGAAAACCGGTACACCGGTACGCATCGACGGACGGAGCGTGCATTACGAAGACATGGACATCCAGGACGGAGAAAACGACTTCCATAAGTTCTCTTTTATGGATAACGGCGTGCGCCACCTGAAACAACTGCCGTGCTGGACTTGCTTCACCAACGGGGAAGTACACCGCGTACTGCGCGAAGGCTTGCCCGATTCGCCCCTTTTCAACGGACAAATCCAGAGTATCGGCCCCCGGTATTGCCCCAGCATAGAAACTAAGATAGTGACCTTTCCCGACAAGGAACAGCACCAGCTTTTCCTGGAGCCGGAAGGCGAAACGACGCAGGAACTTTATCTGAACGGGTTCTCCTCTTCCCTGCCGTTGGATATACAAATCGAGGCGCTGAAAAAGATTCCGGCATTCCGCGACCTCGTAATCTACCGCCCCGGTTATGCCATAGAATACGACTTCTTCGACCCTACCCAGCTAAAACATACGTTGGAAACGAAGAAAATCAAAAACCTGTTCTTTGCCGGGCAAGTGAACGGAACGACCGGTTACGAAGAAGCCGCCGGGCAGGGAATCATTGCCGGCATTAACGCCCACATCAACTGCCACGGCGGCGAGCCTTTCACGCTTGCACGCGACGAGGCGTATATTGGCGTATTAATCGACGATTTGGTAACCAAAGGCGTAGACGAGCCATACCGTATGTTTACCTCGCGTGCGGAATACCGTATCCTGCTCCGCATGGACGATGCCGATATGAGGCTTACCGAAAGAGCCTGGAAACTGGGGTTGGCAAAGGACGACCGTTACGAATTATTGAAAAGCAAGCGCGAAGCCGTTACAAGCATCATTGAGTTTGCCCGGAATTATTCGATGAAGCCGGCATTAATCAATCCGGTATTGGAGCAGTTGGGCACTACTCCGCTCCGCCAGGGATGCAAACTGGTAGACTTGATAAACCGCCCGCAGGTAACGTTGGAGAATATGGCGGAACACGTCAGCGTATTCCGCCGTGAGCTGGATAAGATTACGGATAGAAAAAAGGAGATTATCGAAGCGGCGGAAATTCTTATCAAGTACGAGGGTTACATCGGACGCGAGCGGATTATAGCGGACAAGCTGGCACGGCTGGAAAGTATAAAGATTAAAGGAAGGTTCGACTATAATTCCATTCAGTCTCTTTCTACCGAAGCACGCCAGAAGTTAGTCCGGGTAGACCCGGAAACGATAGCCCAGGCAAGCCGTATTCCGGGAGTATCGCCGAGCGACATCAACGTATTGCTGGTGCTTTGCGGACGGTAAAGGCCAACGTTCCACGTGAAACAAAAAATTCAATAAACGCATTAAACAAACTGATTATGAGCAAAGAGACACTTGCCAAGAGTATTCGGGAAATTCCCGATTTTCCAATCCCCGGAATCTTATTCTACGATGTAACTACCCTCTTTAAAAATCCGGCAGCGCTGCAAGAGCTTTCGGACACCCTGTACGAAATGTACAAGGACAAAGGGATAACCAAAGTGGTGGGCATAGAATCCAGAGGTTTCATCATGGGACCTATTCTTGCCACCCGTTTAGGCGCCGGTTTCGTTCCTATACGCAAGCCCGGGAAGTTGCCGGCAGAGACTATTGAAGAAAGCTACGACAAAGAGTATGGCAAAGATACAGTGCAAATCCATAAGGATGCTATCGGTACGGACGATGTAGTATTGCTGCACGACGACCTGCTGGCTACGGGCGGAACGATGAAGGCGGCATGCAAGCTGGTAAAGAAGATGAACCCGGCGAAAGTGTATGTAAACTTCATCATAGAGCTGAAAGACCTGCACGGTAAGGATGTGTTCGACAAAGACGTAGATGTAAAGTCGGTATTGGAGCTATAACAAGCGGTAGGGTTATTTAAAGCAACAAGGTTATTTAAAACGGCAGTACTTCATTTATCGCCCTTTTACCATATGGAAGAACTGAAAACTAACGATTATCTAAAGGGTATCGTCCTGAACCTTCCCGAAAGTCCCGGCATTTATCAGTACTTGAATGCCGAAGGAACGATTATATATGTAGGGAAGGCGAAGAACCTGAAACGCCGGGTATCCTCCTACTTCAACAGGGAGCACGAGCCGGGAAAAACGCGTGTGCTGGTAAGTAAGATTGCCGATATCCGGTATATCGTGGTCAATACCGAGGAGGATGCCTTGTTGCTGGAAAACAACCTTATCAAGAAATACAAGCCCCGCTATAATGTATTGCTGAAAGACGACAAGACTTATCCGTCTATCTGCGTGCAGAACGAGTATTTTCCGCGTGTATTCAAGACGCGCAAAATCATACGCAACGGTTCTTCCTACTACGGGCCGTACAGCCATATTCCGTCCATGTATGCGCTCCTCGACCTTATCAAGCACTTATATCCGCTGCGTACCTGCAACCTGAACCTTTCTCCGGAGAATATCCGGGCGGGGAAGTTCAATGTATGCCTGGAATATCATATCAAGAACTGCGCAGGTCCCTGCGTCGGCAGGCAGAGCCAGGAGGAGTACCTGCAAAACATCGCTGAAATCAAGGAAATCCTCAAAGGCAATACCCAGGAGGTAGGACGGATGCTGTACCGGCAGATGCAGGAGCTCGCTGCCGAAATGAAGTTCGAGGAGGCGCAGAAAATCAAGGAGAAGTACTTGCTGTTAGAGAATTACCGCTCCAAGTCGGAGGTGGTAAGCAATGTGCTGCACAACATCGACGTGTTCTCTATCGAGGAAGACAGCGATGAAAAGTCTACTTTCGTTAACTACCTGCACATTACGAACGGAGCCGTTAACCAGGCTTTCACGTTCGAATACAAGAAGCGGCTGAACGAGACGAAGGAGGAACTGCTCGCACTGGGCATCATCGAAATGCGCGAACGGTACAAGAGCCTTTCCCGCGAAATCATCGTGCCTTTCGAGCTGGATATGGAGCTTAAGAATGTGGTGTTCACTATTCCGCAACGCGGCGACAAGAAGAAGCTGCTGGAACTGTCTATCCTCAACGTAAAGCAGTACAAGGCAGACCGGCTGAAGCAGACGGAGAAGCTCAACCCGGAACAGCGTACGGTACGTCTCCTGAAAGAAATTCAGCAGGAGTTGCATCTCGACCGGCTACCCATGCGGATAGAGTGTTTCGACAACTCCAACATCCAGGGTTCGGACCCCGTTGCAGCATGCGTAGTTTTCATCAAGGGGAAGCCTGCCAAGAAAGAGTACCGGAAGTACAATATCAAGACCGTAGAGGGACCGGACGACTATGCCTCTATGAAAGAGGTCGTAAGACGGCGTTATCAGCGCGCTGTCGAGGAGAACGTCCCCCTGCCCGACCTCCTTATTACCGACGGTGGAAAGGGGCAAATGAGCGCCGTAAAAGAGGTTATAGACGAGTTGGGGCTCGACATTCCCATTGCCGGCCTTGCCAAAGACGGCAAGCACCGTACATCGGAGCTGCTATACGGCTTTCCGCCCCGAACAATCGGGCTGAAACAGAATTCGCCCCTTTTCCGCCTGCTGACGCAAATCCAGGACGAGGTACACAGATTTGCCATTACCTTCCACCGCGACAAGCGCAGCAAACGGCAGGTAGCCTCGGCTCTGGATGAGATAAAAGGAATCGGGGAAAAGACGAAAAGCGCCCTGCTGAAAGAGTTCAAAAGCGTAAAACGTATCAAAGAGGCATCTGCGGAAGATATTGCCAGGGTGGTAGGCGAAGCCAAAACGAAAATCATAAAAGACTATTTTACAGATAAATAGGTTTGCATTTCAGAGTGTAACGGGAGTGTTTTCTTAGGATATTCCCTACTCCGCCCTGCATGTCAGGCAGTACAAATTCCTGTCCCGCACCGTGGCAATCACGAATTTATTCGTAACTTTGCAGTCTACGAGATTAACTTTTTAGGATAAAAGCATGAGAGTAGTCATACAACGTACCGGCCATGCATCGGTTACTATCGACGGCGCTTGCAAGTCTGCCATTGGAAGAGGACTTATGATATTGGTGGGCATAGAGGAAACGGACGGAAAGGAGGACATCGACTGGTTGTGTAAGAAGATTGTCAACCTGCGTGTTTTCGACGACGAGAATGGTGTGATGAACAAATCCGTACTCGACATCGACGGTGAGATACTGGTAGTCAGCCAGTTCACGCTGCACGCATCTACCAGGAAAGGTAACCGCCCCTCTTACATCCGGGCGGCAAAACCGGAAATATCCGTTCCGCTGTACGAACAATTCTGCAAAGAATTGAGTTTAGCATTGGGTAAGGAGATAGGAACCGGTGAATTCGGCGCCGACATGAAAGTGGAATTATTGAACGATGGTCCCGTAACCATTTGTATAGATACGAAAAACAAGGAATAATGACGTTAAAAGAAGCACAGAAAGAGGTGGACTCCTGGATTAAACAGTATGGAGTACGTTACTTTAGCGAGCTTACCAATATGGCGGTATTGACCGAAGAAGTAGGTGAGCTGGCACGGGTCATGGCACGCAAATACGGCGACCAGTCTTTCAAGGAAGGAGAGAAAGATAATATCGAAGAAGAAATAGCTGATGTCCTTTGGGTACTTCTCTGCATCGCAAACCAAACCGGGGTCGATATGACCGAGGCTTTTGCACGCAGCATGGAGAAGAAAACCAAACGCGACCAGGCAAGACATATCAATAACCCTAAATTATCCGGTCATGGAGAATAACGAATCTACACAGAGCAAATACGATGCTGCTCTGGCAAAGTACAACACCAACCTGAACGATACGGAAGTAGCTGCGGAAGTAGCCAGGATTATCGCGGAGAAAGTGCCTGCAAACAATACTCCGGAGGTAAAGAAATTCCTTTTCAACTGCATCGACCTTACCACGCTCAACAGCACGGACAGCGATGAAAGTGTCATGAAGTTCACCCAAAAGGTAAACCGGTTCGATGAAGAATTTCCCGACCTGAAGAATGTGGCGGCTATCTGCGTATATCCCAACTTTGCCGAAGTGGTAAAGGATACATTGGAGGTGGAAAACGTAAAAATAGCCTGTGTATCGGCAGGTTTCCCCTCGTCCCAGACTTTCATCGAAGTAAAGGTGGCCGAAACTGCCATGGCTCTCATGGAGGGCGCCGACGAGATAGATATCGTGATTTCCGTAGGGAAGTTCCTGAGCGGGGATTACGAAACCATGTGCGACGAGATACAGGAGTTGAAGGCTACTTGCAAGGAGCATCACCTGAAAGTAATTCTGGAAACCGGAGCTTTGAAAACAGCCGCCAACATCAAGAAAGCCTCTATCCTATCCATGTATGCCGGAGCCGATTTCATCAAGACTTCCACCGGAAAGCAGCAGCCTGCCGCCACTCCGGAAGCGGCATATGTAATGTGCCAGGCTATCAAGGAGTATCATGCGCTGACGGGCAATAAGGTGGGCTTCAAACCGGCAGGTGGCATCAACTGCGTAAACGATGCACTGGTTTACTATACCATTGTAAAAGAGGTGCTCGGCGAAGAATGGTTGAACAATGAGCTGTTCCGCCTGGGAACCAGCCGTTTGGCAAACCTCCTGCTCTCGGAAATCAAAGGGGAGGAAATGAAGTTCTTCTAAGGGATGAAAATACTTGTAAGGAGCGGAGTGCTTGTTAAGGAATAGAATACCTTTAGGGAGTAAAGCTCTTATAAAGAATGGAATGCCTGTAAGAAGCGGAATTCTCCCAAGGAATAGAATACTTGTAAGGAGCGAAACTTTTTTAAGGAACGAAATGCTTGTAAGGGGCAGAGTTCTTTTAAGGAATAGAGTACCTTTAAGGAGCGAAGCTCTTATAAGAAATGATGTTACTTAAGGAGCACCCTCAATAAAAACAGCCCGGCAGGTGAAATTTAGTGTTTCCTGCCGGGCTGTTCTTATTATATCGGGAACGGAGTTACTTTTCGCGCTCCACCACGTAGTCGAGATAACAGATAAGCGCTCTCTTAACATCCGTATCTTCCATGGAAGCCAGCAACGAGAGCGCTTTTTCCTTGAAGCCCAGCATGGCTTTCACGGCGTATTCGATGCCTCCATGCTCCTTAGTAAACTCGATTAACCGGCCTATTTCGTCGGTCGTTGCCGTTCCGTTCTTCACCTTTACGGCAATCTCCTCCGCCTGCCTGTCACGCGTCGAGTTAAGGGCATAAAGCGCCGGCAAGGTCAGTTTTCCTTCCAGCATATCGTTACCGGTAGGCTTACCGATTTCCTTGCTTTCATAATAATCGAATATGTCGTCCTTAATCTGAAAACAAAGACCGATATATTCTCCGAATAAACGTGCATATTCCGCCTTTTCATCGCTGGCTCCGACCGAGAGCGCACCGGCTTTCATACAGGCGGCGAACAGCACGGCCGTTTTCTTACGGATAACATCGAAGTAAATATCCTCGGAGTACTCAGGATTGCTGACATTAGAGAGCTGCAACAACTCCCCTTCCGCCAAATCCTGCCCCAGGTTGGAAACGACATCGATAATAGCGTAGTTGCGTGTCATCCCTACCTCCACCAAAGCCGTTGCCAGCAGATAATCGCCCGTAAGCACCGCCACCTTATTGTTGAAAACGGCATTTACGGAGAGCTGCCCCCTGCGCTCGGTACTCTCGTCCACCACATCGTCGTGCACCAGGCTCGCCGTATGCAGAAGTTCCAAAGCAACCGCAGCATGGAGCGTTGCCGGACAAACCTCATCGTACAGCTTGGCGGCAAGCAGCACCAGGATAGGACGCATCATCTTCCCGTTCTTCTGCCGGATATGCGCAATCACACTATTCAACAAAAGATTAGAACTGGAAAGACAAGTATCAAAATGCTTTTTGAAGTCTTCCAATTCCGTAGAAATCGGGGATTTTATGAGGGATATACTGTCCATACATCACTATTTGAGTACAAAAATAGTAATAAAACGGTTAATACGGTATTTTTTTGTACTTTTACCATGAAAAAAAGGATAAATCTATGAATTCGACCGATAAACTTTTCCTGCTCGATGCCTACGCATTGATATACCGCGCTTATTATGCGTTCATCAAAAATCCGCGAATCAACTCCAAGGGATTCAACACTTCCGCTATCCTGGGGTTCGTAAATACTCTCGAAGAAGTGCTCAAAAAAGAGAATCCCACGCATATAGGGGTAGCTTTCGACCCTGCGGGACCCACATTCCGCCACGAAGCCTACGAGCAGTATAAGGCACAGCGGGAGGAAACGCCCGAGGCTATCCGCCTCTCCGTGCCTATTATCAAGGATATCATCCGCGCCTACCGCATCCCTATCCTGGAAGTGCCCGGCTACGAGGCCGACGATGTGATAGGTACGCTCGCCACGGAAGCCGGCAGGCAGGGCATCATCACTTATATGATGACTCCCGACAAGGATTACGGCCAATTAGTATCGGACAATGTGTTCATGTATCGTCCCAAGCATAGCGGCGGTTTCGAGGTCATGGGCATCGAAGAGATAAAAGCCAAATTCGATATCCGGTCTACAGAACAGGTAATCGACATGCTGGGGCTTATGGGCGACTCCTCCGACAACATCCCCGGCTGTCCGGGCGTGGGCGAGAAAACCGCACAGAAGCTGGTAGCGGAATTCGGCAGTATCGAAAACCTGCTTGCCCATACCGACCGGCTGAAAGGCGCACTGAAAACCAAAGTAGAGGCAAACCGCGAAATGATTGCTTTCTCCAAGTTCCTTGCAACTATCAAGACCGATGTTCCTATCAAGCTCGACATGAAAACACTCGTGCGCGAAGAACCGGACGAGGAGGAACTGCGCAAGATTTTCGAGGAACTGGAATTCCGTACGCTCATCGACCGTGTCCTAAAAAAAACGGGTACTCCCCTTCCCTCTCCTTCCCGCTCCGCCTCGTCCGACCCTTATGCCGGAACTCTGTTTGCCCAACCGGTAGCCGGCAGTGCAACTTCCGGAAACAACGCCCCCGTTCAAGGCGATTTGTTTGCAGATTTTGCGGACGAAGGGACGGGCGGCGCAAAAAATTCAAATCTCACGTGCTTAGAAATGCTCGATGTAGACTATCAACTAATTGATACAGAAGAAAAAAGGAAGGAAATTATTCAAAAGTTACTTACAACGGAAATTCTCTCGATAGATACCGAAACTACCGGAACCGAACCAATGGAAGCAGAATTGGTGGGAATGAGTTTCAGCGATACCGAAAACCGGGCTTACTATGTACCTGTCCCTGCCAATCGTGACGAGGCGTTAAAAATCGTAAACGAGTTCCGCCCCTTGTACGAAAACGAAAATTCCATGAAGGTAGGGCAAAATATCAAGTACGACATGATTGTCCTGCAAAATTATGGAGTGCAGGTAAAGGGGAAACTTTTCGATACCATGCTTGCCCATTATGTATTGCAACCGGAGCTTCGCCACAACATGGACTACCTGGCCGAAATCTACCTGCACTACCGCACTATCCACATCGACGAACTTATCGGGGCAAGAGGCAAGAACCAGAAGAATATGCGCGACCTTCCGCCGGAAGATGTGTACCGTTATGCCTGCGAAGATGCGGACGTTACACTGAAACTGAAGAACGTGCTCGAGAAGGAGTTGAAAGAGCAGTCTGCCGAACACCTCTTTTACGAAATCGAGATGCCGCTCGTACCGGTACTCGTAAACATCGAAAGCAACGGAGTACGTATCGATACGGAAGCCCTCAAACAGTCGTCCGAACATTTCACCGTCCGCTTGCAGGAAATCGAGAAAGAAATCTACGGGCTGGCGGGAGGCGAGACTTTCAACATCGCTTCTCCCAAACAAGTAGGCGAAGTATTGTTCGACAAACTCAAAATCGTAGAGAAAGCCAAAAAGACCAAGACCGGCCAGTACGTCACCTCCGAGGAGGTGCTCGAAAGCCTGCGGAACAAGCACGAAATCATCGGCAAGATACTCGAATACCGCGGATTGAAGAAACTGTTGAGCACTTATATCGACACACTGCCCCAACTGATAAATCCGCGTACAGGGCGTATCCATACCTCCTTCAACCAGGCGGTAACGGCAACCGGGCGGCTCAGCTCCAGCAACCCGAACCTGCAGAATATCCCTATCCGCGACGAGGACGGCAAGGAAATCCGCAAGGCTTTCATCCCCGACGACGGGTGCGAGTTCTTTTCCGCCGACTATTCCCAAATAGAACTGCGCATCATGGCACACCTGAGCCAGGACAAGAATATGATTGACGCTTTCCTCAGCGGCTACGACATCCATGCCGCCACTGCCGCCAAGATATATAAGATAGGTATCGACGAAGTAACCGCCGACATGCGCCGCAAAGCAAAAACAGCCAATTTCGGCATTATCTACGGCATCTCCGTTTTCGGACTGGCAGAGCGTATGAACGTTTCGCGTCAGGAAGCCAAAGAGCTTATCGACGGTTATTTCGAAACCTACCCGCAAGTCAAGGAATACATGGACAGAAGTATCCAGGTGGCACGCGAGAACGGATATGTAGAAACCATTTTCCACCGCAAACGCTTCCTGCCGGACATCAACTCACGAAATGCCGTAGTACGCGGCTATGCAGAGCGCAATGCTATCAACGCCCCTATCCAGGGAAGCGCCGCCGACATCATCAAAGTAGCCATGTCGCTCATCCACCAGCGCCTCCAAAGTAACAATCTGAAAGCAAAGATGATTTTACAGGTTCACGACGAACTGAATTTCAGCGTTCCGAAGGCGGAAAAAGAGATTATACAAAAAATTGTAATCGAGGAAATGGAACGGGCATATAGCATGCTCGTACCCCTGAAAGCCGATTGCGGGTGGGGAAAGAACTGGCTGGAGGCACACTAATACGGCTTATAACTTTATTTAACTTACAATCAGAAAGCAACGGAAGCAAGCGCTTTAAAAAACAGTTTGTTCTTCAAGGTATCCGGCATCTTCGCTGCCGGATATTTTTTGTTCATTAATCTTTCCAAAAAGAAAGCATACCGCATACTCGCATTATGACATATTGACAAAATAAATGCTTATTATTTTATTTATGTCAATTTATTATGTACATTTGTAGCGTAATCAATTACATTTTGATAGAAAATAGTAAGTATAACTCTTAAAAGCATAAAGCCATGAAAACTTTAAAAACTTTGATTTTATTCTCTTTTCTCTTTGTATGCGGAATGAGTGCATCGGCAAACAACAAAAGCAACCTCATTTACAATTCGGAAGAAGTAGACGGTTTGAAAGTTGCCGAGACTGTTTATAAAATGGACGGCAGCACGCTTGCCAACTATATGAAGTACAATTATAAGTACGACGACCAAAAACGCATGACAGAAAGCGAAGCCCTGAAATGGAGCTCCATAAAGAACACATGGACCAACGACATATGTATCCGCTATGCCTATCAAGGCAAATCGGTTACTACCACTTACTATAAATGGAACAGCAAAAAGAGTGCATACGTCCTTATTCCCGAAATGACGGTTACAATGGACAACCCTAATATGTAATCCGTACATCCGCCCTTATCCGATATACACTGCCGGCAACGAACCGGAAACTCTCCATAAACTGAAATCTTCCATAAACTAAAGAGCCGCGATACACACCGTATTCCGGCTCTTTTTGTACTTTTGCCTTCCGATAACTCGTATTTTTACCTTTCAATAAAGAACATGGCAATATGATACCCCAGGCACTTATCTGCTACATCGAAACAGAGATTATCCCCCGGTACGCACACTTCGACAAAGCGCACAACCTTCCGCATGTGCAGACGGTTATCCGAGAAAGCCTCGCACTTGCCAAGCTCTACCCCGAAGCCGACGAACGCCTCGTCTACACTATCGCCGCCTACCACGACACAGGGCTTTGCCGCGACCGTGCCACACACCACCTCGTCTCGGGAGAAATCATAGCGGCAGACGCCAACCTCCCCCAATGGTTCAGCAAGGAAGAAATAGAAATTATGCGTGAAGCCGTAGAAGACCACCGGGCGTCCACCGACCACGAGCCACGTAGCCTCTACGGTAAAATCGTAGCCGAAGCCGACCGCATCATAGACCCGGACACCACCCTGCGCCGTACCGTGCAATACGGATTGAAGCAAAATCCGGCAGCGGACGAGGCATGGCACTACCAACGGTTCTGCAAACACCTCACGGAAAAGTACGCTCCCGGCGGCTACCTGAAACTCTGGTTTCCCGACTCCAAGAACGCTGCACGGCTGAAAGAACTGCAAGCTATCATAGCAGACGGACAACGCCTAAGAAGCATTTTTCACCGGATGTTCGAAGAAGAGAAAAGATAAAAGACTATCTTTGCAGCCAATTAGCTGAATAATAACTAAAAAACAAGATATACTTATGGCATTAAAAGCAGGCATAGTAGGATTGCCCAACGTAGGGAAATCCACCCTTTTCAACTGTCTGTCCAGTGCGAAGGCACAGGCGGCAAACTTCCCTTTCTGTACTATCGACGCCCAAATGGGACAAGTGTCCGTACCCGATGAACGGCTGACCAAACTCGCCGAAATCGTACATCCGGGACGCATCGTACCCGCCGTATGCGACATCGTAGACATTGCCGGACTGGTGAAAGGCGCCAGCAAAGGCGAAGGGCTGGGCAACCAATTCCTGGGCAACATCCGCGAGTGCGACGCCATTATCCATGTGCTGCGTTGCTTCGACAACGGCAACATCGTACACGTAGACGGAAGCGTAGACCCCGTGCGCGATAAGGAAATCATCGATACCGAGCTTCAACTGAAAGACCTCGAAACGGTAGAAAACCGCATCAAGCGCGTAGAGAAAATAGCCAAAGTAGGCGGCGACAAAACGGCGAAAGTGGAATACGACCTCCTGCTCCGCTACAAAGATGCGCTGGAACAGGGACAGAGCGCCCGTACCGTGGCACTACAAAACGACGATGAGGAGCAATGCGCCAAGCAAATGTTCCTGCTTACCACCAAGCCGGTGCTCTACGTCTGCAACGTAGACGATGCGAGCGCCGCCACCGGCAACCCGTACGTGGAGCAGGTACGCCAGGCCATTCAAGGCGAAGACGCCCAGCTTATCATCATCTCCGCCCAGACCGAAGCCGACATTGCCGAGCTGGAAACTTACGAAGAAAAACAGATGTTCCTCGAAGACCTCGGACTGAAAGAAAGCGGATGCAACCGGCTGATTAAAGCTATCTACAGCCTGCTGAACCTCGAAACCTTCATCACCGCCGGCGAAATGGAAGTAAAGGCATGGACATATCGCAAAGGCTGGAAAGCCCCGCAATGCGCCGGCGTTATCCACACCGATTTCGAGAAAGGCTTTATCCGTGCAGAAGTCATCAAGTACGAAGACTATATAAAATACGGTAGCGAAGCCGCCGTGCGCGAAGCCGGAAAATTGGGCGTAGAAGGCAAGGAATATGTAGTGCAGGACGGAGACATCATGCACTTCCGCTTCAATGTGTAAACCGCATAAACCGGGAACAATCAGCACTTAGCCATGAGAAAAGACGGAATGCCAGCGTCTTCTTGAAAGCCCCGGTAAGAAACGGATTACCTTTTAAATATAAACGGATTGCTTTTTTTAAATAAACAAGCTGTTCTTAATTTAGAAACAAGCTGTTTTTTATAAAGAAACAAGCTGCCTTTTATAAAGAAACGGTTGCCTTTATAAAGAAGCAAGCTACCTTTTTATAAAGACAGAAAACCACGTCAAATAACAACTCGAATAACGAACCTCGAATGACAAACAATAATCTGAAATATCTCATTGCAGGCACAGGCGGTGTAGGCGGCAGCATTGCAGGCTTCCTCGCACTGGCAAAAAAAGACGTTACCTGCATTGCACGCGGCGAGCACCTTGCCGCCATACATGAGTACGGTTTGCGGTTACATTCCGACTTGAAGGGTAAGCATACACTGAAGATACCCGCTTATACCGCAGAAGAATATACCACCCTCGCCTCCTCCTCTGCCGAATACAAGGCAGACGTTATCTTCGTATGCGTCAAAGGCTATTCGGTAGATTCCATTACGGAGTTCATCAAACATGCCTCGCATGAAAACACGGTAGTCATCCCCATTCTGAACGTTTACGGCACAGGTCCGCGCATCCAGCGCCTGGTTCCCGGCGTAACGGTGCTGGACGGCTGCATCTACATCGTAGGATTCGTTTCGGGCAAAGGAGAAATCACGCAAATGGGAAAGATATTCCGCCTGGTTTACGGCGCACACAAAGACACCGTCGTTCCCCGTGAAACACTGGAAGCCGTACAGCGGGATTTGCAGGAGAGCGGCATCAAGGCCGAAATATCGCCCGACATCAACCGGGACACCTTCGTAAAATGGTCTTTCATCTCGGCTATGGCAGTAACCGGCGCCTACTACGACGTGCCTATGGGTGAAGTGCAGAAACCAGGCAAAGTGCGCGACACCTTTATCGGGCTCTCCCGGGAAAGCGCCGCACTGGGACGGAAACTGGGCATCCGCTTCGAGGAAGACATCGTAGAATACAACCTCAAGGTAATGGACAAACTCGCGCCCGAAAGCACCGCCTCCATGCAGAAAGACATGGCGAAAGGACATCAGAGCGAAGTGCAGGGATTGCTTTTCGATATGATTACGGCAGCCGAGGAGCAGGGACTCGACATCCCCACTTACAGAATGGTGGCAAAGAAGTTCGAATAATTTTATACCTTTGCCCGGAAACAACAAATCGAGTAACTTAATTCTTCATCAATATGCTAACTCTCCTCTCTATCAACTGGAATCCCGACCCGGAACTGTTCAACCTCTTCGGGAGCCTCCCAATCCGCTACTACGGCCTGTTATGGGTTGTAGGTATCGCCCTTGCCTACGTAATCGTACACCGCCAGTACCACGACCGGAAAATCGACGAAAAGACGTTCGAGCCACTGTTTTTCTATTGCTTCTTCGGCATCCTGATAGGAGCGAGATTAGGGCACTGCCTGTTCTACCAGCCGGATTACTACCTGCACCACTTCTGGGAGATGATACTCCCCGTGAAATTCCTGCCGGACGGCGGCTGGAAATGGACGGGCTACGAAGGGCTTGCCAGCCACGGCGGTACGCTGGGACTGATTATCGCCCTGTGGATGTACTGCCGCAAGACAAAGATGCACTACATGGACGTGCTGGATATGATAGCCGTAGCCACCCCTATCACCGCCTGCTGTATCCGCCTTGCCAACCTGATGAACTCCGAAATTATCGGCAAGCCCGCCGATGTGCCCTGGGCATTCGTTTTCGAGCGGGTAGATATGCAGCCCCGGCATCCGGCACAGCTTTACGAGGCAATAGCCTACTTCATCTTCTTCCTGGGCATGGTATATCTGTACAAGCGGGGAATGAAAAACCGGAAAGAGCAGGCGGCAGGAAAAACCGCAGCGGTTACCCTACCCTACCACCGCGGCTTTTTCTTCGGGCTCTGCCTGACGGAAATATTTATCTTCCGCTTCTTCGTGGAGTTCCTGAAAGAAGAACAGGTGGACTTCGAAAAAACCATGGCACTCAACATGGGGCAATGGCTCAGCATTCCGTTCATACTCATCGGGCTTTACTTCATGTTCTTCTACGGTAAGAAAACGGCAGGAAAATAATCCTTCCGCAACAAGGAAAAAGTTTCAAGGCATGAAACAGTTAGTTTTCTTAGGGAAAACTGCCGGTTTCATGCCTTGAAACTTTTTGTTTTCCCCTTTGAAACACTTTGTTTTCCCCTTTGAAACACTTTGTTTTCCCCTTTGAAACACTTTGTTTTCCCCCTTTGGAACACTTCGTTCCCCCTTTGGAACACTTTGTTTTCCCCCTTTGGAACACTTTGTTTTCCCCCTTTGGAACACTTCGTTCCCCCTTTGGAACACTTTGTTTTCCCCCTTTGGAACACTTTGTTTTCCCCCTTTGGAACACTTCGTTCCCCCGTAAGGAAACGGCAGTTCCGCACAGGGGAAACTTCCGTTTCCTCATGGGGAAACCCGGCTCGCGCCGCGGGTCATTTCCCTTTTACTATCCGCTTTATATCATTCAGCTTGTTCAGCGCTTCGAGCGGTGTCAGGTTATTTACATCCAGGTTCAGTATCTCGTCGCGTATCTGGCACAATACCGGGTCGTCGAGCTGGAAGAAACTGAGCTGCATGCCGCCGCGCTTCTCTCCCACTTCCGCCATAGGCTTGCCCGATATACCCTGCTGGCGGTTGTCCGCTTCAAGCTGTTTCAGGATGTCGTCGGCACGCTTCACGATACTCTTGGGCATACCCGCCATTTTAGCTACGTGGATACCGAAGGAGTGTTCGCTGCCGCCGCGCTCCAATTTGCGCAGGAAGATAACCTTATTGTCTACTTCCTTCACCGACACGTTGTAGTTCTTGATACGCTTGAAGGATTTCTCCATTTCATTCAGCTCATGGTAGTGCGTGGCAAAAAGGGTACGGGCTTTGGCGCGGGGATGTTCGTGGATGTACTCCACAATAGCCCATGCAATGGAGATACCGTCGTACGTGGAAGTACCGCGTCCCAACTCGTCGAAAAGCACCAGGCTGCGGGAAGAAAGGTTGTTCAGTATGTCCGCCGCCTCGTTCATCTCCACCATGAACGTAGACTCACCCAAAGAGATGTTGTCGCTGGCTCCTACACGGGTAAATATCTTGTCTACCAATCCTATGTGCGCACTCTCCGCCGGAACGAAACTGCCGATTTGCGCCATAAGCGTAATCAAGGCAGTCTGACGGAGCAGCGCAGACTTACCCGCCATGTTGGGACCGGTGATAATGATAATCTGCTGTGTGCTGCTATCCAGCATCACATCGTTGGCTATGTACTTCTCTCCTATCGGAAGCTGCTTTTCGATAACCGGATGACGCCCCTGGTGTATCTCCAACACTTCGTCATCGGAGATTACCGGACGGATGTAATTGTTGGCGCGGGCGGCGGTGGCAAAGGAAAGCAGGCAGTCCAGACGCGCTATCTGATTGGCATTGACCTGGATAGCGGGAATAAAACCGTTCAGGGAGCGTACCAGCTCCGTATAAAGCTGTGTTTCCAGTATCAGTATCTTGTCCTCAGCGCCGAGTATCTTCTCTTCGTATTCTTTCAGCTCTTGTGTAATGTAACGTTCGGCATTAACCAGGGTCTGCTTGCGAATCCACTCCTGCGGCACTTTGTCCTTGTGCACGTTGCGCACCTCGATGTAATAACCGAAAACGTTGTTGTAACCGATTTTCAAGCTGGGAATGCCCGTCAGCTCGCTTTCGCGCTGCTGTACCTGCAACAGATAATCCTTGCCGGAATAAGCTATGCGGCGCAGCTCGTCCAGCTCGGCATTTACGCCGGATTTTATCACGCCGCCCTTGTTGATGAGCAACGGAGGGTCGTTGTTGATTTCCTTGTCGATACGGTCGCGGATAGTCCGGCAGATATCCAACTGCTCGCCGATGCGGTTCAAGCTGGCGTTATCGGCATCCATACAGGCTTCTTTAATAGGCTCGATAGCCTGCAAAGCGACTTTCAGGGCAACCACCTCACGCGGAGAAACGCGCCCTACGGCTACTTTGGAGATGATACGCTCCAAATCGCCTATCAGGTGCAACTGCTCTTCGATAAGCTCCTTGAAGTCGGGATTGCGGAAGAAATATTCTACTACATCCAGCCGTTCGTTGATAGGCTGCACGTCTTTCAAGGGGAATACCAGCCAGCGTTTCAGCAGGCGGGCTCCCATTGGGCTGATAGTCTTGTCTATCACGTTCAGCAAGCTGCTGCCGCCGTCGTTCATGCTGCCCATTAGCTCCAGGCTGCGCACCGTAAACTTATCCAGGCGCACGTACTTATCTTCTTCTATACGTGCCAGCGAAGTGATGTGCCCTATCTGCGTATGCTGCGTCATGACGAGGTATTGCAGGATAGCTCCCGAAGCTATGATACCGTTCTTTAGGTGTTCCACGCCGAAACCCTTCAAGTTTTTAACCTCGAAATGCTTCAACAGCTTCTCGCGTGCCGTGTTTTCCGTAAATACCCAGTCTTCCAACTCGAATGTAAAGAATTTGCTGCCGAAATTACCCTCGAACATACCCCGGCGGCCGCGTTCAAAAAGTACTTCCTTCGGGGCAAAGTTGTTCAGCAGCTTATCCACATAGTCGAAAGGTCCTTCCGCTGTCAGGAACTCGCCGGTAGAGATATCCAAAAATGCCACTCCGCAAGCGCCTTTGCCGAAGTGCACGGCAGCGAGGAAGTTGTTCTCCCGGTAATTCAGCACATTGTCGTTAATGGACACGCCGGGCGTTACCAGCTCGGTGATGCCGCGCTTCACCAGTTTCTTGGTGAGCTTCGGGTCTTCCAACTGGTCGCAAATGGCTACACGCCTGCCCGCACGTATCAGCTTGGGCAGGTACGTATCGAGTGCATGGTGGGGAAAGCCTGCCATTTCAATCGTTTTTCCCTTGCCATTGGCACGTTTTGTCAGGGTAATGCCTAATATTTCAGAAGCTACGACAGCATCGGTGGAATAAGTTTCATAGAAGTCGCCACAACGAAACAGCATGACGGCATCGGGATGTTTTGCCTTCAAATCAAGGAACTGTTTCATCATCGGGGTAAGGACAATATCTTCGTGCATACAGGTCTATCTTTGTCGAACACAGAGGCACGGAGGCACAGAGTTCTTTGTACAGAGAGTCTCCTTATAGAACCGGAATTAAAAAACTCTGTGCTTCCGTGCCTCTGTATTCATTAATTAATGTCACAAAGATAATCCTTTTTTAGAAAATACGTATGTAGAGGGTTTAAATCCTTAGTAAGCCTTAACAAAGTGGATATTTTTGCTAAAACGTGTTATAAAACACACTTTTTTATTTGTTTTATTTGGAAATTTCCCGAAAGTCCGTACCTTTGCAATGTGTTTTTCATAGTATTAGATTTAAGGTTAACAAAGGTTGGAGTACAGCGGTACTCCTTTTTTTATGCCCGTACGCCCGATATACGCATCTGCAACGCATATATCTATATATGGGCAAAGTGCTAAAACCGGCGTAAAAGTTCTTCGAGCGTCACACCGCTGTCTGCTTTCATCTTCTCCATACGGATACGTTTCAGGCGTTTCTTTACCGAATCTTTTTCCAGGTGCATGACTTGCGACATTTCCGATTGGGACAATTGCATCTTCACCATACAGCAGTAACGCAGGTCTTCCTTATTCAGGGCAGGATAGCATTGTTGCAGCCGTTTGGTGAAACCGTCGAAAATAATATCCGCATTCTGCACGATATCATTCCAATCCGTGTCCGACAGCAGGATGTTGCTCCCCTTTTCTATCTCCTGGACGATGCGCCGGTTCAGCCGCCTGAAGAAAGTCTCTTTCAGCCGGGCTTCTTTCTGTTCCATTTCGGCCATAAGCCGGAGGTTCTCGGTACTTGCTTTCCGTTGTTGGTGCAACTCTTCCTGCTGGCTGACGAGCTGGCTATGCTGCTGTACCAACCGGCGGCGATTACGCCGGTAGAAGAAGTAAACGGTGCTTGCTATCCACAACGACAACAAGGACAGGGTGGCCATAAAATATACCTTACTCTGTCTTTCGGTCGCCTGAATACGCCAATAAAGATTTTCAACGGATAACTGCTCGTGCCTGTAGAGTTCCTGCAATGCAATGGCTTCTGCCGTGTGGCGTTGTTTCTTCAAACTATCTGCCAGTACGGTGAAATGTGTCAGGAGGGTATAGGCATCGGCCGCCCGTCCCATTTTAGAATAGACTCCGGACATGTGGTTGTAAGCATCGGCCTGCGTTGCCAGGTCCGGGCTTACGACGGCCTTACAGAAATAGTGGTAAGCCGAATCGTATTGTCCCAAATTCCCGAACAAATCCACTTTATCGGCATAGAAGCTGAGAATGGCAAGGGTGTCTTTACGTGGACGCAACCCGACGGCTTTATCGATATATTCCAATGCTTTCTTATGTTCTCCCATTTTGGCATAGATACTGCCCAAATCGGTATATACATGGGTCAGTTGCGACGGCAGGGAGTCCGTTATCGCCGCATCGTAGGCGGCCTGCGCATAGTAAAGAGCACTGTCGAGCTCGTTTAGGAAGTAGTAACCGGTAGCGATATCGCATAGCGCCAGGTTTTTATAAAACGCATTATTCAGCCGTAGCGCCGCATTCAGTGCTTCCTTGGAATAACGCATCTTGCCCGAATATTCTCCCTGTTTCAGGCAGACGACGCCCAGCCAGGTGTTTACCCTGTAAAGTTGTTCGTCATTGCCGCTCCCTTGCAAGAAAAGCAGTGCTTCCAGAAAAGACTGCATGGCATCGTCCATACGGTACAGCCGCCTGTCCAGATGTGCTTTGCAATACAATGCCCGCTCGGCATAAAGCGAGTCTCCCGATTTGCTGAAGTACTCGATAGCCGGTAGCAGCAATGTATCGGTTGCCGCATTCAACCGCTGTTTCCGGTGCATGGCTTCGGAAAGCAGCAAGGCATAAAGTGCATAGTCGCGGTCGGAAAGACTGTTCTGCGGCTCTCTGATTCCTTGCATCACCACAATGGCGCTGTCCGTTTCTTTCTCTGTCATCAGTTTCTCTGCCAGCATCACCCGGCGGTCGGGGGCACATGCCGCCAGGAGCGTGCTCCACAAAACAATCGAAATAATATGCTTATACTTCATCAATTTAAAATTTATCATTCATAAGAGTCCATCAACACTTCGCCGGTTTCTCCATGAATGAGTATCACTCTCGCTTTGTCCGGCTGTACAGAGTCGCGTACATCGATTTCCCATACGGGCAAGTCCCTGCTTGCATCCACGTAACGGTTCACGCTGACGTGCGTCGTATCCGACAGGTTTATATTACGCAATTCGGCAAATATATGAATATCTCTCCATGTGTACAGAAAAGTATGTTCCTTTTCTGTCTGTCCGGACGAATCCGTTTCCTGCCCCACCCGCGAAGGAGCGGAACGAGAGGTTTCATTCCGCAGCGGTGTACAAACGGTCGCTATCGGATAAATCTTCTTAACGACTCCCCAACCCAGGCAGCCGTCCGCCAAGTCTATTTTCAGATAAGCGCCCTGCAAACCGCTGAGCTGCCGGGCTATATGGGGAGATACGTTGATACGCGTATATCCCTCTCCTTCCACGAACAGCTCGCCGTATGAAAAAGTGTTCAGCAGCAGGGAAGCGGAGTAGCGTGAAAGAAAAGATTTAGGTTTACGGTCGTGTATCTCAACGCCGGCAATTCTGTAATCGCGCGGTTTATCGCTGGAGGTATAACGTGCATTCAGCCAAAAAAGGGAAACGACCGCTACGTTCGTACACAATGCCAGCAGAGCCGTTCCCCAGAAAAAACCGTACAGGATGTTTTTCCAGAACCACTTCCCTCCCCTTTCCTTGTTCTTGTCTTTGCGGAGATAAACATACGACATCCAGCCGCATATGCCGGTTACGAGCAATACGGAACATACAGCTGTATTCAAATTCCGGTAACTGCCCGTAGAGAAAGCCGTACGCAGCAGCCACTCCTCTTCCGGATGCCATGCCCGGCAATGCAGCAGAAACAATACAACTATTGCCGGAACAAGGATTTTCCACGATGCAATCCCGCCTTTCCGTCCGGCAAGCCGGACCCGTATCTTTTCTTCACTGCGTTGCCGCCCGAGCTTGTTTCTCGCTCTTCGTTCCTTTTTATTCATATCATGACAGTCAGGGATATGGCTACCGCTCCATTTCTTGCAATTCCTTACATATTTTACCGGATAGGATATGGCAATGCCCGCATCACAAGTTCGTATTCATCTGTTATCGTTTATTTGGTTTCTTCCCACTCTTTCTCCAATTTACCGTCTATATCATATCGTTTCCAACGGCCTACACGTCTGCCGTTATGATATTCACCCGTTTCGCGAATACGGTCGTTCTTTACATAACGAGACTCGAACGGTCCCGATTGCCGTCCATTCACGTAATCGGACACTTCCCAATAGTCATAGCGACTGGTCGTTACCAACCGGCGTACTTTACCATGCAAACGGTCGTAACGGTAGGTGGCTTCATAAACGAGCTCTCCGTTATTGGAATCGTATTCGCGGTAAAGACCGTCCTTACGGTCGGCTTTCATATAGAATTCCCGGTTACGGGTACCCGTACTGCGGTTATAAGATATATGCAATCCCTCTTCCTTACCGCCGGCATACGTCTGCACCGTCAACGTATCGCCGCTTCCGGCGAACTCTATCCAGCGTCCGTCCTTAAGACCATTTTTATAATGTCCCAGCACATGCGGCAGTCCGAAAGTGAATATAGAGGAGTAATCGCCGTCTTTCCGGCCGTATTCGTCGTAATATTCCGTTTCATACAATTCATACGTGCCTTTCAAGAAAGTGAACTGCTTACCTACCTGTTTGCCGTCTTTATAGGTATGGTCTCTGCGCAGAGTACCGTCCGGGTCGTAAGCCAGTTCTTTTCCGTCCTGTTTGCCGTTGCTATAATTTACCTCGCGTTCTATCCGGCCGGTGGTATAGTAGGTTCTGTGAGCGCCGTCCAGTTTAGCGTCTTTATAAGATTTTTCTTCCTTTACACGACCCTCGCTGTCGTACGTCTTGAATACACCGTTTTTTCTGCCTTCCTTGTAAGCGCCTTCGCATAGCAGCTTGCCATATTCGTATTCTTCGTACTTGCCGTTATAAAAGCCGTCTTTGAACTCCGCCCGGATATAGGCAGAATGATAACCGTCGATAATACGGCGGTCTCCATTCAACGGACTTTCCGTCGTCAAATCGCGGAAAAGAATACGTCCGTCGCCTACATTAATGGCTGACACCTGCTCGATAGAATATTCCTTCTGAGCCTGTGCAACGACAGGCAAAAGCAGCAAAAAAGAAAGCGATATCCAATATTTACTCATTGCAACCGCTTTTAAAATCCGACTTTCATTTTTCATAATCATTACTTTTTATTTTAGTTGGAACGACCGTATGGCATACCGGCAAATTCATAGGGCAAAAATAGAACATAGGTGCTAAACAAGAAAACAGACGAGGGGTATAATTGAAGAAGTAGCCCCATTACTTAAGTAATTATTAAACAGCTATTTATTATTTTAAACGAACGGGTAAACAAGGGTATATTTATATTAAAAACCGTTTTTACCGCCGTTTTCTATAACAAACGGGACAAAAGAGAAAATCTGCGTCTGCTTCACGCTTCTCCGTTCTTGGATTTCCATATTTCCCTTATTTACACGATGTATTTTCCGACCGGTAGAGAAATGCCATTCCTCTCACCGACCGGATTCTTTTTAAGATGTACCGCTATTTCATATCTGACCGTATCCGGACGACAGCGCTGCTATCCGGTCTATAAATACAGATTTCGATGTTATTCCTCCTGCTTGGAGTATTCCGAAAATTCGCATCCGAAGCGCTCTACCAGCATATTATCCATATCATCGGCCTTTAAGGCGAGATTTACCAGATTTTTACGGATTTCATCCTCCGATTCTTCGGTAAGGTCGGACAGGTGGATGCGATAAGCCATATAAATCTGACGTCCCTCGATGCCCAGTTTATAGGGAGCGAAATTCTCGCTCAGGATATAGTCCAATACACGCTCCACTTCTTTCTTAGGCAATAGGTTAATAGGAGAAACAGCGAACAGATATGTATTCTCATACACAAAAATACGAATTTCCGAACTTCCCTTATGGAAAGTCCACGAATCGTAACCGTCCCGTGCAAGGATAGGATTGACCCCCATTTCGGTAATAGCCTGTTCGCAGAATGTGCTCAATTGTGACTGTTCGCGTTCCGAGAAAACCCCTTCAGGCAATTTTTCACCGCAGGAAGGACAGAATTCTTCTTCCTCCGATATCAGTTCGTCGCAACTGTCACACTGTACTTGAAATGTGTTGCGGTCGATGTCGTCAATAGACTCCAATAGTTTGCGCAGAGTCTCTACACGCACACCGAATCCCATATTATCCGCATTGGCGAACTTACTTACCGTTACTCCGACCACTTCATTGTTTTCATTGAAGATAGGACCGCCCGAATTGCCGGGATTTACAGCGGCATCGGTCTGAATATAGTATTTCCCCTCCATAAGCTGTTTGGGAGAAGATACCGAACCTTCGGTCACTGTAAAAGGCATACCGTAAGGATAACCTGCTACACTGACTCTCCCGCCGATAGCCAACGAATCGTCTGCGGCCAAATTCAACTCGGGAAGAGACGAGAAATCTCCGTCCACAGCCAGCAAGGCAATATCCAGAGAAGGATTTACGAGTACCACTTTGGCAAGGTAAGGATTCCGGTCGTTATCATGTATGGCAACGGTATGAAATCCGTTCACCACATGATAGTTCGTTACGAAAAGATTATAAGATTTCAGATAAAAACAACTTCCGGACCCACCGGCATGCGTTACCTTATATACGAGTTTATAAATATTCCTATCCATAATATATAGTTTAGATGCTATTAAATCAATTCATAAAATTTCCCATTATCTTCTTCTGCATTTCAAGCACCAGGCGGGAATACTCTTCCATATTACCGCTCATCATAGCTTCGGCCATTTTCTGTTGCAGCTCTTGTATGTCATCGCTGCCCATAGTTTCGGCCATTTTCTGCTGTGCCTGGGCTACAGACTCTCCCATTGCTCCTATGGCCTGTTGCATCTGTTCCATACCGGCAGTAAAGTCCATTTCATCATCATCATTCAGGTCGCCCTCCATAATCTTATCCATAGCATCGTAAAGAATTTCGGAAGCCTTCTCCACGGACTGATTGCCCGCCTTCTTCAACGCTTTCGCTATAATGGCATTTATATCGTTCTGTACATCATTATAGAAGTAAGCTTCATAGAAGATATAAAGCAAACGTACTGCACTGCGTTCGTAATTCTCCGATTGGATAGCTTCGGTAGCTTCCTTATAGACATTTGCAAAGTTCTCTTGCATATTCTTCAATGAGGAACGGTGTTTCGTAGATACCAGCATATCCACGAAATAAAGGTCTTCCGCTAATTTCTCTTTCGGAACGGCAAGCAGCTTTTCGAGGAAAGCCCTTCCCTTTGCCACAACTTCTTCCGTAGGCAGGTCGGCATCCATATCGTTCACAGCTTTGTCGAGGTCGTTCAACAATTGTCCCTGGGGATGTGCGAAATAAGAAATCTGATAAAAAGTTGTGTCCAATACATTCCACGAATAACCGTAACGGCGGTCGACACTGTATTCCTTAAGTGCTTCCAGGGTTTCGCGCCCTAATGTTTGTATACCTTCATAAATGCGGTCTATTTCTTCCTGCGGATAAGGAATCACTTGCGGTTCGTAACAACGGACAGCTCCGAACTTCGTACAGAATTCGTCATCGTACTTATCGCCGACATGACAAATGTTTTGAAGTACGAAATACATCTTATGCGGATGACTTTGTGAAAGCGGACAAGTATATTCCATTCTCAACTTATCACCGTCTTTCACGAAACAAGGTAACAGCAGTTTGTTCAGGTTCAGGTCGGCAACCTGGCGAAGCATGGCTACCCTACCCTTTTCCGGCAAATTCAGAAAATCGGCGTCTATACGGAAAAATCCGTCGGCAATACGGATGTGCACAAGGATAGAGCCGTGAGGAATATGGAATTCGGTACCGTCTGCATTACCATATTTAGTACGGAAACCGGTATTCAAATAGTCCAGCAGGCTATGGAAAGCCTGTACATACTCGCCCTGGTTATACAAATCCACACTCTGTTCATAAGCTTCGGTACGGACAGGGCTTTGTGTAGAATCAACTACGGGAGAAATAAAAGTAAATGTCTGTTTCATATCATAATATTATATTTAAAGAAAAAATAAAGAGCACACAACAGTTTATCGGAAAATAAATATAAAAACAAAAGTAGGAAGTAAACTATAAATGAAGAAACGGACAGGGGGGACAAATAAGAAAAAACGATTACCTTATAAATTATTGCATATTAGCGAGTTATTTTTCAAATATACAGAATTCACAAGGGGATATTTATAAAACTGTACTTCCTACTCTCTTCTTTTTCGTCGTACATCTTACAAAGACTGTTTTTGCAATGGCAAATACCGGTTGCATTCAGACCGGTCGATAGCGATAAGGGCTGTCCAATTTTCCGAACAGCCCCTTTACAATATCCTAAAAAATCTTTTCTTTGTAAAATCCTATTGAATTAATTCAGCTATTATTTGTATTACAAACAAAAAATTAGTTTTAAAAGCACTTTACAAATATAGCGATAAAAAGCATATTGCCAAGTATTCCATGCTGTTTTTTTACACTACTTCGTTATAAATCTGAAAATAAACACTTAACTTTGCACCGTTTAATTAACAGGATATAAACCGAATTACATAGACTGTCAACAAGTTTTAGTAAGTATATCAACAAGTTTTCAACAATATAATTAAAACCATTATGGAATACAATTTCAGGGAGATTGAAAAGAAATGGCAAAAACGGTGGGTAGAGAATAAGACCTATCAGGTAATGGAAGACGAAACAAAACAGAAATACTATGTATTGAACATGTTCCCCTACCCCAGCGGTGCAGGTTTGCACGTGGGACATCCGCTGGGATACATCGCTTCGGATATCTATGCCCGTTACAAACGCCTGCAAGGTTTCAATGTCCTGAATCCCATGGGATACGATGCTTACGGCTTACCCGCAGAACAATATGCCATACAAACGGGACAACACCCTGCAATTACTACCGTCAACAATATCAACCGCTATCGCGAGCAATTGGACAAGATAGGTTTTTCTTTCGACTGGAACCGCGAAATCCGTACTTGCGACCCGGAGTACTACCATTGGACGCAATGGGCTTTCCAGAAGATGTTCAACAGCTATTACTGCAATGACGAAAAGCAGGCACGCCCTATTGAGGAACTGATAGAGGCATTTTCAAAATACGGAAACGAAGGATTGAACGCTGCATGCAGCGAAGAACTACGCTTTACTGCCGAAGAATGGAATGCCATGAACGAAAAAGAGCAGCAGGAAACCCTGATGAACTACCGTATTGCCTATTTAGGCGAAACCATGGTGAATTGGTGTCCGCAACTCGGTACTGTACTTGCCAACGACGAAGTGGTAGACGGCGTATCGGAACGCGGCGGCTTCCCCGTAGTCCAGAAAAAGATGCGCCAATGGTGTCTGCGCGTATCTGCCTATGCACAACGTTTATTGGACGGACTCGATACTATCGACTGGACCGAATCCCTGAAAGAAACCCAGAAGAACTGGATAGGTCGCAGCGAAGGTGCGGAAATACGATTCAAGGTAAAAGACAGCGATTTGGAATTCACCATTTTTACCACCCGTGCAGATACCATGTTCGGAGTTACTTTCATGGTACTGGCTCCCGAAAGCGAGCTGGTAGCCCAGGTAACTACTCCGGAACAGAAAAACGATGTAGACGCCTACCTGGAACGTACCAAGAAACGTACCGAACGCGAACGTATCTCCGACCGCAGCGTAACCGGCGTATTCTCCGGAAGCTATGCTGTCAACCCTTTTACGGGTGATGCAGTGCCTATCTGGATTAGCGATTATGTATTGGCAGGATACGGAACAGGCGCTATCATGGCCGTACCTGCACACGACAGCCGCGACTATGCCTTTGCCAAACATTTCAATCTTCCTATCGTTCCACTGGTAGAGGGCTGCGATGTAAGCGAAGAGAGCTTCGATGCCAAAGAGGGTATCGTATGCAATTCCCCGAAAGCGGGCGTGGAACCTTATTGCGACCTCAACCTGAACGGACTGACTATCAAAGAAGCTATCGCCGCCACTAAGAAATATGTGAAAGAGCATAATCTGGGACGCGTAAAAGTAAACTTCCGCCTGCGCGATGCTATCTTCTCACGCCAACGTTATTGGGGCGAACCGTTCCCGGTTTACTACAAGGACGGCATGCCTTATATGATTGACGAAAGCTGCCTGCCGCTGGAACTTCCGGAAGTAGCGAAATTCCTGCCTACCGAAACAGGTGAACCTCCGTTGGGACATGCTACAAAATGGGCTTGGGATACAACCAACAAATGTGTAACCGATAACAGCAAAATAGATAATATAACCGTTTTTCCGCTGGAACTGAATACAATGCCGGGATTCGCAGGTTCGAGTGCATACTATCTGCGTTATATGGACCCGCGCAACCACACTGCACTGGTAGATAAGAAAACAGATGAATACTGGCGTAACGTAGACCTCTACGTAGGTGGTACGGAACATGCTACCGGCCACTTGATTTATTCCCGCTTCTGGAACAAATTCCTACACGACCTCGGCATTTCCGCTGTCGAAGAACCGTTCCAGAAATTAGTAAACCAGGGTATGATTCAGGGAAGAAGCAACTTTGTGTACCGCATTAAAGATACCAATACATTCGTATCGCTGAATCTGAAAGAACAGTACGACACTACCCCACTCCATGTCGATGTCAATATCGTATCCAATGATGTCCTGGACATAGAAGCTTTCAAGGCATGGCGTCCCGAATACGAAACGGCAGAGTTTATCCTGGAAGACGGCAAATACATTTGCGGCTGGGCTGTAGAGAAGATGAGCAAATCCATGTTCAACGTCGTTAACCCCGACATGATTGTAGAGAAATACGGTGCGGATACGCTTCGTATGTACGAGATGTTCCTCGGCCCCGTAGAACAGTCCAAACCGTGGGATACGAACGGCATAGACGGTGTACATCGTTTTATCAAAAAATTCTGGTCTTTGTTCTATGACCGTAACGACAATTACCTGGTAACCGACGAACCTGCCGGCAAGGAAGAACTGAAATCCTTGCACAAGCTCATCAAGAAGGTTACAGGAGATATCGAACAATTCTCTTATAATACAAGTATCAGTGCTTTCATGATTTGTGTAAACGAGCTGTCCGCACTGAAATGCAACAAAAAAGAGATATTGAACCAGCTTATCGTTACGTTAGCTCCTTTTGCTCCGCACGTATGCGAAGAATTATGGGAAACGTTAGGCAATACAAGTTCGGTATGCGATGCGCAATGGCCTGCATACAATGAAGAATACCTGGTAGAAAATACGGTTAACTACACTATTTCATTTAATGGAAAAGCCCGTTTCAACATGGAATTTCCTGCTGATACGGCATCGGAGGTTATTCAGGAAGCAGTATTGGCCGACGAGCGCTCCACTAAATGGATAGACGGAAAAAATATCGTCAAGGTAATCGTAGTGCCCAAGAAGATTGTAAACATTGTTATCAAATAACAAATATGCAAATTACAAAACCGACTAAAACGGAAGTGATAAGAGAGTTGAAAGACTATATCTTCATCACTTTCGGACTTATTTCCTATGCTATGGGATGGGCTGCGTTCCTTATCCCCTATCAGATTACGACCGGCGGTACTACAGGTATCGGAGCTATCATCTATTATGCCACAGGATTTCCTATCCAATGGTCGTACTTCATCATCAATGCGGTCTTAATGACATTCGCTATCAAGATTTTGGGACCCAAATTCAGCATTAAGACTACGTATGCTATCTTCGGACTGACTTTCTTTTTGTGGTTTTTCCAGTTATTGGTGAATGGAGCAGACGGAGTGCCTCCGCAAATCCTCGGCCCCGGCCAGGACTTTATGGCCTGCCTGATAGGCGCTACCATGTGCGGTATCGGTCTGGGTGTCGTATTCAACTGCAATGGAAGTACAGGCGGTACGGATATCATCGCCGCTATTATACACAAATACCGGGATGTCACTTTAGGCCGCATGGTTATGGCCTGCGATGTGATTATCATCGGTTCCTGCTATTTCGTATTCAATGATTGGAGGCGGGTCATTTTCGGTTTTGTAACGTTATTCGTCATCGGTATCGTACTGGATTACATCGTCAACAGCGCACGCCAGTCGGTACAGTTCTTCATCTTCTCCAAAGATTACGAAAAGATTGCCGACCGTATTATAAAAGAAACCCACCGGGGCGTAACGGTACTCGACGGCATAGGCTGGTACAGCAAACATAATGTAAAAGTATTGGTCGTACTGGCTTATAAACGCCAGTCCGTCGAAATATTCCGATTAGTCAAAGACGTCGACCCGAATGCTTTTATTTCCCAAAGCTCCGTTATCGGCGTATATGGGGAAGGTTTCGATAAATTAAAAGGAAAATGAAATTCGTATTTGCAACTAATAACGCACACAAGCTGGAAGAAGTCACTGCTATTCTGGGAAACAAAATAGAGCTTCTCAGCATGAAAGATATCGGCTGTCATACGGATATTCCCGAAACAGCGGATACGCTCGAAGGAAACGCCTTGTTAAAGGCAAGATACATTTTCGAGCATTATCATTCGGACTGTTTTGCCGACGATACCGGCCTGGAAGTAGAAGCCCTGGGCGGAGCTCCGGGAGTATATTCCGCACGTTATGCCGGCAATGCACACGATTCGGAAGCCAATATGAAAAAGTTATTGCAGGATATGGAAGGTATAGAAAACCGTAAAGCCCGGTTCCGTACCGTTTTCGCCCTTATCGTCAATGGAAAGGAACATCTGTTCGAAGGTATCGTAAAAGGCGAAATAACGAAATGCAAACACGGTACTTCAGGTTTCGGATACGACCCTGTTTTCATTCCCGAAGGATATACGCAAACGTATGCTGAAATGGGCAATGAACTGAAAAACAAAATCAGCCACCGGGCATTGGCTACGAATAAGCTTTGCAACTTCCTGGCGAAATAGATACAATCACCGCAGGTTGTAAAATTCCGTGCAACCTGCGGCGAACTATATCTTTATAAGCCCAGCTTTGCAGAAATCTCCAACATTTTCTTAATCGGTTTCACTGCTTTTTCTGCAATTTCCGCCTCTACCCTGATTTCCGGCGATTCATTCTTCAGGCAGTCATAGAGCTTTTCCAACGTATTCAATCTCATGAAATTACATTCATTACAAGCACAGGTACTGTCATTGGGAGGAGCCGGAATAAACTTCGTTTGCGGACATTTTCTCCGCATCTCATGCAAAATACCCGATTCCGTGGCAACGATGTACTCTTTCTCAGGATGACCGACCGCATACTTCAGTAAAGCAGCCGTAGAACCTACCACGTCCGCCAACTTCAAAACCGTATTCTTACATTCGGGATGAGCCAGCACGATTGCACCAGGGTATTGCCGCTTCAGTTCGACAATCTTTTCAACCGAAAATTGCTCGTGCACATGGCATGCCCCGTCCCATAATAACATATTCCTGCCGGTAACGGAGTTTATATAATTTCCCAGGTTCCTGTCGGGACCGAATATTATCTTCTCATCTTCAGGAAAGCTTTCAACGATTTGCCTGGCATTGGTGGAAGTCACCACTACATCTGTAACAGCTTTCACGGCAGCCGTTGTATTTACATAGGATATAACCGTATATCCGGGATGTTCTTCGACGAACCGTGCAAACTTATCGGCCGGACAACTGTCAGCAAGCGAACAACCCGCCGCCATATCGGGCACTAAGACCTTTTTGCCGGGACAAAGCACTTTTGCTGTTTCGCCCATGAAGTGGACGCCGCACATCACTATAATATCAGCTTCCGTCTTTGCCGCCCATTGTGCCAGAGCCAGGCTGTCGCCAACGTAATCGGCTATGTCTTGTATCTCACCCTTCTGGTAGTAATGTCCCAAGATGACCGCATTCTTCTCTTTCTTCAGTTGCTTGATAGCTTCTATCAGATTATCCATAATAATAATTTTTATTTCTCTTTCTTTTCTAAAGATCTTTTGATAGTGATGATAGGCTGTTAATAGTGTGGACAAATTAATATGTTTTTTCTTGCCCATGAAGTTATTAGTGTAAGGCAAAACTTTATCCTTCGATTATTAA
Source organism: Bacteroides gallinarum DSM 18171 = JCM 13658 (assembly GCF_000374365.1). Taxonomy (GTDB): domain Bacteria; phylum Bacteroidota; class Bacteroidia; order Bacteroidales; family Bacteroidaceae; genus Bacteroides; species Bacteroides gallinarum. The sequence goes on from NZ_KB894115.1 coordinate 67,031, forward strand.
CGTAAGAAATCAGGGTTATATCTCTTGATAATAAGCCTTCTGTACTTTTATAACTTCGCTTCATTAACATCTTGTTGATAAACCGCAAAGTTAATAACTTTACAGAGATTAATCCATGGAATGAGGCTTAAAAATGTGTTTATATAACCTTTGAAAATTTAGTCGAACTTTTTTGTTTTGTTCGTTATACCCATGCAATATGCGTTACTTTGAATAATGCAAGTATTATTTCTAAAAATCTTTCCCTATGCTATTGACACCTTTTTCAGTGGTTATTAACAGGGATGTGAACGGAAAGGAGTATCTTTGCAAAATCAGATTGCATTAAACTATAAAGGTTCCTGCAGAGGATATAGAACGATGATTTTGAATAATCGTCCTGATGCGGGACTTCATGTAATTCAAGGTGAAAAAACTAATTATCATGAATAGAAAGCTTAAGATAACCGAACTGAACCGTATCAGTACGGAGGAATTTAAAAAGGCTGAAAAGCTTCCGCTTGTAGTTATACTGGATAATATCCGTAGTTTGCATAATATAGGTTCCGTATTTCGTACTTCGGATGCTTTTCGTATCGAATGTATCTGTTTGTGTGGCATTACAGCTACTCCGCCTCACCCTGAAATGCATAAAACCGCTTTAGGCGCAGAATTTACCGTTGACTGGAAATATGTCAGTAACACTGTTGAAGCGGTTGATAACTTTAAGAACGAAGGATATATCGTGTATTCCGTAGAACAGGCGGAAGGCAGTATCATGCTGGATGAATTGGTTTTAGAGAAAGGTAAAAAGTATGCCGTAGTAATGGGGAATGAGGTAAAAGGCGTCCAACAGGAAGTTATCGACCATTCCGACGGTTGTATCGAGATTCCCCAATACGGTACGAAACACTCTTTGAATGTGTCCGTAACGGCAGGCATCGTTATTTGGGACTTATTCAAAAAATTAAAGTGAATTACCGGTTAATAAGTAAGAATAACCGTGTTGAAATAAGCGGGTATTTTGTTTTCCGTCTTTTAAATTAACCATTATTTATTTAGGTTATCAACAAACTATTTATTTGTATTATAATAGTTTATCGGTTTTATTCCATTGTTAGTAACAAGTTTATCAACCTGATATTAATCATTGGGATTTTCTCTTGGGATAAGCGGTGTCGCTAAAGCAGCCGTGGTAATGGAATTGCTAAAGTTGCCCGCTTTCTATCATTAGAATTACTCTCTCCGTAAGCGCATCGTTTCCGGTAGGGTCATATTGCTTTTTCAGGCTGGCACCGAATAATGCCGCAAAAGTTTGATAGAATCCCGCTTTAAAAGGTCCCATGAATGCTTTGACCAGTTCATAAGAAGTCGAATTGGTTTGTCTGTCTACTAACTTTATCAACAGTTTTCCTTGGGCGAAAGAGAGTTTTTTCATGCGGGGAGTATATTGCTCCTTCAATCCTTTTTCTACGGCTTTAAGATGTTTCTTACGTTCTTTTTCGGTGGGCAGAGTCTGTAGATACTCATAAGTTTCGATAATGGCGCGGTTGATTTCTTTAGAGATAGGAAGCACTTTTTTCACATCGCGGATAAGCTTGTAGTACTTCGCCATTTCGCGTTTATTTTTAAATTTAAGTGGTTTAAAGATATATACGGTAGTAAGTTTTACATACGGAATCGTATCGCCGTTGTATACGCACATGGGAGTAAGATAGACGCTTTTGGATATATCGGTTTCAGGTTGTTGCTGGGCATGGCAAGCCAGGCTTCCCGACAAGAGAAACACTATGAGTATTACTATGTTAAACCGCCAGTTCATGCCGCAAAAGTACACCATTCTATGGAATGTTGTTGCATTGCTCTCGTTTTTCCTTGTTCAATTAACTAATTTAAGGTAACTTCGCTGTTTATAAATTTGGAAACACCCTATTTCAATGACAGTAATCAAGGTAGGAGTTTTTATAAGTATGCTGTTAATGACTCCTATGCTTGTAGCTCAGAATACGGTTGCATCTCCGTGGGAAGAAAATTTGGAACAGCTTTCCATGGACGGAGAAGAAAAAAATTGGGAAGATGAACTGGAAGAACTTTCCAATCGCCTGCAAGAACCGGTTAACATTAATTCCGCTACTAAGCGGCAATTAGAAGAATTTCCTTTTCTGACAGAACTTCAGATAGAAAACATTCTGGCATATGTGTATATACACGGACAAATGCAGACTGTTTACGAATTGCAACTGGTGGAATCGTTGGATAAACAGACTATCGAATTATTAATACCGTTTATTTGTGTAAAACCTATTGAAGATAATCCCGGTTATCCTTCTTTAAAAAACATATTGAAATATGGCAAACATGAAATACTGGCACGTATGGATGTTCCTTTATATACCCGTAAGGGATATGAAAAAGACTATTCAGGACCTGCCGTTTATCATTCGTTGCGTTACGGTTTTCGTTATGGGGATTATTTTCAGGCAGGTATAGTAGGAGAGAAGGATGCAGGCGAACCGTTCTTTGCTTTGCAGGATAAGAAAGGGTACGACTATTATTCCTTTTATTGCCTGTTCAAGAATATGAACAGGATAAAAACACTTGCACTGGGTAATTATAAGCTGAGTTTCGGTCAGGGACTCGTACTCAGTACGGATTTCCGGTTGGGCAAAACCTTCTCCATGTCTACCTCGGAGTATCGTACGGGAGGAATTCGGAAACACAGCTCTACGGACGAATATAATTATTTTCGTGGAGTAGCGGCAACAGTGGAAATTCTTCGTTTTCTGGAATTTTCCGCTTTTTATTCGTACCGTTCCATGGACGGCACGTTGAAAGACGAAAAAATCACCTCTATTTATAAAACAGGGCTGCACCGTACGGAAAAGGAAGCAAACAAAATGAACGCTTTTACCATGCAATCCATGGGCGGCAACCTGACTTATGAAAAGAATAAGCTGAAAGTGGGAATAACAGGTATCTATTACTTTTTCAATCATCCTTATGAGCCCGATTTGAAAAAGTACGCAAAATACAATCTGCATGGAAACGATTTTTATAATGTAGGTGTAGATTATAAATATCGCTTGGGAAAATTGGTATGGGTAGGAGAGGGGGCAGTAGGAAAAAAAGGATATGCTTTGTTGAACCAGTTGAAATATAAGTTATTAACAGATTATCAACTGCTGTTGATTCATCGTTATTATTCTTATGATTACTGGTCTTTCTTTTCCCGTTCTTTCGGAGAAAGCGGTACGCCGCAAAATGAAAACGGCTGGTATCTGGCAGTAGAAGCAACCCCTTTGGCATACTGGAAATTCTTCGCTTCATTGGATTTATTTTCTTTTCCGTGGTTGAAGTATCGCATAAGTAAGCCTTCGCAAGGAATAGACGGAATGTTCCAGGCGATTTATTCCCCCCGTAGAAATTTGTCCATGTATATTAATTACCGCTATAAACGGAAAGAAAGAGATGTATCGGGAACGGACGGAAAGATTACATTGCCCGTTTATCATCATAAATTCCGGTATAGGCTCACATATATGCCGGGAGCTTTTATGTACCGTACTACGATTGATTATAATCATTTCCACCAGCAAAGCGGAAAAGGATACGAATTCGAAAAAAAACAAGGCTGGCAATGCACGCAATCCTTTGCTTATACTTTTTCCGGCTTTCCCTTAGCCATATCCGTACAAGGCATCTATTTCCATACGGACGACTACGATTCGCGCATTTATACTTCCGAAAAAGGGTTGCTCTATACATTTTATACTCCTTCGTACTATGGAAAGGGTTTTCGTTACTCAGCTCACATACGTTACGATTTGAACAAAGTCTTTATGTTTCTCGTTAAGTTCGGACAAACCGTTTATCGAAACCGTGAAACTATCGGTTCCGGTAACGATTTGATAAAAGGAAATAAAAAATCGGACTTGCAGATGCAGCTTCGTATTAAGTTTTGAGTAATAACTACAGTGTTTTTAGGAATATCTGCATGTTTATTTTCTATCTTTGCCGTGCTGATTAGGTGGTTTGTCTCTGGAATTTTAGAAAGTAAACTACTAAAAGGATATTGAATTTAAATCGCAAATTACAAATCATAAATAAAATGACTGTTATTTATCCGTCTCCCATATTCGGCCCTGTTCATTCCCGCCGTTTGGGAGTATCTTTGGGAATCAACCTGTTACCGGAAGACGGTAAAGTGTGTACTTTCGACTGCATTTATTGTGAATGCGGATTCAACTCCGAGCATCGTCCCAAAAAGCCGCTTCCTACGCGTGAGGAAGTACGTACCGCATTGGAAACCCGGCTACAAAAGATGCAAAAGAACGGCCCCGTTCCCGATGTGCTTACTTTTGCGGGAAACGGAGAACCGACCGCACATCCGCATTTTCCTGAAATCATAGAAGATACGCTCACCTTGCGCGACAAGTATTTTCCGAAAGCCAAAGTAAGCGTGCTAAGTAATTCTACATTTATCTACCGTCCTGCCGTATTCGAGGCTTTGAATAAGGTAGATAATAATATTTTGAAGCTGGATACGGTCGATGAAACATATATCCGTACATTAGACCGTCCTACCGGCAAATATTCCGTAGCTTCCGTTATCGAAGGCATAAAGGCATTCAAAGGCAATTGCATCATTCAGACTATGTTCCTGAAAGGCGGTTTTCAGGATAAAGACATGGATAATACTTCCGATAAGTACGTTTTGCCCTGGTTAGAGGCTGTTAAAGAGATTTCTCCGCGTCAGGTAATGATTTATACTATCGACCGTGAAACTCCCGACCACGACCTGCAAAAAGCCACTCACGAAGAGTTAGACCGTATTGCAGCATTGGTAAAAGAGGCGGGGATAGCTGTGAGTGTTTCCTATTGAATTAATAATCCTAATAATACATAGTTATGAAATCGGTAGCGATAAAAGACCTTAATGAGAATTTTTTCGAGGCGATAGGCAAGGAATGGATGTTGGTAACAGCAGGCAATAAAGAACATTTCAATACGATGACTGCCAGTTGGGGAGGCATAGGCTTTCTTTGGAATAAACCGGTAGTATTTGTTTTTATCCGTCCGGAGCGTTACACTTTTGAATTTATCGAAAAGCAGGAATACTTCACACTTTCTTTTTTGGGAAAAGAGAACAAAAGCATCTATAATTTCTGCGGAAGCAAATCGGGTAGGGAAGTGGATAAAGTGAAAGAAACCGGACTAATGCCTGTCGTAACGGATAAAGGAAATATCTTGTTCGAACAAGGACGTTTGAGTTTGGAATGCCGTAAGCTCTTTATAACGGATATGAAAGAAGAAAATTTTCTGGATTACTCTGTTTATGAGAAATGGTACGGAGGTACTCACGGCAATCTGCACTGTGTTTATGTGGCGGAAATTACAGATGCATGGATAGCAGAATAAAAACATTAAGGGAGATATCCTTCACGGACGTCTCCCTTATTAATTTTATAGAGTAAATTTATGAAAAAAAATGGTTGTGCTTATTCTTCCTCATCGACTTTCGCTTCTTTCACGATGTCCTCGGGAATTTTTTCACAACGTACGTATTTGTTTACATCATTTTCATTATCCTTGGCAGTCCATACCATGGAGCCTGTTTCCAGCAGGTCGGTTATGATATACTCATTGTTCCAGTCTCCGTTGCCGAAATCGTACATTCCGCTGATAATAGAACCTAAATAAGGGTCTTCCTCGATGCTGAAACTTCCGGTAATATACCGTGCATACATGCTGTCGAACTTCTGGTACATCTCGAAAGTCTGCTCTTTCCGGTTGAAAGTCACATAACAGTACGTACCTTCCGCCAGGGGCTGCCCGTTCCATTCGGAAAGTTCCCATGTCCCGTTCAAGTTGGCAGGAGTCACTGCAAGTGTAGGAATTACCGCTTCATCGTCGTCGCAGGCAGAGAAGCAGCACAGGAAGGCAAATAAAGCCATTAAGTTGAAAATATTCTTCATATTCGTTTTCTTGTTTTTATCGTTACTTGATACAGTTTACTTTGATGTCGAGCGTCCGATCTGACGGCCGTGCGTCCAGTCCCTCTATTATAACCGGAAAGCTGAACTGCCCTCCTTTCCCGTGGGGAATCTTCGAGGCATCGACGGTTATTACGATGTCCGCCTCCTCTCCCGGGTTTATAACTTCGGGCTCTGTGCGGAACGTGGCGAAACCGGGTATGATTACTGCGGACAGTCTCAGTGGCTTTTCCCCGCTGTTTCCGCATAAAATCCTTTCGGTCTGCCTTTTTCCGGGCGCTACTTCCTTGAACTCCATTCGCTTCTGTTTCAGCCTCAGTTTCCCCATTGCGTAAGGGTATCTTGCCCATTGTCCTGCCGCCGGCAATACGTTGCCTATGAGCGTCAGCTTCGCTACGGGGGCTTTTTCTGATTGTGCGAGATATACGAATGCATTCGTATCCACCGTTCCCGGATGATTTTTGGGGTTGTACACCAATGTGATGTCCCTCTTTCCTCCCGGTTCTATGTCTCCCGCCTCTACGTGTGCAACTGCACATCCGCAGGTTGTCCTAACTCTTTCCAGGCGGACGGTCTTTTCACTGATGTTGGTGCATACGAACCTGTATGTTCCCGGTTCATCGTCCTCCGTCAGTGTTCCGATGTCTTGCACCGTCCTGTCGAAGCGTATTATCTGTTTCGCCTCCTTCATCAGAGGAGGATTTATCAGGGAATCGATTCTTTCTTGTGAGAGGAAACGGACATCCCGTTTCTGGGCATTCACCATTCGGAATTGTCCGGTTCCTACACAAAATAAAAGCAACTGTATCCAAATAATCGGTTTCATTGATTACTTAAATTACATCCACCCGTTATCGTTTGCATTTTTGCGAACTGTTACAGTGATAGTCTGTTCCTCTCCGTTGCTTGCCTTTACGGTAATCTTGGCAGCTCCGGTTTTTACTCCGGTCACTTTCATAAGCGTATTCTCGGTACTTACCGTAGCAACGGTTTCGTCGGACGATGTACAAGTGTAAGTCAGGTTTTCACCGTCGATGAAATAGTAAGCCAGGTTGAGGGTCGATGTAGCCGATTCTGCCACATATACGTTAGGAACTTTCATATCCGAACCGCTTCCTGCGATACTGTTCAGCAATATTCCGGCATCTACGACTCCCGTACCCATTTTACCGATGTATTTGGATAACTCTACCTGAGTAGGAGAGGCAGCTACGGAAATATGGTTTCTGTAATAGGTTTTCTTTTTACCTCCTTCATAATAGCTGTCTACCGGTTTTACCGAGTTTTTCAATAATTGTATGAATTCGCTTGCCTTGAAATGACGTCGTTGCTGTACGGCATACGACAGTCCTAAAGCTGCTACGCCGGATACGTGCGGGCAAGCCATGGAAGTACCGTCCATATAACCGTAGGCAGGTTCTCCGTTCTTAATCATAGTAGAAAGAATGGAGCCGGAAGCTACACCGTTGTCCGGGTCGAAAAATTCCGGGTCGTCTTTTCCTACGGGATTATAGTACTCCGTGTCTCCTCCCGGTGCGCAAACATCCACTTCCACACCGAAGTTGGTATAAGAAGAAGGTGTAAAGTCAGCAGCTACCGCACTTACGGTAATACATTTGGAATATGCCCCCGGGTAGCCGGCGACTCCTGCGTATTCGTTACCGGCTGCAAAAATGGCGATACCGCCGTCGATTACGCCATTCGGCGAACCCGCATTGTTGATGAAGTAATCCAATGCTTCTTTTTCCAACGGGTAAGTCGTAGCCCATTCTTCTTCAGTAGCAGGTCCGGGAACATATCCCTCTAATTCGCTTGCTTCCGGGGAATTGTATCCCCAACTGCATTGCAGGATAACAGCTCCGTTGTCGGCAGCATATTTTATAGCTTTGGCTTCTCCGTCCAATGTAACGCCGCTTTCGCCGGAAAATACCTGGCACGACATGATTTTTACACCGGAATCTTTCGAACCGTCTCCTCCGGCGATGCCGCATACGCCCGTGCCGTTGTTATTGGCGGCAGCAATCGTTCCGGCAACATGCGTACCGTGTCCGGTATCGCTGGCATCTGTCCATGAGATAATTCCGGTATTGCTTACAAAGTTATATCCGTATTTATCGTCTTTATATCCGTTGCCGTCCGCATCTTTTCCGGCATAGAGTTCTTCCTCATCGTTAATCCAAATATTGTCTTCCAGGTCGGGGTGGGAGTACATAACTCCTTCGTCCAGTACGGCAACGATGATAGAAGGGTCGCCTGTACACTTTTGCCATGCTTCGTAGCAGCCTACGTCGCATCCGGCTATCGATTTATTCTTTAAATCGTTTTTATTATCGAAATCATTGCTGCCCGAATTATGATAGTGCCATTGAAATTTCAATCCCGGGTCACTGAATGGGCTTGTTTCCGCTCCGCTACGTGTCATCGCTTTTTGTTGCAAAGCACTTTCGTTGATATAAGTTCGGTAGCCTTTGGTACTGTAAGCACGCTTAATGCGTGTATTACCTTGCACTTTAGAAATTTCTCCCAATTTGCTGAGGCGATTGGCAGCTTCCTGCAAATCCGTGTTCTCGTCGAATTTCACCAGATACCACAGGTGAAGTCCGGCAGTACGGGTACGTTCTTCGTTTTGAGGGTCTACCGGGAAGATACGTTCAAAATGGTAACCGCCCAATATATCCAGCACCTCGTCAGTGGAAGGAATTCCTGAACGGGTCATGACACCGCTACTTTTGGCAGCCCTTGTCATGGTCTGGTCGAGGATATCGGTCATCTCCGGCTTGAACTTAATCAGCAACTCGCCCGAGGTGACATCTGCCGGAAGCCGAATTTCCGTCCCCCCCGTAGGGGTAGACGGTTGTTCTATGATTTCCTGCTCCGTACAGGCTGTCATCGCCAGGGAGAAGAGTGCTATATAGATGAATCTTTTCTTCATTGTTTCTTTTTAAAAATAATTCTTGTTAATGATATTTGTTTTCGGATTATTCCGTTGTCGATGCATTTGCTACATATCTGTAATAGTATAACGGATAAGCTACACCTTGTTCTGTGGGAGAATCAGGAGCTTCGCTACCGTAGTAGTAACTATAATCGAATTTATCAGCATTGATATTATCGAATCCCACTTTTTCACCCTCTGAATTTCTACCGTCTTCCTGCTGATTGAAGACCATGCCTTCCGGATACCATTCAACGAAATGCGGGTGGAAAAGAATCCATTTCGGCAGCGAGCCTGTCAGGAAGTTGAGGTTGATATAGAACTCACGGGCTTTTGGCAATACGCGTGGTATCTCCTGTCCTGTGACATCCTCAGGGGTTTCGCTGTTTGTATACTTAATTTTCACCGTATTATTCTCAGATAGTAACCATCTGCAAGTGTCTCCTACTAATTTATCCAGGTAATCGTTCTCGTTAGTCGAGAAATCGCTTTCATCGTACCGAGTCCGTTTACCTGCTGCAGTCAGTGCTGCATCTACTTCATCATCATCCGGTAACTTACCTTCGATGAAATTGTAAGAAAGTTGCAATGACCTCAAATTATCCCATGTCAATAAATCCAAGAACGCTTGTCTTTCTCTTGTTTCACTACTTATGTTGATATGAAGACCTAAATCTTCTTTATTTTTATCCTTCGGACTCAGGTCGTAGTATGAATCTGTAAGGCGGCATCCTGTCAGAGTCAATGAGTGGAGTTTCTTGAATTCCTTCTCATTAACAACTTCCATTATATCCGCTAATGAAGTAAAGTTGTTACTTCCCAAGTTCAGTGTTTCCAACTTATCACCTAAATTAATGAAGTTGTCAGGTAATTTATTCATACCGTAGGAAATCACGCTAAGATTTTTCAGATATTTCAAATCACAGATTTCTTCACCTAAAGAAACAGTACGTGTCTGACGGTTGGTATTACTCTGGATAGTGAACGATTCCAGGTATTTCAGATAACGTATTTCCTTAGGCAAGGTTTCACCGTCTTTTAAGTCGAACATCATAAGTTGCAAAGAACGTACGCGTCCTACAGCTTCTGCCTCGGGCAAATTCTCGTCAGTAGCTTCCCAAAGGGTTACATAATCCCAATTTTGCATACTTTCACTGGTATCGAAAGTTATCATACTTTGTATTTTTTCGTTGATTGTAACGATTGCCAGTGAGTCACCCGAACGGTTATCTTCAATTTTCAAAGCCGGCTTTTGGGTTACCGTCAAGAGAACCGACTCAATCGGATTACCGTCATTATCCACTAACTGGTCTTCTTCCGGATTTTCCGGTACCAGCTTGATTTTAGCGATACGGGTATAAGGAGCAGTATTCATTTCCCAGCGGAAACGTGCCTTGATTGTACGCGGACGTGCTTTTCTATCCAGATTTACTTCCAGTTCGCTGTCTTTTGGCATAGTCAGCCAATCTTTCGATTCACTTTCGACTTCGTTTTTCTCCTCCTCTGTCATGGATTCTTCTGCAAAAGAATACACTATATTTTCATCGATTTTGAAGTTGACATTGGTCGAAATCGTAACATCGAAATAACGCTTGTCATATTCTGCAGAATTCTCAATTTCTATTTCCGATTCTTTTAACAGAATTTGCTTTCCGAAACCGAACTGCGTTATAGTAATTACTTTAGGTTCCTGGCCGTCCAGAGAGAAACGTACCTGTGACGTACGTGAAGTATTCTCCAATGTGGAGTCGATAGCCAGGGTACAATCTGCCGAACCTATACCGTTTGCCGGAGAAACAGCTATCCACGGTTTCGAGGCACTTGCCACCCAGTTGGAGTAAGAAGAAACAGCAACGCTTTCAGTTCCCCCTTCAGGGCCTATTGTAATTTCTTCTTTATCCACTGCAATGCCACCTGCTATTGCCGGTTCATCATCATCCTTGCACGAGGTTATAAACCCCATGCAAAGAATCAATCCTAATGTTATTTTACTTAAATATTTCATTAATAGAATTTTATTAGTTTATCGTTTAATATCCAAAGCATCACAACCGCGAATATCCTGAGTCTTGTCATAAAAGAGTTTATACAGACCGGCTTCGATATAAGGACATACGCTCGTCAAATCGATAGAGATATTCGGATTATCCTGAATATCCAGTATCCAAAGCTGGGGAGTCATTGTTTCGTTTACTTTGCGGATATCGTTCGAGCCGATTTGCAGTTGAATCAGGCTTGGGCAAGTCGTGATTCCTTCCGGCCATTCGCGCAAAATACGGTTTCCTTCCGCATCGCGTTGGTGGCGAATACCGAATGCCTGTAACTGACTACTGTTCAACGGCTCTGTCGGGAATTTCGAGAAACAGTTATAGCTCACATCCATATTTTGCAAATAAGGCAATGTGGTTGCCCGGAAATCATCGGACAGTTTTGTCAGTTTATTGAAACGCAGGTCGATTACAGACAATAAGTGCGTATTCTTGTAATTTCCATTTTTCGGTTTTAAAGAATTCTCAGGAATTTCCGTCATCAGGTTATTACTCAAATCGATAGTAGTAATAGGAGAACCTTTTGAGAATAATTCCGTCGGGAATTTTGTTATTTCATTGTTCGACAGTGATATGGTAGACGCATTGATTCCATTGAAATCACTTTCAGAACAATTTATGTTCTTACCAGCGTCGGAACCTATCATATTATATGAAAAATCAACCGAACCCATTACATAGACAGAACTCGCATTGAAAATATTAGGAATATACTTTAATTTATTGTGTGCAAAACTTAACGTTTCAACTTGGTCTGTAAATCCACAGAAATTGTCTGGAATCTCTGTGATTTCATTGTAATCCAAAGTTAAGGTTGCCAGTTTTACATGCGAACCGAAAGCTTCCAATTTTCCTTTAAGTTGATTCTGAATGCAATCGAGTAAACCTAATTTTTCCATTTTTGCCAATGATTCGCTTGGAGGAAATTTTGTTAAATTATTGTATCCTAAATAAAGAATTTGCAGTTTGGCGCCTACTGGTGCGTCCGCCAGTCTTTTCCAGTCTGCGGTAAGTTGTTCGCCCGTGCCGTTTTTGGTTCCGTTCAGCCCGTCGATACCTTTGTTGCAGGCAACATTGAGCAACTGCAGTTCGGGAAGGTCGAACAGGAATTCGGGAAACTTTGTCAGGTTAGGACAGTTGTAAAGCTCTACATCCGTCAACTCCGTCATGTTCTTCCAACTCCATGAACTGCTTTCAGTTTCATATTCTTTTGCATATTCAGATTCTGCATTTTCCCAATCCTCACAGATATCCTCTGCTTTAATAGGAGAATTGGCTATATAAAGCTGCTGCAGTTTAGTCAAACGCATAATTGCTTTTGAGATAAACGTAATGTTGTTGGTAGTCTGCCCAATCTGAGTATCTTTGAGCTGGATACGATTGTTTGTCTTGATTTTCTTATGTTCGGGATTTCTGTTGATACCGTCTTTTAAGAGGTCCGACATATTTTCCCGCGGGTCATAATCCAGGAAATGTTCTTTATAATGCATACGCATTTTCTGTTTCTGCGCATCAGTCATATCTGGAGTAATTCCATTCGGACCGAACAATCTGCCATTTATTTTTTCATTGTGCGAACCAAAAGAGAGAACTTTTAATTCCGTCAACTGTCCGATAGCGTCCGGAACCCTTCCTTTTGCACCGAATCCTTCCAGACTCAAACTGATGACACGGCCTTTATCATTCAGACTTACTCCTGGCTGATCGCCCCACATATCTATTTCTTTATTGAAATTCCATGTAGCGCCGGCAGGAGTACCATCACCGTAATAACTCCATTCTTTTCCGTGCAAAGCTTCCCATATTTCTTTCAGCGCTATATAATCTTTGATGTATTCTGCTGTTTTGGAAAGTTGAATAGGTACTGTAGCCTCTGTTTTCTTATTGTTTTCAACAACAAAAGACTCTCCCGAAACAGTTTTACCATCCAAAGTTGTTTTACTGCTTCCACTTTTTTTATATATCGTATATCCGGTTACTTTGTAAGTTCCTTGTGGCAACCAGATTACAGAGTCACAACTGGCTGTACCGATATCCATGTATTTATCATTGGGATTATCCGCATCCTGATGTTCTTTGTAGTCTTCTTCATAAGATACTTTCAGGTTTGTAATCGTTGTCTTTGCGTGACTGAATGTATTGGTTATTGTAACATCCATGATTTGGATATCTTGAAATAAATAATCAGGCTCACCAGTAGCTTCTTCCCCGCTTGCACGGGTGGTAAGTCCGTCTTTAATCAGTTTGAAAGTTACCATACCCCGGGAAACAGCTTCAGCAGTCAAATCTTTTTGTTGAAGTCCTCCGCTGACAATGGTAAATTCATCGTCCTCGCCAACCGAACCGGCCAGTAACTCTTCATCCAGTCCGTCGTATAGATAGTAACCGACTATTTTATATGTACCGACAAGCAATTGCAACTTATCACTGCGCAAACCGAATTCGGCATTTTCGTCGCTATAAGAGTTCAGACGTAAAGTCTGTGAGATTGTTACACCTTCATGCAACATTACCACATTTATTTTCTGCGCCTCAGATAATAAATCGAGTTTATCTTTTGCGCGAGTAGCTGCTCCTTCTTCAATAGTTTTTTTATAAAGTTTGAACTGCACATAACCATACTGGCTTTGTAGTTCCTTATCGTCGTCGGAGCATCCTGTTACCATTATCATTGTCAGCAAGCTGACAATGAATGGTAAGAAAAATATCGAATATAATTTTTGTAGATTCATTTAATCTATATTAATTTTAATAGTTTATATTATGCTTTACTGGCTATTATTCCATATTTATCACCATTTTCACAAATAGCTACAACTAATATAGTTTTATCTTGTATGTCACCGAATGCTCCGAAATAAACTTCTATTTTACCTATTTCCTCATTACCCATATTATCAAATCCCCACGTAACATCTGTTGAATTTTCAATTTTGACGCCCTCGTTATTCTCGGTCAGGTCATAAACTTCAAAATTAGTAATTGGAGAAGGTTGCATTTTGATATCGACTATATCTCCGTTGCTTTTAGTTTCGTAAATTTCAGTCAATCCATATTTTGTTTTGAGAGTATTAGCATTAGTGCCATTATATTTAGTTGCATTAGAGCCTCCTATTATAATGAACTTTTGTGTTCCGTCATTTTTGTATGCTTTAACAATCAACATTGCAGCCTCTGATTCATTTTCTCCTTTCACGACTATAAATATATCTTTACCTTCTGCTTTTTCAGGATTTATTGCGATTTGGTTCTCTAATTCCATAGTTGCAAACTCATTATCAGACACCTCTGATTCATCTTCGACATAGTAACTTTTAAAAGAAGATATATTAAAAGCAACTGTTACTAAAATTCTTTCTTCTTCGGGAACTTGAAATTGTGAGATACCATTAACTTTATAAGTTGATTTATAATGATCACTCTTTTCTCCTTCATACAAAGTACATTCAATAGCTGATTGTTGTCCTGTGCTATATTTGACTTCAAAGAATTGGCCTTCGCTGATTTCTTCGATTTCCTTTTGAGTGAATTCTATCACGAGATTGTTTTGCCCATATTTATATGCAATTTCATTTCCGTCAATAAGATTTTCTTCTAAATTATTTTCTATTTCTTTATATTGACTTCTTGAGAGGGCAAGGACATATCCATTTCTTTCTGTCTTTTCGCTTGTATCAAGAGGGTCGACTGTTAACGTAACATTACCTTTGTCTTTTCCGCAATGCATCCATGCATTTTCTTTATCCATTAACTGAAGGCTATTGTTTCGTATTTCTATGAATACTATTTCATAGTCGTCTTGCAGCGCTTTGATGGTAAATTCCAATTTATCTTGGAAAGTTGTACTACTTTCTGTACCGGATATTCCGCCACTTTTCTGGGTAAATGTCTTCCCATCTAATGATACAGTCCAATTTGATGAGTTACTTGTAGGACTGGATATAACTATTGCATTAGCATCCATACCTTTATAGTAAACCGGGAATGAGAAAGATGCCTTTCCTGCTTCGTCAGCGAAAGTAATTACATTTTCGTCGCTTGCCTCAACCGGATATTTCTCACGATTTTCATCGTTCACGATTTGTAAACCACTTTCTACTTCTTCATCGGGTACACCAACGAGTGAACCGTCTTTCAAAGATATCCAATCAGGGAAGTCTTTTGCTGCAAAACGGAAGTTAGCTTTCACCTTGAACGGGATGTAAGTATTGTATCCTACTTCAAGCTGCTCTATTTCATTGCCTTCCATGTCGTATATTTTCAGTTCATAACCTTTGGCAGAACGTGTGATTTCGGCAATAACAGAAGTTTGGCCTCCCATAGCCAGTTCGAGTTCGGCGACACTTGCTTCGCCTGTAGTCTGTTCACTATCCGTAACTTTAATCATTACTGTCTGTGTACCGGCGCTACCGGATACGGTTACATCTTCTGTTCCGTCTTTTTCAAGTTTACACCAAATGGCATTAGAGGTCAATCTCCAGTCGAGATTTGCATCGAAAGTAAACTCTTTTGTTTCACCGGCATTGCATGAAATGCTTTTCTTTTCCGGAAATTCCGGAGCTTTTGCACTTTCGCCGTTATCTTCTGAACATGAACTAACACAAAAGGCCGTGACTAATCCAATAAGTAGCCAACTCTTACATATTCTCTTTATGTAAGAACTTTCCAATGATTTAAAACTAAGCTTTTTCATATTCATTGTTTTTTTATTAATATCCTTGTTCCTTTAATTTCTCGGCCTCCCCTTCACTAATCCATTCGATGATATTAATGAAAGTACCTACTGTACCGTACAGTGACCCGTCCTTATTGTCTACACTCAAAGTAACGTACTGGAGCACGAAGTTTTCGCAAGTACTGTAATAGGAAGTATAATTGGTAGGTTGGTTTATCAGCAACTTGCCGTCACCGTAAACCGTGCTGAAAGCTTCTCCCGTAGTACCGCATACCTGCTCTTCCATTTCTACGAGTGGTTCGAGTACATCATCACGGTCGAATGTTATCTTCGTATCGTATCCGTCATAATAAAGCCCATGCAATGCGATAGTATTCTCTTCGCCCTCGACCACATCGGAAGTTATCAGACGCATGGTTACGTTGGCATTCGGTATATCCGAACCGCCGAAGAAAGTAGAAGTAACCTTGCAGTATCCGGTGAAGTTATTGATATCGAACGGGCATGACTTCTGCAATACCACTTTAGCTTCTATCCCGTACATATCCCATTGTTCCGATTCGGGAATGACCAGGCGCAGGGCAAATCCCAAGGAGTCGCTGATGCCGATATTTTCGTAAATACCTTGTACCTCGACATTGGTAGCCATTTCGCCCGCCTTGATAGTTACGGTGTTCGAAAGAAGCTTGTAATGCCTTCCCTCAATGGCATTGCTTTCCTTGTCTATCACCTCTACGGCAAATGTACGGTCGTAGTCGGCACGTGTGGTAGCCGATACGGGAACATCGAATTTCTCGTTGCTCTCCTGTACGGCATAATGATAGAGGGTATCGGAAAACATCAGATAATTAGGACCACTGTAAACCACCTTGTCCTGTTCGCATCCGGCAAGGCTTGCCAGGGCAGCAATGGCTGCCACACATCCAATTAATAGTTTCTTCATTATCGTATGTCTTTTATCTTATTTGTTACTTTCATTGGGTTCCACTTCCGAGCCCGGCGCATCGAGTTCGTGCTGGGGTATCGGCCATACGAACAGCGGGTCGTCCTTCTCCACTTTCAGGCTGCTGCCGTTATCCAGTGACTGGTCTTGCGGCTCGCGTTCGAAACCCTTGTGCCAGCGTTTGAGGTCGTGCAGGCGGAAGCCTTCCATATACAACTCTTTCACACGTTCTTCTTCGATAACCTCCATTGCATTATCCTTGCTCATGGCGGTGGAGCCACCGTAGGAAGAGTAACGTGCCGCGCGAAGCGTAGAGATGTCGCTCCCGGCTTTTCCGTATTCCTCTTTCTGTGCATAAGCTTCCGCACGAATCAGGTATTGTTCCGACAGGCGGAGCACCTTCGGCATATTTACATGGATGATGTTATACTGCAAGAATTCCTCGTTGCCGAAATACTTGATGAGCAGCGGCCAGGTAAGCCCGTGACTGTAACCGGTAGTGAACGACTGGAAGATAGTGGATACACGCAGGTCGTTCGTGTCGTACAGGTTGATAACCCATTCGGCAGGTACATAGTCCGGACGCAAGGTGCTGAAATCGTAGTTGGCAAAAATGCTTCCCAATGCACCGCCGTAAGAGTTGACGGTGAAACCCACCTTCCAGATAACCTCCGTAGAATGGTCGTTCGTCCACATGTATTTATAATAGCTGATACCCGAAGAAATCTCCTGCGTACAGCTTGACAAAACGTAATAACCGCTTTCGATAACTTTGGTGGAATACTCGATAGCCTCGTCCCACTTCTTCATATAAAGGGCTACGCGGGCACGCAAGGCATATACCGTATATTCGTTGAAATAAGAAGAGTCATACAACGCACCCTGTGTCGTCGTATCGAAATCGTCCTCGAGCTTCAGCAGCTCTGCCGCGCGTCCCAGGTCGTCCAGTATGAACTGGTAAGAATCTTTGAGCGAAGCGCGCTTCATCTCTTCGTCGCCCCGGTAATGCTGGGTCAGGATAACGCCCAGCTCGTTGGCGGCATCGTCATCGCTTTCGTAAGCCTTGCAGAACAGCTTCACCAGTTCGGAGTAAGCCAGTGCACGGGCAAAGTAAGCCTCTCCGCAGTACTGGTCTAACTTGTCGAGGTCTGAATCGTCGGTAACCTTATTCCGTACATTGTCCACCCGGTCGAGCAGGAAGTTGCAACGGTTGATAACATCGTACAAAGAACCGTACACGGCTTCGATGTCAGTATTGGTAGGTTTGATATCGTTCCAGCGCCAGATGTCGCCGTAGATATTGCTGTTTCCGTTTACCCCGTACACGAAGTCGGTCTGCAAGTCGGGCAGCAGTGTCAGGTTGCCGGAATAAAGGTATGAGCTTTTAAAGGCATCGTATATGCCGATTACCGCCAAATTTACGTCGGACACCGTTTGCAGGGACTCGTCGAAGGGAATCTCGTCCTCGGGCATCTTGTCCAGGCAGGAAGTGGCGGACAATGCCACGGCGGCCAACATTATATATAATCTGAATTTTCTAATCATCTTTCTTACTATAATTATTTAGAATGAAACTTCGATACCCAGTGTGAACTGGCGTGAAGCCGGATACTGTGCCCGGTAGACATTGCCTGCCATTTCGGGGTCGAGTCCGGTAAATCCTGTAAAGGTCAGCAGATTCTGCCCTTGCAGGTACACACGTGCAGCCGTGAAGAAATTGGTTTTCTTCAGCAGGGATTGCGGAAGTGAGTAAGCCAGCATTAAGTTTTTCAGACGGAGGAATGAAGTATTCTCAAGGAAACGGTCATCGAGCTGTGCCACCACTCCGTAGCGCGGAATGTCCGTGATGTCTCCGGGTTTCTTCCAACGGTCGTACAGCAGGCGTTTGGACTGGTTGTAGGCGCTGTACAACCCGTTGCTTTCTTCGAAGAAGCGGTCGTTGTTCATTACCCAGCGGTCTGCCATCCAACTGAACTGTGCCGACAGCGAGAGGCCTTTCCACGAGAAAGTCGTGCCGAAACCGCCCGCCCACGGAGCCTCGAACGTTTTTCCGGTCATCACCTTATCGTCCTCATTGAACTCGGTAGTCAGCTCCCCGTCTTTGGTGTACCAAAGGGCATCGCCGTTGGCGGGGTTCACACCGGCATAGCGGTTCAGGAAGTATTCGTTTACAGAGTGTCCCACCACGTATTTCAGTCCCGTCGTGGAGTTTACATATTCCTGTACGCCGTTGTATAGTTCCACCAACTTGTTCTTGTTGTAAGATACGTTGGCATTCAGGTTCCAGGTAAAGTCTCTGGTACGTATCACATCGCTGTTGACCGAGATTTCCACACCGCGGTTCACCATGGCACCGATGTTTTCCCAACGGTAGCCCTCGCCGGTAATGGCGTAAGATTCGGGCACGTACATCAGCATGTTGGTGGTCTTTTTGTGATAGAAGTCGATGTTCATATCGACACGGTTGAAGAAGCCCAGGCGCAGCCCGATGTTGTTAGACCAGGTCTGTTCCCAACCCAAATCCTCGTTACCGCTCTGTTTGGGATAGATACCGGCTTCGTCGTTATAGTTCGGTCCTCCGGCAACGAGTGCGAGGTGGTCGTAGTTCGGTATCTCCGAGTTACCGGAAGTACCCGTGCTGAGTGCGATTTGTGCTCCGGTAAGCCATTCGATGTCTTTCAGGAACGCTTCGTTCTTGATATTCCACATAAATCCCAGCGACCAGAACATACCCCAGCGGTGGTCTTTACCGAAACGCGAGGAGGCGTCGGTACGTGCGGCTACCTCGGCATAGTAAAGGTCTTGGTAGTTGTACTCTCCGCGGAAGAAGAACGAGAGGTAGGAATACGCCTCGTTGGAGTCTGCCCATGAAGAAGCACGCGTACCGGAGCTTACGTTCGTCAGGAAGTCGTTGGCCTGTCCTTTGGTTATCACCTGGAAACCGTCCGACTGGTAGTCCACCGCTTCCTGTCCCAGCAAGAAGTTGAAGGAGTGGTCTTTGTTCAGCTCCCACCGGTAATTTACGGTGGTCGTTTCGCTCAATGTAAGAATATCGGACGAACTGCGTCCTGCCGTTCCCTGCTGGTTATTGATAACATAGCTGGGATAAGACTGCATGAAAGCGGTAGAGTGCGAATAGTCGGCGCCGAACTGCGTATGGATAGTCAGGTTTTCGATAGGCGTTATATCCGCAAATACGGTAGACAATACTTTATACTTCTTATGCTTCAGCGGATTGTTCGCCATCCACTCGATAGGGTTCTGTCCCGTACCGGCCCATGTCCCGTCGTTTTCGGACGCCAGCGAGCCGTCTTTGTTGTAAGGACTCCAGTAAGGAAGCATGAAGCGCGAGCCGGAGATAGGCGTGTACAATGCCATATCGCCCTCTTCCGTCTGTTCTATTTCTTCATAGGCAGCCATTGTGTTCGTGCCTATTTTCAGCCACTTGCTTGCTTTCACCTCTGCATTGGCACGCATGTTATAGCGGCGGAAAGATGAATTCTGGGCGATACCGTCCTGGTCGTAGAAGCCGCCCGACACGTAGTAGTTGAGGCGGTCGGTAGCCCGGTTTACAGAGAGCTCGTAGTTTTGCAACGGTGCGCGGTCATTGAAAATTTCGTCCAGCCAGTTGACGTCGGTACGCGACAGGAGGTCGTAATCCTGTCCGGTATCCAACCCTATCTCCTTTTCGAACTGGATGCGCTCGGGCGTATTCATCATCATCCATTTGTCGTTGGATGCCAGTTGCGAGAAACCGTACTGCGCACGCAGCGTTACCTTCGCCTTGTCCATGGCAAGCCCCCGCTTGGTGGTGATAACTACGACGCCGTTTGCAGCACGTGCTCCATATATAGAAGTAGAAGAGGCATCTTTCAATACGGAAATCGATTCGATGTCTCCCGGGCTGATAGTGTTGAAGTCCGAGCTTGAAATGGGCACCCCGTCCAGGATGAACAGCGGCGATGTGCCCGAGTTGATAGAATTCGTACCGCGGATTTGGAATACCGCCGCCTTGCTGGGCTCTCCCGAATTGGAGATAACCGACAGTCCGGGCGTCTGCCCCTGCAATGCCTGGTCGAAACCGGCAGCCGGAACATTTTCCATTTTGTCCGCTTTCACGGTAGATACGGAACCGGCGATAGTTCCTTTTTTACGGGTTCCGTACGCAACCACCACCACCTCGTCTATCAGGGCGGCATCCGGTACAAGACTGACATTCAGCGTACCCGTCCGGGCGCTGACCGCATGTTTTTGTGATTGCATACCGATGTACGAGAATACAAGAGTAGCTCTTGCCGTACCTTTAATCTCAAGATTGTAGTTACCGTTTACATCGGTCACTACACCATTTGTGCTTCCCTCTTGCAAGATTGACACGCCAATCAACGGTTCATTATCTTCATGCGATATGACCTTACCTTTTACAAAGAAGCCCTGTGCAAAGGCAGATTGAACAGTCAATAATGTAAGAAAGATAAACCAAAGAATAAATCTTCTCATCCTTGCCTTTAAATTATTATTGATTAAAATTAAAATTGATAAATTTGC
This sequence comes from Bacteroides gallinarum DSM 18171 = JCM 13658, assembly GCF_000374365.1. GTDB lineage: Bacteria > Bacteroidota > Bacteroidia > Bacteroidales > Bacteroidaceae > Bacteroides > Bacteroides gallinarum. The sequence goes on from NZ_KB894115.1 coordinate 88,152, forward strand.
TGTAGAATCGTCAGGAACAGGTTGTAGGAATCCTCTTAGCGTACTATTTCATCGCGTTTCTTGATGTTTCTCCAAACAGAAGACAGAGTATGTACTGCACTGCATTTCATTTTTTTAGTGAAAATAAAATTTATTATGTAAAACTCTGCAAATATATAAAATAGATAGAATTACCGCAGAAAAATCGAATAATAATTACATAACAAATTATAACTCAACAGCGTGATTATATTATTGAAATATAGAAAAAAGGAAGGTTTATTATAAAACTATAACGGGTATATAGGCTAAAAAGTGTTATAATGTATATATATACATCGATAACGTGACAATATGCTTATTTGAATGTGTAAGATTAAAAAACGTTAAGAGCACTTCTCCTTTCCGTACACATCGTATAACGTGCAGTATATCGTAAGTGCTTTCAGCAAAGGTTTAGAGAGATGTGGCATGGACGAAATAACTTTAATATTCACTTCCAAAGGCTTATATCATACTCTGCTTCTACCTGTTTCTCTATATTGTCAGGCAGATTAGGGAAGAAATCTATATTTGTAATATATTCTACTTCATCCACACTTTTTGCGTAGTTTCTTAGCGGACGGTTGCCCGGTATATTTTTGTAAATGAAGCCGATAGCTTTGGGAGGATTGCTACTTGTACAAAGAACCACCTTGAAAAAGGCGTCGGGCACGGCGACCTTGTGCTGCCGGCCGATAGTGCGGTACTTGCCGCGGGGCGGCACGGGGCCGCAAACAATGTAAATCTTGCCCTCTTTCCTTGCCCATTCGCGGCAGGCTTCTTCCAGCTCTTTCCAGTCTCCCCGATTCAGGTTATGGTTCTGGGGGCAGATATTAGTCATGTAGAAACTCTCCTGCATGGCTTTCCAATGCCAGCGGTTGTCGCCGGCGGGGCACATATGTCCCCGGTCCATGCCGGAGCGTTTGTAGTCGTCCGTGGTTACAGCCTGGCTTTCGGGCAGGTCGGGGTCGGGCAGGAATTTGTCGGTGCGGCTTTCGCGTTCGGCGAGTTTCTCGGGTGTCAGCTCCCAGGCAACCCAGTTGGGCAGTTTCAAGTCCTTGTTGTAAGATACCGTGTAACCTTTCCGGTGCAATATCTGCTCGGCAACGTTCTTTAAAGGAGCGGGATAAAGCACATCCCGGGCGGTTGCCGGAACGGTGGAAGCTTCCCGCGCGGTTACTTTTCCAGCAAGCCTCGTCACAGTGGCGGGAAGGTCGATATCCAGGGCACCCGCTATCGGCTCATAACCGATACATACAAGGCATACCGCTACGATTAAGTAGAGTAACCCTTTGGACTGCTTCTGCTTTCTTCTTTTCCTTGCCACGGTCAATCAATCGCTATGTTACAACAACTGCTTTGCCTTTTCCAGCGCCACATTGATGTTGGGGCAGATATTCTCTTGCCCCAGCAGTTCGTAGAAGCCGGATTTCTCCAGGACACGGTGCACCTTGTCGTTGACGCCGGACAGTACAATGGTGATTTTTTCCTTTTGGGACATCTTGCAGAGGCTTTCCAGGTTATGGATACCCGTAGAGTCGATGAAGGGAACCTTGCGCATACGGATGATACGGACTTTGGGGCGGTCGCCGAGCTGTGCCATTACTTCCTCGAACTTTGTTGCGATACCGAAGAAGTAAGGGCCGTTGATTTCGTACACCTCCACGCCTTTCGGGATAATGAGATGCTCCTCGTTCGTAGTGATGTCCGATTCGGCGTTCGGGTCTATCTCGTCTTTGATAACCGATATTTCGGTCGTTTCCATGACACGGCGCATAAAAAGCACGCAGGCAATGACCAGACCTACCTCGATAGCGATTGTCAAATCGAAAATAACGGTCAGGAAGAAAGTAATCAGTAATACGGTGACATCCGATTTCGGGTTCTTCATCAGCGCCCTGAACACACGCCAGCCGCTCATATTATAAGATACCACCACCAACACACCGGCAAGGCATCCCATGGGGATGTATTGCGCCAGCGGCATGAGCAGCAGCAGAATAAGCAGCAGCACCGCCGCATGGACTATGCCGGCCACGGGAGACTTGCCGCCGTTGTTGATATTTGCCATTGTGCGGGCAATGGCGCCTGTGGCGGGAATGCCGCCGAAAAGCGGGGTAATCATGTTGGCAGCACCCTGGGCTATCAGTTCGGTGTTGGAGTCGTGTTTGTCGCCGATTACGCCGTCGGCTACCGTAGCCGAAAGCAAGGACTCTATGGCTCCCAATACGGCAATTGTAATGGCAACGGGAAACAGGTTCTTAATCGCTTCCCAGTCCAGGGCGGGCATCACGGCATCGGGAAGCTCGGCTTTGATGCTGAAACGGTCGCCTATGGTGTCGATACAGCCTATGCCGCCGTAAGTTTTCATCAGGTAAACGACAACGGTCACTACGATAATGGCGATGAGCGAGCCGGGAATTTTCTTGGAGAATTTCGGGGTAATGGCAATGATGAAGATACTGGCGATGCTTACAGCCGTGTTCCACCAGTTAACGGTGTCGAAGTGGCGGAAGTAAACCAGCCATTTTCCGACAAAGTCTCCCGGAACTTTTTCCCCGCCGAAGTCCAGGCCGAATACATCTGCAACCTGGGTGGTGAAGATAGTGACGGCGATACCGCTTGTAAAACCTACGATGATAGGATAGGGTATGAACTTGATAACCGCTCCCAGCTTGAATACCCCCAACAGGATAAGGATAACGCCCGCCATGAGCGTGGCGACAATCAGCCCCGCCTCTCCGTACTGCTGGATAATGCCGTAGATAATGACGATGAACGCGCCGGTAGGCCCGCCAATCTGTACTTTGCTACCCCCCAGCAGCGAGATGATGAAGCCGGCGATAATAGCCGTGATGATACCTTTTTCGGGCGATACCCCCGATGCGATACCAAACGCTATGGCAAGCGGCAAGGCTACGATACCTACGATGATACCGGCCATAAGGTCTGCCATAAAAAGTTCTTTTGAGTAATTTTTTAAAGCCGTGTATAGCTTGGGCTTGAATTCGAACGCTTTCATTTTGTCTTAGAAACTTTATTTTACTTACAGCTACCCCGCTGTTTCCGAAAGAGGTTGCAAAATTAGGTAAAATAATGCAAATAGCTATAACTATTCAGTTCTTTTTACTCCCGGCGCATCGTTCGGAACATTTTCCCGGCGGATGCCTGAACATAAACGCTCCGTTTTTTGTTATCAATATCGGATTACTTGTTATTGATTATAGATAAAAGAAACAGCCTCACCGGATTTATGAAACGAAATAGGTTCAGCCTATGGAGCGATAGATAAATCCGATGAGGCAAAGTGCGGTTTTATCAAACTAAATTCGTAAATTTGTCCTGTCCGCCAAAGGAAATGAAAACAATCCATACGTAATTATATTAACTAATAAAAGAAGAAATTATGAGCAAGAGCATTAAAGGAACCCAGACAGAAAAGAATCTGCTGACCTCATTCGCCGGTGAATCACAAGCAAGAATGCGTTATACTTATTTTGCAAGCGTTGCAAAGAAAGAAGGTTACGAACAAATCGCCGCTATCTTTACCGAAACCGCCGACCAGGAAAAAGAGCACGCAAAGCGTATGTTCAAGTTCCTGGAAGGAGGCATGGTAGAAATCACCGCTTCGTATCCCGCAGGCGTTATCGGCACTACATTGGAGAATTTGCAGGCTGCCGCCGCAGGCGAACACGAGGAATGGTCGCTGGATTATCCCCACTTTGCCGATGTGGCCGAGCAGGAAGGTTTCCCTGCAATCGCCGCCATGTACCGTAACATCTCTATCGCCGAGAAAGGACACGAGGAGCGTTACCGCGCTTTCATCCAGAATATCGAAACCGCTTCCGTTTTCGCCAAGGAAGGCGAGGTGGTATGGCAGTGCCGCAACTGCGGTTTTATCTATACGGGCAAGGAAGCCCCCCAGGTATGCCCGGCTTGCTTGCATCCGCAGGCTTACTTCGAGGTGAAGAAAGAGAATTATTAATGTAAGACGGATATAGTTCTCCGCTTACAGGCGGAGGACTCTGTTACGGAAAAAGGGTGCACCTCCTAAAGGGTGGTCATCTTGTTCTCCTTCATCCGAGCCTTCACCGGGAGAGGGAGAACCTGCGCCGCCCCATTCTTCCCAAAAGATGTTGTCGCTGACAAGGGTACGTGTCATGGTCGAGTCACCGCTTTTGCGGCGGGCTTCCGGAATAAAGCGTACACGGACACCGTTGATGAGCGTCGCGTTCACCTCTTCTGCCGTACTCACTCCGTTTCCGCGAGCCTGACAGGTGTAGTAGAAAGTTCCCACGCCCTCCAGTTTTACGGTACGTCCGTTTGCCATGTAATCGCCCAGTACGCCGCCGAGAGCCTTCAGCACGGCATACGTGTCTGCCGGACTGACGGTGGAGATTTCGGCCAGTCGTTTGGCCACTTCGTCCGTTGTCACGGGTTTGCCCACTGTGACGGATTTCGGATACCATTTCCCGTTAATCCTTTGCTGTTGTTTTTTGTAAAATGCCATAAATTAGAAAGTTGCGTTCTTTCCTCTGCGCATAGGGTAAGAGGCTCGTGCGGTGACGACCTTTATGCCGTCCGGTGACGGTTCGAAAGCGGTCTGGTGACGACCTTTTTCCATCTCGGCTTATGGAAGAAACAAGTTACGTCTATACCCGGGAAACTTTCTCCCTTCCCGGCATTGGGAGTTGTTTATACCGAGGAATAGACGATAACCCCAACAAAGGTTTTCTCCGGAACGGAAAAAGTGCGTTACCTGCCGTTTACATCATAGCCCACTTTCAGCTTTACGTTCTGCACCGGCATGAACTGTATGTTCATTTCCATTTTGCTATGCGGATACATCGGCGTCAGCAACGGATTGAGCATGTTCGAGTGTTCCAATGCAGAGTAGTCGAAAAGCATTTGCAGTCTCCAGCGGTCGGACAGGTCGTAGTTAATAGCCCCGACACCGCCAAAGTCCCAGCATGGTCCCGTCACGGGCAGGGTGTATCCGGAAAAATACCACCCGAGGTCTAATGAAAACCGGGTAGTCAAAGGTATATTCCGCAGGAAACGGATATAAGTCACCGAACCCCACAGAGGATAAGTCGTATGGCTGCTCAATGTGTGGAAACCTTTCCACATACTTCTCACCGAATAATCCCCGGAAAAAGGGAATGACGAAAATCTGATAGGACGGTTTCCCCAAGGCAACAGCCAAAAGTCCGTGTTTCGTACCATGAACCTGTTCTTCCCTGACGATTCGGAAACAGGGTGATTCCTTATGACATGCACGGTATCTGCCGGCATATTCTCCCGTCTGTATTTACCGGGATCTGCCAGTTTGCCGGGCAGTATCACCTTTTCTCCGGTCAAAGAGTCCGAAACCGTATGTTCCACTGTCTGGGAACAAGCCAAAAGTGCACAGCACAAACACCCTACAAAAACAACAAATCTATGTACCATATAGCAATAAAAAACAGTTTTCCGTTATTGCGCAAATGTAGGAATAAGTGCCGTCCGCTTAAAACGACATCCGGCTGAAAGGCAGGAAAATGTTCCCGAAACGTAGAATACTCCCCTTAAAATGTTTTTCGTCCCCAAGTATGCCGGGATTGCTTTCCTGCCGGTCACGTTAAAAAAGGGGACAAAATGCAAAGAACACTGAAGTTTCGGAGCGGATTATTTATATTTCAGATACGAAATTTGCCGTTTCAGTGGAACAGGTCTTATATTTGTTTCGGGAAAATACTACTTTTGAAGGTCTGTAACCTGTATGGTTGCAATATCAACAATAAAGCAACATAAATAAAAGAATGATTATATGGATAAAATTACAATCAAGTTCGATAAGTTCAAGGGGAGGTTGCTGTTTACCCCGCTTCTGAGCCTTTTATATTACCTGATAGTGTTCTTTATGGACAGGGAGTATTTCCGGGGCTTCCTCTCCGGAACGGTCGCAAAGCATTTCTATCTGCAAGATTTTATGTGGACACTCCTGTTCTGTTTCATTTTTACTGAAATATCCATATTCTATAATCGGCTGGTATTTAAGAAACTGAATATTTTCAGCCACTTCTATCAGAAAATGTTGGCCTGTTCTGTCCTGTTGTTTCTGATAAACAATGCAATAGCTTACATTGCATCGCTTTTCCTTAATTTCCTGTATCCTGCGGATCTGTCCGAATTTTACCAGGGGCTTTACATATTCGGTATGATGATAACGTTCATTTCGTGTATTTACAGCAATATGGTATATCTCGAAGCCTATCTTATAGCCGAGAACCAAAAAAAAGAAATGGAAATCAGACTGTCAAAAGAAAAAGAAGCTGCCACCAAGGCAAGGCTGAACATGCTCAGGTTCCAGTTCAATCCGCATTTCCTGTTCAACAGTTTCAGTATCCTGTCCGAACTGATTATGGAAGACCGGACGCTGGCCGGAAAATTCACGGAACATCTTTCCAAGGTATACCGCTACATCCTCCAGAACCTTGACAAGGACATTGTCTGCATTAAAGAAGAACTGAAATTCCTGGATTCTTACTTGTATATGATGAAAATCCGTTATGAGGATGCCATACATATACAGATACATCCCGAACTGGAGCATACGGAAGGTAATATTCCCCCGGCCAGTCTGCAACTTCTGGTGGAAAATGCCATTAAACACAACCGGGTTTCAGAGAGACAGCCTCTGGCTATCTCTGTCTACCGGCAGGAAGAATATATCGTGGTGGAAAATCCGGTCCAGCCGGTCCTTTCCGGCTTCGGTTCTACCGGGGTAGGATTGCAAAATATCAAGGACAGGTATTCCATCCTCTGCGACAAACTGCCTGTCATAAACAAGACGGACAGCTCGTTCATTGTAAAACTGCCAATCATTAAGACGTACTGACATGAATATATTGATTATCGAAGATGAAAAAAGGAACTATAACCGGTTAAAGCGTCTGCTGAAGGTTATAAATCCGTCTTACCGCATATCGGAACCGATGACAAGCATTGCTGAAACGACAGAGTACCTGCGACAGCATCAGGCACCGGACCTGATACTGGCCGACATCCGCCTGTCGGACGGGCTGAGCTTTGAAGCGCTGCGGCAGACGGCGGTGTCCTCACCTGTCATTTTTACGACGGCCTATGATGAATACGCCATACAAGCGTTCAAATACAACAGTTTCGACTATCTCCTAAAACCGATAGACGAGAAAGAACTGGCGGCTGCCATAGAAAAGGTCTGCTCACGGAACCCAATGCCGCAAAGCAATGACATCCGGCAACTCATAGAACAGATGCAGCGGAACAACTACAAATACAGGGAACGTTTCCTGCTACCTTACAGGGACGGCTACAAATCCGTCCGTACGGACGAACTCAGCCACATCAGCCTTGTCAGTAAATCGACCTTCCTGTTCCTTCGCAACGGGACTTCCACCCTTGTTCCTTTTTCAATGGATGAACTCGAAATGCAACTGAATCCGGAAGTGTTTTTCCGTGCCAACAGACAATACATCATCCACATAGACAGCATAGAGCACATAGGCAACTACTTTAACTCCAGATTGCTTATACGCCTGAAAGGATATCCTGACGAAAAGATTATTGTCAGCCGGGAGAAAGCCGCGTCATTAAAGGAATGGCTGGACAAATAAGCGCTCCTGCAACTTACATCTTATTTTTAATATATACATTATGGACAGGCTGCCATCTGCCAGCAATGGAGATGGCAGCCTGTTTTTTCACATTCGCGTTTCCGCTTGCGACATCGGGCATCCGGAGTGTTTTTTTGTCATTTGGGACAACCGGAAGTTTTCCGATAAAAGATAAAGACAGACCTTTGTATCTGATAAATATTGACCGGCAAACAATTAAGGATTATGGTGATGAAAAAAAGGATTCTTGTATTATTGGCACAGACGGCATTGCAACTGCTCTTCTTGGCATTGTTTATGGCTTTGCATAAAACAATGCTATAAACTGGGTCCATCCTCTCTCTTGGTATACACTGCCGAAAGGATTTACGGTTCGGAAGCCTGTTTCTGCGATTCGGACGCACATTCCTCCGCTTCCCGACCTTCCGGCTTTCCACCCTGTACGGTTTCGGTAACTTTGTAATGAAAATGATACGATAACCCTCTAATGTGACAGGATGAGATGAGAATGAAAAAAACAAACGGCAAAAAAACAGACGAAAGGAACAGCATCGGACACCGGCTGTTGTTTCTGGTTGTCATAGCGACTGTCTGCCTTCCGGCATATACCCAGGCAAAGGAGTCCCCACACAAGGCAAACCAATATACAGTCAGCGGATATGTACATCAGGAAAACGGAGAACCTCTTATCAACGTAACGGTCATGGATTTGTCAGGCATGAAAGGAACAGTAAGCAACGAACACGGCTTTTTCAGCCTCACTCTACCCGAAGGCAGACACTCCATCCGTTTTTTATACACCGGTTTCAGAGAAAAAACGGAAACGCTGGAGCTGAACAAAGATACGACACTGCAAGTATATCTTGACGAAAGCTACCAACTGGACGAAGTGACGGTGGTGGCGGACTTGAACTCGCCCATACACACGACGCTAACGGGAAAAGTATCGCTGACCGCACGCGACTTGCACACGGAGTATGCCTTACTGAGCTCGCCGGACGTGGTAAAAACGCTCCAGAACCAGCCGGGAGTGGCTGCGGGTACTGAACTCATATCCGGACTCTACGTGCATGGGGGAAACAATGACGAGAATCTATTCCTGCTGGACGGAACCCCATTGTACCAGATAAACCATTTGGGAGGGTTGTTCTCCGCGTTCAATGCGGATGTGATAAAGAACATTGATTTCTACAAAAGCGGCTTTCCGGCACGTTACGGCGGCAGAGTTTCCTCGGTAGTCGATGTACGCACCAAAGACGGTGACATGAAAGAGTATCACGGGAGCGTTTCTATCGGCCTGTTGGACGGACGGGTACAATACGAAGGTCCCATCGTCAAGAACCGCACTTCGTTCAACGTCGCTATGCGAAGAACGTGGCTGGACGCATTGTCTGCACCGGTACTGGCAATCTACAACAGCAGCCGTTCAGACGGCAAGATGAAAGCGCGGTACGCCTTTCACGACATCAATACCAAAATCACACACCTGTTCAGCGACAAGAGCAAGGCTTACATCAGCCTTTACTCGGGCAACGACGTGCTGAAAGTCAATAACAGACAATATTTTCCCGATGAGCAGGACAGAAACAAATTCAACCTGCAATGGGGCAATCTGACTGCGGCGGCACATTGGAATTACCAGTTCTCACCTAAGCTGTTCGCTAACTTTGCCGGAGTGTACACACGCAATCGCTCCGTGTACGATTACCATTCTGAAGTAAAATCCGTAAACGCGGACGAAATGACCGGAATAACACGTGCAGAACGGAGCAACCACTCACGCATTGACGACATAGGCTATCGAATGGAGTTCGATTACCGCCCGAACGTGAAACACCATATCCGAATCGGATCGAACTATTTGTATCACATCTTCCGCCCGCAAAGTCAGGGAAGCAACAATGCTTCGGGGGATGCCGACAGACAAGACACGGTCAGGCAAAGCCATTCATCTTTCTACAGAGGACATGAAATCACGGCGTATGCAGAAGATGACATCAGGTTATCCGAGAAATGGAGGATGAATCTGGGATTGCACTACACGCTCTTCCGGATTGACCGTAAGAATTACCATTCGGTAGAACCCCGCTTGTCGCTCAAGTATCAATGGAATGAGAACATGGCAATCAAAGCCTCTTATACGCAGATGAGCCAGTTCATGCACCTGCTTTCCAATTCGTACTTGAACCTGCCTACCGATTTTTGGGTTCCCTCTACCCGTAACGTCCGCCCGTTACATTCCAGCCAATATGCGGCGGGTCTATACATGCAGTTCCCCAGCCGGTTCCGATTCAACGTGGAAGGTTTTTACAAAACAACGGACAATCTTGTCGAATATTTCGGCGGAAACGGATTGATGCCTTCCATCAACAACTGGGAGTCCATGATAAGAAAAGGAAAAGGACGGGCTTATGGTCTAGAGTTCCTGTTGGCGTACCGAAAGGACAAGCTGTCGGCAGAAGCCGGATATACATTGTCCTGGAGCGAACAGAAATTCCCGCAGTTATATTCCGGATGGTATCCCAGCAAGTTTGACAACAGGCACAAGATATACCTCAACGCCCGATACCGCTTTTCCAAACGTATAGATGTCTATGCGGCATGGACTTATCACAGCGGCAACCGGATAACGCTTCCCACGCAATATGTAAATGGCCCGTTCCTACCCGAAGCGCCGGGACATGCAGAAGCCGAGTGGATTAGAGAGAAACCTAACAATGCCGCTTTGCCCGCCTATCACAGACTCGACCTCGGAGCGAACTTCCGACGCACGACAAAGAAAGGATATGAAAGGATATGGAACATCAGCATTTACAACGCATATAGCCGCATGAATGCCCTGTATGGCAAAGTGGAGCAACTGCCCGACGGCAGTTTTAGAGGTAAAGCCACAGGTATTTTGCCGATTATCCCGTCTTTCAGTTATGCATTAAAATTTTAGAAACATGAAGAAAATATTTTATTGGTTCTTATCGGTCATGCTGACTTCTTGCACCTATGATTTTGATTTGGGCAAAGCAGAGGCCGCCAAGAAATTAGTATTGTACAGTTTCCCGTCCAACCGGGATACGACAATCATCAGCCTGTCATCGAGTGTTCCCGTGGGAAGCCAAGAAAAATTGGTTGATGGCATAGCCGGAGCAAACATATCCCTGTCCGTGAACGGGAAACAACAGACTGTCTATTGGAATGACAAGAAGACAAACTCACTGCCCGAAAACTGTTATTACACAATCGGGAAATGGAATGAGGAAGAACTTGTAAACTTGCAAGCCGAAGTGAACGGACTGCCGGCAATCATGGCACAAACCAGCATTCCGGAACGTTTCCTGCTGGAAGACATTAAGCTGACTGCCCGGCAAGGAGGTGACGGAGCGGTGCTGAGATTCCAGGTTACTTTCAAAGACAATCCTGCACGGAATGATTTTTATGGCATTCGGGTGGTAAAGAAAACGACCGATTATATGGATGGCGACAGTACAGTTCTATATGATCCTGTCGAGTTTGATTTGGAACATGAACCTTTGTTGAATAACCAGTCGCAACTGGATGATATATTCATGTTGCCGAATGAATATTTTCAGAACCTGTACATCTGGAATGACCAAATGGTGCAAGGAAAAGAATACACGCTCCGATTAGATACCGGTCATCAGGAAGATATGGATGTAGAATGGAATGACCATTATGTCCGCATAGAATATAAAGCATATTTGTATAGCTTTTCACAAGAATATTATACCTATTTGAAAACCTTGAACGATATACATAACAATTCGCTTGGTGAATACGGACTGTCCTCCATGCAACAACACTATACCAATGTAAAGAACGGCATAGGCATACTTGGAGGATACCATATAACAGAAACGGAATGGATAAAAAACGTCGAACTGAGCTCATCGACGGTTCAATAAATTACTAATCATTAAATTATTATCAGTATGAAACATTTCAAACAAAAACAAGTGGGTGTATTATTAGCCACATGTCTGTCATTAGGATTATTTTCATGTAACAATGAAAATGAGTTGACAACGCAAACAAACAGCAATATGCTTCCTGAAATTGAAATTTCCCGTATGTCAATGTGGCAACCGGAAACAAGAAATGCCCGAGAAATCGATCCGGACATGCCGGTTCTCCGTTTCAAGGATGAAGAGAGCTATATCCGGATACTGAATAAACTTGATAAAATGAGCGAGGAAGAAAAGACTGCTTATTTTACAGAATTAGGATTTGAAGGAGCATTTACACTATGGAATCAGGCTGACGAGGAACTGGAGAATATATTTGAGGAAGAAAATTCTTCCAGAATGGAACAGGACATCCATAAATTCAAAGAGAAATATTCCGGAATGTTTGCATTCAATACGACCGATACTTACGACGTAACGCCCTACTTCAAATTTACAGATGAAAACTTGGCCTTGGTAGGAAATATTGCAGGTTATGTTGTTATAGGCAATAGATTGAAAACGGCAAAAAATATGACTCCGACTTATGATTCAGGAGAACCGGAAGGAAGTATGACCGATTATTCAATCAATCCGGGACCCATACAGCCAGGATTCAAAGATTTCAAAAACGCTTCCTTGACAATCAAGAACGGGAAATACAAAAGCACCATGACAATAGGGCGTATTGTCAATGGGAACTCTTTTGCCGTCAAATTCATAACGAAGAAAAAAGTACTCTTTTGGCACAAGAAAGTAAAATCGGGCTATTCTGCGGTGTTGGCTATGCACAGTTCCAAATTCAACCACCGGAACAATGTTTTTTGCTCTTATGGCAAAGAAATCGTGATACTCAATCTCCCGATAGAAACAGTCGGCAATGTTTTCGATGCGGATGTGGACAATTTCACGAGTTCAAGAGGAAATGCTAAAGGAAAGCAATCATTCAAAAATATAAATGTAATCTAAGTATGAAGAAGTTATTATTTTTATTTCTTGTTCTTGTATGTGCTAATAGTTATGCACAGGAATTCAGAGTTGGAGTTATCGGTGGTTTAAATGTAAACAGTCCATCCGATTTAGAGTCTCAAAAAGGGTTTCATGCCGGTGTGAAAGGGGAATTTAATTTCCAAGAAGCATCCAAAGGATTGTTTATTGATTTCGGAACCATACTTTCATCAAAGGGATGGAAGACTACCGCTTATTATGACAATACGAGCAAGGAAAGCAACCAATGGAAAAGCATACCTTACTACTTGGACATACCTGTCCATCTGGGATACAAATTCCAGGCAGGAAAATATGCCAGTATATTTGCAAGTGTGGGACCTTATCTGAGTTTCGGATTATTCGGCAAAAATCAAATTATAACTGAAGACGCTAAAGGAAATAGTAAAACGGCAACCAATTCCAAGAATGTATTCCGAGATCATTTGATGGAACGGTTTGATTGGGGATTGGGCGCAAAAGTCGGTGTGGAACTGGCAAGGTATTTTCAAGTGGCGGTCGGCTATAATTGGGGGTTACGAAACCTGAAGACATCCAAGAATATTATGGATATCAAAAATAAGACATTTCAAGTATCTTGTGCATACATGTTTTAATGCGACAGACAATTGTATATAAATATGTTTTTCCCTATACCTTCGGTTTGCTCTCAAAGAATTTTACAATGATGAATCAAATCGGAAATGTTTTATAGATGGGAATTCATTAAAAACAATCTCCTTGTTTTTTCTCGTTGACATTATTGCTATCCGGATTGAACAAGGAGATTGTACTTTTTGAAACATAATAAATAGAAATAAATCCATATATGAAGATAAGAACAACATTTCTTGGATTTTTAGGTTTGTCTTTATTGTCTTTTTCTTGTAAAGAGCAAGAGCAGGAAAGACTAAAATTCAAATCTGAAACATTAATTCTTAAAGAAATGAATACGGATATTGAGCAAACGTATTCTGCAACTCTTACGGGGCAGCAAGATGTAGAAATTTATCCGCAAGTATCAGGAGTCATTTCAAAAATATGCGTAAAAGAAGGCCAACAAGTCAATATGGGTGAACTGCTGTTCATTATCGACCAACGGCCATACAAAGCTGCCTTACAACGTGCCGAAGCAAATACCGCTGCTGCAAAATCCCGGGTGGAAACGGCTGCGCTTACCTACAAGAGCAAACAGGCGCTTTATAAAGAAAATATCATATCGGAATATGAACTTACAACTGCTCATAACGAACTTCTTGAAGCCCGTGCCGGACAAGCTCAGGCCGAAGCGGAAGAAGAAAGTGCTCGCAACAATCTTTCCTATACAGAGATATGCAGCCCGTCAAATGGCGTGATAGGCACGCTTCCTTTCCGCACCGGAGCATTGGTCAGTCCGTCCATTACCATGCCACTGACCACCGTGTCGGACAACAACCGGATGTACGTGTATTTTTCCATGACAGAAAATCAGATTCGTCCTTATATCCATGAATTCGGTTCGTTGGATTCCACCGTTTGCAACATGCCGGACATACGGTTACAGCTAAATGACGGAACAATGTATGAAATGTCGGGGCGCATCGAGAGCATAAGCGGTATCATCAATCCCAAAACAGGCACTCTTTCTGTCCGGAGTGTATTTCCTAACAGAAAGAAAGTGCTGTTTAGCGGAAGTCATGGAAACGTAATCATTTCCCATAAGTTGAAAAATGTACTGGTCATACCCCAGTCTGCCACTTACGAGTTACAGGACAAAATTTTTGTTTATAAAGTGGAACATGGCAAAAGCGTATCCACTTCTGTCTCTGTGGAAAGACTGAATGACGGAAACAATTATATAGTCCGTTCCGGATTGGAACCGGGCGATACGATTGTAAAAGAAGGCGTCGGTGTCTTACGGGACGGAATAGAAATAAGCATAAAACAAACAACAAAGTAAACAAAAGGATATATGAACCTCAGATATTTTATAGAACGCCCTGTATTATCTGTCATCATTTCGATGACTATCATATTGATGGGGGCAATCTCCATATTCACGCTACCTGTGGAACAATATCCGGATATTGCTCCACCAACCATCTCCGTGTTCACTTCTTACCCGGGAGCAAATGCGGAAACTGTGCAGAAGAGCGTAATTGTACCGTTGGAAGAAGCGATTAATGGTGTGGAAAACATGAACTACATTACTTCTACCGCATCGAATACCGGAGAGGTAATGATTAATGTGTTTTTTGCGCAGGGTACAGATGCGGATATGGCTGCCGTCAATGTACAAAACCGGGTATCTACCGCATTAGCATTGTTACCCGCCGAAGTCACCAAAATCGGAGTGCAGACGGTCAAACAACAAAATGCACAATTAAAAAGCATTGCATTATACAGTCCCGACGGTTCTTATGACATGCAGTTCCTGAACAACTATATGAAAATAAATGTCGAGCCCCGCATCAAACGCATTGCCGGAGTGGGACAGATGCGACTGTTCGGTTCCAACTATAGTATGCGTATTTGGCTGAAACCGGACAAGATGTTGCAATACAAGTTGGTACCTTCGGATATTTCTGCTGCGCTGGCGGCACAGAATATCGAGGCTGCCACAGGAGCTTTCGGGGAGAACCACGCCAACGCTTTCCAATATACCATGAAATATCGCGGACGGTTCTCCACACCGGAAGAGTTCGGTAATATCGTCATCCGTTCCTTATCCAACGGGGATATTCTTCGTCTGAAAGACGTGGCGGACGTCCGGTTGGGAGATGAAGCCTACAACTATTCCACCAATGTAAACGGCCGTCCCGCCGCCATTGCCATGATTTACCAAACAGCGGGCTCGAATGCGGCGGAGATCATCGGGGAGATAGACAAGACTATGGAGGAAATCGGCAAAGACCTGCCGAAAGGCACGGAGTTCGTCACGCTGATGGATACGAACGATTTCCTCTACGCTTCCATACGTGAAGTGATAAAGACGCTGCTGGAGGCAATCTTGCTGGTTGTCCTGGTCGTATATGTATTCTTGCAAGACATCCGTTCGACAGTGATTCCCACCATCGCCATTTTTGTGTCCGTTATCGGCACGTTCGCTTTCATGGCCGTTGCAGGTTTCTCGATCAACCTGCTGACATTGTTTGCGCTGGTCCTTGCCATAGGTACGGTGGTGGATGATGCCATTGTCGTGGTGGAAGCGGTGCAGGCACGCTTTGATGCCGGTTACCGTTCATCATATATGGCTTCCAATCATGCCATGAAAGGGATTGCCTCGGCCATTCTGACCTCGACGCTTATCTTTATGGCTGTGTTTATCCCGGTATCCATGATGGGAGGGACATCCGGTGAGTTCTATAAGCAGTTCGGATTGACAATGGCTGTCGCTGTCGGTATTTCAGCGATCAATGCCTTCACGCTCTCTCCGGCCCTTTGCGCTCTGATGCTACGCCCTTATCTGGACGAAAACGGCAAAGTGAAAGATAATTTTGCCGCGCGTTTTCGCAAGGCGTTCAACACCGCTTTCGGTGCCGTGACGCGCAAGTATATGCAGGGAGTCATGTTCTTTATCAGAAAACGATGGTTGATGTGGGGGACGCTCGGGCTTTCTCTGACCCTACTGTTTTTTCTTGTACGGCACACAAAAACGGGACTGATACCGGATGAAGATACAGGCAGCCTGATGGTCAGCATGAATACCCAACCGGGAACATCCCTGTATCTCAACCACGAGGTTATGAAGGAAATTGACAAGCGTTTGCAACAGATACCCGAAATAGAATACAGTGCGGCAGTATCCGGTTACTCGTTTACAGGGGCAGGACCTTCCATGGGACTTTACCTGCTTTCACTCAAAAACTGGGATGAACGCAAGAAGGCAGGACAGTCGGCCAACGATGTAATCGGCAGGATATATGGCTTTGCACCGGAAATTCCGGATGCGCAAATATTTGCCATGGCCCCACCCATGATTGCCGGATATGGCATGGGCAACGGCTTTGAACTCTATTTGCAGGACAAAATGGGAACGAACATGGAGGAGTTCAAGAAAGTGGCGGACAATTTCGTGGCGGCCTTGAACGAACGACCAGAAATAGAGACTGTGTATTCGGCTTTCGACACCGGCTATCCGCAGTATTGGGTGGATATTGATGCCGCCCAATGCGAACGCTCCGGCATTTCCCCAAACGAAATACTGGAAACCTTGTCGGGATACTACGGCGGTAACTACGTATCCAATTTCAACCGCTTCTCAAAGCTGTACCGGGTGATGATACAGGCCGACCCGGACTACCGCGTAACGCCGGAGTCTCTGAATCACTTATATGTAAGAGTCGGGGAAGAAATGGCTCCGTTGGGCAACTTCGTGAAACTGACAAAAACGTATGGACCGCAGGATCTGTCCCGCTTTAACCTCTACAACTCCATAGCCATTAACGGCACTCCGGCTAACGGATACAGTTCAGGAGAAGCCCTGCAAGCCATCCGGGAAACAGCGGACAAAGTGTTACCACAAAATTACGGTTATGAGTTCGGCGGCATTTCACGCGAGGAAAATAAAGCCAGCAACAATGTACCCATCATTTTCGGTATCTGTATGCTGCTGGTATATATGATTCTATGCGCCTTATACGAAAGTTTCCTTGTCCCGTTCGCCATTATTCTGTCCGTGCCGGTCGGACTATCGGGAAGTTTCCTGTTTGCGCAGCTATTCGGGCTGGAGAACAATGTGTACATGCAGACAGGACTTATCATGCTGATAGGTCTACTTGCCAAGACAGCCATCCTGCTGACGGAATATGCGCTGGAACGCCGTAAGGCTGGCATGTCATTGGTACAGGCGGCATATAGCGCGGCAAAAGTCCGCCTCCGTCCGATACTGATGACCGCATTGACAATGATATTCGGATTGATACCGCTGATATTCGCAAGCGGCGTCGGTGCAAACGGAAGCCACTCGCTGGCATCCGGGACTGTAGGAGGAATGCTTATAGGAACACTGGCGCTGCTCTTCCTTGTCCCGGCATTGTTTATCGCATTCCAGTATCTGCAAGAAAAATTCAAGCCCATACAGGCAGACAAGGCTTCGGCGGACTGGAGCATCCAGGCTGAATTAGATGAAATAGAAAAGAAACAAGTATGAAACGAACGATTATATTGATTTCCGTAGTCTGCCTGTTGGCAGGTTGCGGAATATACAAGCCCTATTCCCGTCCCGTCGTGGACGTGGATAACCTGTACCGTGATACAACTGCCGTTGATTCGACTTCATCAGGTACACTTTCATGGAAAGAACTCTTCACGGATACCCGGTTGCAGGAACTCATCATACAAGGACTTGAACAGAATACCGATTTACGTATCGCACGGCTGAAGGTGGAAGAAGCGGAAGCGGTACTGATGAATGCCCGGATATCCTACCTTCCGGCAGTTTCCGCAAACGCAAGCGGGACGATTTCCCGGTTTGACGGGAAAGAATTGCCCAAAACCTATAATTCAGGATTCTCAGCCGCTTGGGAACTTGATATATTCGGAAAAGTCACCAATGCCAGGAAAGGTGCCAAGGCTGCTCTGGAAGGCAGCCGGGCATACGCACAGGCTGTACAAACAAAACTGGTGGCTACCATCGCGGGGAGCTATTATACGCTTGCTATGCTCGACAGGCAACTTCAAATCAGCCTCTCCACCCGAAAGAACTGGGAACGGACAATCACGGTATTGGAAGCGTTGAAACGTGCGGGGCAGACCAATGATGTGGCCGTTTTACAGGCTAAAGCCAGTCTCATGGCATTGGAAAGCACGATTCTCTCCATACAGGAAAACATCACGGAAACGGAAAACAGCCTTTCCACATTGCTTGCCATGCCTTGCAGGGGGATTCGACGCAGTATGCCGGTAAAGGATGATTTTCCAAAGAAATTCGCCATTGGAGTTCCGTTACATTTATTGTCGAACCGCCCGGATGTACGGCAGGCAGAGTACAACCTCATGCAATCGTTTTACGCCACAAATGCAGCGCGAGCCGCATTCTACCCCAATATTACCCTTTCGGGAAACGCCGGTTGGACGAACAGCGGCGGCGAGCTGCTTCTCAACCCCGGAAAATGGTTATTGAGCGCATTGGGTTCGCTGACGCAGCCACTGTTCAGCAAAGGTACGAATATCGCTAATCTGAAAATAGCCAAAGCCCGACAGGAGGAAGCCCTACTGTCATTCCAACAAGCCATTCTTGATGCCGGAAAGGAGGTAAACGATGCACTGGCACAGTGGCAAACGGCAAACAGCCGGATAGAAACAAATACGGAACAAGTGGAAACGCTGACGCTGGCTGTACATAAGACGGAACTATTGATGAAACACTCGTCTGTCAACTATCTGGAAGTCCTGACCGCACAGCAATCCCTACTGGACGCGGAACAGGCGTTGGTTGAAAGGCAGTTCGACAGAATACAAGGTATCATTAACCTTTATCATGCACTGGGAGGAGGGGTACAATAAAACAGTATGGAGCACAACTACAAAAACCGGATATCCGGTTATTTGGAAAAACATCGTTCTTGGGGACGTTCTAAAAAAATGTCTGACAGAAAAATACGGGAATACATCATAAATTTCGATATTAAGAATTCCACTGATGAGGATATCCGGAACTTCATGGCATGGTTACAGGTGGAACTGCGCATAAGATAAATTAAAAGGCTGCCATAAAGGCACACCCTTTTTTCGGACACAACTTTTGTGATTAGGAAAAATAGTTGATTGATAACGAGTTAGTAAATGACACAAGTACGGATTT
This sequence comes from Bacteroides gallinarum DSM 18171 = JCM 13658, assembly GCF_000374365.1. Classification (GTDB taxonomy): domain Bacteria; phylum Bacteroidota; class Bacteroidia; order Bacteroidales; family Bacteroidaceae; genus Bacteroides; species Bacteroides gallinarum. The sequence continues at coordinate 107,537 of NZ_KB894115.1, forward strand.
ATCCGTATAAACATTATTTCGCTAAGGAAACTACTCTTTTCATGTAGGTTTCTATGTAGGTTAATTAATACCAATTGATTCCTACTAATGCGAATTAATAATAAGTCATTAACTAACTCGTTATCAGTCTATGTACACGATTAACATCAGGGGTAAGCAGAACCCGAAAGACACCAAGATGGTCAAGCTGGAGATAATTTTCTTCAAGACCGGTTACGCCCGTGTGCCGAAGGTTATAAACATCACAGGGCTATTAAAAGACTGGGATGTCAAGTCTCAGAGTTTCCGTGTAGGGAGTGCGGAGGCCACTACCAAGAACAAACTGCTTTTCGATTTGCGAACCAAATATCTGCATGTCGCCGATACCTGGGAGATGGAAGGCAGGAACTGGTCGCCCGTCCAGCTATCACATTGCTTCGATGAAATCAAGGCGGCCAAACCCGAGGTCAAAGTAAAGAGTGTCCAGCAGATGATCGATTATCTTGAAGAGACATTCAAAAACAAGAAACGCATCAAGAACGGTCAGATTGTCGACAGCACGACCAATGCTAAACGGTATGTCTATCTCAAGCGTGAACTGCAGGCGTTTACAAAGGAAAAATATGAAAAAGCCTTTTCCTCTTATTTCTTTACGGATATTACAGAAGAGTTTCTTCTTGACTTTGCGTTTTGGCTTAAAGAAAGAGGTATCAGAAATGGCAACAAGGCCGGACTTACACACAAACTAAGGTTGCTCCGTGCCGTATGCAGGCAGGCAGAAAAGAAAGAGATGTACGGGGTGAATATGGATAACTTCCTCTGTCTCGGTGATGATATTAATTGGCCAGAAACCACTTCAAGAGCAGTTCCGGAAACAGTCATAGCTAAAATCGCAAATGTTGACCGTACCTTGTTTACGAAAAAAGAGCAGTTGCATCTTGATTTGTTCCTGTTCAGCTACTATACCGGAGGTATGGCGAATGTCGATGTATGTAACCTGACATGGGATTTGGTCCAGGAAGACCGCATCGTCTATGAACGTATCAAGTTTCCCAAAACAGCCAAACCGGAATTACTCAGTAAAGCAAAAGCCATCATGAATAAATACCGTGGGCAAAGTTATGGAAATTATGTATTTCCTGTTTTTACTCATAAACACACGACCACTTCCAAGAAGACTACACGTGTCAAGCAAATTTCCACACGCCTTTCACAAACCTTGACGAAAGCATGCAAGATGCTGCGCATTAAAGAAAACATCACATGGTATTCCGCCCGTGGCTCTTTCATATCGAAGATGGTAGATGCCGGTAATAATCCGTATGTGGTTGCAGAGATGGCTGGTAACAGCCCATTGACCATCTATAAGCATTACTACAAGAATACAAAGCGGGAAGAAATCAAGCGGCAGATGGAAGAAATGTTCTGACCAGACATATCCATAAAGTTGTAAACACCTTGACAATTTCTCTGATGGATAAATCATACGGTGTAATGGCTGTTAAAAGTCATTGATTACCAATGTGATATTTGCAATATTGACAAAATCGCTCTTATTCTCGATTATTTTCATTACCTTTGTGGTCAATAACTTAAATAGAATTTATATGAAAGAATTGGTTTCAAAAATACAGGAAGTATATGCTACATTCTCCACGGATGCGGCACTTCAGATTGAAAAAGGCAACAAGGCCGCAGGGACCCGTGCCCGTAAGACCTCGTTGGAACTGGAAAAACTGATGAAAGAGTTTCGTAAGCTTTCCTTGGAAGAGTCTAAAAAATAACCTTTACACGTCCGGTCGTTATCACATAATGGCCGGTTCTTCTGCAGATGCGGCATAAAAACCATATTGGCAGAACGACATAATAAAATACGGAAAGCGTTAGCTTTTGTCATGCACCGAAATCTGGTAAATTTCACTTATCCGCAGGACAAACAGTTTTCGCCTATGCTTTTGCGTGGGCTTAACTTGTTTGCGGATAGGTTTACCAGAACCTCGGTGCTACGGGTTATGTCCCACGCTTTTTGGTCTTGGTACATTGAATGCTTGACGGGACTCAAGCCAAATACGGAGATATTATGAACGACATGAATCTGATGGATGAACTTTTGAAAATTCCTGCTGATGCAACTGCCGCCACCGTACAAGGCATAGAAATGCTGCTTATCGATGAAAACAAGGCGGGGGCTTTATTGGAGTCGGATCCTAATGACAACACCATCCACGAATGCCTTTTAAGCAACGGCCGTTTCCTGTTCCAATCGGACAATACCAACCTCGTTGCCCTGTATAAAGTAACAGGAGCATCTGAATAACGCTCCTGTTGCATATAATCACCTTATTTGTCTGATTTCATCCTTCCTGCAAAGGCTTTTGACGGTTTGAATGCCGGGATATTGTGGGCAGGCACTATTATCGTGGTATTCCTGCTTATGTTGCGTGCTGTCTTTTCCGCACGGTGTTTGATGATAAAAGAACCGAAGCCGCGAAGATAAACCTCCTCGCCGTTTATCATGGAAGACTTTACGCTATCCATGAATCCTTCGACAACTTGTAACACGACCTGCTTCTCCAGACCGGTCTGCGTTGCTATTTCCCTGACGATATCCGCTTTTGTCATATTAACTCTTGATTAAATACTGTCAATCCGTTCACAAAGATACATCATTTCCTGAAATATCCTCCTTTTACAAACACATATAATAAACATTAGCCGGCGTCCGTCTCTACTCTTTCGATACAAATAGTATCGAAGTATGAAGCTGACACTCAACCGCAAATTCAAAGGTCAGACCTATACCATAGGCGACCTGTCCATCGACGGCAAATTTTTCTGTAATACCATCGAAGATGCCGTGAGGGAACTTCCGGCAACCTGTCCGGATACTCCTCGCGGCCGTTCCTGTACCTGCAAGGAAAAGGTCTATTCCAAGACCGCCATTCCTGCCGGGACTTATAAAGTTACCCTTCAGTACAGCCCCAAGTACAAGAAAAAAATGCCATATCTGCACGATGTACCTCATTTCCTCGGCATCCTGATCCATTCAGGCAACACCGAGGGAGATTCCGCCGGTTGTATCATCGTGGGAAAGAATACGGTCAAGGGAAAAGTTTTGGAATCCCGTACTACATTCCAAAAACTGTATGCCATGCTCGAGTCCGAAAGGGACATAACCATTCAGATTATATAAATCGAATGGCGGTCAACAGGCTCAAACCACCCAGAAACCTGCGCATCGAGTTCAAACCGTCCCCACGGCAGTATGAACTCTGGAAACTGTTGCAACCGAACTATTGTCCCCATTGTGGCGGGGAGATCGAGCAAATCCTTATCGGTTATGACCAGCAAGGCAACCCTCAGTACAGGCCTCAATGCAGGCATTGCAAGTCGCAGAACCTGCCGCAGCTGATACTGGGAGGCGGAGCGGCCGGCGGCGGAAAATCGTATATCGGCAGCGTTTGGCTGGTGTCTTCATGTATTCGGTTCGAGAATATCCGTGCGGTGGTGGCCCGTAAGACACTCAAGTCGTTAAAGGAATCGACATGGAACACCATCAAGTCGATTCTGAAGGACTGGGGACTGAAAGAGGATACAAACTACAAGATAAACAACCTCGAAGGCACGCTCACATTCTGGAATGACTCGGTCATCATCATGAAGGAGATGGCGGATATCCCCAGCGACCCCAACTTCGAGCGTTTCGGCTCTTCGGAATATACCATCGCCATGGTGGATGAGGTGTCGGAAATCTCGGAACGGGCCGTCGAAGTACTGTTCTCCCGTCTCCGCTGGAGAACCCATGAGACATTCAAGACCCCGAGAATGCTGCTCACCACCAATCCGACGATTAACTGGGTGCGTTCCCGCTTCGTGCAGGACGAAAACGGAGACAAGGTCATCTGCCGCGAGGGTGAAGCGTATATACCTTTTTCCGTGTTTGACAACCCGAATATCGCTTTCCGTCAGGTGTACGAGGCGGCCCTGAACAAGATCCGGGACCAGGCGACAAAGGAACGCCTGCTCTATGGCAACTGGGATTTCGTGGAAGCCAACGATATGGCGATTTATAACAGTTTCGACGGCTCCCGGCATCTCGTTACCGGACTGAAAGAAAAAGCATACGATCCGACCAAGCCGCTCATCACGGTGTGGGACTTCAATGTTGCCCCCCAAATGTCGGTGCTCTCCGCACAAATAGACTATGAAAACAGGAAGGTCTATATACTGGAAGAGATACTCGGCAAGCCGGAGGAAAAGGAGAACAACACACCTGCGTTGGCACGGAAAGTACGCTTAAAACTTTACCGGGACAAGCATATTGGCGGAGTGGATGTGACCGGTGACCCTTCCGGGTTACAACGCTCCACCACCAACGAGGACGGCATCAACAACTATACCATCATCACGGACACTTTCGGCAGAGGAATCCTGCGACCGAAGGTAAAGCTGTTACGCAAGCAGCCTCCGCAGGCTACACGGTGCGAGTTCGTCAACGAGGTATTCGGGGGCTATGAAGGCTGGGAGATACAAATCGATATCAAATGTCGCAAACTTACCCAGGATCTGATTTACCAGCTTCGTAACGAGGACGGTACCAAGAGCAAACAGAAGACCACCGACCCGAAAACCGGTGTCAAATATGAACGGTATGGACACTTGTCCGACTGCCTTGACTACCTGCTCTGTTACTACCTGCGCGACAGCTGGTACAAGTTCAAGAGCGGAGGCGACGGGAACGGGTATGTGGTCTCCACATCGGTAATTCAGGAAGGATTTTCATACTAATAACGGAACAAGGATATGTACAGACGGTTTCTCAATAATGACGACTATCTTGGGATAATTACTCCGGAAGCACTAGCACAACTCACGCGGGGCAATGATGCACGATTCATCCAGGCGGAAGAATCGGCGGAGATGAGCATTGTGGAATATTTGTCAGAGAACTACGAGATTGAAAAGGAACTTGCAAAAGGAAAATATATCGCCGAATACGACCATCGAATTACCTATCCCGTGGGTGTGCATGTCTATTTCGAGGGACAAATCCATGAGGTGATACGCTCCGTCAGCGGCTATCGCAAGCCGGCAACGGCAATCTATTGGGAAGAGTGTTCCGATATCCACGTCGATGCGGGACAAGTTGTAAATTACTCCCAGTTCAACACCTATTATCCGGGTGATAAAGTAAACTACAACGGTGTTGTCTATATTTGCCTTGCCGAAAACGGGTACAAGTTCGATGATATCCGTATCCCGATGGTCGGCGGTTGGATCGAGACGGAAGTCACGTTATGGCAGCCTGTCGAGTATCCTCTGTGGTCAGTCGTTGAATATGAAGGGGCGTTCTATACTTTGATGACGCTTGACTGTTTCGATTGCAATCTTGACCCTATGGTGTCCGACTGTTGGGGAGCCATAGCCGATTACGATTCATCATACAATGCCTACGAATTGTCGGAACACGAATATGTAGTTTATGACGGACGGGTATTTTACCCGGAAACGGATGTGAACGCGGACACGCCGCAAGTCGGTCTAAACCTATCATTACACGATCCACGAAACTACAACCTCAAGAAGCATATGGTTCGATTGGCTATCTACGAGCTCACGAAACTCATTGCCCCGAATAATGTCAGTGTTGTCCGTATGCGCGATTACGAGGACAGCATGAAATGGCTTAATGATGCCGCCAAATTGCGACTTAATCCACAAATCCCCCGTAAAGTCGATGACACGAAAAAGCCGGTTACCGATTGGCAACTGGCTACTTTCCAAACAGATTATGACCCGTATCGAAACCCGTGGCTGACCTAAATAACAGTAAATACCGCTACCGGATTTGTTGTCGTAGTCTTTACCATGAACAAGAAACGAAATTACTGCTTGTTTGTTAGTTCCGTTTCCACAAGAGCCCCCCTGAACGGGTGGCAAGTTCCTTGTAATATGCCGCCAAAAGAAGATATAAATTTGGCCTTTTAGAATAATCCAATCTGCTATATTCCTTACTGCCTTTGCGGTATTTAATAATCTCAAGACATTGAATAATTATTTACTTGTTTTTGTGCCCGTTGGATTTAGGTTTGAATAAGGCATGAAGTCTTATCACGCACACCAACAATGTTTCATAATCAACATGAAAGTAGAGGCGTTCATCTTTCAGACTACATTGAAAGTGAATCCGATAGCGGCATGAAACGGTTCTCCCTACAGGACGGGCAGATGAGCAACTGCATGCTCTCTGCCCGTTTTCTATGGTACAAGGCAATTATAATAAAGCCATTTTTATTTTTCCCTGAAAAAAGTGTCGGTTATTTCATTGCAGAACAAAACATTTTTCTAATTTTGTATTTGAAGAAGTATTCACTCTAATAAACTGATATGTATGACAATGGATACATTGTAAAATGTCGCTCGATTTTAACAAATGATATTTGTTTGAGCGAAGCTTCGCATAAAGCGGACGTTTTTCTTGTGTGCATTAGTTACCTTACATATTCCCTTAAAAAGTGTATTAATAATTTGGCAGTGTGGAAAATTCGTGTAAACACACACACACACACACACACACAATTATCGCGCGTCAATATATAATAAAACATTTAATTTACAATGGATTACCGGAATCAATTATCCGGGGTTATCCTTGTCTTACGACAAAAGTTCCTATAAATACTCATCCTCTGCCATATTGTCTCAAAAAAGGCAGGATATTTTTATGGTCCGACGGTACTGGGGAGCGTTCTCTGCGCCCGAATATCGTCGGTTTTTTGTTTCCACCCATAACAGTCTGAAATCTCTTTTAGTGTTTAAGTATCTATGATTGGAATATATGGAAATAAACAAACCATGCCTGAATCCCAGAAAAAAGAACTTTTTTCCGCAGGTATTACCTATATGGTAAGTGGCGAATATGCCTTTGCCTTCTCCTGTTTCACGCAGGCAGGAAAGTCTGACCTGCCGACACTTTACAACAAGGCGTTATGCTACTACTACCTTTCTCTGTATAATGACTGCCGTTCCCTGCTGTTGGAAGCGGAGAGGCTGCTGCCACCGTTAACGGAACGTCTGCCGGAAAACCTGCCGGAAGCCGTCCTCCGCTGGGAATACGAAAAAAGCCCTGCCGGTTGTCCCATGCCGGAGGATGCTCCCGATAACCTCGCCGCCGTACAACTGTTGAGGCTGAAAGCGAAAGTGTCGGCCAGACTGCACCTGCACACGGAGGTGCGGACTATCCACGCCCGTTTGGGCAATAAATATCAACACATTGAAGAACTGATAAAAAACATACAACCATGAAATACAGTGACATATACAGACTTTATTCGACAAGTCAGCCGAAGGATGCAATTCATCAGGCGCTCCGGGAAGTGCCCGTCGATGACAGCGACGAACAGTACGAAGACCGTTCTCCGTTGCATCTTGCCTGCCAGTATGGAGACACGGAGGGGGTCAAGATACTTCTTGAACGTGATGCCGAACCCAACACGAAGGATGCAAACGGTTCCACCCCGATTCATATCCTCGGCAGAACCAGTGCCGGCTGTGCAGATGAAGACAAACTGAAAGAAATAGCCGTCATGCTCATAGAACAAGGAGCGAATATACCGCGTTCGGCCAAGAATACGACGGCCCTTATCGAGTGCATAAGGAACCGTCATTTCAAGATGGCGGAAGCGATCATAGATTCCGGAGCACGCGTCAACTCAACCGACCTTAACGGCGAGAACGTGCTTTTCGGTTTTTGTGCCGCTTCAGGCGACATCAGAAGGGATATCCGGTTCGCGAAAAAGGAACTGGACGAATCCGTACAATACCGTTACCCCGAAAACAAGATAGAGGAAATCAGGAGCAGGATTGCAAGGCTGGAGGATGATGGCGAAACCGCCTACCGACTTGCCAGAAGGCTTGTTGAAGAAGACAAGGCCGATCCGGAAGACAAGTCAAACAGTGGAAAGACAGCCTGGGATGCCGCCATAGAGAACAAGGCGATGAAGATCGCGGCCTTCCTTTCCGGAAGCGACCCCGATGTTGACGAACTTTCGGCCTTGCACGGCAACATGGACATATTCCAGGCTATGTACATGAAGGATATGGAGGCACTGGATGCCATTCTGCGTTCGGGTGCAGACCTGCAGACGGTGTGTGAGCACAAGGATATGTATGACTTTGAAAGCAAGTCGCCCCTCGCTTGTGCGTTCAGTTGGTTTGACAGCATACAGGATGCTCCGGCCATGATTCTGAACGGCGGAGCGAATCCGAATTACCGTTTCCCGAATGAAGAGACGGCTTTTTCGGTATGGGTGAGTAAGGACTATTTCTGCAAGGATACCGAGGTTTACAAGGGGCTGCTTGACCTGATGAAGGAAAAAGGCTGGAATCCCGAGCTTCCTGTTGATACGGAAGGCAACACGGCACTTGCCCTTTCCTGCCGCCATACCGGCTACAGGTTGGGTAAAACGGCATTCGGTTGGCTGCTCAAGGGAAAGGCCGACCCCAACGCCGCCAATCTTTCCGGCCAAACTCCCATGATGATTCTCTTCGGTGGTCATAAGGCGAACGAAAAATATGTGCCTTACGGCTGGTCAGCCGGTTCTGACGACCCCACGGAAATCCTCGAAAAGCTTCTCGAAGCCGGAGCTGACGTGAACAAGACGGACAACCGGGGAAACACCCTCCTGCATTATGTGGCGGCATGTTGTCGTGACAGCATGGCACAGAAAGCGATTGAACTCCTGCTGGACTTCAAGCTGCCTGACGTAAATGCCGTAAACAATGAAGGCAAAACGGCCATGGACGTGGCGGCAGACTACAACAATGACAATCTCGTAAGACTATTATTGAAATATTCTTAAACAAAGATATATGGACAACAACCAGACATTTCTCAATGCTTGCCGAAACGGGCAGAAAAGCATTGTCCAGATATTCCTGAAAAAGGGAGGAATTGACATCAACAAAAGGGATCAGGAAGGAAACACTGCTCTTTATTATGCCTGTCAGAAAGGTTACAGGGACATAGTGGCTCTGCTTCTTGACAACGATGCCGACGCGTCATGTATCAACAACCGTTCCGAAAGCCCGCTCCACGCGGCGGCACGGAGCGGCAACAAGGAAATCCTCGGGAAGCTGCTCCAGAAGGGGGCCGACATCAACGTGACGGACAATGAAGGACGAACCCCGCTAATATGCCTGCTTGACAACAAGCGTACAGATGCCGCCCTTTTCCTGATGGATCAGGGAGCCGATACGGAGGTCGCCGATGCCTCCGGCCACAAGGCCATCGACTATGCCACAGCCCACGGGCTGCGGGAAGTGGTCGCCCGACTCTCGTGCGGGAATGACCGGGATGCACGTGGCAACACCCCGCTTCATCAGGCCGTGTATAACGGACAGGGTGAAATTGTCCGCACGCTGCTCCTGTCAGACAAGTCCATGCTTGACTCGACGAATGACGGCGGAGAGACTCCGCTGATACTCGCCTGTATGCAGGGGAATCTTGTCATGGTCAACCTTCTTCTCGGGACCGGAGCCGATCCCGGCAAAGCTATGCTGAGCGGCAATGCCCCGATACATTACGCGGCCATTTCAGGTAACCGCTTTATAGGCGAGGCTCTGCTGAAGGCCAAAGCTGCGGTTGACGCACAGAATGACAACGGGGAAACCCCGCTTATTCTTGCAGCCAAGGAGGGCCACAACGATTTTGTGTCCGTCCTGCTTGAATTTCACGCGAATGTTAGCATCTCAGACAACCTCCAGCACACCGCCCTGTACTATGCAGGAGAGCGCGGCTTCAACGAAATCGTGGAAAAACTTCTTGAAAACGGAGCGGAATAAACAGGTAAGATATTCATTAACAAATTTAATATTAGAAAGATATGGCAGAAGAAACCAAGAAGACACCTCAGACACCCGAGGAAATCGCAAGAGAAGCACAGGCTCAGGCCATGAAAGCAGCACTGGAACAGGCGCAAGCCTTGTATGGCAACGTACCCGGATTTGAAGGCACCGACCTGATGAAGATGCATGAAAAGCTGATGCAGGACTCGGCCGAGATGTTCCCGGGAGTTGCGGAGGCACAGGCATACCAGGCAAAGATGATGGCAGAATCCGCCCAGGATCCCGAGGCGATAATGGAGACCTACAGCAAAAACATCGAGTTCGCAGGGAACATGATGCAGCAGGCAATGAATGCCGGATTCATGCCGGAAGGTTTACCGGATTTCTCGGACGGTTTTGACGTATATGCAGGTTGGGAAATCACCCGCAAGGGCGACAACAGCCTGACACCTGAACAGAACAGACTTCTGGCTTATGGGGCACCTCTGTTCCTATACAACGATGACAACGTGGACTCCCTTGAAAGTACAGCAGGCACGGACACCCTTAAGGAAATGCTTGAGGAATGGTGGGAAGTTACTGACAGGAAGAGTGCCCTGGAGACCATCTCATGGCTGCTGAACGAAGGCCAACATGCCGGTGCGGATCCGGCCTTGACTGAAATCCGCCAGCGTGGAATCGAGGCCATCACCGAGGAAGAAAAGGCGGACGAGGACAGCAAGATCGGCGATGCGTTCACGATAGCTGAATTTGTAATGGGAGTAAATGAAACGACGGAAGCGGACCTGCCCGAAACCGTGCTGGCATGGGACCTTGTACGTGCCGTGAACATGGCCCGTTGGGCTTTCATCTGCGGCTACATCAATGAAGACGAAATGTGGGAAGCCATCAGAACCACTGCCGGCATAGCCAAGGAATCCTTCAATTCGTGGGAAGAATACGGCAACAGCTTTGCCGTGGGACGCGGAATATGGAGAGGCGAAACAGATGACTACGAGACTGCGGATGAAGTCGTGGGAGCGCTTCTCAATAAAGAAGATTCCCCTTGGAAGGCAATCGAATGGTAGAATCCGAAAAAAATAGGATCAACAATATCTTAAAAGTTTTACGATTATGGCACTTTTCAAAAATGCAGCAACAGAATGGGAGAAAACCATGACAGAGAATGATCTTGACCAAATGGAAGCACAAGGTCTTGACGTAAGTAAATACAGGGAGAAACTGGCCGCACGGCGTGCAAAGGAGGCCGAAGAAGCCAAGCGAGACAGGGAACTGTACAAGAACCCGACACAGCTTGACAAGATGAAACCGTACATGCAGACGCCACGCAGTTCTGAGACCGAGTTCTTCAAGAAACTTGCAGGAAAGGCACCATGGCTGGGCAAAAGCAAGTGGTTGAGAAAATTCACGGAAGGATATATCGTTTACGCGGGGATTGTCAGTGCCCCGGCAGAGGCGTGGAAAGGCGTGAAGCACAAGGACGACTCTTTCCATGGTATTGGCATATACGCACTGGACAAGGGACACATGAACGATGTGGAATGGCTGAAGAGAGTGATGGAAAAGCTGCGCAACATGTGTGAAGGCAGGCAGCCGGTAGCTCCCGGATGTGAGGGCGTAGTCAGTCTTGCCAAGGAGGAGGACTGCTGGTCAACCGTGAAACTGAGTGGTGAAATCGTGGAAGGCGCCGATGTGGAAGTAAGGAAACTTGTCCTTTATTACAAGGAACTTCCCCAAGGCTATCTTCCTTCAGACGGCATCGTCCCCCACTTCTACTGGGAAGGGACAATCAGAGTCATACCGGCTGAATTGTATGTCTAAATCCATCTGAAAATATGATTATAGCCGTTATATGTATTATCGTGGTACTGCTCATAATTATTTTATGGGCAGTATTCACTAACAACAGCCTTATTGCAAAGAAGAACCGGGTCAAGCAATGCAGAAGCGGTATCTGCGTGGTCCTCAAACAGAGGAATAACCTGATCCCCAATCTTGTCGCATCCGTAAAGGCATACATGGGGCACGAGAATGAGATTCTCACCCGCATTGCCGATTTGCGGTCAAGGGCTTCGAACGCTACAGAGTCCGAGCAGATAAAAAGCGGTACGGAAATGTCCTCGCTTCTGTCAAGACTGAATGTGGCGGTGGAAGACTACCCGGAGCTGAAGGCGAACCAGCAGTTCCTTCATCTTCAGGTCCAGATCGAGGACATGGAGAATGAGCTGCAGGCAATCCGGCGCACCTACAATGCCGCTGCTACCGATTATAACAATTACATTGAAATGTTTCCGTCGTCGATAATCGCATCCTGGCGCAAGCATGAGCAGCAGGAGTTGATAGAGTTCCCGGAAAGTGAGATCAAGGAAGTGAAAGTGGGAGAATTATTCAAGTAAAGCATGGAAGAAAGTCAGAATATAGATTTCAAGGGCATTTCCCTTCACATGAAGAAAGAGATGTCCCGTATCAGGATGCTCCGGATTGTGTTCCGCATCCTGACCTCCATTGTCTATCTGTGTACCGTCGTGTGGTTCGGTTTCTGTATCTTCGGCGGATTCCTCGTGGACCGTACTGACTATGAGACTTCCGTCACCACGGGAAAATACCTCATGATAGGCTTTGCCGTATTTTTTGTACTTCATTTCGCATTCATGAAATGTTTTGCCGCGCTGAACAAGAGGGAAACCTACACGATGGCCCACATCATCTACCTGCTGTTCCCGGGAGCAAGGTACAATCCTTCCGGTTCCATACAGCCGAAAGTCTTTGCGGACAGCCGCCTGTTCGGAACGGCATTGTCATCGGGCAATTCGGTAAGTTCGACCTGTTACGGCCGTCTTGACATTCCCGTCGGAAATGACATGATGACTGTCGTGGATGCCGGTGTGACTTCAGCCAATTCGAAAGATTTCTCGGCCTTCAACTTCCTTGAAGTGCCGTACCAGTATTTTATCCGTCCGATATTCGGAGTCAGGATAGAGAGCACGATGCACAGTTTCAGGGGCATGTTCGGGTGCTGCAAGCTGAACCGCACCTTCAGGGGCTACGTGATGCTGCTGCCCGACCATCTGGAAAACAAAATCGGCTACCTGGCGCAAACAATCCAGGGAATGAAGGAAAAGTACGGGGCAAAATTCGTACATTTGGAAGACCCGGAGTTCGAGAGGCATTTTGCCGTGTACGCGGATGACGAGGTGGAAGCCCGCATGGTGCTCACCCCGGCGATGATGCGGAAGCTGACCGCCCTGCGGAAATCCTTCAGCCGTGACCTGATGCTCTCCTTCAACGGGAACATGTTCTACTACGCATCCGACACTCCGGACGGTTTCTTACGTCCCGGCAGGAAGTCGCTGGATGACGAACATCTGCTGGAACAACTGTACAGGGAGGTGAACTTCTGTCTCACTGTAGAAAATGGAATCAAATAATCAACAATAATCGAAAACGAATAAAAAGAATTACAACATGAGCGAACTTAAAAATCTGTCAGCCATTCTTGAAGGAGGTGCTGTTCCGGCCGGTTATAACGGGAAAGCAATCGGCAAATTGTCTAAGACATACCTCAAACTGGAAAACCGCAAAGTAGTAAACCTCTATCCCATCAGAACCGTGATGCACGAAGACAGCCGCTATTGCCTGTATGCCTGCCCGTTGAAAGGGACTGAAATTGACGAGGCCACCCTTCAGAGCATCAAGGCTGAAGTGGATACGCTGGAAATCGGTGAAATCCGTTATGATTCCGTACAGTCCTGTGGCTATGACTATTACATAGTAGATCCTGATACAGGCCGTCATATACTGACAGGACAACGGGATATGGATTCGGTAATGGAAATAAGCGATCATTATGACGGCGTCATCCTGTTCAGCAAATCGGTATTCTCGCCAAGAAAGGCCAATCAGCTTGATTGTGCCTATGCCTTGATCGGCATTGAAAAACAGCCCAACGAGTTCAAGATAGAGGCTATTCCTAATAGCGCGATAGGCCAAGCACCTACGATACTGGAATTTGAAGCTCCGCAGGAATCGCCTGCTGTCGAAAAATACAGGTCGGCCATGACGGTCCTGTCCATAATCATCACCGCGGCTCTGCTTATCTGGTACTTTTTCATAAAATAATATCACCGAACGAATAACTTCACTAATATCCGAATATGGCTACATTCAATTATTCTTCCAAATCGTCCATCAAGGACAATCTGACTGAAATCCTTGTCGGTGCCGGACTGATAATAGTACCGGTAGTTTATCCTTTCGGTATAAAAGTCGGTACACTTCGCATCCTCGGACCGTTACCAACAGCCATCATCCTTGCCCTTGTCGGACTGTACATGCTGTTCAGAGCCTGGCGGAAGATACATAAGGCCCGCAAGTTGGCTGCCAAAAGCTGTATCATCACGGTTGACGGCGATAAGGTGACATACCCGGTCATCGTGAAAGGAAATGTTGAGATGCGTTCTTTTACATTGTCGGAAATATCCAGTTCAAACTACAATTACGACAATGGTATTCTGACAATCACCCTCGCCAACGGCTCAACGGCCAAATTTGACGTTGATTTCTTTGACGGACTGCCACAGCTTAAAGAATTTGCGGCGCTCTTGAAAAAATAAACCGGTGAGATATGGAATGGTTGGATAAAATAAAGGATTTTCCGAATCTGATACAGCAGGAACCCCGCTACGGCTATCTGGTCGTGGCGGGCCTGCTTCTGATATGGCTTGTCGGTGTCATCTGTGGCTGGAAGTGGACGTATTCCCGTCCGGGTAGTACAGGAGGTAACTTCTGGATGAATCTGCTCGGTCCGAAAACTTTCCGGTTCTGGCTGGGAGTGATTCTTGCCGTCGGGATAGGACTGTCTCTGTACCTGTTCTCTATTTCCGGCAAATAGCTGAGTGCTCTTTCCCGGATGCCACCTGTAAACTTAAAAAGTGATTGAGTATGAAAACAATTCCAATTATAACCTTCTTCCTGTGCACGGTGATGTATGCCCATGCACAGCTTAACATCGTTCCCAAGAACGATGGACTGAAAGAGTACACGGTGACAAATGCCCACCCCTATGACAGCCTGACGAACGTGGAGAAGCGGAGTTTCACTTCCCTTCCGGGACAGACCCTGTACATGCATGGGGTAAAAAATGACAGGAACGGCTACTGGGATGCTTTCTACACGGTCAATTTCCTTACCGGGGATGACCGAACGGTGTACAAGGCGGTCAACATCAGTACCACCCCTTCTAAAGAGGTAGTGGGGAAATATTACGAGGTAGTGAAGGTCTGGACAAAGACAGACTACCTGTCGGCTGGATGCTGCCTGCTGCTCCGTGAAAAAGAAAGCGGTGATGAGATGTATTACAACCCATTCAGGTATCCGCTGAGCATGACCTGTATAGGGTATTATGAGAAACTGAAACGCTTTGTCGGACAGACATTCCTGTCACTTGCCAAGGCCGTCGAGACCGAGGACGGTCAGGTAATCACCCCGGCTGAAGGTGCGGAGTACCGTTGTGTGGACATCGGCCTGAAGATGAACAGTGACGGGGCGTTTCTGCTGATGGAAGGTGCTGACGGTGTCCGTGTGGAAGCATTTCCTATAGGCGGTGACGAGGTGTACGAGTTTGTAAGCACGGCACGTATCGGCCAGCTGGAAAAACGGTACGGCGAGAAATACGGGAAGCTGATTGCCTTCCGCAAGGTCGATACCGGCATGACGAGGGAAATGGTCATCGCCGCGTGGGGCGAACCATACCACAAATCGGAAGTCAAGAAGGAAGGCAGGACTCTGGAGACATTGCGCTTTTCCGACAACCGCTATGTTGAACTGCTTGACGGGGAAGTACAGTATGTGCGCATCTATTGAACGGAGCGCAACCTTTATCTGTAAAGTCACAGGCAGGGCCTGCATTTATCGTATATTAACAGATGAAAGTACCAAGGAATCAGGGTAAAATACCTATCTTGCGCAAGAATCTTCAATAATTGACGACTCAAAAAGAAAGAACTATATGGAAAAGGATAATATCAAAGGATGCTTTGTCTCGTCCGTGTTGCTTTCACAAAATCAATGGGACAAGAAACAGTTCATCCATGACTTCGAGGAAGACTGGGGAATCGTCCTTACCGATGACGACGACAACGGGGACGTACTTGTCGGAATGTTCAGCGGCATGACATTGGCAATAGCCATCATGCCCGGTCCCGTACCCAACGGAGAAGCGGAACACTATGCACAGGGCAACTACCTGTGGAAAGATGCAACAGAAGTGGCACGACAACACGAGGCTCATATCCTCGTATCCGTGACCGGAGACCAATCCAACCTGCTGGAGAGAGCCAAACTGTTCACCAGAGCCACGTCTTCCTGCCTGAAACAGTCCTACGCTACAGCGGTATATACCGACGGTATGGTGTTCCAACCCGAATTTTACAGGGATATGGCCGCACTCCTGCAAGAAGATGAACTGCCCGTCATGGACTGGGTATGGTTCGGCATCTACCGCACACAGAAAGGAATCCCCGGCATCTATACCTACGGACTGAGAAAATTCGGGAAAGAGGAAATCGAAGTGTATGCCCCTGCCGATCTGAGTGACATCCGTGATTTCCTAATGGACATCGTGCATTATATCCTGTCGGATGATGTCACCTTGCAGGACGGGGAAACCATAGGATGCTCCGAAGAACAGAAACTTGCCATCACGCTTAGCGAAGGCATCGCTTTGGACGGCATGACATTGAAACTTGAATATCCGGACGAATGAGAAAGGTAAAGGGAAACATAAGAAAAATGCTTGCGGCCATCGTTCTCACGCTGCTGTGTTGTTCTGCCTTCGCACAGCGGATCGTGGAATCCGGTGACTTGCGAACCACCACGGACGAACAGCATGGAACAGTCGTCCATTATCTGAAGGGCGGAAAACGTCCGCTATCGGGCAAATTCCGTATCTTGCGGGGGCAGGATGAGGAAATAGTGCATTTTTCCAAAGGGGTTATGCAGGGCGAGTACAGGCGTTTCCGCAACGGCAGCCTGCGGGAAAAGGGCAAGTATACCGACGGCAGACGGCATGGTCTGTTCGTTTCCTATCATCAGGACGGAAAGACACCGCAACGGGAAGCACCCATGCAGTACGGGAAGATAGACGGTACGGTAAGGACATGGTTCAGCGACGGGAAGCCGGACATGGTTCAGGAATATAGGCAGGGCAAGCGGAACGGCAAGGAACAACGCTTTGACCCGAAAAGCGGCAAGCAGATCTACGAGGCAAACTATACCGACGACCGGAAAGAGGGAAAACAATGGAAAATCAGCGAGGATACCACCGAGAGATGGGTCAGCAAAACCGTCAGCCACTATAAGAACGGCGAACTGGACGGCCCCTACGAATACACGGCCCACCTACATGGCAAGCTGTACGCCTACAAATCCGGCTCGTACAAGAACGGCTACAAGCACGGTTCGTGGAAAGAAATCGACCGGGACGATATCGCAGTCCAAGGCGAATACACCGAGGGACGCGAGACGGGACACTGGATACGATATGATATCATAAGCGGAGAAATCCTGAACGAGTGGGACCGGTAAAATTTAAAAAACATGGAAATATATACTCCAAAACCCAAAATCAAACTTTCTCCTGTGGTAAGAAACGGGAGAGAATTTGTCGAAGTGACTTTCGGTAATGACAATGACATCCGCTTGTCGCTGTCGAAGGAAGAAAACGTACTGCTTGTCGGTGGCAGAGCTTATCTGCCGGCAGAGAATTTCGTGCTTGCCGAGTTCTTCGACCGCTATGTGAAAATGGCGTTTATAGACTATTCCGCCATCAAGGAAACCGCACCCCGTAAAGAGGAAGACAAACGGCCGCCACTGCCGGAAGGTTATCTGGAAAAACTCCAGCAAGTGCGTTACAGTGACCATACCGTAAGGGTATATACCTCCTATTTCCGCGATTTCCAACAATATTTCGAGGGGCGTAAGATTGAAACGGTTACTCCCGACGAGATAAACGACTACCTGCTGTATCTCATCCATGAGAAAAACATATCCTCCTGCCAGCAAAACCAGCGTATCAACGCCATCAAGTTCTATTACGAGAAAGTTCTCGGTCAGGAACGGCGGTGTTACAAGGTGAACCGTGCCAAACGGGAGAAGACGCTGCCCGACGTGTTGAGCAAGGAGGAAATAAAGAAAATACTCGACGTGACAGTGACAGACCTGCGTTTCTTCTGTATGTTCTCCATACTCTACTCCGCAGGGTTGCGCATCAGCGAACTGCTGGAACTGAAACCCGGCGACATCAACGAACCCCGCTCCCTGATACGGGTGCGTCAGGGAAAGGGCAAGAAGGACCGCTACACCCTGCTGTCAAAACCGTTGATGAAAAAGCTGACGGAATATAACAGACTATACAAACCGAAAGTGTGGCTCTTTGAACACAGACCGGGCGAACCTTTCACCGAGAGTATCGTGTCGAAACGGTTGAAGGCTGCGGCTCGGGAAGCGGGAATCACGAAACGGATTTATCCGCACCTGCTGCGCCATTCGTTCGCCACCCACTTGCTGGAGCAAGGAACCGACATCAAAATTGTGAAAGAGCTTATGGGACATAACAACATCAAGACAACGGAAAGGTATGTCCACATAGCCGACACTTTCAAAAGCAATATCAAAAGCCCGTTGGACGATCTGTTGATGGAGGAAGACGAGGTCTGATACTTAAAGAAAATAACAACCAAATCGGCTGATAGTATAACGTTAATCGCTGAGAAAAAATATGAATAATTGGATTGAAACATCAGGAAGCCCATTTGTCATTGTTGAGCAACAATATGCCCATCAATGGAAGGGTCAAGAAAACTACAATGCTATATGTAGCGTAACAGATTACTTGGGGAAAATCTATATAGACAATCATGTCTTATTGGTAATGGGAGATGAACCGATGGCTACACGCATAGTAAATAAAGATGGAGCAATTTTAATAATTCGTTGGAAGTATGCTCCCGATTATCTAACGGTGGAAAAACTTCTGGAGAATGATATAGTAACTGGGGCAGAACCGATAGAAGAAGTTGAAGTAAAATGGGATTCTACTGAATTAGTCCTATTTGATTCTTTGTCTCCCTATTGTGAAGCATCGGTTAAAGTGTTTTTATCACTACAAAAAACATCTTGTATAATAAAAACTTATCATTACCAAAAAGACGAAGTATCTTTAATAATACATTCAATCCAATAAAGACGATTAACATGCGGCTAAACCTCCCCAGAAAAGGTCGGTTAGCCACCAAACATTATCAGTAAAAAGAATATGAAACATTTGAAGAAGAATTGCATCTATTTTATTGTGATTTTTACTATCGCTGTGGCGTGTGGCTTTGCGGGACTTGTAATCAAGGAAGTGAACAAAGGTACATTTTATGATCTGCCTACAGAAGAAGCTCTTAGCTTTTGTGTGCAGCTAGGACTGACAGCATTTACATCTCTGATTCCATACAGTTTGAGCGTTGCAACCTTCCTGGTCTTTTGGGCTATGGATAGAGAAAAGTGGACCGGTTTTTTCCGGACATTGGCAATCGGTCTGATTCTTGTCCTTCCTTTGTCGGCAATGACTTATTATTATGACTGGTTTGTGCGTCCACAGATGATGGTCATATCCGTCGGAAAAATAGTTGATATGAACCACAGCTATCCCCGGTCACTGGCGGACAAGTACGGTATAAGCATAGAACAGATATTGAACAAAAAGCCGATGTCTATGTCTAAAACAAAGCTGATAGCCCAGATTGATTCTCTTGAAACATCTTTTCAGGCTGATATTGACACATGCGGTCTGCTGCTCTCAATACTTCCGGATACCTTAGCATCAAAAGCCTATGACAGCTACCGATTGAGAGAAATCGGAGTTGTGTATCAAGATGCCGTTCATCCTGTTGCCAACGAAGACAGTCTGAGGTTGGTAGCACATACAGAATTGTACCAGCACGCAATCGGTGCATGGGAAACTTCAAACGAACTGCGACGTCATAGACTGGAATATTTTGGCAGGACTCTCAATACCGGGTATATATACATCGCTTATATCTTGTTTGCCTTCTTAGGTTATCTGCTCCGCTTCAAACCGATAAAGAAAATATTGGCTGTCTTTGCAATACTGATTGTAGCCGCCTGGATTTATCATGAAATAAATTCTATTGTTCAGGAATATGCAAAGAAACTAAATACGGAATCCCATCAAATTGTGGACGACACCTATAAAGAGATAGATGCGATAAGGGAAAGCAAACAGAGAGAAATGAAGACAGACACACAATTAGAATAATTGTTTTAACTACAATAAACTAAGAACCATTAGATTAAATAATGAAAAAGATATAATACTGATAACAACGCAGGATAACGGTAAGCCATTCCCTGCTGAACATTCAAAGCTTGAAGGAAAAGATTGAACAAAAAAAATAATGCCATGAAAAAAATCAATATTGGAGATTGGGTTACACAATATAGAACGGGTTATTGGAAAGTGAAAGAGTTGCATCCGAAGTACTCACCATTCGATTGTGACAGGTTGCACAAAGGCGAACCAATTGGTGTTGAAGCTGTGCTACAGAAAGCTTTCAACAATACATTCAAATTTAACATGGAAATGTCCACATGTGATTTGTCGCTGTGCCAACATGTAACCAAAGCTGTTATGAGAAAGATTGAAAAGTATTTCAAGGAACATCCTGATGATGAAATAAAATTTGAGACATCACAACTCCCTGTCCCGCCAAACGTTACTGCCATCCACTTGAATATAGATGATGCCCAACGCGATCACATTTCATCGCTATTAAACATTGAGTTACCTAATCTAACATATCCAAAGGTAAAAGAAATCTTGTCCGATAACGGTTTGACAGAGGTTTTGTGCGGAGCAGAAAACACGTTGCTCTTTCTCTACGGATATTCATGGGAACAGAATGAAAATTTTGACATGATTTATTCCAAATACGATTTTAAGAGAAAGTAAAACTCAATGGCAAAATAGCGAAAGCAATTTCTTAATTTACTTATTAAAGTAGTTATAAGACTGGAAGAACATGAGAATGTATTACGTAATCGGGGTTCTTATTACACTATTTCTTGCAAGCTGCGGAGAACCGCCTATGCCGCCAAGCGATGAGGAAATGATACGCCACTTTGCCACGCACGAGGCGGCGTTCCGTAAGGTGTACGAAATCATGTCAGAGAGTTCAGAAGGTAGTTTTCACTACCCGCCACTTTCTCCTGACGGGATCATTATACTTGATTCAATAGAGCAAAGTGATACATCCTATGAATCAAATGACGAACAAGACATCCCGGTATATGGGCTGTTAAAGCCAGACCGAATCCTACTCGACTCCCTGTTATCAGAGATTGGATGCGGTTTTATCCTTGTTGATCGCAGGGAATGGGAAACGGCAGATTCGGTATATGTGAGCCTTTTTATGCCGTACTACTCCCACAGTATCGT
This sequence comes from Bacteroides gallinarum DSM 18171 = JCM 13658, assembly GCF_000374365.1. Lineage (GTDB taxonomy): Bacteria > Bacteroidota > Bacteroidia > Bacteroidales > Bacteroidaceae > Bacteroides > Bacteroides gallinarum. The sequence goes on from NZ_KB894115.1 coordinate 128,865, forward strand.
AGATGCAGGAACGTCCAAGAGTTTCGTTTACGATCCCGGATTGAGAAGCCGTCGGAATATCCGTATCACCGAACATGGCGACCTAAACGAGATCTACCGCAGGACGTACAACGACACCACGCTTTACAAGCCCATCAAGGAAGGTTGGTACATCGAGTTAGACCATTTACGATAACCTGAAATGATGAACAAAACAATATGAAATCAAGATTGGTATTAAGGATATTGTGGGGACTATGCTGTCTGCTATTGCTGTGGATGGTTGTCAGTGATTCTATACAATTCTCAAAGCATCCGGAACTTTACCCGATAGGTTGTGAAGGATTAGGTTGGAGCTATGAATCTTCCGAAAACTATATCTTTACAAGCCGGGTGGCGATTGGTTGGAGTGCCATCGGCTTTGTCGCATCTGCCTGCTATCGTTTCAAGTATAGCGGAAAAATACTGTTGGTACATTTTGTACTGACACTACTTCGATGTTGTTGGAATTGTATAGTCATTTATGGATAGGGGTTTGCTTTATTGTCCCTAACTAACGATTAAACGCCGGGAAACTTTCGGGCGAGACAGCTCCACCGACCTTAGGGAGAACGTCCAAACAAGCATCCCCAAAAAATGCTTTTGAGCATACCATAGAAAAAAGGAAGACCGAATGTTCTGAAGTTTCTTCCTTATGATATATATTTGTAATTGAGCGAAATGAAAAGATTGCCATAAACAGCGATTGGCTGCCGAACATTATGTTTAGAATGAAGAAACAGGAATATAAAGAGCAAGAACGACATTATTATTTCTTCGACTATCTGTTTTGGTTGGGAGAAATAACATGGGAGCATTATCACAAGGTCAGTTTCAAACAACCCCGTGGGAGTGATATGCTGTGGGCCTGTATCACGTTTTTTATATTCATGCCGGTTCTGACCATAGGCGGTCATTTTCTGGATGACTTGGCATTCGAGGTGTTTGGAGCCGTTCTTCTAATCGTGTTCTCCGTTTCTGTCTTCATGACAGACCGTCTGTTCGGCAAAATATACCCGCCTTCCCGGCGGAAAGCGGTCATGCAGCATTATGCGGGACGCAAGTTCAGTCCCTTCCGGCGCAACCTGTTCTTTTTCCCTCTCTATTTGCTTCTTATTCCCGCAATGGTTTTATTAGGAACTGCTCTGAAATGGATAACTGAAATACTCAAATGACAAATAGAAGAAACATATTCAGCCGTTTTTTCCGCCTGTTGGTGATGCTGCATAAAATTTCCTACGCGCATTTCACGGAATGGAACAATAAAAGGAAGCGAAAGGCATTTGCTGCCGGAATATACTTCCTGAGCATCCTCCCGGAATTCGTCCTGTTGGCCGGCACATTTCTGGCGGCAAGGGGACAAGACGGGTATGTACATCTGGTAAACGTGCCACAAAAGGTTGTTTTCTACGGTCTGGCGAGTCTGGCGGTGCTGCTGTCAGCCATCCCTCTGGGATTTTTTGACGACAAGAAGATATGCAAGGAAGTCCGGCAGGAACTCCGTGAACGTCCCCGTTACTGGAAACGAGCAATAGCAGTCTATTGGGCAGTTATCGTGGCTATGGTGGTGGCGGCGAATATTGTGTTTCCCACTTTTTCGGACAAGACAATGCCGCCGGAGAATGAGCGGACTGAAGTACCGCAAAGGTGGAGGGATTACCTTTCACTACGTTTTGCCATAGTAGCCCGTCAGGAAACGCCCAATGAAGTCTTGCAGCGTCTGATCGACCAAGACGGGCGCACGATACGCTACGGGAAACCAGTCTATGCCATGCAAGTAAGAAAGGAGGACATGGCTGGAGAGTTCCGTGTAGGGTTGCTGAGCCATGCCACATTCGAGGAAATCAGAGACGGCAGACGAAAATTTGTAGAATGTACATGGGTTAAGGGATATACGCCTGACAGCATTAGGATATTGCTGACCGTTTGGTACGAAATGAAGAAAGTAGAGCTTTGTCCGGTGGACTCTTTGGAATGGACGGAGGATATGGAGTTTTAAGATTTACAGAAACATGAAAAAAGTAATAACGGCCTCCGGCAAATGCTATGGGTATAACGTTCAAGATAAATGTGCAATTTATTTTGAATGAGTATGATGAAAAGTAGAATTTTAAGCAGAAAAAAAATAAAGACTATGAACGATGAAATGTTTCAGAGAATACTTGATGAAATAAAAAGTTCGTCAAAAACGATAAATGTGCTGCCTCTGGATGAAGCAGCAAGGCAGGCAATGAAAGAGAAGTACCGGATCAAGAGCGGTAGCCTGATGGCTGCAATCCTTGAAAACACAGGTGGTATAGTCATTGACAACTGGATAAGGCTGTACGGTTCGGGAGAACTAAACTTTGTCACTAGAAACAGTCTGTTCCCGTTCAACGAGATAGTGATCGGCGAAGACATACTGGGAGGATTGTTCATCTGTCTTGACGACGGCAATATCGGCTATTTTGCCCCCGACTGTCTGGAGATGGAAGATATGGAGATAAAATTTGGACAATTCGTCTATTGGTGTCTGCATGGCGATACGGATAAGTTCTATACCGATTACAGATGGGACGGCTGGCAGAACGATGCTTCGAAACTGAAGAGCAGTGAGGGCGTAGCTTTTTATCCTTTCCTTTGGGCTGAGGCGGAAAGTCTGGAGAGCAGAGTCCGAAAAGTCGTTCCGATGGATGAAATCCTGAGACTTCAGTTTGCCTTTCTGGGCCAGAATGACAAGAATGAGTGAATTCATTGCTATCCTCTGACACAAAGCTGCAAATGCGCTTAAATTCCTCATGATTTTCATGGGAGGGGGATTTTTTGTGTTACGGAAGAACTTGTACCCCAATGTAGTGAACTGACAAAATGTTGCTAAACTATGATTAAAAGCATGGATTTCCATGTGGAAGGCGTATTGTATTACAATAGTGCCAAATTTCTGTTATTATTAACAAGGGACATTCAGTAAATAATATAAAATCAGCCAACTAATTCATACACAAAATATTGCGAATTAGGGATATTCAGTAAATGTCCCTAAAAATCAAGATGGCATATGAAGATGATAGAGCATACTCACTTCATATGCCATCTTGATTTTTAGGGACATTTACTGAATATCCCTAACAAATTAAATGTGACCAGTTGGAATAAAATCGGTATCTTGCATTTATAAACAAAATAATGAAATTATGGGACTTGGATTCACCATTCACACTAAAATCAAGGATATTGAAAAGTTTCAACAGACTGTAGAAAGTCAGGCTGTTGAGTCCGGTTATAATGCAGAGCACGATGAATCATCTTCGACGGTAAGTTTTTGCAGGCTGGGCGACTTGTTCCTAAATTATCAACATGAGGGAGAAGGAAATACAGACAACGTCATTTCCGTAAACGGAGACTGCCAGACCAACATGCTTGGTCCCGGCTTCCACAAGGCAGCAATAGAGTTCATCGACAGACTTCAACAGGCGACCCGTACCCGGTTTGAGGTTGAAGACGAGACGGACTATTACACGGAAAGGGACTTTGAGGCCATGAAGAAGAAACATTTTCACAAGTGGCTGGCCAAACTGTTTGAAATCATCCAGGAGCAGAAGGACAAAGGCAGCACGTCTTTGTTATTCTGTTGGGATATCAATAAATATTACCCTCAATCAGACAACGGCATTGTCATTTCACCTTTGGGTTCTTTCTGTCTTTCAGAGGTCGTTAGGCGTATCCGGGAAGAAGGAATCGAATCTTTTGCCGATGATTTCTTCATCTGGAACAATTCGGAACGTGATGCACGTTTTCATAGAGGCATGGCCCTGAATGCCATGTGGGAGGACTGCTATTTCATGCCGTCAGAAAGAAGTGAAGAAGATGCCCGTATCAACGGGTACATCATAAGCGAGCTGGAAACGACAGCATCACTTGACCCGTCTCTTCCTTTCCCCAAAAAGGAATACGAGGAACTTTGCAGACTCCATGGTTGTGTTCCTGTCCCGACTGACGGGATACCGCCCTACGAAACGGAATTTGCCATCGGCTACCGGCGCGGAATTGTCAACCATAAGGTCGGGAAGATCAGGTTCAGCCTACCGGGCAGCTATCTCGAAGATACGGATGAAGGCACCCTCGTCTATTATGATGCGGCTGCAGACAACTGGCACACGGTTAGATGCACCGGATACTCTACCGATGGTGAGCCGGATTTCCTTGATGTGGAAGAGGAAATGATTGAAGAAAGGGAATTTGACGGCGGAAAATACCGCCTCTATGACATGGGTATCGACCAAGATTCAGAGGATGAAGAACCTTATCCCGTTTACAGCTGTCATGCACTGTGTCCCAACCAGTACACCCTCTTCACGTTGTGTGCCTCCCGGTTAGAGGACCTGAAAAAACTTTCAAGTGAATTCCTCCCGACTTTGGTTGCAGACCAGCCTATAGAACCGGAAAAAAAGCAAATCATATATACCGGAGAGAACATGAATGACGAATTGATGGAGCAGATAGACGAATGGCACAAGGCCGAAAAGCATCAGGAAATCATCGATGCACTGGAACAGATTCCGGAAGCCGAACGGGATTTTGAAACGACCGGCTTTCTTGCAAGGGCGTACAACAATATTGAGGAATATGCCAAAGCCGCGGAACTGCTCGAATCCGTCAGGGAGGAAGGCGCTGAAGATGAACGGTGGAATTTCAGAATGGGATATGCCCAGTATTTTCTGAACAATTATCGGGAGGCCCTGGATTATTTCAGCAAGGCAAGGGAACTTAATCCGGAAGATGAATACACCCTGAGTATCATCCGTCAGTGCAATATGCACTTGCCGTTAACCAGACGAGTGAAAGAATTCTGGAACTGGTTTGTAGAAAACGAAGAAAAGCTGTCTGGCATGATGAATCCGAAATCCATGGAGGAAGCTGATGCCTTCATGGAGTTTATCAGTAAAGGAACCAATCTGATATCGGAAGACATGCACTTCAATATCGGAGGTGACCATGAGTTCACGTTCTCGGTCGAAGGATGGCCGGATCTCTTCATCATCTATCCTTACATCATATCCTGTATGCCGGAGTGTCTGAAAGGCAAATGGAAGTTCTTCCCCTTCAACCCGGGCAAGGTCGGGTCTTTCGCATACCGTGTACACGATACCGATGTCGATATGGGCAAGATCATGGTAAAAGCATCCTATGACGAAAAAAGAGAAAACTTCAACATCAGGTATTACGACAAAAATCTTTGTGCCTTACCGGAAGAAAATAGTGACGGAAACTTTCATGTCATTTTGGAACTTGTACTGGGAGAAGGTGTCTCATTCAAATATGTCAATGGTATAGAAAGAGCGTCAGGCATTGAGGAAGGCATGATTGCCTTGTCCGGGTTGAGACAGCACATAGAGGAAACCGTGAAATCCCACGGCCATGAATTCTTCGAGAATCCGAAGGACGTTTATACGGGATATCAACTGACCCCGAAGGAAAGTGATGAACTGCGCTTCGATGTGATAGTAGGATCTACCTGTCTGAGCTCCATCGTAGCTGACTATTATCATGGTTCAACCGAGATATTTGACCATGCCAACGGTTTCGGTGCACAAGCTCTTTACATAGTCTTCCAGAATGGTGCTGGCGAAGATAATATATTGAACTTCCGTCATGATCTTGAAGACAGGATAACAGAAGAGATTCTTGAACCGGGCAATCTCGGTGTGATAACAGGGGGTGCAACCGGAACGGAATACAGCTATATCGACCTGTTTGTCTATAACCAGCAAGTATTTATCTCAACTTTGCTTCCTTTGCTTGATGAGTATCCTGAGTATTCTTTCTACCTTTCCGAATTCTGTAGGCAGGGTCAGTTATGTAGACTTTCAGACAGCGAATCATGGAAAGGAGAAAGTCCTGATGGCATTTCGTACAGTCCGGGAGATGATACATTCTTCAGTCAGATAGAAGAGTGGAATGAGAAGGACGAATACACGAAGTCTATCAGGGCTTTGGAGGCAATACCTGAAGAGCAACAAGACTACAGGATAAAAATGTTGCTTGTAAGTGCATATGAGAATTATGCCATTATCGGTGACAATGATGAAGGAACAGAACGCTGGAAAGGAGACAGAGTTCTACTAAAGGCAATAAGACTTATGGAGACCGTGCGTGACGAAGGTGAGAAAAATGCGAACTGGAACATGCGTATGGCATACGCATACCAATATCTTATGAGACAAGAAGAAAAAGCGATAGAATATGCCAAACGCTGGGCGGAACTTGATCCGGAGGACAGCAGTGCCAAGGAAGTCATCGATGAGTGTATGGAGGAGATTTCGAAGCGGGAGAACAGTTCAAACGTGAAGGAATCCGATACAGTGGAGCCATGCGCCACAAGCAACACGCATATTGAAACAAGAGAGACTGAAAATATCGAACTAAGGGATAAGAATATGGACAACAGACAGAAAGAAGCAGCTCTGGCTGCAATGATAGCCTGGCTCTCGCACTCGCAGGAGTTGGGACATAAGCCAGCGGAGATCGAGTGTACGGGAACATTCGTACTGCACGATATGACCTACTACATTTTCAAATACAAGGATACCAAGGACAGTGAATGGCTGCTGGGCGTGAATGGTGGATACGAAGGAGACAGCTTGTCAGACTGCGGCCATACCTTCAGTGAGATGGAACCCTATGACGAAAAGACGGCTGTCAAGGATGCTACGGCCCTTGTCGAGATGGTGCGTTCCTACTGGATGGAACAGGCAAAGCAGGCCGAGGAACGTGAGAAAAAGGCCGGCACATTCGTGGGATTCGCCTTGCTCTCCGACAACAGCTGGGACAAGGAAAAATACATCAGAGATCTGAAAGAACAGTGGGACATCACCGCTGAAGAGAAATCTGACGAGGAACGGAACCCCGAGTCACTGGTCTTCGACGTGGGTGACATGATGGCGGCGGTAAGCCTGATGCCTGCCCCCGTACCTAATGGCGAAGCCGAAGAATGCGCGAAGAACAATTACATGTGGTCGGAGGCCGAAAAAACAGCCAAAGAGCATAAGGCTCACATCATGGTTGCCGTTATCGGCAAAGAGGAGTCCCTGATCGAAAGAGGTAAACTGTACGTGAAGCTGTTGTCTGTCTGCTGCCACCAGAAGAATATAACCGGTATCTATACCAGCGGTGTCGTTTTCCAGCCCCGTTTCTATGAAGGCTTTTCCGGAATGATGAAGGAGGATTCGCTGCCTATATACAACTGGATATGGTTCGGGCTTTACCGTACCGAAAAGGGAATCAGCGGCTACACCTATGGAATGGAGTGTTTCGGCAAGGACGAAATGGAGGTCCTTGACGTGGATGCCGACCCGTCAAAGGTGAGAGACTTCCTGGCCAGCATGGCAGGATATGTTCTGGAATACGATGCAGTTCTCAACGACGGAGAAACCATAGGCTTCTCTGCTGTCGATAAACATAGGATAACACGTGGACAGGGTGTTGCCCTTCCGGACAAAGTGACTCTGAAAATCTCATACGGCAGCGAAGACGATGCCGATGGCGGTCCCGATTTCCCGGATGACACGGATGAAGTGATGGACGATGCGGAAGGCCATCTGGAGAAGTTCAAAGAGAAGGATCTGCCGTTAGATACAATTACGGCCTACAATCATCTGGCAATATATCTACGCTGGTGCATGGTAAATGACCTTATGAGGGATGATTTTCTTGAACAGTTCGGAGACCTTGTGTCCCGGATCAAAAGCGGCTCGGCCGATGATGACCTGAGGGTGTTCATAAAGGACAACCTGAACGGGCAGCTTACAAGATTCCTGTTCAATAAACAGGGCCGTGCATTTGCCGACTACTATTATGGCAGTTACTATGGCGCCAACGAAACTCCATTTTATCCCGGAGACATTGACAACCACGCCCTGGATTATTTCGGTCCGGAAAGGTATCATTCCGATGAGTTCAAAGAGGAAGCATACCTGTTTGTCCCGTATGACGAGGATTATTACCAGGCAATGTCACAACGCATAGACAGACGCTTCGCCAACTGGCAGGGGCTGCATATAGACAAAGATACCGTTGAGCCAGACGAACTGGCCCGTGCCTTCATGGATTATCTTGATTGTGAATGCACCTATTTCCCATCCATGAGTGACGATGACCCTATCATGTCAGCCTATACCTATGCCCAACGGCTCGGCGTGCGGGAAGGCTTCATCCCCGTTCTGGTCAATGTCGATGAAGGTTTGTGGGAAAACATAATCGGGAACTCGGATCCTGACAGCGAAAGCTCGGATGATTACACATTCAACCGGGAAAAAGTCAATGAATTCCGCAGAAGGCTGCTTGAGGCTCCTGTCATGGACGGGAAATCCATCCTTGACAAGCTGACCGGGCAGGACAACGATGATATTGATGAAGAGCCTGAAGGCGGATTCGACAACAACCGTTATTCGAGCTACTGGAATACCGATACGAACATGACGCATCCGCTGATCCTTGCCCGTATTCCGGTCACGGAGCCGTGGAAAATATTCGCGTACCTGCCATTCGGCAACTGGAACGACTGTCCTGCAAACCCCGAACTGATGGCCATCTCAAAGTATTGGTACGAGGAATACGGTGCTGTTCCGGGAACCTTTACCAGCGACCAGCTGGAGTATGAACTTCCAGCTCCCGTTCCGGAAGACAGAGCAATGGAAGCCGCAATACAGCAATATGCTTTCTGTCCGGATATGGACCAGAGCTGTGACGGCATAGGCAGTCTTGCCGACACGTTGCGTCAATCCAGAATATGGTATTTCTGGTGGGATTAACCGATTCTTTCACATTCAAAAGCATTTCAATATGAATCAAGTATTTCAACAAGACCTAAATACAAAGGAACTGCAGCCCGGAGGACCTTTACTTATAAACCTTCTGTTCAAGGAACCGGTTGAATTGCCGGATACGCAGAGGGTGGCTGATGTATGCCGGAAGCATTTCGGCAATGTAGAATGCCGCGAAGGTGATGACAAGTCTGTCTTCATCACAGCTTTGGACCACATGGTGGAGTTTGAGGACGGGAAAGCACCCGTGCAGTTCCTGATGACTTCGTGCATGGACTTTGACGGAAAGACCGTGGACGACTTCACCCGGAGCCAGATGTGGGACTGCCAGGAAAGCCGTGACCGTATCCTTGAGGAATGCCGGTACAGTATGCTCGCTACGGACTTCCTTGCCCGCGGCCTGTCTTCTCTGGAACGTGCCAATCTGGAAATGGACTACCTTGAAGCGCTCGCCGAACTGTTCCCGTCCTGCGAAGCGTTCTTCTTCAGCGGCAGCGGGAAACTGTTCGAGGCGGAGGAAATCCGCGGCAATCAGATAGAAGGTCCTGACCGGTTCATCCGCTATGCCGTAAACGTCCGTTTCTTCACGATTCAGGGTTCCGACGACATGCTGGTCGATACACTCGGGATGAACACGCTGTTCCTGCCTGACCTGCAGTACCACTTCCGCGGACTTGATCCGAACTGGATAGTGAACCATGCCTACAACGTGGCTTCCTATCTGCTTACAAGCGGCAACGAAATAGATTCGGGAGAAACCATCGATGGAATCAAAGACGGTGATATGGACCGCAGCATCCAGTGGAAATGCCAATACGAAGACGCGCTGATACAGCCCAAGCGTCCCGTACTTGACATCAACACGGGAGAATATGCAGCCGGGAACAGGGAATGATTTACCAATGACCAATTAACTTGTTGCGTATGCCATTGAACTTGACAGAAGAACAGATATTGCAGCTCGCTCCCGACGACTCATCTGTAAAGGCCGGCAAAGGACTTGCGACCTTGAGCAAATGGGTACTGAAGGAATGCAGCGGACGTGCCGTCTGGGGTCATTGCCAGGGAAGCGGAAAGAATCCCTACCAGACGGTGATAGACTTGAATGACATTGCGTTCAAGTGTTCCTGCCCGAGCCGCAAATTCCCGTGCAAGCATGGGCTTGGCCTGCTGTTGCTGTACGCCCGCCAGCCTGACCAGTTCACGCAGGCGGAAGAGCCGGAATGGGTGACGGCGTGGCTTGCCAAAAGAACGGAGAAGGCCGAAAAGAAGGAGCAGAAAGCCAAAAGCGAAACCCCTGTGGATGAAGCGGCTCAGGCCAAGAGGCAGGAGAAGCGGCACCAGAAGGTACTGGGAGGCATATCCGACCTTGAGGTATGGATGAAGGACCTGGTGCGCAACGGATTCCTGAATGTTCCGGAACGTGCCTATACCCTGTTTGACAACATGGCCCGGAGGATGGTGGATGCCCAGGCACCGGGACTTGCGGGGAGACTGAGAGCCATGGAGGCTATAGACTTCGACTCGGAAAGCTGGAAATCCGACCTGACGGAAAGCATGGGCAGGCTGTACCTGCTCATGCAGAGCTACAGAAACATGGACGGCCTTCCCGAAGAATGGAAGGACGAGATACGCACGCAGATCGGATATCCCCAGTCCAAGGGCAACGTCCTTGCCGGAGAGCCGGTGGCGGACAGCTGGCTCGTGCTTCACAAGCAGTCCCGTAAAGTCAACGATATCAATACCGACATCTACTGGTTTTACGGAAAGGAAAGCAGACTTTTCGCCAGATACCTGAGTTTTGCCGTTGCCGGTACCTTTTCCACCGAGAACTGGATTCCGGGCAGTGCCTATAAAGGGGCGCTATGCTTTTACAACGGCACGGGTACATGCCGGCGTGCATTGTTCCGGGAGTCCGTACTCGCGGAAGAAAACTTTGTGCCGGCGTGCAGCCCTAACCTGAAGCAGGCTGCCGCGGTGTACCGCACGGCCATGCTGACGAATCCGTTTTTCGAGGACGTCCCCCTGCTTGTGGATGACGTGAGGGTTGCCCGTAACGGGAAAGACTACACGCTGCTGGACAACGCGGGCAATGCCGTCCGTGTGGCGATGCCCGAGGAAACCTTCATCGACATCCTCGCCATTACCGGCGGCAATCCGTTCGCCTCGCTGGTCATTGTAAACGGGGATATATGGGAACTGAAATCCATTTGGTACAACAAAGAATATCATACTTGGAGAGATGAACGTAACTGAACCTATCATACAGGCTGCACTGCTTGGAACAGCCAACCGTGAATTCGTTCCCGGAGCCTTTCCCGAGTCCCTTCAGACTCTGGTTGACGGGATCCACGGGAAAGCCGAAGACACGGAATCGTTCCTGTACATGACAGCCGCATCCGCCTTCGCCTACAGGCGTGCCGGATGGGAACCGGCCGGAGCGGAAGGCATTGTCCCCGTGAAAACAGCCCCGGAAGAGGAACTGCCGTATTTCGACAAGGACCGGAGTCAACTCTTTTCCAGACTCCACGGTACACGCTATATGCTAGCCTACGCCTACCGTCTGGCGCAGGGGTCGGGAAAAATCATTTCGCCCGAATACCTCCAGCCGCTTATCCGGCGTGCCTATGACCGCAACAATCCGTTGCGGTTTGAAGAACGCAGGCTGCTGAAAAATCTCGTCGGGAACAGAGGCTTATGGCTGATCAGGCAGATGGGCCTTGTCGGAGAGGAATGCGGGATCACCGATTCTTGGGATACGGCCACCCACGGCGAGCGTAAGGAGATGCTTGCCAGATTCAGGCAGCAGGATTCTGCCGCAGCCCTTGAACTGCTGCGGAAAGACTGGAAGAGCGAACCGGCCAACCAGCGCAACGAGCTGCTTGAATGTCTCCGGATAAACATCAGCAAGGCCGACGAGCTCTTCATACAGGAAGTGCTGGAGTCGGACCGCAGCTCCATTGTCAAGGAAACGGCACGGAAACTTCTGTGCATGATTCCCGATTCAGCCATGGTGATGCGCTGCTGCGAACTCCTGCGTGGACATATCAGACACAACATGCTTACCGGATGGTCATACGACGAGATCGGATACACCCCGGAGATGAAGGCCATGGGGCTGTCCGAGGTAAGCTCCAACAAGAAAGAGGGCGATTCCGAATTCATCCTGAGGCAGCTCGCCGAACGGGTGCCTTTGAGTTTCTGGTGCGAGGTATATGGCTGCGGTAAGGAAGAGGCCGCGAGAAAATTCGCCAAGCATCCCCCTTTCAGGAAGTTCCTGGAGCTGGAGGACCCGATACTCAACTTCTCGGACGGGCTGTGGGCTTTCCACACCCTGAAGGAAGACCCTTCCTATCTGCGCAAGCCGGAACTCGTGGCGATGCTCACTCCCTCCCAGCGGGAGGAAATCAGCTGGCCGGAAACGGTCCGGGATTTCGGATTCATACCCGACTCATGGTACGGCAACGACTACGAGGCATGGGGCCCGAAATTCTCTTCCAGCGTCATGTCTTGGATTCTGAAAAAGGATTACCTGTACTATGCCGCAGACATGGCGGAACGGCTTGCCATGCATATCCCGTCACATCTAAGGAACCTGATCAAGGCCAAGGCCGCCTCTTCGGCGGAGGCTTCGCCGTCCATGAACGAGTTCTGCTCGAAGATGCTGGAATTCATGGATCTTAAATCTGAAATAGACACTTTGTTAAATGAAAAATAAATATTGATATTCATATGAGCACTTTACTGAGACAACATGCCGAGCAACAGTTTGCAGAGGAACTTCATGAACTGAAAAAGAACGAGACCAACCCGATTCCCGAAAACTGGGAGATGTCACCCCAATCCGTGGTCACCTACCTCATGGGAGGGATACTGAAGAACGGTTTTGAGGTTTCACCGAAATACATAGGCAACCGCCGCCTGATGGAGATTGCCGTGGCCACCCTTGTCACCGACCGGGCGCTGCTTCTGTACGGTCTTCCCGGTACGGCCAAGAGCTGGGTCAGCGAGCACATGGCGGCAGCCATATCAGGCGATTCGACGCTGATAGTACAGGGTACCGCCGGAACGGGAGAAGAGGCCATCCGCTATGGCTGGAACTATGCCCGTCTTCTCGCCGAGGGGCCGAGTGAGGGTGCCCTGGTACAGACCCCGGTGATGAAGGCGATGCAGGAAGGCAAGATCGGCCGCATTGAGGAGCTTACCCGTATCGGTTCTGACGTGCAGGATACGCTCATCACCATCCTTTCGGAGAAGACCCTGCCCATCCCCGAGCTGAACAAGGAGGTGCAGGCCATCCGCGGATTCAACATCATAGCCACGGCCAACAATAGGGATAAAGGTGTGAATGACCTTTCAAGCGCACTGAAACGCCGTTTCAACACGGTCATCCTCCCGTTGCCCGACACGCTTGAGGAAGAAGTTGACATTGTCCGCCGCCGCGTGGAGAGCTTCGAGAAAGTGATGCAGCTGCCGGCAGAGAAACCTGCCCTTGATGAAATCCGTCGTGTCGTCACCATTTTCCGTGAGCTGCGTCAGGGAGCCACCGGCGACGGCAAGACGAAGCTCAAGAGCCCGAGCGGCACACTGAGTACGGCAGAAGCCATATCCGTGGTGAACAACGGCCTTGCCATGGCCGGCTATTTCGGTGACGGCCAGATCCATGCGGAGGACCTCGTTTCAGGCATCCTCGGTGCCGTGGTGAAAGACCCTGTACAGGACAAAGTGGTATGGCAGGAATACATGGAGACAGTGGTCAAGAACCGTGAGGGCTGGAAAGACATCTACAGGGCTTCAAGAGATATGATTTGATTGACGTATTTTGCATGAGACAAGTAATATGACAGACATTCATCTATTGGGAATACGTCATCACGGGCCGGGCTCCTGCCGGAACATCCTGCAGGAACTTGAGCGTATCCGTCCCGACCTCATACTGCTTGAGGGACCGGCGGAGGCCGAGGCTCTCATGCCGTTCGTCTCCTACGGGCAGATGAAGCCTCCGGTAGCCCTGCTCGGCTATCAACCCGATGTGCCGCAGAATGCCGTATTCTATCCGTTTGCCGACTTCTCGCCGGAATGGCAGGCTTTGCGCTATGCTCTCCGGGAGAATGTCACCTTACGCTTCTTCGATCTCCCGCTTGCCCATTCCCTTGCCTTCGAAGCGGAAAGGAAGGATGGCAACGAGCCTGTAGAAGCGGATGATGAAGCTATTAAACAGCCGGGTGATCCGTTTGACCTGCTGGCAGAAGCTGCCGGCTATACTGACGGTGAATCGTGGTGGAACATGAACATAGAACAGCGCAGAGACGGCAGCGGCATCTTCGAGGCCGTCAAGGAAGCTGTGACCGCGCTCAGGGAAGCCCTCCCGGAACATACCTCCCGCAGGAACCTTGTCCGTGAAGCGTGGATGCGTCGCATGATACGAGCGGCCCAGAAGGAACCTTTCGGGTGCATAGCCGTAATCTGCGGGGCATGGCATGTCCCGGCACTGGAGAATATGCCGAAGGTGAAGGATGACAACGAGCTGCTGAAAGGGCTCCCGAAGGTAAAGGCGGAATGCACGTGGATTCCGTGGACGTATGACAGGCTCACCTTCCGCAGCGGTTACGGGGCCGGCATAGACTCTCCGGGATGGTATCATTACCTGTGGCATCATCCGGAAGATGACGGCACCTGGTGGGTCAGCCGTATAGCGGCCCTTCTGAGGAAGAAGGACATGGACATCTCGGTGGCCCACGTAATCGAGACAGTCCGTCTGGCGCAGACGACAGCTGCGTTGCGTGGATTGCCCGCCCCGACGCTTGAGGAATACAACGAGGCGGTGACCACCGTAATGGGCTTCGGGGACGATATGCTGCTGCAGCTCGTCAGGGAATCGCTCATCGTGGGCAACTGTCTGGGCAAAGTGCCGGAAGCGGTACCCAAAGTCCCTCTCCTGATTGACGTGGAACGGCAGCAGAAACGCTTGCGTGTTCCTTTCACGGCGGAAATAAAGGAGATGACACTTGACCTGCGCAAGGAGACCGACCTGGAACGCAGCCTGTTCTTCCACCGCCTGGCCCTGCTTGACATAGACTGGGCCAAGCCGGAAACCGCAGGCGGCAAGGGTACTTTCAAGGAAAAATGGAGTCTTTACCATAGACCGGAACAGATTGTCTGCATCATAGAACGGGCAGTCTGGGGCAATACCGTGGAGGAAGCCGTGCAGAAGTACGTCTCCGACCGCATGACCGGAATCACCAGAATCCCCGAACTGACGGGACTTCTTGACCGGGTCATTCCGGCCAACCTTCCGGAGCTTGTGGAAGCGATGACCATCCGTCTTGACCGTCTGTCGGCGGCATCCACAGACATTGTGGAGATGATGGAAGCGGTTCCCGACCTGGTGAACATCGTCCGTTACGGCGATGTCCGCAATCTGGATTTCAGCAAGGTGGGCAACATGCTCCGGGCCATGGTGGCACGTATCCTTGCAGGAGGTCTGCTCGTCTGCATCAACATCGACGAGGAGGCAGCCGGAGAACTTCTTGAACACCTGTCGGCTACCAACTATGCCGTATCCACGCTTGATGACGAAGAGCTGAACGGCATGTGGTATGGGTTCGTGCAGCAGATCCGCAATTCATCAGGAGCGCATCCGCTGCTCTCCGGGTACGCGGCACGCATACTCTACGACAAGGGCAGGATATCGCGTGAAGAGATGCGTGACACCTTGAGCTTCTATTCATCGGTGGGCAACGCACCTTCCGACATCGCATACTGGTTTGAGGGATTCCTGCGTGCATCAGGTTCGGTACTGCTGCTGGACGACAACCTGTGGCAGCTCGTGAACGGCTGGCTCTGCGGTTTGAGCGACGCAAATTTCATAGAACTGCTGCCGGTGATCAGACGTACATTCAGCAATTTCACTACAGCCGAGCGCCGCAAACTCGGCGAGAAGGCCAAAGGATTCGAATTGAACGGAACCGATACCGGAATCGCCTCCGGGGAACATTCCTGCAATGACGGGGATGCATCCAAAGTAATACCCCTGCTCGGCAGACTTCTGGGAATCGGATAAAAAAGGAACAGAACATGGAAACAGAATATTTGAAAAGATGGCGTATGGCTCTCGGCGGGAATGCCGCTGACGGGACGGGTGTAACGCTGACGGTGGAAGAACAGCGCCTTGACAGTTCGCTGGAAGCCGTCTATGACAGTGACCGCCGCGGCGGACTCGGGTCGTCGGCCCCAAAGGTAAGCCGCTGGCTTGGCGATATCCGGGAGTTTTTCCCACAGACCGTCGTGCAGGTCATCCAGAGGGATGCCATCAAGCGTCTGCATATCGATTCGCTGCTTACCGAGAAGGAGATGCTGGCAACAGTTGTCCCTGACGTACATCTGGTAGCTACACTGATGTCACTCGGCAGGGCCATTCCCGAAAAGAACAAGGACATGGCCCGTCAGGTTGTACGCAAGGTCGTGGATGACCTGCTGCGGAAGCTCTCTTCCCCGACCCAGCAGGCCGTCACCGGTGCTTTGAACCGTTCGGCGAGAAGGCGCAATCCCCGTTACAACGAGATAGACTGGAAGACGACCATCATAAAGAACCTGAAGAACTACCAGCCCCAGTACAAGACCGTCATTCCGGAAGTCAGGATAGGCTACGGCAGAAAATGCAAGGCCCTGAAGGACATCATTCTCTGTCTCGACCAGAGCGGTTCGATGGGAACCTCTGTCGTATATTCCGGCATCTTCGGTTCGGTACTGGCCTCCCTGCCGTCCGTCAATACGCGTATGGTGGTGTTCGACACTTCGGTCGTTGACCTTACCGATGACCTGCAGGACCCGGTTGACCTGTTGTTCGGTGTCCAGCTCGGCGGAGGAACCGACATAGCCAGGGCCCTGACTTACTGTCAGGGTGTGATCACACGGCCGCAGGACACTGTGCTGGTACTGGTGACCGACCTCTATGAAGGCGGTGACGAGAAGGAGATGCGCAAGCGTTTCGCCTCCATTGTGGCCAGCGGTGTGCAGCTGATTGTGCTTCCGGCCCTGAACGATGACGGGGCGCCCTGCTACGACAAGCGTAATGCCGAGTATCTTGCCGGTCTGGGTGTTCCCACATTTGCCTGTACGCCTGACAAATTCCCCGACCTGATGGCTGCGGCATTGAGCAAGCAGGATATCGGGATGTGGGCATCAAAGAATATCAAAGAAAAATAGAGGAATATGGAACTTTCAGATGAACTGTACGACAGAATCGAAGAACTGTCAGAAACGGGAAATGAGGCGATGGAAAGCGAAGATTACGCGAAAGCCATCTCCTGTTTCCAAGAGGCACTGGACATCCTTCCTGAACCGAAGGAAGACTGGGAAGCATATCTCTGGCTCGTCGGCTCAATCGGTGACGCCCATTTCATGATGGGGAACTACGGCAAGTCGCTGGAGTTTTTCCGCAAATGCTACAATATCGGAGAGACAGACAATCCTTTCATCCTGCTGCGCCTTGGCGAGAACTATCTGGAAATGGAGGATGAAACCAATGCAACTGAATTTCTTCTCCGCGCCTATATGCTCGAAGGGGAAAAGATTTTCAAGGAAGACTGGAAATATTTCCAATGGCTGTCCGGGCATGTGAATCTCAAACAAAAATAATAACAAAATTATACGGCACTCATGAAAAAGGAAATAACAGACAGAATCAGGCTACTGGGCGGCAACGTAGCAAACCTGAAAGGGAATTCACTGAAAGAGGATCTCTGTGCCATTACATTCGATACGGCCTTGTTCCTTAAACCGGTGGACACGCCCTGGCTGGCTGCCGAAGATACAGAGCCGATTGAAGGTTTGGGCGATTGGGTGGATGAGCATATGGAGTTGTTCAATTCTAACAGGGAGGCGTTCTATAAGGAAATGACAGATACGTTCTTTACCTTGGATGAAGAACCTCGCCGCCAACTGTTTTGGGTTGCCAGACCATTTACGCCATTCCAAAAAGGGACACCGGATTTTGAAGAATGGAATGGTTGGTTTACGGATAATGCAGAGCTGGGTGAAATCATCAAGTATTCAAATTGTGCCACTCTGGATTTTGTAGAGCTGCTTTATACGGACGGTTATCCCAATTACTATCTCATCTGCCTGTCAGATAACGACCCTGAGAATCCTGTCGTCTGGAGTACGGATCATGAGGAATTTTTCACGGAAGTAACCAATGAGGGACGACTGAATGATTTTCTCGACAGGTTCATGACTAAGGAGGAATTCCTGAAATTGGTGAAAAGTAAACTTGAAGAGTGAATATAATAGTTGGATTAATGCTTTATTTTATAGCAAAGCTATAAGAATGGAGAAATTTCTTCAAAATAAATATAATAAGCGGTTTGCCCCCCCCCTGAAAATCAGTTTGCCACAGAACATTATCAACCTCGAAAAATAAAAATATACGACATATGAATAGAATGTTGATACTATACATTTTTTTGTTGCTTTGCGGCACGGTTTCCGCACAACAAACAGTAGAATGGAATGATTTGCAGCCCCTGACGGATGATGCACACCGCACAGTATATTATAAAAAAGACAGTAAACGGCCGTTGCAGGGAAAATATCGCATTATACGAGGGCTTGACGAAGAACACGTGAAACTTTCAGACGGCATGATAAACGGTGACTATCATCGCTACCGTGACGGGGTATTGCGTGAGTCGGGCATATATGTCAAGGGCAAGCGTAACGGTACATTCACGGAATACTACCAAGACGGCGTTACTCCCCGAAAGGAAACACCCATACTACAAGGCAAGATAGACGGAACTGTAAAGACCTATTTCCGTAACGGAAAAATAGAGATAGAAAAGGAGTACAAACAGAGTGTGGAGAACGGGCGGGAACGTCGCTTTGCCAACAAGACGGGTAAGCAGATTTTTGAATCTCATTATATCGACGGGAAAAAAGATGGCGAGGAATGGGAAATCTTCGAGGACGGCCGCGCAATACGCAGCAAGACTACATGCCACTACCGTAATGGAAAACTCGACGGTTCGTATCGTGTGGAATCAACATGGGAGGGTAAACCCTATATAACCATTGAGGGACAATACACCGACGGTGAGAAATCAGGGCAATGGATACAGCATAACTATCAAGATAATACCCAAACCTGCACATGGCATGGTGAAGGTGGGGCTTAAACTTAGATGAAAACCGTCATCATAACACTACTTTTGACGGCTGCATCGGTCATGAGTTGCAAGCCGCCTATGCCTCCGACAGACAATGAGTCCGCCTGCACATCTTCATGCAAACAAGACCAACGGACAGCGGATGTTATTGGCGAAGCGGATATAATAACGGGGATTGCTTCCGATGATTTTCCCTCCCTTTTCATACAAGGCAATCATTTCCAGTTCCAACGCAAGAATGGATTATATGCTCCTTTGGGTATTGGGTTCATGGAGGTCATAGCCGAGCAGAACCCCGTCATACCATTATACCGGACAGCAACGTGCAAGGAGCCGGAAGATAGCATTGCACTGCATCAGTATCCGTTTGACAAGGATATTGCCGAGCGGAAAAGGAAGGATGACAATCCGCAGGAATGGCAGGACGGACAGAATAACGCTTCATGCAAAGATGGCAGATATTACTATCGTTACTCTTCGGAATCAGATACGTTAATGCCCTTGGCATGGAGATCCGGAAGCAACATACATGAATACTTAGAAGAGACGGCAAGTCTGATCTACACTTTTCCCATGCTCCGTTTTAGAGTGTTGGGCTTAATGGCGGGAAGGGCTGAAATTGTACTGAACGAGGAAAGCGGAAAAACGGCATGGATCAACTGTTCATCTGGGCAGATTATGATGCATGGAAACAGGATGCAACGCAACCGCAGCCTCATGCGGATAAATGGTATTCCAGCGAAAAGAACGCATGACTTTGACACCTACTATATCTCTTGGGAAGACTATCTTCGCATGGTGACGGTAGTCTGCTTCAAGGACAATACAGAAGTCCGAAAACCGTTTGAGGTACAAGGCGATACAATAAAGAGTGAACAAGGCTGGAAATTATGGAAACAAGGAGAAGAGCTACTGATAAAAGATATTATAGAATACTACCTTGAATAATGTCGGCTGCCGGACAAACGCCGGGGAACTCTTTCGGGCGGGACGGGGCGCGGGAAGTTTCGGCGAACAGCCGAAGCCCCGTGTGTCAAAGTGCAAGCGCAAGATAGTGAAAACCCTTTCACCCACGTTAGGGATTGCAGGGGAAAAGCCACAGCATAGCGAGGACTTGTAGCGGAAAGCCCGACCCGAAGGGGGAACGCCCAAACAACCACCCGAACAAACTGCTTTTTGGCAAGGATTGCATTTATGGAAAAATACGAAGTAGATTATAGTGAGTCATCCTATTTTGTTTTTTAATACAAACAATGCGATTTCGCCCAATAGCAAAGTCAAAAAGCTACCTATCCAAAGATAATAACCTGTTGACAAATGAAAAACTCCAAGAGTGCTTTCAATGCCCCGTTCGAGAGTGTAAAATAAACTGTGTCAGGCTATAATAATAATAGTTTAACACAGTTTTTATAATATGGCCAATTTGGAAATAGACTACAAGAAAGCAGCCCAGCAGCTGCGTAGCGGTGAAGCACTCTTCGGTAAAGACGGAGCTTTGGCTCCTATGCTAGAACGTATCCTAAACGCAGCCTTAGAAGGTGAGATGGATGCTCACCTTAATAGCGTTGACTGCAGTTCTGGCAATCGTCGTAACGGCAAGATGAGCAAGACCGTACAGACAAAGTATGGAGAGGTGATAGTCGAAACCCCTCGTGACCGTGACGGTTCTTTTAAACCGGAGACAGTTAAGAAACGTGAGACAATTCTTGCTGAAGGTATGGCAGATCAAATCATCAACATGTATGCTCTTGGTACAAGCACTCGTGATATAAGCAAGTACTTTGAGCGTGAGTTTAACACAACCCTTTCAGCAGAAACCATCAGTGCTATAACCGACCGAGTTATTCCCGAAATAACAGCCTGGAAGTCCCGTATGCTTGACCCCGTCTATGCCATTTGCTGGCTTGACGCCATTCACTACAAGGTAAAAGACGATAAGGGTCGTGCAGTCACTCGTGCAATATACAATGTCCTAGGTGTAAACAAGTCTGGTCACAAGGATCTTCTTGGTATGTATATATCTGAGAGTGAGGGTGCTAACTTCTGGCTTGATGTTATGACCGACCTTCAGAACCGTGGTGTACGTGATATTCTGATTTGTTGCGTAGACGGTCTTAAGGGATTCCCTGATGCCATCCAAAGTGTATTCCCGGAAACCTCCGTTCAGCTATGTGTAGTCCACCAAATCCGTAACTCAATCAAGTATGTAGGAAGCAAGCATCAGAAAGAGTTTCTGAAGGATCTCAAGACCGTATATGGTGCTGTAAGCAAGGATTCTGCATTAGCACAGCTTGACATGGTTGATGAAAAATGGGGTGAGATGTACCCCATAGTAATCAAATCCTGGCGCGACAACTGGGAGCGTCTTACGGAATATTTTCAGTATACTCCTGCAATCCGCAAACTTATCTACACAACCAATACGGTTGAGGGCTATCATCGTCAGGTGCGTAAAGTAACGAAGAACAAAGGTGTGTTCCCGTCAGACACCGCACTTGAAAAGCTTGTGTATCTTGCCTATCGAGACATTAGTGGGAAATGGACTATGCCACTGTCTAATTGGGCACTGATATCACAGCAACTTGCCATAAAATTTGGTGATAGGTTCAAGATTATGTAACTTTGCTTGTGAAAGGCTCCTCTTATTTGTATGCAGATGTGAAATCTGCACACAAATAAGAGGGAAAGAATAAAAAACAGAGCCGTGACACAGTTCAGTTTACACTACCCCCGGATGAATGTTCGGGGGATTTTTTTTCTTTTGGGCGTTCCCGTGGGACGGTCGGGCTTTACGTTTCAAGTCCTCGCCTAAAGGCTGTGGGCTTTACTCTGCAATCCCTAACGCATGGCTGAAAAGTCCTCTTGCCGGTGTTCTTCTTCATACAGCCTCATGCGTTCTTGTAATGCTTCTTTTAAATTGTCGCTTTTTTTCAGTCCGAGTTTGGCACGTATGTTCGCTCGTTGGCTGGTTATGTTTCCGCTACTCCGATGTAATAATTCGCATATTTGGCTGACGGTCTTGTCTTGCAGTATTAAACGGCAGATGTTTAATTCGGACGGGGATAAATTGGGATATATTCTCCTGATTGTATCAAGTTTACTTTTTTCCTTTTTCTGGTATGCGGCAA
Source organism: Bacteroides gallinarum DSM 18171 = JCM 13658 (assembly GCF_000374365.1). Classification (GTDB taxonomy): domain Bacteria; phylum Bacteroidota; class Bacteroidia; order Bacteroidales; family Bacteroidaceae; genus Bacteroides; species Bacteroides gallinarum. Next base: position 150,981 of record NZ_KB894115.1, read on the forward strand.
GGGCTGTAAAAAGATTTTCTTTGGATTGTTCCCCTATTATGTTTAACAGGGAGCTTGTCTTTTCTTCCGGGTTATTCTCGCTTAACAACTCGGCGAACGCGAATAGTTCTTCCTTTTTCATTTGGAGACGTTTCAAAAGCATTTCCTCTTCCTCTTTTAGCAAGTTGCTACTTTTTAGCAAGCTGCTGATATTACTGTGTAAGGATCTTCCTAATAAGGGGATCATGGTGTATATGATGATGATCAAAGGCAGATAACTGTATAGGAACGGTTCGTCGGTGATAAGTGTGCAGATTGTATAGGAAGCTATGGTAAGGGAGGACAATAGGATGGAGATATTACTCATATAGGCACAGATGGAAAGCATGGTAAATAAGAGAGAGATAGTAATGTTACTCATTATCAATGCTCTTTGATAACTATATTCATATCCGCTACATATTGAGCAATAAATTATTTCGATAAAAATCTCGATATGTATGGCTATCAGTATAATGGAAAAGGTCGTGGTCAGATTTACTCTCTTTTTAAAATAAGCGAGAGTGCACATAATGATAAACAGGAATAATACGCTGTTAATATAATAAAACTGTTCATTGGGAAATGGAACTGAATATATGTATATGGGTGCGCATAAGACCAGCATGAGCAGGGATAGATGAAAGACTCGTTTTTGTTGATACGTTATTATCATTTCTCTTTCTTTTTTGTCGTAAGTTTGAGTTTTTATTGAACTTAGAAAAGAGGCGGCTTTTGTGCTGAATATCATGTATTTTATTGTTTTAAGTGTTATTAAGTATGATGTTTCTTGCAAAGATAACTGTTTTTTTGTATGTTTAAGTACTTTTCTTTATGATGTTAAGTATTTTTAGTTGTTGTGTAAGCATGATTGGCTGCTGTGGTAAGTGTTGTAGTTGTTGTGTGGTCGTCTTTTTAAGTATTTATAAGTTTAAAATATTTGTTTTTTGCTTTGGAAGCTGGTTTATAAGTGTGTATTTTTGCGGTCGAAATTCAAGGGGGTGTAAAAGCCTGGGTTTGGATTGTCATATTAACAAATGATTAAATGACGAAAAGAGGTTTTTATATTAAATGTGTATTGTTCGTGCTCGTGTTGAGTATAAGCGGAGAAATATCCGCTCAGGAGAAGCGTGATTCGGTAAGGATCTATTTTCATCAAGGAAAGGTAAATATAGATACATGTTTACTTGACAATGGGAACGAGATGGAGCGGTTTGCTAAAATCTGTTCCGCATTGAACGACTCCGTCCGTTTTATCAGGAAAATTCAAATAATAGGAGGAGCTTCCCCGGAAGGAGGGGGGCTGTTGAATGGAAGGCTGTCTGAAAAACGAGCAGAGGTTTTGTGGCGGTATATATCACCTTATATAAAGATTCCGGTATTGGAGAGGGATTTTCATTTTTCGGGAAGCGACTGGAACGGACTTATAACGATGGTGAGAGCGGATGTGAATGTTCCGGAGAGGGAGGATGTCCTTCGTTTGTTGGAGAAGATCGTCCGTTTGGAAAACCAGGACAGCCCTTATTTGGGGGAGAACTGAAAAGACTGAAAGGGGGGAGGCCATACTCATATTTGTATAAATTCCATTTTCCGAAACTTCGTTCGTCGATGGTGAAAATATGCTATGATAGTGATCCGATAAATCCCGTCAGAGATACGGTATATATACATACACGTGATACGTTGTGCATCCGTGATACCGTTACCGTCATAGCTCCGGTAAAGAAACGGCCGTTTTGCATGGCGGTGAAAACAAACTTGCTTTATGACGCTGTTTTGATACCTGACATCGGGGTTGAGTTCTGTTTGGGGAAGAACTGGTCTGTGGCCGGGAATTGGATGTATGCCTGGTGGAAAAGTGATCGGAAGCATAATTATTGGCGTATCTATGGGGGAGATGTGGAGTTGCGCCGCTGGTTCGGTCGGAGAGCGGTGGAAAAACCGTTTTCCGGGCATCATGTCGGATTGTACGGGCAGATCGTCACCTATGATTTCGAATTGGGTGGGAAAGGTTACTTGGGGGATAAATGGAGTTACGGGGGAGGCGTGGCTTACGGCTACTCGTTACCTGTGGGACATCGGTTCAATGTGGATTTCACGTTGGGAATCGGCTACCTTGGAGGATCGTACAAGGAGTACATCCCTTTGGACGGTCACTATGTATGGTAGACCACTAAAAAACGCCGCTGGTTCGGCCCGACCAAGGCGGGTATCTCTTTGGTGTGGTTGATCGGCCGTGGCAACTACAACGAGAAGAAAGGAGGCAGGCAGTGATACGGATACGCTTTTGTCTGGTGTTCATATTTTTATGGATAGGACTGACGGCTTGTGAGCATAAGGATTTATGTTACGATCATCCGCACTTTGCCAAGGTGCGGGTAGTATTCGACTGGACCAAGATTTCCAATCATGACAAGCCTGAAGGCATGAGGGTCGTATTTTATCCGACCGACGATGAAAGCAACACGTGGATATTTGATTTCCCCGGAGGAGAGGATGGGGAAGTGGAGCTCCCCGAGAATGATTACCGGGTAATTTGCTTCAACTACGATACCGACGGGATGGTTTGGAAAGAAAACGGCAGTTACACGCTTTTTACTGCCGATACGCGTGATGTTCAGTCGCCGGATAACCGGACAATGGCTGTCACCCCACCCTGGCTGTGTGGCGACCATATAGACAGAGTTATCCTCAAGGACATTCCGGGAGGAAGCGCGGAGATAGTACGGCTAACTCCCGTAAACATGGTATGTCACTACACGTATGAGGTGAACGGTCTTCGGGGACTGGATAGGGTGGCGGATTTGCGGGCTGTTCTTTCCGGCATGTCCGGCTCGCTTAACATGTCCGGCGACAGTTTGCCCGCCGGTCTTTCGGAGAGCCTGCTCTTTGATGGAATGGTTTCACGGAATCAGATTATAGGCGGATTCTATACGTTTGGACATTCCGCACTTGAAGGAGAGCCCAATGTTTTCCGGCTGTATCTCAAGAACCGTTCCGGCAGCATGTCTGTATTGGAACAGGACGTGAGCGACCAAGTGCATGATGTCCCGGTAGCGGGGCATGTCGGTGATGTGCATCTGGTGTTGAATTTTGATTATGAGGTACCATCCGAGCCGGGAAGTGACGGTGCGGGATTTGATGTGGACGTTGATGATTGGGATGATGTGAATATGGATATAGTGTTGTAATACGAGTTTGTTAATTATATGTATCAATTTAAATTGTTTTTATTTATGAAAAAAAGTACAGTAATGCTTTGGGCAATCTTTGGAGCTCTACTCATGGGTTGCTCAGACGAGGAGATTGCGAATGTGGAAACCTCCTCACGGAATGCGATTGGTTTTAACGTGTTAAGTAATGCGGCGGAAACGAGGGCTATCCCTACTACCCCCGACAACTTGACGAGCACCGATTTCGACGTGTTCGCTTTTACGACGGATGGTACTGCCTTCATGGGAAAGGTAGACACGGATTTTGGACATGACGGAGTGAAGATCGTGTACAAAAATGGTAAGTGGGATTATGACGATGCGAACGACCTTCGTTATTGGCCTACCGAGGCTTTGGACTTTTACGCGTTCAATCCCGGAACGGTTAGTGAAGACATGATAGTGTTTTATAGTTGGGAAGCCACCAAGGATGTCCAAAAGATAAGTTATACCTGCATGGATGAGTATGGAAGCGGTACTACTCATGCAAACTACGACGTGATGTATGCCATGGCCAAAGGCCAGACAAAAGACATGAACAACGGAATAGTGAAATTTAATTTCAAACATATTCTGTCACAGGTCGTATTCAAAGCAAAGACCCAATACGATAACATGCAGGTGGACATCGACGTGATCAAGATTCATAATTTCAAATTTGCCGGCGCCTTCACATTGCCTGCGGCAGCCGATGGAACGGGAAGTTGGAGTTCGTCTGATTTAGCATTTCCACACGCATTTACCGTAGTGAAAAACGCAAACATCACGGTCAATAGCAATACCGAAGCTACCGATATTACCACAAATACTCCTATGCTGAATATACCACAGGAGCTGACTGCTTGGAAAGTTTCCGAAACAGCCACCAAAAGCAAGTTGGAGGCCGATAATGCGAAGCAATGTTATCTGGAGATCGCCTGCAAAATCCGGCAGTCCGGAGCTTATCTGTTGGGTTCAGCAAGCGAATACAAAACAATTTATGTTCCGTTCGGAGATACATGGGAACAGGGCAAGCGTCATATCTACACGTTGATTTTCGGTGGTGGTTATGATGATCAGGGAGAGGCTGTGTTGAATCCGATCCAGTTTGATGCAGAGACAACAGGCTGGGTTGATGCAGATAAAGACGTAAACGTCCAACCTTAATCCAAACGTTTATTAATATCGTACCCGTTGGCAGGTTAAACATACGCAAGATTAACCCTGCCAACGGGTTTTTTATAGGGAATCGCATTTTCAATATACTTTTTGATGTGTAGGGGTGCTTTTTGCGTACCTTTTTCCTGGAGAATTTCTTTTGTGGAGTGTTTGCCCTGTATATTCCCGATACGCTGTTATAGCAGGGAACTGTTTTTATCCAAGTAGTCAGATATAGCCTCTTGCAATACCGATTTTAGCGAATCGCCTTTGCGGATCGCGATCAGCTTTAAGTTCTGGTGATAGGTTTCGTCCATGACAAAATTACAATGCACGGTTTTCGCTTTCTTCGGCTTTTGAGCCTCTTTTTGCCCGGCCGTGGATTGGATCAGGCTGTCTAATCCCCCGGTCAGCCCGGCCGACATACTGTTTTTTAAATCGTTCTTCTTTGCCATATGGTTACTTTATTTCTGTTAGCAGTTCGTTACATACCTTCTCGTAGTCCTCTGCCCCGGCAGATTTTGGGGCATAGTGAAAAATATCCTGCCCTTGTGTCGGGGCTTCGGCCAGCGTAATGGCGTTGCGTATATGGGTGCTGAACACTTTGCCCTGGAATGTTTCCTGTACCAGTTCCGAAACGCTCTTGTTCAGGTTCTTTCTTCCGTCGTACTGGGTTATCAGAACCCCGGCTATCGAAAGATCCGAGTTCAAACGTTGCTGCACCTTGTGGACGACCTGCATAAGTTTGGCCATTCCACGCATTGCCAGGAATTGAGCCTGAACCGGGATAATCAACCGATCCGAGGCCGTCAGTGCGTTAAGCGTGAGCAGCGACAGCGAGGGGGGACAGTCGATCAGGATATAATCGAATTTCTCCTTTTGGCCCTTGATAAGGTGGGCTAAGATAAGCTCCCGTCCGGCCTCGTTGATTAACTCCGTTTCAACGGCCGAGAGATCCAGGCAGGAGGGAACGACGCTAAGGCCGTCCTTATGCTCGTAGATCGGCAGGTCGTATTCGCCTTTCATCGCACCGTAGATCGTTTGGGGAAGCTCCGCAGAGAAGCCCAGCGATTCGGTCAGGTTGGCCTGCCCGTCAAGGTCGATCAAAAGAACCTTGTACCCTTTTTGACGTAACGCACCGCCCAGGTTGATCGTGGTTGTGGTCTTTCCTACTCCCCCCTTGTGATTCAATACGGAGATTACTTTTGCTTTGCTCATAAATTCAGTTTTTTAAATGGTTGTCATGTCCGCAAATATAGTCAAAATACTAATATACTAAAAGACTAAAAGTAGTATTTTCGTTTTTTGCGTGTTTTTTGTACCGATCGGGGAAGCGTACCGAAATAAATCCTGTTTCCGTCTTTCGGTACGTTTTGTTTCTGTACCGGAATTAATCAAAGACATATTAAACGAAAGAAATCAAACAACGGTAGATAGCAAACGGCGTAACCTCCCCTAAAGGTCGGTTAGCCACCAAATATTATATTTAGAATGAAGAAACGGGACTATAAGGAGCAAGAACGACAACGGCGCTATTATTTCTTCGACTACCTGTTCTGGTTGGGAGAAATGGCACAGAGGCATTACAAGGGCGAGCCAAGACGCCCCGACGGGGAGTCCATGCTGATGCTTTGCATCATGATATTTATCTATGAGCCGATCTTCCTTACAACCGCTCATTTCCTTTTCGACTCCACGGTATTTGAGTGGTTTACAGTCGCCATGATAGCCGGAATCGTCGCAATTCTCCACTATCTATCGAATGGTCGGATATACCCGTTTTCACGAAGGGAAGCGGTCATGCAGCACTATGAGGGACGCAGGTTCAGCCCCTTCAGATGTTACTTCTTCCTGTTCTCCCTCGGCTTTCTGATGATTGCCGAAATGTACCTGTTGCCAAGCACACTGATGCGGATAGACGGGCGCAAGGCGGAGCCGGTGGAGAACACACGGACGGAAGTTCCGCAAAGGTGGAGGGATTACCTTGCGCTGCATATCACGGTAGGAGCCCGTCAGGAAGTACCCAGCGAAGCCTTGCAATATCTGATTAATCAGGACGGTCGCACATCCCGATACGGGCAACCGGTCTATGTCATGCAGGTAAGGGAGGAAGATATGGGAGGAGAGTTCCGTGTAGGGCTATTGAACCATGCCACCTTTGATGAAATCCAAGACGGCAGCCAGAAGTTTGTCGAATGTACATGGGTCAAGGGATATACGCCGGACAGCATAAGGGTACTGCTGACCGGGTGGTACGAGGTGAGAAACACCGGGCTTTGTCCGGTGGACTCTCTGGAATGGACGGAAGATACGGAATTTTAAAACCTACAAAAGTATGAAAAGAGCAGAAACAGGAAGACCTCATTTATTTCGCTTGATTGCGATGATACATAAAACCGCATACATCCTTGCCTACGATATGCTGCGAAGGAAAGGGGGGCATGATTGGGTGGAGCGTCGGGCTGGTGGGATAATTGGACTTCCCTATCTCTCATTAATTTTGGTGGCATTACTTACGCTAAAAGACGACCCGAATAACGGTCAGAAAATAGTTACCGGCATATTGATCGGATGGGCGGTTGTCGCAGCATGGTGCATCTCCGGATTTCAGTTCAAACCTTCTGATTGGAGAATGGAAATCCGAGAAGAACTTGATTTGCGTCCTCTATATTGGAAAAAGGCGATAGAGGTGTACTATGCCGTTGTCATTGCAGTGGCGGTAGTGGCAGGCATTGTCATGCCCAATGTATAAATCCGAAGTGAAACATTAGTGGGAAATTCGCTACGGTCAGGGCGATGACGATAAGGACTATTTTGGCGAGCTTCCTGCCGGAGTGTTTCATCTTTCCGTAATATTTACGGAGCGCTTCACGCCGCCCGGCTGTGTAACGGAGCTGGCAAAATAAGTCGGGAAGAAAGCAAAGAATCATTACTATGGCAAAAGCAATTATCCAACTGAAAAGGCGAAATAGTAGCGGTATTCCAAGCGGTATGGTTATGGCAAACAGCCAGCATAGGAAAAGCAACATTCTCCCATTGAGATTGTTATGCTCTCGCTCGCTCCATTTTTCGGCTACATACCACATATAGTCGATGAAGCAGAACCGGTATTTGCGATTGTCCTTATCCATGCTCTCACCTCCATACAAAGAAATCGACCAATATGAGGATAATCAGAACGCTGACCAGCACTATCTTAATCCGTCGGCGTGTTTCGGGTTTGCAATCATCAAAGAACCATAGCTTTCCATGAAACTGCCACTCACATGCCCATTTCCAACGGAACAGCAACCCTGCAAGCCATAGGGCAAGCAACCCGACACCAAACAGCAACCCGTATTTAGGGTGAGCCTGCAACCACTCGAAAAACGCTTCCGCCTTGCTGTTCATAGCTTCGTATATATCGGTAACTTTCATTGCATAATTATCATTTGTCATACCATAATTCAATATACCAATCGCCCTCAATGTGTCTTGATGCCATACCGCCCGGTGCATCCGGATCATTCCTAACAAGCTCAATCAGGTCGTTCAGTTCCCAATTGACCGCATAGGTTGAGTCCTCCGCGAACCTGTAAGCATACTGCTTGTCCACACTCGGCCCGACAGACCAACCGGCAGAATAGTAAATGATAGAGATGCTTGGAACAATGGTGTCGGGCAGTTCCTCAATGGGAGGAATTGAGCTAAAATCGCCATGTTCAATCTGCCACAAAGTATGCCGGCTTTTGAAATACAATCTCCTACCACCCACCGATGCAAGCAGGGAATCAAGACGCGTGCATTTTTCATTGCCAAGACTTGACAAACACAATGAATCCGTTGCGCTCCCGATTGGATAGAACGGAGGGTAAATGTCGCCATACGGGCAATTCAACAGAATTTCGGTTATTTCATTAAACGCATCTTCATGGGCATAGAAATTATGAATCATATCCTCGTCAGACGGAGGATTGAAACCTCTGTTGCCACACCCTACGGCAATGAAAGCCACTACAGTTGCCGACAATAATACTTGCAGAAATCTACTCGCCATAGCCGATAATCGTGATTCCGAACGCAAAAATAATGTTTTTCGTCCACTCAATCACCACGTTATGCCGAAAAACAATGTGCCGGATGCTCTTTGTCTGCCGTAAAAACAGTATTTTTGTAAAAATGGAAATCAGCTATGGCTTTCAAACGGAAATATAAGTTCAGCATAATAGACCACCTGTATTATGCGGGTCGCATACGACGCATCCACAACAGGTGGTCTATGCCGTTGGATGCTATCTTCTTGTGGGTTTTCGCTGTTGTCCCTTCGCTTCTTATAATAAGATTCCTATACTGGGTAATACCGTTGTGGCTGCCGTCAGCTTTGTCTGTCGGCTTGGTCTGGGCAGCAGTAGAGGTGTATTCAAAGATTGAAAAGAAGTACTTTACCAAAGCGCGGGAGCGTGCCTATTACCGCCTTTATCCTGAAAGAAAGGATAAAAACTATTTCTGGCTTCAGTTACTATTGCCGCTTGGTCTGTTTCTGATTAATTTGGGCATAGCCTATTGGCTTTTCTTTGTGTATCAATGAGCGGGAAGAATGGTAATAGTTTATGGTTCTGATATTTTAAAATTTAGACAATGAGCAAAATTCCAACGATAATTGTGATAATGTTATTATGCGGTTGCAGTTCCATGAAACACTACGGCGTGTTTCAATGTGACAATGGCAACGATTATGTCAGCGAGGGATTGTACCGTATCGTGGACAAGCGAGGGCGTATCGGGTACGCGGACGAAAGCGGCAGGACGGTCATCAAGCCCCGCTTCGCCTTCGGCTTCCCATTCGAGAACGGCAAGGCAAAAGTAACCGACAAGGGAGAAATGAAAGAAGTGCCGGGTTCGGACGGAGAATACCACTATTGGAAAAGCGACGAATGGTATTACATCGACAAGAAAGGGAATAGAAGTGAAGAAAACAGACAACAATAGTCTTACTTGAGAGACTTGAAAATGCCGCAAGGGAAACCGATTTGGGTTTATGGATGAACGAGACAATACATGCGTCAGATACATAGATATTTATCGTTTCGAAACACGGACGGGAGCTTGAAAGGCTTTCTAAAAACATCCCTGCTGTGCGATGATGCTTCTCAAACGGGACAAGTTTTCTGCTAGGGCAGTCTTCACGGAGAGCAGGTAATTCCTGCGCCCCCCCTTCCGTGCCGGAATCCATCACGATCTCGGAAATGCCGGCATCCCATTCCGAGGGAAAAAGCTTGTAGCCGGTATGTACTTGTCTTGCCAGACGGTTGTGAATCACTTGATAGTAGAGCGAGCCTTCCTTCATCTCGACGGAAGAGGCACGGAATTTAACTTTTATTGTTGCCATGAATATATCTGTTATTTAATTTTTCACCTGAAAACTAATCCCGGGGAAACCATTGCATGAATATTCATCTGCCTTTAACACATCTAAAAGCAAAAAGTCCCTTGGCGCACCGGCGTCACAGGAACTTTTCACATATAAAAGACACATGTTCTTTCACTGTATGCGTATATATTCCGAATACCTGATTTCCACATACGGGTTGTCACTGGAAATGGACTGATGGATAGCCTTTACACGCTTCCAGAACCACCATCCCTTGTATTCTACCCAAACCGCCTGATTGAGGGTTACCGGAACTTTGATGTCGCCTTTGAGCCGTTTGTTCTCGATCAACCCGGTAAGTTGGATATACGGTGTAACCATCTCCACCTTCTGCCGCAGCAGTGGAACGGTATCACGGATAATGAGCGTGTCACGGATGGCGGCATCTATCGGGGCTTTCACTTCGACTTCATGCCGTGCAGCCACTTCGAGGTTCCTGATTTTCACGCCTAGCCTTTCGATGGTCTCGGCATCCTTGGCACGGAACTCTTTATACTCATCTATAGTCAGCCGCAATGCCTTGGCATCGAGGACCATCGTCGCTGAATCGATCTGCATCCGCTTCACATCGGAAAGCAGTGCGGTGCTGTTCATGCGGAATCGGTCGCGTTCTTCCGTGAGGCGTATTGTCCGCCGGTGCTGCAGCCAGAGGATGCTACAGAGCAGCAACACCGTTGCCAGAAGTATTCTGTTTAATCTACTCATATGATACTGATTCTTCGGGGATGAACCACAGAAATTCATCCATATAGATTTCTTCCAACAATACAAGGCCGCCCCGGTTCTTTTTTCGGTTCTGCGGGAGGTCTTCAACGACCAGTCCACGGCGACCGACCAGTTCGTCCAACCTCATTTCGGAGAGTTCAGGCGAAGCGATGATGGTAACGTATGCATTCTTTTTCATAACTGGTCTTTCCATGATGTTTTTACTTGTGCGTTCCCTGACATTTGAGAAGTTCACGGATATCGGCACGGATTTCGTGCAGGTCATTCTGTACCGTGTTGAGCTGCATCATGGTTGCCTCGAACACGGACTTGTCCAGCTTCATGGCGTTGATACGGTCATACTGGTTCTTGATTTCCACTTCCAAACCGATACATTTGGTTTCCAGTTCTGCAATTTGGGCGGTGTTGTTGACATGCTGTATGTACAGTGTCAGCGAGAACGAGAGTACCACGACAATGATCTTGAAGTACTTCATTACAAATTCTTTGAGTTGTTCCATATCTTATTCCATTAAAAGTGAGAATGCGTCCCTGATAGCCCTCAGCAGAGTCTCGGCTGCCGCACTATCCCGGAACCCATAGATGACAAGCGCGATCATCATCGCCAGATAGACCCACCAGGCGATTTCTTCCTTAGTGATTTTACGTTTCCGCTTCGCCATCTTTTACAGGATTTTGGGGTACGATTACATTGAAGATAACATTGCCGTCGCTGCCTTCGATACGCAGGCGGTTCTCCTCCTTGTGCCTGATGGGGAAGATATCCATCAGCGCCTTGGCGGCATTGACCGACACGGCCCTGAGCGGTGCCGGAGAGAGCGGCACACCGAAACGGTCTGTATAGTCCGAAGTGGCCGTCTCGTCCATGATTGCCTTGAGAGTCTCGGTCACCTGCAGCTTTACAGCCATCGTCTCCATCTCGAACCGTTCCGAGGAGAGCAATGCCTTGATATGTGCCAGCACATGCGGTTTGTTCATCAGGTAATTGGCCGAAGCATACGGGTTCTTCACCGTATCCTCACCGAATACCTCCACAAAGCATTTTTTCGGCCGTCCGGCATATTCCAGCCCGCCGTTCACATAGAGGTTGCAGAATTGCAGCTCCTGCTCCGTGAGCGGTTTCTCTTCCGGCCTATCCTGCGTGTTCGTTATCTTGTCTGACATCGGTTCTTCCTTCCTTTTCTGAAAGAGTAGCGGGTTTGTATCCCGGAGGTTTTACAAAATCCGCCTTTTCATTGAGCAACTGCTCCATTAATGCGTCATAGAATACCTGGGCCAACGCATCGGCACACGCCTCCGCATCCGCTAGCGAGTTGATGAGCCGCAGGTTGAACTTGATTTCCAGGTCGTAGCCCGATATGAACGCCATCAGTTCGTTCCCGTCATAGCCCAGCGCCCCGTAGGTCATCCGGTCCGCCGTACGGAATGTAATGGTCTCGGGAATCTGTTCCCGGTCAATGCCTTGGGCTTCCTTATTCGTGTCCATACTCATATCTTGAAATATTTACGGGTTTTCTCTTTCTTCTGTGTAGCGATTGCCGCCCCTTCCGTCTGGCGCAGACGGGAGGTATAGACCCCCAGGATGTCAAGCGTGGCCGTCACATCCGCAGCCGCATCGTGGGCATCGTCCAGTTCCACCCCCAATTTTGAGGCTACCAGTTCCAGTTTATACGAAGTAACCTCCGGATCAGCGGCAAAAGCCAACCGTCCCATGACAAGCGTGTCGATGTAGTGCGGCTGGAAGTTGCCGTAATAGTCCTTGGTACCGGAAAAGGTCTTTTCAAACTCGGCGGCCAGTCCGGCATAGTTCATCAGCTGTTGCAGGAATCCGATATCGAAAGCGATGTTCTGTCCGACCAGCACGGGCTTGCACTGATAGCCCTTCGAGAGGGTGCTGCGTTTGGCGAAGGCGATGACTTCTCCGGCGACTTTCTTCATGTCCACACCCTGTGTGCGCAGCATCTCCATGGTAATGGCGGAATAGTCCAATGCCGTCTGTTCGTACTTCATCGGGACATATTCCGGTTCTTTCGCCTGTTCATGGCGGGTACGCAACACCTTGCGTCGGGGAAGCCCCGCGTCCTGTTTCCCGTAGGGGGCGATATACGCCTGATAGCGGTCGAATACCTGCCATGTGTCGAAACGGACGGCTTGCAGGGCGATCTGTGTACAGGCGCATTCACGGCAGTCCAGCCCTCCGGTCTCGAAGTCCAGCCCGATGCCTACATATATCTTCTGTTCTGTCTTGGGTGCCATATCTTTTCAGGATTGAATGAATAACAATGAGTTCCTATAGGTCTGTAATGTATTGCATCCGTTGTAGTCGCTGTAACGGATGACGGCAGTGAGGATGACCACCCGGTCTTTGAGCGACTGGATCACGGTGTGGTGTTCCATGTAATAGTCGTTCCAGCATACACATTCCGCCAGACGGTTGTTCTGGGAGAGTGTCAGCTTGGCGAAACGCTTCCGGCTTCCCGTCTCCCTGTCCTTGTAGGTATGTTCGGTTACATCCACCACCGTGGCGCAGACAGTCGCACGCCTGCCGTCGTTCTCGTCCCGTGCCACCTCGTCCAGGGTCAGGTAAGAGGCTTTTCCCTTGACCTGCCTGCGGGCTTCCGAATTGTTGAAGATGCGGCGATAATCGATGCTGCCTATGCCCGACACGGCAATCTGCTGCTGCGACCAGAAGAAATGCCGCCCGCGCATGTCCTGCGGGAAGTCTTTTTCAGAAAGGGAGAATCCCAGTTCCCGTGCTGCGCGTTCGAGCAGCGCGCAGCGTTCGGTAACCGCCCCGACTTTTTCGATACGGTCGAAGCATCCGGCAAGGATCATGTGCTTGACATGCCGGGCGTTCACGGGGACTTTCACGGCCTCTTCCGCGTTGTCGGGGTCGTCCCAGTAACTGTATTTCTTGAGTTTGTAACGGAATATGCGGTGGATGAAGTTCTCGATACCGGTATATGCCCCGCCCCGGTCGCGTTCCGTGACGATGTATTCCACTGTCTTGACACCGACCTGTTTGATACGGGTAAGCGACCAGAAGATTTCATCGGTGGCATAGTCGGTGAAGAACTCCGTCCCGGAGCGGTTGATGTCCGGCGGCACGATCTTGGCCGACGAGCAGCGTTCCATCTCCGCCATCAACGAAGGAATCTCCTTGTCGTCCGCCCATTGCAATGCCACCGTGTAGAATGCCGAGGGGTAATTGGCCTTGAGCCATGCCCCGCAATAGGCTGTAAGGGCGTATGCCGCGGCATGGGAACGGTTGAACGAATATTTCCCGGCTACCTCTATCTTGTGCCAGATTTCCTCCGCCTCATAGTCCGGGCATCCGTTCCCGACGGCTCCGGCAATGAAATCCGCCTTCAGCGTGGCCATCAGGTCGGCTTTCTTCTTTCCTATGGCCTTGCGCAGATAGTCGGTCTTCCCGAGGTCGAATCCCCCGAGCGTATGAGCAACGGACATGAACTGCTCCTGGTAGACCATGATTCCGAAAGTGTTCTTCGTTGCTTCATAACAGCCGTAGTTATAGACCGGGGCCACTTCGCCACGCCTGAAACGGACATAATCATCGGTGGCACCGATGTCGAGTGTGGCGGGACGGTACAGGGCATTGATGGCGATCAGGTCCTCGATACACTCCGGCTGTACATCCTGGATAAACCGGGTAATGCCCGGCGAAGAGAACTGGAACACATTCTGCGTGTTGCCGTCCGAGAGCAGTCGGTAGGTCTTCCCGTCTTCCAGCATATCCTGCGTAATACGCCCGATAGTAAGTTCCTGCCCGAAATTCCGGTTGACCAACGCGATGACGGCACTCAGTTTGGCAAGTTCCTTTGTCGCCAGCACATCCTCCTTCAACAATCCGATCTCATCGACCGAATAGCCGTCGAACTCCGATACCAGTGCCCCGTCCATCTTACGGACCGGCAGGAAATCGAAGCATTCGGCGGGCCTGCCGTCCCGCGTGTCCGGTGTGACAACGATGGCCGAGGCGTGTATGGAGGCCGCTTTGGGCTGTCCGAGCAATCCTTGCACGTCCTCGATGACCAGCGGATAGGTCTGGATAAAGTCCCGAAGTTTTCTGTTGAAGGCAGCCTGTCTGAACAGTCCTGTCCAGTCCGTGCCGTCATCTATCATGGCGGTAATATAGTTCACGATGGAGTGAGGCACGCGGTGTACGCGTGCCACGTCCTTCAAGGCGGCTTTCAGTTTCATCGTGGTAAAGGTGCCGGCGGAAAAGACACGCTGGCGGCCGTCCGCGTTGTACCGTTCTTCCAGGTAATCCTTGATCTCCTGCCGCCGGTCGGAGGCATAGTCGACATCTATGTCCGGCAGCGAAGCGTGGCCGCCTTCTGTCAGTCCTTTGTCCACAAAGGCATCCATGACCGTCAGCGGTCCGTCTGCTTTCCTGATTCTTATATGTGTTACTTTCATCTGATATATTTCTTGTATCGTATTATCGCGCTTACCGTCTGGCGGCTGACACCGTACTGTTTTGCCAGGCTGTTCTGGGAAGCCTGGCCGGAGGAATACCTCACCCGTATCTCTTCCGCCTGCCCGTTGGTCAGTTTGGCGTTCACGCTTTTCTCGCCGTAATCCCGTTTGAGGCCACCCGCTATGGCATGTTCCATATTCCGCTGGTGCGTACACATTTCCAGGTTATCCGCACGGTTGTTGTCGCGGTTCCCGTCGATATGGTTCACCTCCAGTCCCGGATTCCAGTCGGGCAGGAAGTGCTGTGCCACCAGACGGTGCACGGAGAACTTCTTTCCGACACCGCCCTTGTAGAGTCGGACACAGTCATAGAGCGAAGTCGTCCCACACCAATGACACATGATACGTTCGGGTTGTGTCCAGGTGATACCGTCATGCGAAACTTGCCGTTCCAGACTCTTGACACGCCCGAGGTTGCTGATCTTGTACTTTCCTTCATAGTTCTTGATATCCACCCAGATTTCCCGGGTGTCAGCCATGGGTTATACGGTTTAGTGCTGTCTGAAAAATTCCCAGGTCTATCTCCACGCCGATGAACCGGCGTCCCGTATTCCGGCAGGCCACGGCTGTACTGCCGCTGCCCATCGCAAAGTCGAGGACGATGTCTCCTTCGTCGGTGTAGGTGCGTATCAGGTATTCCAGCAGGGCGACAGGTTTCTGTGTCGCGTGCAGGCAGGAGAGCTGCTTGTCCGTCTTGAATTTCAGCACACTGCGCGGATAGCGTTCCGTGGATATGTAATCCCGGAAATTATCGTGCTTCCGGTATATCTCGCCGGCATCGCATTTCCGCTGATGTTCGGCCATCACGACCTTGCGCTTGTGCCCGTCCGTCTTGATCGGATGATACTTCGGCAACCTGTCGTAAAAGACCAGAATGTCCTCGTGCGCCTTCATCGGCATACGCCTGGCGTTTAGGAAGCCTGTCGCCTGCGTCTTCTCCCATACCCAGGCATACCGCAGCCTGCGGAGATTGGAGCTGCCCAGCAGGCTCGTAAAAGGATGCTGGCAGAACAGCAGTACGGGAGTGTCAGGTCTGGATATGCCCTGTACAGCATTCCACATCCCGGGGATGTCTATCACGGCGTCCCATCGACAATGTGTCGTACCGTATGGAGGGTCTGACAATACCATGTCGGCAGTGATGCCTTCTTCAGCCAGCAGGGGCAGCACATCGAGTGCATCGCCCCGGTAAAGGTCGCAACCGTCATAGGGACGGTGGTGTTCGTAGGTCGGATTCATGGGTTTCGAGTTCCTTTAGGTTCCACAAGCAATCTCGGCGGTCAAAAAGGATTTCGTCGCCACACATCAATTCATCTGCGTATATCGTCCGCTCTTCTCCGTTACGGATTACCCGCATCCGGGCATCCGTGCACAGACGGTAAGTCTTGCCTTCAGATTCCATCTCCACATAGCGTTCGCCCTTGCCGAGTGTGATGTCCGGGGCAAGCACCGTCAGTTCGTCTTTCCAGCTGAGCCCGCAGCGTTCCGGCACGAGGAAGCGCGAGAAGATAAGGTCGTATTTCAGCGGGTCGATGGAGGTTATGCCAAGCAAGTAGGAAACCAGCGAGCCCCCGGCGGAACCGCGACCTATACCAGTTGCGATGCCTCTCCGGTGCGCCTCCCGCACCATATCCCACTGCACCAGGAAATAGTCCACATTGTCGGTCGATTCAATGATATAGACTTCCTCGTCCAGCCGTTCCCGATAGCGTTCCCGCTCCGGTTCCGGCACTTTCCGGTCCAGCCCGTCGTCAAGCAGTCGGAGGAACATCGTACGGCGGTCACCATACCGTTCCCGCTCTTCCGGTCGCATACGGTATTCCGGCATGAACATTCGCCCGGTCTCGAATGAGGCGTCCGCACGTCCGGCAATCTCCACCGTGGGACGGCACATGCGCCTAAACAGGGAATCGAAGTCCCATTGCCCGGAGAACAGAGGACGGAGCGTGTCATACAATTCATCCGCTGTCTTGAAATACTGGTCATCGCTCTGTTCATGGGCGGCTCCCGTGGCAATCTTGTTCACCACGATTCTGTACCCTGCATCGTCCTTGTCCATGTAGTAGCAGTCCGGAATCAGGACTGGTTCTACTGTAAATGAATCCGTGTCGGCATCATAACAGTTGCCGAAATAATATTTCAGGGCTTCTAGTTGCTCCCTGTCGATGCGGTCCGCCTTGTATTCGTTGGCGTCGACCTGGTAATAGACCGCTTCGGCACCTTTCCGGATACGCTTCACCTGTTTGGGGTGTCCGGCCATCCAGTAGACGGAACGGATGGCGAAAACCACCACACAACCTGCGGCATACATCAGCAGCTGTTCATAGCGGAGGGTGTTGTCTTCCGAATCGACCATGACGGCCCGTTGGATGCGCAGCAGATTATGCAGCCCCTCGTTATCCAAGGCATAAATCTTCAGCCCGACACGTTCTTCTTCGTGCATCATTGTCAGCGAGTAGCCGAATATATGTTTCAGCCCGGTATTGGCGCACTCCTTCTGAAGGTTCAGCGTGGCGGCCATTGTATTGCGGTCGCAGATGCCGACAGCCGTATGCCCGAGCCATTTCGCCTTGCGGCACAAATCTTCCGGCGAGCAGCAGGCGTTCAGCAGCTCGTAGGAGGTATGGATGCCGAGGTTCACGAAAGGTACATCATGTACCGGAGGCTTGGGCCGGCCGATATATTTCAGCAGGTTGAAACGGAATTCTTCCCGCAGGTCATAGTAGTACCAGTTCCTGCCGAACGGGAAGGCCACATGGAAGATTCCTTCTTCCATCAGCACATCCGGACTTTCCATCAGGTTGAACACGAGCTTGTCCCCGTCGCCGCGGAAGATGGATTCCACTCCCGACAGGTCGGCCGTGAAAAGCCGCCCGAAGCCGGGAATATCCACCACTTCCGTATCGACCGGGATATAGGTTATCCGTTGTGCATCGAGCCATGAGAAAAGTTCCTGTATCATCTTTCCTGTACTTTTTTGAGTTTGTATTCAAGGACGGACAGCAGGCGGCAGGCGAAAATCCCGTAGATTTCCGCTTCCGTGAGTTCGTCCCAGTCTTTGGCGGCATCAGCAATGTCCGCGATGAAAACCTCGAAATAGGGTTTCAGCCGTTCAGCCGTCCGCTTTACCGACTCGACGGCATCACCATCGTAACCGATGACTACGGTTCTGACGCCTTTCGATTGCAGCTTGTAGATCTGTACATCGGATATTTTCTTTCCGAAAGTGGCCACGGCTGCGACATGGGAATTGTCATAGAGTTCGAGTCTGCGGGTCAGGGCGATGACATCGAAAATACCTTCCGCGAGGATGACCGTATCGGTTTCATCCATACGGACGGCATCGTAGTTATAAAGGAGTCTGGAAAAGTCGTTTTCCGTGGAGTTCCGGTAACGCAGGATCTTGTACCCGCCGCTATGTCTGGTCTTGCGGTTGTGGGCGTCTATATCCTCTTTCGGCCAGGTATGGCGGGAGACATAGCCGACAACCGTACAGTCATCGATGACCGGAAAGACGACATAGTCCGCGTAGCGCGGATTGAGCCTGCCGGTTATCCCGACCGGGAAATACTCGTAATCGTCGAAACAGAAGCCGCGCCGCTGCAAATACGGATGCCGGAAAGTGCGCTTGTAAAAGTCCGGCAATTCGACCGGCACCAGTTCGTCGTCTATTTCTTCCGCCTCGTCCTTCTCCAGCAGGTGCAGGTTCAACGGTGCGGCAATGTCAGCTGTCTGCAAAACCATCAGGTCCATGCGACCGATAGCCGCCAGAAGTTGCTCCAATGTACGGGTGGATGCCCCGCAGGAGAAGCAGTGGGCCATGAAAGGCCGGCGGTGGGCAGTCGCCTTGCCGATGTAGATACCGAACTTACCGCCCGACTTTCCGCAGAACGGGCAGCGCGGAACGATAAGGTTCTTACCGCTCCCGTCCCGTTTGGCACCCGTCTCGCGGGTTATCTCCGAAACCAGATATTGATATTCCTGTACCGACAGTTCCATATTAAGGTATAGTCGTGACCGCTACAGGTTGGTTTGAAATGTTTGGAAAAAGAATCCGGATTAGCCCAATAAAAATAGACCGGCAGAATCATGGAAGGTCTTTCCACCCAAAGGAAAAGAGAAATTGTCTTCCCGGCTGGACAAAAAATGACTGCTTTTGTCTAATCGATAAAACAATATATAAATAAGGAGATTGATAATCAGCATTGGCTGATTATCAGGTGTAGAGATGTACTTTTCTAAAATGATCACTCTCTACATAAAAAAAGCGTATTTTTTGTGCAGTACAATAAACATACTGAATGAAAAGTATCGTTTTCCAATTACTACAAATAACGGATTTGTATTTGCGAGGTCATTCGAACTTTCCTCGAACAAAGGTCGTATGATATCTCGAACGCCAAGACCCGTGAGCGGAAACTGAAAGTCTTGGAGGCGGCAGAGGAATTGAAATGTGAAAACCTGCTGTTGATAACATGGGGAACGGACGATATGGCGGAATACAAAGGGCATACAATAAAAATCGTATCTGTCCGGAATTGGTTTTACGCATGTAAGCTGCCATATATTCTCAACATTCCAGTCGTTACAAGTCAAAAAGCCACCGACACGCCGCATCCGGATCGATGGCTTTTTATTCCCTGTTCAGATTCAGTGTCCTCTGCCCGTCATAGAACACCTCATTGTCGTAGTCGGTGGCAATCCTGATAGTGTCTCCTTTCTTGAAGAACCGGCTTTTGGCCACGTGCAGGCGCATAACGTTCTCCTTTCTTTCAGCCGATGACTGGTTGAGCGAAACAAGGTGCGTGCACGGGCGGGCCAGACCTTTGGCCTCCGAACAGTTGTACTCGGTCAGCACGTTCCGCTCGTCATTCAGCCACTCCCGGTCTTCGATGGTAGACTGGTAAGTCACCACCATCCATACCTTTTCGTCCGCCGCCAGGTCCTTCAGGTCATTAGCCACCGCGATACGCTTCGCCCGTTCATGGTCGGCTCCCCATGAACGGCGGTTGGCATCCGTCAGCAAGTCCATCGAATCCACAATCACGATGTCCGGATTATATCCTTTGAGCTTCCTGTATTCCGAAATGCCGTTCTTGATGTCGAGTGTCGAGACCTGGGCATTGAAACGCGGGTAACTGCGCACCGTGATGCTTCCGGCATACGAGGCGACCAGTTTTTCCAGATGTCTCATCTCCGTATCCGAAATCTTTCCCCGCTCGTAATAGTAGGCGTTCCTGGAAATCAGTCCGCCGGAATAGGCGTTCAACGCCTCTTCTTCCGAACCTTCCAGCTGGAAATGCAGCACATGCAGCCCGTCATCGATGTCCGCCCTGACACCGATCCATTTGGCGATGTGCGACTTTCCCACGCCTGTGCTGGCCAGGAAACAGGTCAGCTGACCTCGCAGGTTACGTCCGGCATTGAGCGCATCCAGATACGGGATGTAGAAGCGGGACACACGAGGGGCGGCCGAGCGTTCCTCTTCCTCCTCGCGCCGGCGGTTCCTCTCGAAACGCTCCTTGAAAGTCGCGGCCACATCGACGAACGAGGAACTCTTCAGCGTGAACCCTGCCAGCCACTCGGCATATTCCCGAAGAGTCTTCTCCGCCTTGTCCTGTTTGTTCTCGTTATACAGTTTCCCGACCTCCGCATAGACCGACTGCAACCGGACCCCCTTGATGTAGGACTCCAGCATGTCGGTCATCACCTCGGCACTCTGTCCCTCGTCATACTCCCGGAAAGTGTCTATCAGCTCGATGGCGTCGTAATCCTCATGGAAGGTCTGTGCCAGCACGGCATACGACGGCGGTGTCTTGTATGTCTTGAAGTGTACGGCTATCGCCTCCTGTACCTGCTGGAACGAACGGTCCGGCAGGTATTCCTTACGCATATGCCGGGCTAGGACAGCACACAACGGTTCCTGTCTGAGCGCCGTGGCATAGAGTTCATACAGGAACTCGGCACTGAGCGGATTGACGGCACTCATGGCTTCGCCTCCTTTTTCCGCCACGCCTCACAGCGGATACGGTACAGTTCCGGATAGCGCGCCTGTGTCCTTCTGCGGCATGGCTCCGCTTTCGCACATTTTGAGCATGACGGGGAGAAAGGCGTCCACATCAGCGTGGAGAGCGCACAGACGAGATATCCCGCTTCGGTGGAGAGCAGTCGCCGCTTGGTCGTCTCCTCGTATTCCGGATAAATAAAACGCCCGAACGGATGGCTGCGGCGGTCTTCCACTGCCCGCGCCAAATCATGCCGTGACAGCCCGAAACTCTTCAGCCACCGGTCCTCCCGGTAGCGGCGTTCCTTTCCCGAGCGGAGATAGCGGCCGATGGCTTTCTTTCCGAATGAATGGGAGACGTTCCATTTCCTGCGATACGCGGTATCATATCCGGAAATGGCATATGTCTGGCAGATACAGAAGTCGGACAGGCGTTCCGCACTGACGGAGACGACCTCCCGGCACAAGCCGTCGAAACACATCCCGAGCTGCCTGTCCGACTTGCCGCCGGTAGGGAACACAAAATCCGCCCACACCGTGGTGCGGACCAGCCGTGTAAAGAGCCTCCGGCATCCGTCAATCCATTCTTTTCTCTCCATCGCGTGTCAATAGTTTGCGCAGCTGCGTCTTGGCTAGGAAGATGCGGCTTTTTACCGTTTCTACGTTCCTGGTCTGCAAAGTACCGTTGTTATAGGTGATTTCCATGATTTCCCCGAGTTTGTAACCAGCCTGCTGCAAGAGCAGGGCTTCCCGGTAAATCGGTTTGAGCCGGTCCAGTGCCCAGAGGATGTCATCGTTATAGAACTCGCGGTAGTTGTCCATCCCCATGCTGTTTCCCGACGGTTCGTCCTCATCCGACAGCGAAGAGGATATTTCCGAAATGTCGATATTGTCGTCCGGGGGCATGCGGTTCCTGTTGCGGTTGTTCAGGTCCGCCACAAGCCGTTTGGTCACGGCATAGATCCAGGTCTTTACCGGACGGGCCGGGTCATAACTGTCCATATACTTGAAGAAGTTGGCCAACGCCTCGAGGTAGTTGTCCTCGATGTCCTCCTGGTTATAGGTATATTTGATACAAATGCTGTATATCAGATTCTTGTGCGGCATCACATATTTTCTGAGAAGTTCCGCCCTCTGTCTCGCGGATTCGTCTTCAGGCTGGAGAACCGCAATAAACACATCTTTCTTTTCCACGTTTCCACTGACTGAAAAGGTTGATAATGAATCTCATGTCCTAATCTGTCAGCTACCGTGAGCGTCAATTGAAAAAACGGGCGGCAGCATTACCGCCGCCCGGAAAAAATCCAAACCGTTGTCGGCTTGTCACAGCCTGTGCCTGCGGATGTAATAGTAGAAGAGGTGGCAGGCATCCGCCGCATTGTCATCCACCGGGACAATACCGTATCTGTCCTTGCAGGCCGCGACCATCTGCGTCTTGGTGGCGTGTCCGTCTCCCGTCGCCCATTTCTTGAGGACAGCCGGGTTGACGAACTCCGGTTCCGGGATATCCAGTTCATCGCACACTTCGAGCAGGATACCCCTGAGTTCCGAGAGCCGCCGCATGTCGTAGAAATGGCGGTTCACGCTCACATCCTCGGCCACGACGCGGCGGATGCCGTAACGACGGAGCAGCGAGAGCAGCGTAGTCCTGAAAGCGCCGTGCATCTTGTTGCCGTTGCGCCGTTTGCTTTCGGTGAAGTTCCATGTCCCGGCCTCATGCAGGGAGAAGTATCCGGTATGCGTGGCGATGTCCAGCGCCAGTACCTGCTCCCGGGTCAGTACGCTATTCTCCGAGTCTCGATTCGCCATTCTCTTTCACGATTACCAGTTTATGCGGATAGCCTTCAGCCACATTCCCGTGCGAGACTACCAGCACGGTACCGCCGAGCGAGTTCAGCGCCTCGAACATGGAGGCCAGCCCCGCTTCATCGACCGCCTCGAGTATCTCGTCCAGCACGAGCAGATCCAGTCCCTTGTCCCCGTCGCAGTTGCTGTTCACGAGTTTCTGCATGGCAAGGATGGTCGCCAAATTCACACGGGCGGCTTCGCCTGCCGAAAACTTGCCGAACGAGCCGCAGTCCATGCCGTCGCGCAGCAGTGAGATGGAGATTTTCTCCCTTACCTTACCACTCTTGAGGACGGTATACCCGTCGAAGCGGATACGGATGTCGCTGCCGATGTCTTGCAGGAACTCGTTGGTGATACGGCTGAGCGCCTCGATTTTCGTGTTGGCCAGATAGGTCTTGAACTGCACGAACCGTTCCCGCTGTATCTCCAGGGCACGGACCCGGGCATCGACGGCCGTCTTGCGCCCTGCCGCCTCGTTGGACTTCCCGCGCGTTTCACGGAGAGTGTCCTTGAGCGATTGTATGAGGTCGGGTGAAGCCGCCTCATCCAGCTCCCGGATCGTGGCCTGCAAAGTGTCGATGGCGCAGGCCGCAGCCTGTATATCTTCCTTGCCTACCCGTATGCCGCGGTTCAGTGCGGCATTGCGCTCGTCTATGAATCCGAACACCTCGTCGAATACCTTGCGGCGGACACCTTCGATTTCACTTTGCAGGGCGGTAATTTCGGAAGCGATGCGTTTATGCCCGCTTTCCACCTCTTCCACGTGGCGGGTGGCATTCCTGATGGCCCGTTCGTGCCCGGCCAGCTGCTCCTCCCATCCGGTGCGTCTGCCTTCCAATATCCGGCGCTCATGGTTCAGCCGGTTCTGCTGCAACTCCACGGCATCCGTCTCCTCCTGCTTCTCATCGATACGGCCGTTGATTTCCGTGAGCTGCCGTTGACGGAGCTTCAGTTCCTTCATGCCGGCCTCGATGTCGAACTGTGGTTCTGCCACCAGAAACTCATGCCCGCAGAAAGGACAGGTGATGGAGCCGGCCAGTTTGTTCGAGAGGCCGTCAATACCGGCAGAAACGATACGCCGTTTATGACGCAGTTCCTCGATGCTGCCGGACAGGTCGCGCAGACGGATGTCGATTTCCCGCAGTCTCTCCGCAGTCGTATCGGACTGATCCCTGTATGCCTCACAGAATGCGGCATACTCCTTCTTGAACTGTTCCCAGCCGTCAGTCCTGTTTTTCAGTTCCTGTTCCGCCTGCTTCAAGACGGCATCGCAATCCTTCAGCCGCTCTGTGGCGGTCTGTAACCGTCCTTTCTTTTCGGCAATGACCTTGTCCCAGTCCGTCTGCCGGGCATCGGGAAAGAGGGACATCATTTCCGCTATCTTTTCCAGACATGCTTCCAATGCGGTATCTCCGGCTTCCAGTTCCTGCAAAGCCTCGTCCGCCCGCTGCACTCCGGCAAGCTGTTCCTCAAGCCTGTCCACGTTCTCGTGCCCGGTACGGATCTGCTCCCTCTTGGCCGCTATGGCCGTTTCCAGTCCCATGATACGTTCCACACGGGTACGCCCCCGCTCGGCTCCGGCTTCCTCCTCCTTGCGTATCTGCTCCTGTAACATCCCGATACGCCCGTCCAACCCGGCCAGTTCCAGTTCCACCTGCCGTTTCTTTTCAGAGAGCGGCACGATGTCTTCCTCCACTTTGGCGATGGCTTCATCCACCAGGATACCGTTGGAAAAGCGGTTGATGACCTCTTTCTTCTCCTTGTCCGATGACGAGAGGAAATCCTCATACCGGTATTTGGAAAGGATGAAATTGTTGAGCAGCTCGTCGCGTGTGATACCCAGTTTGTCAAGAATATACCGGTTATAGGCATCCACCGAAGGCTGTACCGCTTCATCGGTTACCACCTGCTTGCCGCCACGGTAAAGCGTACAGCTGACAGAGGAAGCCCCCTTGCGCGGGATACGGCGGTTGACGAGCAGTTCCTCGGCGGCGGAATCGTTGATGAAACGCAAAGCGATACGGCATTCTTCCGCTGCATCGTTGATAATCTCCTCCGAGCGTATCTTTCTAAGCGGGCTGCCCGTGATACCCACGGCAATGCATTCCAACAGGGCAGACTTGCCGGCCCCGTTCGACTGCTGGGACTCATTGTCCCGGTTATCGCCGAAAATCAATGTCGTCACGCCTTGCCGCAGCATGTAGGACAGCGAACGGAAGGCGCAGAGATTTTCGGCTTCTATCGTCTTTAATTTCCACATGATCTGTTTTCTATTCTAGATAAATACTCCAATCCCATCGACACATCCTCGATCTGTTTCTCCCGGCAGAAGTCCTCGTAGGTTTCCCGGATGCGGCGGCTGTCGAATTTCTCGAAGAGCGAAGAGGATACCGCCTCCGGCAGCTGCTCGTCATCGGCAACCAGTTCTACCTTCGCCGCTCCGGCTTCCAGCAAGGCGGCTTTGTCCACCGATTTCATCGCGGCGGCAGGTGCATGGACACGCACCTTGACCTTGTAGCGACCATCGGCCTCCATTTCACGCAGCTCGTCCATCAGGTGCAACCCGGCACGTTCCGCCGGCATATCCATGACACGGTACCGCATGTTCACGCGGTTCTTGACAAACTCGTACGTGCCGTCCGTATACAGCACCGTGTATCCTTTCTCCTCGTCCTCCCCGAAGTTATGCTGGCGCGAGGAACCGATATATTCGATTCCCGTCCCCGGAATGACGGTACGGTTGTGGTAATGGCCGACAAAGACCTTGTCGAAAGGAGAGAATATCCTGGCAGGCAGTTCCTTTTCCGAAGGCTGTGCCAATGCCCCGTTGATACCCTCATGGATGTAGAGGAAGTGCTCCGGTTCTCCGGAAAGCGCTTCCGCAGCCAATCGTCCGAGCCTTTCGGCAAAAGAGCCGTCTTCCGGAAAATAGCTCATTACATGGAGCGCGAACTTCCATTCCGGGCGGCACAGGGTCAGGTACTCATCCACGACAGTCACATTCGGATGCCGGTCGAAGACATGACAATATCCGCGCAGGGATTCCTGGTTCACCTTGTCGTGGTTCCCTTCCGCCAGCGTGACATGAATGTCATGGTCCGCGGCGGATACAAGCATATCCCTGACGGCCAGCAGGACATCGAGTGTCTGGGCGGCACGGGAAAAGAACAGGTCTCCTCCGACAACCACTTCCCGGATATCCCGTTCCCTGCAAATTCCCATGGCCTCCTGCCAGTTGGCCTGGAATGCAGGGATGTTGTCTTTCGAGATGTGGATGTCATTCAATAACAAAAGGCAGGGTTTGTTCTCTTTCATACTAAGTGATTGTGATTAGGACGGGAGGCCCGGATGCCTCCCGTCGGATTAGAATTCAAGAACTTGTGAAAGGCTTATCTGCGGTGGCGGGGACGCCCGGCACGCTCTTCCGTTTCCTCCGGCTGCTCTTCTTCCTCCCCGGGGACATCCTCCGGTTCGTCACTGGGCTTCGGACCCTCCATCTCGCTTTCGATCAGGTCGAGTAGTTCCCGGTTGCTCGTGGAGCGTGTGACACGCACGGAGAGCCCTTCCTGCTCGATGTAGCCGCGGATCATCGCACGCAGCTCCTGGCCTTCCTCGGTCTTCTCACCGAGTTCCTGCCGCTGAAGCTCGTCATAACGTTCGAAAAGGTCGTCCAGCGAGATGCCTCCGCCTTCACGCCCGTTTTCTCTGTTATCTTTCGTACGGCGGTCGAACGAGAACGCGGATATATCCTCCTTGGGCAGTTCACCGTCCAGCGTGTCGATGACCGTCTTCATTTCATCCGTCTCCATGAGCGACATGCCGTAGATACCGTCGCACTGTTTGAGGAACTCGACGGTGGCTCCCAGATGATAACGGGTGTAGCGGTAGATGATTTCCGGGATACGCGGCGCACCCATCAGGGCGGTCAGCTCCTCCTTGGTCAACGGTACCGGTTCCGATTCGTTGTCAATGGAAATGACATACTCGGTCTTGGCTCCGTTCTTGCGCTTTTCAATCTCCACCGGATAGGCGTCATACACCGAGGAAATCGGGCACGGGTAAGACGGATTCTTGGCCAGTTTCTTGCTCCACAGCTTGAACTTCCTCTCATCCAGATCCTTGAACTGGGCATGGGAAAGGGTCATCATCTGCACGCCTTTGGCTCGTTCACCCAGGTCGAATACATAGAGACAGTGGCCGTAACTGTATTTCAGACCGCCTCCGAACGAGCCCCCGGCAATCTTTTCCGCCAGTTTGTCGTCCCCGTCCTCTTTTGCGGCTTCGACGGCCATGCGGCGGTAAGTCTCGATGGGATCAACGCTATATCCGGCATCGGTAGCGCGGGTGACAGTGACATACATCTTCTGGGGCTTGTTCCCCGTAGCGGGTTTCTCCAGCTCCAGAAGCAGCTGGTGGACGGGATACTCATAGCCCGGACGTGTCGGCGAGCCGTCCGGATTGGGAGCGATGGGCAGGATACGGAGACGGTAAGTCCCGAACTTGTCCATGCGGAAGAACTCCGTACGGGCGAACGCCCTGTTCTCCTCCTGGGCACGCAACTGTGCCTCCTGATAAGATTCCTGAACGCCGAGGAACATTTCCTCGACAGACATGCCTTCCATGCCGTTGTTCTTTTCTTCTTCTTGCATAAACGCTTTGTTTTATGGATTTAAAAATGCCCGAAGAATGCGACACGGTATACCCGCATCGCAAAGAAACTGGTAACAGGACGGACGGGTTCGGTTGCACCGTCCGCGTTCAACTGATAAAATTGGGAGAGGATGTCTCGCTGACCGTATCCCGAAAGAGGATACTCATTTGACAATATGGAAAGGTCTTGCAGCGACCGTGGAATACAAAATTAGGCAAATTACCCGGAACAGCCATACATGTACATGAATGTTTCTCACCGGCATTGTCCTTCAGCGCATTACCGTTTCATTTTAAGAATGCTTTTAATCTCTCCGAGCAGTCTGTCGCCGCCCGGCGCGTTCCGCGCTTCGGCAAGCAGCCTCCTGCGGTTCCGGCGGATATACTCTTCTCTCTTGCGGCGGCATATGCCTTCATAGTAGGCTTTGCGCTCCGGCGTGAGCCGTTTCCCGCGCCGGCAATAGACCCCGTCCCGGCGGTACTCGTCCAGGTAGCGGCGGAACTTCGCCTTGCCGCAGGAAGGGTCTTTCGATGCCTCCGCCACCGACCGTATGACCTGCCAGTCCGGCTCGAAGGGCTGCTGCGTGGCGCATAACCTGCGGAGCAGATGATAGACTACCGGCATCTCATACCGGAGCATGAAGCCTATCCGTGTCTCGTCGAAAGGAAAGCGCTTAAGCGTCCCCTGCGGTCTTCCGTCTTCTCGCTTTCGGGGCTTCTGCTGCCGGGGAGACGGTTTCTTCTGCGGCTGCCGCCTGATTTTCTTCTGTTTCATGATGTTGCGGTTGAATGGTTTGCTGTACGGTTTCACGGACGGGAACGTTCCTGCGCTCCGCAATCCTCCGGCGGCTTTCAATATCGCCGTTTACATTGAGTTTATGTTTCATGACTATACAAAATAGGTGAAGTTGAGTTCTACATTGACATTGTACATACCGCGCTCGTAAAGCTGTATCCTGCGCGAACCGCCGTAGATGGTGAACGAGGAGCCCCGGTTGTACTTGTGGTCATCGTTCCAGTCAGCGGCGCTGCAGCGCACGCTGTATCTCGGGGGCTGTATCTTGTTCGGGATGACGGCAACGATGCCGCCCCAGTTGCTGCCGTCCCTGCGTGCGGTATTGATATACCCCTGTATGGACACGATATTCCCGATCTGGCGGATAAACAGCCCCTGGGTATCTGTTCCCGAGCCGCTGTTCTCCATGTGCATCCATCCCGTATCCGCCAGCAGGGGCTGGTATTCTTCCGCATAGGCGGCTCCGATAGCGCGGCAGGCCTGCCGTTTCGCCTCCGCTGTCGGCAAGGACAGGTCGGAAAGTTTGCCGTCCTTGCGCAGGTAGTCCTTGACGATTTCGTCTTTGGACAGCACGTCCAACTTGTTCCGCAGGAGCTGCCGGGCTTCCATGGGGGATTTTCCTTGCCCGGTCAAAAAGTCGATGTAATCCTGGAACAGGTTTTCAAGCGCGGCGAAGCGGGCGTCCGCCCCGGCCTTGGTATACAGGTTCAGGTTGGTGGCGATGGTATCCTTTTCGGAAGCGTTGTAGCCGCCCATCAGCCGCTCCGCCTTTTTCTTGAGTTCCCTGACAACCTGCGAGGTCATCACGTATCCCTCGACCTGCGCGTGCGAAATGCCGCCTTCATCTATGTAGGCGAACGAACCGGTCTTGATTTCCAGCAGTTTGTCCCTGAGTTCGGGTGTGAAGACAATGCCCTCGTAAGCGGAGTCAGTCCCGAGCTTGCCGTCCATCATCCGGTCTATCTCGGCCGTGGAATAGACTTCGAGGTTCTTGCGTGCCTTGCCCTTGTCCGGAAGGTCGGACAGGTTCGAGGTCTTGGCCAGTTTCAGCTCCCCGGTACCTTTCTTTTCGGCATCGAGGGTATCCCTGACGGCCGCCTGCCGCTTTGCTTTCAGTTCGGCGGCTTCCTCTGCCGTCAGCCCGCTGATCTCGTCCGCCGTCAGGCGCACCAGCTCCTTCAATCCTTCGGAGATTTCCAGAAATACCTCCCCGGCTTCCGCTTTGGAATAGACATCGATATTCTTCCGGGCGGCAGCCTTGTCCATGACATCGGAAAGGTTCCCGTCGGCGGAGAGTTTCATTTTCAAAGCCGCCGCGACGGTTCCCGATGTGACATAACCTTCGCCGCCCTCCGTCAGTTCTCCGGTAGTGATAGCCGCCAGTTTCTTCCTGTATTCGGTCGTGAAGTCTTCGGTAGAGAGCTGTTTGCCTTCTACCACATCCACTTTCTTTCCCATCGCCTCCGTAAAGGCCCTGACGGTCACATAGGTGTCGGACACGGATTTTCCGTTGATTTTAAGCGTACCGAGCACATCCACCGCTCCCAAAGGGGCAAGCACGATGTCGCCCAGAGCGTTCCTCAGCGCAAAACGGAAACTGTCAGCGGTGTCGAAGCCGACGGTGGCGAGCAGCGCGGCGGCACTGTCGCGCCAGGTAATCAGGTTTGTCAGCCTGGCATTGTCTTTCGTATAGGCGGTATTCTGAATATCGATACCCCGTCCGGTGCTTTGCAGGGAGAGCAGTCCGCCGACCTGCAGGGTGGCGGTACGCCCGATGACTTTCAAAACAGGTGTGGTGCAGGCTTTTCCGTCATGCACGGCAAAGTCACGGTATTTTGTTCCGCCGCCCTCCGTGCCGTGGTAATTGATACGGATACAACCCTCATCCGTCACATCCGAGGTGTTATAGATGTCGTATCCCTTGATGCGGACAGCCCCGATCCGGGCGTTTTCATTCAGCGAAGTACCGCAGGATATGCCGTCTTCCGTAACCCTGGCCAGTTCCTTGCCTTGTTTCATGAAACTGAACGTGCCGTCCGTCCGGATGACAATCTCGTTGACAAGCAGACCGTGCAGGTAGGCACCGATGGCGGCATGGCCGTCCGCCTTGACGATGCCTTTGAGCATGTAGCCGTTCCCGCCGCTGACGGAGACGGCGGTCTTGGAGCTGATTTCTTTCTGCCCGGTGAACGTTCCGGCCAGCACCAGATCCTTCTTGACGGTCTGCCGGGCAAAAGGTGTATCGAGCAGGACAGCATAGCGGCCGAAGAACTTGTCGATGAACCGGGGTGCATAGCTCTCCGTCACCTCGATGGCCGCCGGCAGTTTGTCAGTAACCGGATCGACCGTATCCGGGACAGCCTTGGCTCCGGCACAGAGATAACAGGTACGCCCGCGCTTGTTGACCTCATTGGCGTAGACCACCGATTCATGCCGGTTGATTTCGTATATATAATAGGGATAGACAGCATCGGCGCAGCCGTCGAAACGGCGTACCTTTCCGCCGAGCCAGACATAACCCGGGGAGACGCGGGGACCCTCGATCTCGCATCCGGAGATGATGAAGTCCGAGCAGCCGTCAAAAACGGCACTCATGCTGAGAGCCAGTTCCTGCAAGTTCAGGATATCGTCCGAGTAGGTATACCGTCCGCCGGTTTCCGCAATATATTCTTTCATTGTCCTGTATTCTTATTGGGGGTGTATTCGTCTTCGTCGATCTTGATCAGGTAGGTCTTGCCTGCTGTCTTATAGGTGTTCACCACATAGGAAAGCATATAGACCAGTTCCCGCGGAGGTATGGTGACGGGCGGGACGCAGACCATGAAGCTGACCTTGTTGATCAGCTTCTCTTCCGCCAGCAGGTAGAACGGACGGGGGCGTTCCGCCTCATTGTCCGTTGTAACCTGTTCCCCGTTGTACCATACGGTGAAAGGACGCTGGTATTCCGCCCCTTCGTGGTACAGGTCCACACCGACACTCGTGCTGTCCTTGATGAAGATGCGGTCCTTGCCGTCCTTGATGTATTTACCGAACCGGTAGTTCAGGAACCACTCGAAATAGATGACCTGTGAGGTCATGCGCGCCTCGATGTGCCGTTCCCTCGTGAAACTGCGGAACCACTCGTTGGTGCGTTGCAGCGGGTAGAGGCAGCTCTGCACGAACAGGATGAATTTCCGTCCCGACAGATAGTGCGGGACAAGGCGGTTTACGGTGCGGTCTATGGATAACTTATACCTCATGGTTTTCTATTTTCAGGATGATGGCCTCACGGAAGTTGGGCAGGCCGGCCTCCTCGTCCTTGCCGGATGATTCTTTCAGGTATCCCGATGCGGTATGGGTCATGCGGGCGACACGCTGCGGGGGCCGGATATGGCCGTCGGTATCGTGGCTGGCTATGAAGATTCCCTGTTCGGGTACCGCATTCTCGTCAATATGGACATCGGTCACATGTTCCGCACGACGTACGGCATCCGTCAGACGGGAGACATAGACGGCGGCATCGAAGTCGATTTCCATCATATAGGCGTTCAGCTGCTCCTCGATGGCGTCATATACCTCGGATTCAGGTACGGCCCCGTCATGGAAGACCGTCAGGCGCGGTATCAGCACATCGCCCTTGGTGGAGATGACCTCCACCCGTGTTCCGGCAAACTTCAACTTGCCGATATAGGCATTGATGGGTACCAGGTCTTCAGGCGGTATGGCGGAAAGGTTGCCTTTCGTGCCGGTAGCTACTTTCAGGATCAGCTTGCTGTCCAGGTTCCGGTCATCGGTACTCTCCACATACGATACCTGTGTGATGATGCGTTTGGTTTCGTCGACATTCGGATAGCCGAACGCCAGCCCGTCTTCCCGCACCGTCAGTTCGTCTCCCTGCTGGTACTGCAGCAGGGCGTTGGCATAATAGGCAGGCGTACCGTTGATACGCCCGTTGATGGCTTCGGAAATATCCACCGCGAAGACATCCAGCAGGGTCTCGAAACTGTATATGGCTGCCGCCACTACCCACAGGATGCCGTTCATGACGGACAGTTTGGAGTCGCTGGCAAACTCTGCCAGCTCCAGCCTCCGGTTGCGTTCCGCAACGGCCTCGTTGTATATTTCCTTGATCGTACGGCTCATTCCACTGTATAAGTTTTATTGTCGATGATAAACTCCCAGGCTCCGCCCTCGTTCCAGCTCTCCTCATGCAGGATGACCCATATGGCCTCCATACCCGATATGATACGGTAGCGTCCGGTCGTTTCGTCCCGGTCCGGCTCCCTGTAAGTCCCCGTCGGGGAAACAGGCAGTGTCATCCGGCAGTTACGCCGGTTGCCGTAGCATTCCACGATAGCCATCAGGTATTTGTCCAATACGGTCGGTTTGATTCGCACCTCCGACAGGTCGAGTTCCATCAGACCACGGCATTCGATGAGCGGCAAGAGGTCGGATACCATGCTTCCGGACAGGTCTATCCGGTAAGTGCCCGACAAAATCCGGAAACCGTCCAGTGCAAGCGTGCACCCCCGGAGCGTCAGTTCTTCCACATGCAGCTCACGGAGAAGGATGACGGACGAAGGGGTCATGCCGCTCCAGTCGATATGGCGGAACGAGGCATCGGCAAACCATCGGATTTTGCGCTTGTGGCGCACACGGCTGTCGAACGTATGGTGTAGCGTGTACGGTATATGGCCGAGAATGACGGTTTCCGCTGCACTATCATCGCCCCAGTCGATTTCCAACGTTCCCGTTCCGGAAACCTCGCACTGCACGGACACAAGTGCCGCTGACAACGAAAAAACGGCCGTCTGCGGGCAAGTGAAATGTTTGGGATAGACATGTCGTTCACCGTTGGAGGGTACAATGCCGTGCATCTCGTTATAGGCGACCACATCGGCATTGATGATGAATCCGTCGGTATAGGTCAATTCCTGCCCGGTGCGGAGTTCCGTTTCCAGTGAAAGACCCGGATTGTTGATAAGCAGGTCCACAATCCCTTCGATGCTCCCGTACAGATGCAGGGCGACATCATAGATATTTTGTCCGGTGATGACTCGGTAATTACCCATGGTTGTCCTCCTTCTCCTCGGTTTCCAGCAACAGTTCTCCCGTTGCCGAGTCTATATAGGCGTTCTTGATGACGACCTTGTCCGCACCAAACTCCGCCTGCAGTTTGGCAGCCAGACCGTTGTTCTCCATGTTGGAGTGCAGGAAGTCTATCAGCCCCACACCGGTAGTCGGATGCTGGTAGAGATTGCCGGCCACGGCCTTGAGCAGGAATGTCCCGTTCTGCATCTTGGAGGCTCCGATCCCGAAGTCCGTCTCCTCGCCGCTGTAGACAACCAGGCAGTCTTCCCTGATCAGCAGGTTATAGAGGCCGTCTTCATTCAAGGCATAGAGCGAAGGCAGGGTCACCGCCTGCCTCGTCCCGTCACCATATTCCTGCATGACAGGAAACCAGCATTTGCTGGTGGCTGCGCAACGCACATATTCCACGCCGCCGGACCCGCTTTCCATGGCAATCCGTACCGTCAATAACCGGTTGTCGGGCGTATAGGGAATACGGATATGAATACCTTTTGCATCGCTATACGATGAGAGGAAGTCCGCCGGTACGGTTATCTCCCCGTGGCGGAAGTCCGCATTGTCGGCATCTTCCACGCTGTCAAGCAGGCGGAAGTTATGGAAAGTCTTTCCGGCAACCCGTCCGGACATTTCCACTTCCCCGTATTCGGCATCCATTATGATATCCTCTCTGGCCATGGTGTTGATATAAAAATCCCGGCCGCACCCAAGAGTACGACCGGGGTACTCTTTGTGTAAAGAGTAGCGGCAGACAGAAATTTCGGTTTATGCGTTGGAGATTTCGTTATAAATCGCCTCCACGGTGCCCCACATATCGTCGGGCAGTTCCTCGTCCGAGATCTTCTCGCAGGCGGCTTGCAGGTAGGCCATCTCGTCGGCGGAGAACTCTACCTCCAAGGGATGCTCTTTCTCCACGTCCCACTCGATACGCTTGTCTTCCGCATTTTCACGAAGGTTGATGGCTTTACGTTCCTCGTCACCGATGGCGATTTTACGCAGGATTTCCTTTTTGAGGTTGAATTCCTTAAAGTTGCCACGTGCCGGCAGGAAGGTCGGCAGGTAAAGGCGGTCCTTGACACTCAGTTCCATTATGATTCTTTTTTAGGATTGATACTTTCACGGATATATTGCTGCATCTTGTCGAAATCCCGGAATATGGGACCCAGTTCCCTTCCAGCGGGAAGATTACAGGAGATGTTCCCCTGTTCCATGTAGATAATCCCGACGGGGGGTATGTTCCCTTCCGTATCGGCTTCCTTCTCATTCACGGAAACATGAAGACGGTTCAGCTCGTCATTGACAATAGAATACTCCAATACATAGGAGGCGTTCTCCGTTTTTTCTTCAGCGGTCTTGGTGACAGTGATGTTGGTAATGTTCATACGCTTTGGCTTTTTAATAAGTATAGGGCAAGGCTATGGATTCCGGTTACTAGCTGTTGTAATTTAATGCCTGATAGTGGAATGACGGGTAGTTGCAGCAAAGAAGGGTCAGTGAATCCCCTCTCTCCATACCGTAGTTTGTCGTGCCCCCGTTCTGGTTCCTCACATTCATGATATTCACGTGTCCACCCCAGTTATAACTGTAGAACAACGTGAACACGTAAGCGAAATCCGATGGAAGGCTCGAATACCCGAACATGCTCGCGACTGACGATGCACTGGGGAGGCTGACATTATAGGTGGCATTGGCATAGATGCAGAAGATGTTGGCGGCGGAGAAGTCAATGGAATACCCGGAGCCCGTAAAATATACGGTCTTCATCTTGATGCCTATGGCGGCAGGACCGACCAATGCCGCGTTGGACCACACACCATAATTCCTGTATCCATTCTTTACCTCGATATACAGCCCGTAGTTGTTCAGGTATGAATTATACTTGTTGTTCACGATTCTGCCGGTGGCGCATGTACCACCTGTGGATGCCGGAAACGTGTTCGCCCCGAAAAGGACATAGGAGGTGGTGTTTCCCACGCGGAACAGGTCATTGTAAATGGCCAGTCCACCCCCGGAACCGCTACCCGAAGCGGTAGAGCCGATACGTCCCTGACCGATGGAAAAGCCCCCGATGGTCCCGGCGTTGGCATTGATCGTTCCGGTCATGGTCACGTTACCGCCGGCGTCCCACTTGATATTCTGGTTGGCAAGATACCCGGAACCGTCAGCTGCAAACGAGATCTTCCCGCATCCGAACGTGGCGGAACCGTCAGTCTTCAGACCCCAGTAATCTTTTCCCGAGGAAGGATTGTCATGATAGATATAGCCGGATGCACTGATGACAATGCGGTGTCCGGAACTTGGAGCGGATGCCGTAAGCGAGCTTGTTCCGATTGCCCATCCGCCGATCTTACCGGCCACGGCCGTGATGCCTGTCCTGTCAAGGGTCACTTTGACAGCGTTGTTCGCATCCCTGACGGAGACACTTCCGTTATAGGAACTTCCGCCAACCACCAACGCACTGTCCACGATTATCTGGTTCGCCTTCACGGTACCGGTGTATACCCCATTAGCGTCAATGGTGGTGGTATATTTTTCCGTCGATGTCAGGTCAAAGACCGTTGCATAGGCCACATACCAGGTCAGCGGGGTGGAAGCCGTTCCCTGTGCCCCGTCGATATAGAAGTAATGGGTGCTGGAGAAATTCGAGGTCCCGCAGACGACCTTGTAGATGTACTCCTTCCAGTCTCCCGTACCGGCCGTGGGGGTGAGCCAGCGGCTTGAGCCGCCTGTGCCGATGCTGTTGGTCGCCCAACAGATGTTGCGTCCGGCCGGTATCTTGGCGATGATACGGGCGACCAGTACCTTGCGCGAGCTGCAAGTCGTTCCGAAATAGAATCCCCCGTTGCCGGGGCTGGCCGTACCCTTGGTCTGTATCTTCAGTACGTACTTGCTGTCATTGGGGGCGGCCGTGTCCTGCTCCCGGGTAATCGTCACCATGCCGTTACCGGAATTGTTGTAGACGGCAGTGCCGTTGTTCCCTTTCCAGAAAGTGGGGTCACGGTAAAGCATCTTGCCGAACGCCATGGCCGAGGCAAGTTCTTGGGCGGTCGTGATTCCGGTCGTCCATTGGGCGGACACGGAAGAGGCGAAAATAACGGAACCGGAAGCGTTCCATGAGATATTACCTCCCGCAATCTGCCCACTGCCGTCGTTGTTCAGTTTCCATTTTGCCCCGTTCGTTATCGAACCGTCAGCCCCCAGTGAAATATTATTCTTCCAGATGTGGGTATGGTCAAAAGCCCAGCCGGCGATACGGTTATAGACATCCTTTCCGTCAACTTTCGCGTAGTTGGTGGAAAGACAGAAATATTCGTACCCGTCCCACGACATCATCTGCAACCCTATGAAGTTGGTCTTGACCGTGCTGCCGGAAGCGGCTACCTGCCCGAAAACGATATGTCCGGCATTGTTGGTGTTATGCCAGGTCATGGTGATACCGAAAGGCCGGTAACTGCCCGAATACCAATTGCCGCTACCCTTGGCGGAAGAACGTATCTGTATCGGGGAAGAACCCGGAGTTCCGAGACCCGCGGACATGATATAATCCATGCCGATACTGAATCCCCCGATTCTTCCCCGGATAAAATTACACGTCAATGCATTGATATACCCTGAATTGATAATGTCAGCCTTGAGACTGGCAGCGTCCAGTTTAGAAGCATGAATGCTGCCGGCAGCAATCCTGTCGGCTGAAAGCGTCCCGGCCTTGATGCTGGATGCGTTGATGCTGACGGCATTGACCTGCGCCGCTGTCAATGTTCCGGTGTAAATCCCCGTAGAGCCGATATAAGTCAACGGATGGGCGGCAAGGGTACTGTCGCTGCCTTGTGCCAACGCGATAAAACGCCTGCGCCGTATCTCTTCCTCCACGGAGGCGGTCAGTGTACGGGGAGCCGGGGCGTTTGCTTTCGTGGAGCCGCTCTGGAAAATCAAATCCGAGTTATAGGCGATCTGGGGAGCCGCCGGTATGGGGGACGGGCTCATGGCACTGCTGACGATCGGTTGGTCGGAATAGATATGGTAGACCGCACCGCCCGTCCCGCCGCCACGCAGGAACACGGCGAACATGCAGTTGTTACCGCACAGGGCGGCCCCGGCAAACATGCGGCAGTACATCTCGGAAAGCTCGTAGATGTCCCAAGAATAGGCGATACCGCCCCAACCGCCGAAATTGGCCTTGACAAGCAGGATCAATCCGCCTTTATGGGTGGAGGTGTTCCAACTGTCAGGAGCCTGCTCGCTATAACCGCGACGGATCAGGATATCCCGCTTGACGGTTTGCTCGCCGCCTTTGAAAATGACAGGATAATACACGTCTTCCTCTCCGTTGATGACAATCTTATGGTAGTAAGGATAGCCGTAATTGGATTTCCGAGCCGCCTCTATGTCGTTTTTCCACAGCAGGGAGACAGCGGGGGAAAACGAGACTTTCCCGGCTGCATCCCACGAAATGTTTCCGGAAGCGATCTGACCGCTGCCGTCATTGTTCAGCTTCCATTTTGTACCGTTCGTTATCGAACCGTCACCGCCCAACACCACGTTGCCTTTCCGGATGGAAGACACATCTATCGTCCACCCGGCGATATTGTTCTGTGAACCGAGACGGGCGATACATGCCCCCGCGCTGTTGGTCGCGTACAGCCCGAAATCACTGTCGCTGCCATAATACAGCTGTACCCGTTGTCCGGCTGTCGCGCTGGAGTTCAATCCATAGACCACCAAGCGCCTGTTCCCGCTGTCAAGCAGGATATGGCTGCCGCTCAATGCCGTCGCTCCGATCATCCAGCCTCCAATCTTGCCCTTGGTGACATTCAGCGTAAGGGCTTCGATGTTGCCTGCCGTAACCAGCGAGGCTTTCACGCTGGCCGTATCCAGTTTGGAGGCATTGATGCTGCCCGCCGCTATACGGTCGGCGGAAATGGTACCGGCAGTAATCTGACCGGCGGTAATGCTCCCGGTATAAATACCTGCCGCGGTGATTTTGGTCAGTTTGGGGTAGGTGTTACCACCCAGAGCGGTGGTTATGGAATCAATCGGGGCTGTCCATTGAAGGGAAACGGAAGCGGCGAAAGTAACATTTCCGGAAGCGTCCCACACGATATTGCCGCCCGCCACCGCACCGGCTCCCGTCGATTCAAGACGCCATTTATAGCCACGGATACCCGTTGATCCGACAGTCATCGATCCGGATGCCGCCGTATAGGTATTGGCAGCATTCTTCTTCGTTCCGCGATAGATGCTGTCACTGTCGATACTCCACCCTCCGATGCTTCCCTTGGTGGTCGTGAGGGTCAGGGCATTGATGTTTCCGGCGGTGATGAGCGAGGCTTTCAGGGAGGCCACGTCGATACGAGAAGCTGAAATCGTGCCCGAGGTGATTTGTGTGGCATCGAGATGCAACGTTTTCACGGTATCGGCGGAGAGTTTTCCGGTAAAGATGCCGTCCTTATCGATATAGGCCGCACCGGCCCAGTTCAGGCTGATATCAGCCCCGAACTCGATTTTGCCGGTGGAAGCGTTGTATTTGATGGACTGGCTGCCGTTGCCTAACTGCACGTTGCCCCCGTTGTCCACGTAGAAGGTCTTGTAACCGTCCTTGAAGCCATAGATGCCGTTGACAGTTTCGACAGTAACCGTTCCGGAAGCTGTCTTTACGGAAAGTGGGAATGAACCGATGGCGATACCGGAAACAGTGCCGTCGCTGTTCTTGATGCCGGTGAACAGTTTCGGGGTAATGACCGTGTTGTTGTTGATAAGTGTCTTGCCCGTGTTCCACTCCTTGACCCAGTCGAGCATGGAGGCATCTGCACCGTCTTTTCCCGGCGTACCGGATTTGGCTTTCGACCAGACAAATGACAGGGTATAGGTAGCTCCGGATATGATGACGGGAATGGAAACCGTACCATGGTCGGCCAGCGTGGCCGTACCCGCCGCAATGTTATAGGTAATGGTCTTGTTGCTGTTGTTGACGGATATGGAAGAGAACCCGGCAGGTTTGACAACCGGTCCGATGGAGAATCCGTAAAAATCGGAATCCCCGAGCGTTACCTGGATGGTGGAAGTGACGGATACGGCGGAGGGTATCTTCCCGTCCGCATCCGCGGGGAAGACATATTCTCCGAGCGACTGGCTGATGGTATAGCCGTCTTTCTGTATGTGGATTGTCGCCTGCCCCCGGGCGACCAGTGTCTTTACCATATATGCTCTTTACGGAAAGTATAGGCCAAAAGAATGGTAGCAGGTTGCCGTCACAAATAAGAATATTGCCATTCAATAAATACGGCGACCGATTCATACCGGTCACCGTCCATTAAAATCAATAACGTTTCTATATTATTTCGATACCTCGCACATGAGTACGCCCTTGCCGGTCACATCCGCTTTCGATACGGTGATGGATTTTCCCGTATAGGTCTTTATGACCGATGTTCCGGCCGAGTTCCACAATTTCCATGTATAAGTATAGGCTGTGCCGTTCGCATCCAGTTCCTCTCCGTTGCGGTACAGTACCGCCTTGGCATCGACATCGTTGCCGTTGTTCTTTATCGTGAACCCTTTCTGGCTGACAAGATCCACCGTGATGGGGTCCGACATGTCCGTGAACGAGATGATATCGCAGACCACCTTGTTTGCCGAACTGTTGCCCGCTGATGTATCCGTATCCTTGATGGCGCATTTGAATGTCTCGAAATTCAGCACGGCATCCGCCGTAATGGTAATCTCGTTCGTGGTCCAGCCTGCCGTCACTCCACGGGGATTGGCGGAAGTCAGGCAGGCCCATCCGGCCCCCAGCATTGCATTGTAATACGGACAGGATACCGGACTGCCAGAAGCGCTGGTTCCCGTGAGTGCCGAAGTCAGCGTTACCACTTTGGTTGAAGCGCTTACTGCCGATATGGTGTACTGCACGGACCCGATAGAGATTTTACCCCCGGCTTCCATATTGGTGACGGAAGCGACGGTAACGGTGGTCGCACCGGTTTTTGCCTCGGCTGTAAGGGTCGTGTTGGCGAATACCGCAGAGTCCTTGATGCCCCAGGCATAGGTCACATTGGTCGTATCGATGGTGGCGCCCCGCCACAGGTCGCAGTGCGCCTTGAGCGTAGCCACTTCATCGTTCTTGAAGACAATGCCGTCGGGGGCATAAGCCACGGCGGCAATCATCGCCCCCGCGTTCAGATGCTGGGTGAACTGTACCTCCGCACGGAAAGGAATCTCCAGCCCGT
This sequence comes from Bacteroides gallinarum DSM 18171 = JCM 13658, assembly GCF_000374365.1. Lineage (GTDB taxonomy): Bacteria > Bacteroidota > Bacteroidia > Bacteroidales > Bacteroidaceae > Bacteroides > Bacteroides gallinarum. Next base: position 191,575 of record NZ_KB894115.1, read on the forward strand.
TGGCATCGATGTAGATTGCCTCGAAAGTATACCGTACCTGCGGGGCGGAAACGGTCATGTGGTTTGCCTTGACGGTCAGGGCGTATTTGGCGGAAGCGGCGCCGATCGTGCAGCTGTCCTGTCCGGAAGTTATGACCGTGCCGTCCTTGTACCATTTGGCGGAACCGCTCTTGACACCGGCTGTCAATGTCGCCGCGTTGCCGACGGATGAGATCTGGTCTACGGCCGCCTTGCCGCTGACAAACAGAGAAGGGGTCAATATCAGGTACGGGGATGCCGCCCACGAGGGGGCATACGCGCCGGTATCCTTGTTGAATACCTGGGTCAGCGGTTGCGAGGAACCGATAAACGCCTGTAAGGAGACAGCATCATTCTGGTCGATGATGGTGACTTGTCCGCGTGCTACTTTGATTGCCATATGCTTATTGTAATGTTGTTGATATATTCACTTCACAGTCGAAAACGGCCTTGCACCACACGTCCCCGCCAGTTATCTCTATCTCCCTGCCGTAACGCGGTGCGGCGTTCCATATCCTGTCACTCTCCGTATCGCGGCTCGTCCGTATCCAGCGGAAATTGCCGTCGGGAATGAGCGATGTAATCTCTTCACCGCCCCTGTACACCCTGGCACGGAGTACCGTCGAGACGATTCCGTTGCGGAATGTCGTGCCGTTTTCAGACTCCACATAAACAGTATAGGAGGGAGATCCGTCGTAAAGTTTGAAAAAGGTATGGGTCGCACTGATTTTTTCATTACGGTATGTTGCCGTGTAGCGGAGGGTCAGCACGTCGCGCCCTTCCCAGCCATGAAACGGGGGTGTCATTTCAAATACGGCGGCATTGCATCCGGCATCTTTCCATATGCCGTCAACGGCAAGGTATTCCCACTGCCGACTTTCCGGCTCGAAATTGTATTCGGTCGCCACAAGCGGGATATTCTCCGGCTCGCATGCGCCTGAAAGCTCGTCCTTGAAATGGAACGCCGTGCCGCCTGTCAGGGAGACGGAACGGGGCTTGAGCAGTTCCTGCGCCTCCTCATCGAGGTCTTCCCAGCGGATGGTCACATCGCGCAGTTCGATGGTATCCTTGCCCCACTTGAACCGTCCCGAGGCGAAATGGCCCGTCCCGTCCGGATGGATGACGAAAGAACCGTCCCGTGAAACGATCGAGCCGTCTTCGTTCAGCCGCAACAGGGGATTCTGTATGGTACCCCCGATACCTCCCTTATTGAACCAGGCACCGTAATCGTCCGTGTAGGACAAGGCTTCATCGGTCGCCTGATAGGGGGTCACGTTCCTTCCGGCCTCCAATTGAGGGGCGGACAACGACAGGGGGACGGAAGCGGCAATGCCGAGACACATGACGGGGGAATCTGACCCGCGTATGAGGAACGGGACATTATAACGGACCCATCCTTTACCGGCAGCCACCGTCCGATCACCGACAAGATGTTCATCCTGATAGAACCGGATGGCTGCCGTATCTTCCGCTTTTATCCAGACTGAGAAACAATAACAGACTCCTGTATGAGCCTCCCGCCAGGCGGCACTTTGCGCACCAAGAAGACTGTCTCCGGCTATCCGTACACACCGCCCGAGTCCGGCGGGAGATGTTTCATCCAGCTCTTCCGAATGGCTGAACCGGCAGGACAGGCTGTCGGGTATGACATTCTTGTGGATTTTGCCCACATAAAACGTGCTTGAAAAACCGTTCTCGTCTCCCGCGGTAAGCGTGCCGGCTATATTGACATTGCGTGTGGCATAGAGATTCTGGAAATAGGCCCCGTAACCATCCAACATGCCGAAGACCGGATCGATGATGCCGCTGACCTTTCCCACACGGGCCTTGCTCGCCTCGCTGAAAGCGGATACGGAGGCAAGACGAACAATGTTCAGGTCGGCGACCTCGCACCAGTCCCCCTCGGAGGCCAGGCTTGATGTCAGGTCAAGAAACAGGCTCCGGCTGTACTGTGCCGGGTAATCCACGGTGATGACCCATAACTTGTACTTCCATTCCCGGCCGATGGAGATTTCATCTTCCGCATCCGTCTTTTCACGGTTCGTATAGCCGAATCGGATCGGTACGGAACCTGATGTTTTGGAAGACCTGACCTTGAACGATACCAGCAGGCGCTCCGGGTATCCGACCGGTTCTTCCAATGTCAGCATCAGCCCGAAGGAAGAGTTTCCTGCCGGTTCCGCGTTGCGGATAATGCGGACAATGCGTGTCGCTTCCGAATCGGCATCCAGATATTCCGTTTGCAGCATGCTGCCATAAACGGCGTACCTGGACTTGTCCGGCACTCCCGCCATGCCTCCGTCCATGACGGGATAGCACAGGGAGCGTTCGGTCGCCATGCCGTCGATGACATCCATATAGGGTGAATCGCTGTCAGAAGCCGTCAGGTACAAGGCGCCGCTACGTGCCGTATCGAACAGGTTGGTAATCCGCACGAAGTCCAGCAGTTCACCGCCCTGCGGTTCGTCCCCGTCCAGCAATGCCCCGATGAAATAAGGGGCGTCCTTGTCTCCGACAAGCTCCGTTCCGGTTTCTGTCACGCACATCAGCGAATAGACGGTACGCTCCCGTTCGGCATATTGCCTGCGGATGATATCCCCGGCTTGCAGTCCCTGTGTCTTCTGCGAGTCGGGGGCAATACGGATCTTGTATGTCGGATAACGGAATACGGACATGGATTATGACAGTTTTTCCACGGTGTCTCCCGAACAGCTGTCGCTGATCCAGAAGGAACCGTTGGTTACCGAAGTCTTTTCGACCTCGAACTCATAGGCGCGGAACTTACGGCGGGCCACCACCTCGTCGAATGTGGCGGAGACGCCTCCTGTCGTCCGGTTCCGGCGGACAGCCCATCCGCTTCCGGAAAGGCCCGGGGAAAAGAACTCCGAAGAGAGCGACCCGGTAAAGACGCTGTTTCCGTAATGCCGGATACCGTCCTCCACCGCTTGCAGGCGTAACGCCTCTGTCAAGTATAGGATTCTGTCAGTAATCCGGGTGGGCGACGCATGGATTCCGATATGCCCGGCTGCTTCCAACGGAACAGCGACCGTAACGAAATCGGCATCGGTGCGGATATGGAACGATTCGCTGTGACGGTTCTGCGGGGCATAACAGCTCACGGACGGACGGTGTGAAAAATCCGTGCTGTGAGGGATAGCCGTCCTTACGTCCTCTTCCTCGTAGATTACCTCGGAAGAAAGCGATACGCGCTCCCTGTCGCCTGTGAACATAAATCCCTCTGCTGTGCCCATCCGCAAGCGCTTGTGGATAACGATACCTTCATCGGAAGTGTCTACCCGGTATGAGGAGAGCAGGTCGGCGCCGTAGTTGTGGCGGACAGTCAGCGAGCCCGGAAAACAAGCCTTTCCGTAAGGGGAAAGCATCAGACACTCGCCGTCCACGTCCGATATGCCGGAGAACAGGCGTATCTTCGGGGTATGGTCGCCGCCTAAAAGAAGGTCACTGCCGATACTCCCGAACTGTATCTTGTCCTTGTCGGTACAGAGCAGTACGGGAACATCTCCGATCCGGATGCCGAATCCGTCCAGGAACGAGAGGAACCCGCCGAGCGCGACATCCTCTTCCGAAAACGAAAGCAGACATTTCCCTTTGTCGCCCAGTTCCACGCCTTGCAAGGCTTTCAGTCCGCCATCCATGACCGTACTCCCTCGCACCGTCAGATTCCGTCTCACCATGCCGTCCCGCATCGTCCAATCCACCGTGTCCGTATTGGCGTTGCCACGATGATAGACATCCTGCCCGCCCACGGCCAGCCGTGTCGGGGAGATGGATATTCCTGTATCCTCGTCCCCGATAATCCATGCCCCTTTGGAATGTACCGTCGCATCCAGAAAGTCTATATGGGAAGCGTTGATTGTAGCGGTGGCCTTGTCCGCGTCGTAACGGAGCAACTGCCTGCCGCCGATATGCAGGCTGTCGCCCCCGACTTTCAGGTTGCCGGTAATCCTGATACCGTACTCGATGGCAGTTACCACACCTTCCGGATCGGTAATGTCCTGCGAATAGGTTTCCAGGATACGGGTGTTTCCAATGCCGGCTTCGAAACCGTAATTGGCACTGAGCTTGCCGGTCATGTCACCGCCCGATTTCTTCAGGTAATCCAACAGCAAGCCACCGCTTCCGGAACCGCCTTCTCCCGTAACGGCTCCGGCAATGGCGGATGCAAAACCGTAAGCGGTATTCTTCAGTCTCAGGCTGGTCTCGTCGCCTTCCTCGATGCCGTAAGGATGCTCGTCGTCCTTTTTCTGCTGGGCATTGAAAAAGTTATGGTACAGCTGTGCATAGATGGAATAGCACAGGCTCTCCTTGTCGAGGGTTTCTATATCGGGATGCAGTTGTACGCTCATTTGGTATAGCTGGTCTTGGAAAGAAATTTCTGGATACGTGATGTCAGCGAGATGAAGTTCGGCATATTGATCGGCGACATCGTGCCCATCAGTGTGGGAGTCATGATTTTCGAACATTCCGTCAGGAAGTCGAGCATCAGCCGGGCAAGCTCATTACCCAGAACCAGCGGCTCGGTGGCATTCTCGTCACCGAGCGTCACCTTGTTGTCGGCAACGGCAACGGTCGTGGAATTGACCTTTTGTACCACTTTATCTGCTGTCTGTCTGACTTCAGACTTGTCCACCGTATGCGTGATGCTTTCCGCATCGATAACGGTTGTCGCTTCCTTGTCCTTGTCATTCCTAACGGTTGTTGTGACGGCCGTCGGCGTATAGTGGGTGGAGGTCTCGTTACCGGTGGTTTCCAGTTCGTCGTAGTCCGGGGAAGAGTCGTTTTCCGGATCCAGTTCCTCCATTTCGGTCACGCCGATGACGGTTTCCGTGCGGGCATTGAGCCGCAGGATATCCACATGGGAGAAGTTAACCACATAGGCATAACGGGTGGCGGCATCCATGAAGATGGTCACGTCGGAAAAAAGTGCGGGGACGATCAGGAAGCCGCCTTCGCTGTTGGTGGCGGCCGAGAGCAACACGCCTTTATGGATAACAGGTTCGGCGGAGGCCGTCTCGTCCGGGTACTCGCCGACATCAATGGTACCGCCGTAGTCGGAAAACTCCTCGTCCGAGGGGTTGTCGTGTATCTTGGCGACATAGCCGTGTATCATGCGGGCCGTACCGATACCGGACATGCCTCCGGGAGCCAGATTGATACGCTCCATACTCCGTCCCAAGGCTATCTTGCGGATAGCCTCACGGATAAGCAACTGGTTGGATTTGTCTGAAGACATGAGTTTTTTGAAAGAATAGGAGGAGCATAGTTTATTGGTTGCCAATTATTTTGTACTTTTGCAAAGACAATGATATTACTTATGAAACAAGAAATTTTAGAATCCTATATTACATATATATTTGATTTCTTTCAAAAATCAAGATGCTTTAAAGCCGGGCAAGGTAACATGCTCAGAAATTTTAGATTTGCAGCTGAAAAGCAATTTACTCGTAATCAATTGGGTATATTGTATTTCCTGGTAAATACCCTCATTGATAATGGCTATCTCTACTTAAAAGATAGAGATTTTATAGCTCTTACGGAGAATGGTGCCGATGTTATAAATGGGGGAGAGTGTGTTATTCCTAAAATTTCCCTTGAGCGGACAATTTATGAAAAAGAGACCAGTAGATCAGATATATATGAACAGCTTTGGAATATTATCGGATCGAACAAAGAAAATGATTATGCGCCGCTGTATGTAGATGGACCATTGTTTTATAATACAATCAGGCCATATTTAACAACATTGTCGTTACCTCATACATATGGGGAATATATGGCAGAATTGCGGGAAAAGGAAGAATTTACATCAAGAATTAAATGGTATAGGACTTTATTTTTAGCTCTTGATGAGAATGATGTACAAAAATTCCTCAAAGATTTGTCTATCAAAATAAACAGGCTGCTGCTAATGAATACTCCAAAAGATGCGATACAAGAAGCTTTGAATCCTTGGGCAGATGTAGACATTCCTACAATCGATAATACGCCTCTGCCTGAAATTCTCAATAAAGTGGCGGAAGAACCAATTGTGAATAAAAACAAGCCGTTTGTGTTGATTTCGTATGCGTGGGAGGTAGAAGACAATGTCTTTATGAATTGGATTCAAACTTTCGCCAAAGATTTGCGAAGACGAGGGATTGATGCTCAAATAGACCAGTATCAACCTCATGGAACTGACTTGCCTAAATTTATGCTTGAAAGCATCCGTAAGGCAACTAAAGTTCTGTGCATTCTGACTCCAAAGTATAAAGAGAAAGCTGAATCCGGTAAAGGAGGTGCCGCTTATGAAGGGGGTATAATATCACATGAAATATATAACAATCAGGGAACCACTAAATTTATACCGGTTGTACGCAAAGGGTCTTTTGAAACTTCGACACCGGATTTCATTAGTGGAAGAAAAGGTTTTGATTGCTCTACTGACGATAAATACAATAGCGAACTTCCGAATATTATCAAGGTAATAAACGAAGAACCATTGATAGAAATTCCTCCTGTTGAATAACGGTAAATCTTATTTCCTAATTTTATACGGAATACTCAGTTGTTGCCTGTATCCACCCACCCCGAAAGTAGTCGTTACCTCTTCCACGAGGTATACGCCGTTCTTGGAAGGATTACGGTAGTCGATCAGTTCCACCTGTACGGCAGGAGACAGTCCGAAATCCCCGAATACTGTCACATTGCCGGTGATTCCGTTCAGATTGTAATTCCGAAAGTATTCCGTCGTCTCTTCTACAAGCCGGTCGGAATTGATTCCGACATGAGGTGACATATATGGTACGATGGTATATGTGGATAAATCCACCTTGGTCCTGGTCTTCGCTCCTGATGCCGTCGTGTTGCCCGTTACTTTGTGCGTCTTTTTTGAAATCTGCGTGGCATTGACCGTCTGAAACTCCTTGCTGCCCGGCGTCGCCGGGTCGTATTCAGGATTCATGCGTACTGTCACCTCAAAGAATTTTTCATCCGTCCCGAGTGCCTTGCCCGTCACCGCCAAAAACTTCGGATCGGTCTTGACCACTTTCAGGTTGCTCTGCGCCACATGCTCGTTGAAGTATATCCTGTACGGTCCTGTCGATTCATCCTCCGGGAATACCGGCTGAGCCTTGCTGGACGAATAAGGACGCCCGACGGCAATGGACGGTATGGCCCCGTCATCATCGGCATCGTATTTTAAAAAACAGTAGACCTTGTACTTCGACCATTCGGAAAGGATATCCGCTACCGTGAAGTTGTCCGTGACCTTTACCTTGCCGATATGTATCTCAAACCGCTTCGTATCCGAGTGTATCCTGAAGCCGGTATCTTTCAGGATATTATACTTGCCTTCCAGCACCTCGTTCACCGTCGTCCCTTTCGCCGGGGTCTCGAAATGAGGTGCCTGTTTCAGTTTGAGTTTGTAGGCCATATTCTCACACTGGATTTCCAGCGTGCTGTCCGAATTGTATCCGGTAATGTATCCGTCGAACATATTTTTCAGCACGCCGTTGTAGCCCAGCTTGATATTGATGCGCTGTCCGACCTTGAATGTCGTCTCGTCAACCAGACGCTGCGCGCTGCGTTTCTCGATGATGACACCGTCCTGCATCACCTCCGTCGTTATCCTCGACACGTCCTTGCCCTCCAATGTCACGTTCCCGATAATCGTGGAGCGGCATACCGACCCTTTCGGGAATATCACTTTGGCCGTTCCGATCAGCTTCTTGTAACTCTCGTTGATTTCGAGCGACTGGACTTCCGTAATCTCCACGCCGTTCTGTATCCTCATCGGATTGGATGGGTCGGCATCCCCGATGGTGATGCGACAGCAGAGGATATCCATTGCAGCTATACCCATAAACGTGTCAGTTTAAGCAACGAGGCGGGGTCGATGACCTCCGTACCGAATTTAACATACTTGATCCACTTGTTCGTGTGCTTGATGGCCGTGTCCACCTTTTCCTGTTCCGCCAGTTTCAGTTCCACGGCTTCCGATGGCTCCACGGCGACACAGTTCAGCGAATACGGCTGCACGTTCCGGCAATCCGTAGGCTGTAAGGTATAGCCCTGTATAATCAACCGTGAAATGTTGAACTGGCGCAATACCGTGTTGTCGCAATCGATGACACCCTTGTATTGTACCAGCCTGATAAACTTGGACACTTCCGCCTCGGGATACACGTCCGGGTATTTGGAGGTGATCTTGCCGTTGATGGTAATCTCGAGGTCACCCCCGGATATATATTCCTTGCGGGTATAGTCCCGCCCCTGTACCCGGGTCAGCAGGATATTGTTCCGGCTGCTGACCTGTACCTGCGGTCCCAGGTCCACGAATGTCACCAGTCCATACCGGCTGTTCGGCAAAACCTTGCACTCGCTGTTGTCATAATACTTCCCCTCCTCTGATATGGACAGTTCCAGAAAATCCGCCACTGTCCGGCCGACGATGGAATCGATATGGTTTTTCTTCTGCGCCACCGCCTGCTGTTCCCTGATGAGCTGGTAGTACTGTCCGGTCTTGTTCGCAAGGCTGGACTGCGACTGTGTCTGAAGATATTTGTCCCGCACCTGCTGTTCCCAGTATTTGAGGTATCGGGGATAGGAACGTAGCAACCCGTAAGCCGTCTGCGAGGCAACCTGTATGGCTGCCCGTTTGAGCAGGTCATGGTGCCTGGAGAAGTAATGTACCTGCCCGTCCTGCAATTCGGCAAGCCCCATGCCCAACGCCAGACGCGTGGCGTTGCTGATGTATCCGCCAAGCGAACCGTGGTTGAGTATGCCTCCGCTCAACAAAGTCGAGGCCGCGATTTGTATCAGTCTTCCCATAATCCTTTCATTTTATGCGTTCCAGGAGGCATCGAAGTCATGCACGACATCGATGAGCGCCTGTGCCAGTTGTTCTTTCAGGTTCTGTATCTCTTCCGTCTGCCCCTCCTTCGACTTCATCAGGTCGATGGTCCTGACACTGAGCAGGCTCTCTATGTTCACGATGACCTGTTTAGGTGCCGCCGAGGACAACCGCCCCGTGCCGGAATAGTTGCCGCCGGCCCCTCCGTCATCCAGATGCGTGTTGGTAATCGGGTTGGCAGCAAACGGACGTGTATCGTTGGAATCCGGTTCGTTGCCGTACTGGTCGGGAGTGAAGCCCGCCACGCGGAGGATGTTCTCGGCTGCCTCCGCCGAACCTCCGAAAGTCTGCCGGAGCGATGAAAAGAACTTCACGAGTGTCGTATGTGCCAGCTTGCGATGCGCGATGTTGTCTATACGCTGCGCATCGGTGGCGTTCTGCCCCAGTGCCCGCTGTTTCCATAGCCCGTTTTCGTCCTGCTCGAATCCCCAGGCCCTGAACTGGTCAAAGTCGAACCCTCCCTTACGCATCAGCTCATGCGCATTGGCGGCACTCGATATGGCATTCCGATAAGCGGTGGCGGCACGCACAATCTCCGGAACGGTCTGCGTGTTCATGTACCGGGCATAGTCGTATGTGCGGGCGGCAACCGCTTCCGACCTGTCCCCGATATCATTCACATAGACGGCCTTGCCATCCTGCATACGCCACAAAGACTTGTCGAGATCCTTCTCCTGTTGCCCGAAACGCTCCTTTACCGTCTTGAGGAAAGCGTCCACTTCCAATACCGTACCCATCTTCCCGAACTCGGCGTACGCGGCATCGATACGTGTCTGGCTGTCGCGTTTGGCAAGGGTGACAAGCGCATCCCTTATGTCATCCTGACGGGCTTTGTCCATGTTATACACATGGTCTCGCGATACCATCCCCTCAGATGAAGCGATGGCAAATTCCCCCAAGAACCCGGCCCACCAGTTGGATGTGAAGGCTCCGATTTTATGTCCCGAAGCCTCTTCGATACTTTTGCCGGCAACGACCTCGTCCACGGCACGCTTTGTCTTGACAGCCATGTTATAGGTCTCGCTCAGGGAGGAGTAAAGTGCCTCTATGGACGGATAACGGTACTTGCGGTTCGATTCGATCTCTTCCAGTACGGCATCCTTCGCCTCCTTTATCTTCCAGGTCTTGTAAGCCACCCATCCCAAAGTCCCGACCAATGCGGCTATACCTGCCGTGGCGGCAACCGCGCCTGTACTGATGGCACTCAACGAGGCGGCAGCACCGGTCAGTCCGCTGCCGGTAGCCACCTGTGTGGCAAACAGCGACTGCAGGACTCCTTTGGCTCCGATGACACCGCCCCCGGCCATCAAGGCGCGGTTCATCGCTCCCCGTCCCGCCACGCCTGCGGACTGCATGGCCGACACGATGGCCCGCTTCTGGGCAAACGAAACCTTACCGATACCACCCGCCCCCAGCAGCCCCTGCACGGCACTGATTGATGTCGTGGCCGCAGACTGTTTGCCGATAAACCCCATGGCGATGCCGATATTCGTCAGGGCTCCCGCCACCTTGAACAGCCGGGTCGCGACAACGCCTGTAAAGACAAGCGGTTCTATCCAATGGAAATTGCGGGTCACCCATGCGCCGATATTGCCGATCACGGTGAAGATGTCCAACAAGGCATTCCCGATGGACACCAGGCCACGGGTAAATTCCGGAGCCTTGAACTTTGCCAGAAAAGTGCGGAGCACAGTGCGGATAGAGGGTTCCAACACCTCGTATGCCTGCATGAACCCTTCGGTCAGCTGGGAGGTCACCTGCGCCCACAATCCCTTGGTCGTATTCTGCTTTACCAATGCCAGTTCTGAGGAAACGCCCTGGGACCCCCGGTTATATGAAGTCAGTTCTCGTAGTTTGTCGTAGTTCTTCAGGAACATCATCGCCGCGTTACCGCCAATTTTCCCGAAGATTGCCTGGACATCCGCCATCGACGCGCCCTTCTTGTTCAATTCCTCGAAAATGTCCGCTATAGGACGGAGTTTCTCGACCTGCACCCCCTCGATGTCGCGCATTTCCGTGAACCGGATGCCCAGGCGGTCCAGAACTTCCTGTGCCTCCTTGGTAGGTTTGGCAAAACGTGTGGAAAGAGCACGCAACGAGGTTCCCGCCAGCGTTCCCTTCAGACCCATATTGCCCAAAAGACCGATGGCGGCACTGCTTTCCGTGAAGTCCACGCCCGCCATACGCAGGTAACCGGCAGCCATCTTGTATGACTCCGCCATCTCCACGATATTCACATTCGAGCGGGAAATGGTGGAGGAGATAATGTCCGCCACGCTGTCCATGCTGTCGTTATGGATATCATAACCGGCCATGATGTTCGTGGCCAGGTCGGCGATATACGACACGTCGTTGTCACCGATAAGTGCCAGGTTCGTGATCGGGCGGATGGACTTGTTGATTGTCTCGATATTCATGCCCGCCATCGACAGGTATTTGACGGCACCGGCAATCTCCACGGCTGTGTATTTCGTGTCGATGCCGATTTTACGGACATGACGGGCCATACTGTCAAAACGGGTCTCGAATGTCTTGAGGTCGCTGTCCGCCACACGGAGGATGGAATGTGCCGATTCCATGATGTTGGAATAGTCGATGGCCTTCGTCAGTTCCGAACGGATCAGGCTGTAACCCATATAGGCATTGAGCATCGAAGCGAACGGGAGGTTCCTGAGTGACGGCGCTTTCGAATACTGGATACGGTTGATGGCGGCACGGCGTTTACTGCGGTAGAGCGTACCGGCTGCAGTATGTTCCCGCTGCATGAGCCTGACGGACTGCATCGCATTGCGCTGTTCCTGCCGTCTTGCAGCCTGCTCGGCCTTTATACGTTCCGTTTCTGCCTTACGGCGTGCCTGTTCTGCCTGCCGGCGTATTTTCTCCGCAGCACGGGCGGCATTCTTGCACTCCCGTTCTTTAGCCCGCGCTTCATCGGCACGCCGCTTTTCCGCCGCGGCGGTTTCTGCCAGAGCCGCCTTACGGCGCTGGTCTGCGGTAAAGAGCTCCTCCGCGTGGACCAGTTTCTGGCGATGCAGCTGCTGTCCTGCATAAAGCCGTTCCATCAGTTTTTGCCGGGCCTTTTCGGGCATTACGAAGGCCTGCGGAGCATATGGCACCGGAACGGAAGGTGTGAGTCCTTCGGATGGTATGCCTCCCTGCATGTTGAAAGAAATGACAGAAGCACTTTTGATACGACCCAATAGGGAAAGTATCTGCTGCAACCTGTTTTCCGCCGTCCCGGTCTTGATTTGCAGTTCCCGGTCACGTTCCATGGAAACCAGGGCGGAGTTGATTTTCCCGATGGCTTTGGTAATGCGTTTCTGCGCGTCTGCCATCGTGCCAACGGACGAGGCGGCATTCTTTTCGATCTCCGCTTTGCGCATCTCGGCAGCCTTTTTCTCGTAAAGGCTTTTGGCGTTGGCCTTGATTTTCTTGCTGTCCAAAGCCTGACCGGCATTGATGGTCAGGCTGATGCCTTTGGAAAGCGTGGAAATATCCGTGAGTAACCCCTTGATACGTTCCAGCTTCTCTTCGCTTTTTTTCGTATCGATGGTCAGGCGGTAATCGAAATTACGTTTCTTGCCGTTCTTGGTGCGGAACACGCGGTCTATCTCGTCCATCATATTCTTGATGTTCGTGACGGCCGGAGTCAGGGACGCTTTCGCCTGTACCAGCTTGCCTACCGCCTCACCGAAGGCGATAACCTGCTTGGTGCCCTGAGAGGCATCCACGTTGATGGAGTAGTTGACCTGATAGTTCTGTTCCTGAGCCATGGTAATGGGTACTGCGTTAAAAGAATAGTCTTTCCGCAAGGGCGGAGATTATGAAACGAAGGCCGCCGCAAACCGGAAGCTTACGGCGGCAGGTCAAGGAGTCCTCTCCGGCAATGACATCGGAACGGGCATACGGCTGATGAGCATCTGCTCGTGCAGCCACAACGCCTCTTCGGAAAGCATCGCGAACTCCTCGTCGGAAATCGTGTCGAGGTTGACGCCGGGAAAGTAGTGGCGGACATAGATCATCCGCTGGCGGATGCGCTGCTCGTCGGTCACTACCCACCGGCTTATAAGTTTACCAGGACACTCTGGCGGGTGGTGATCAGCTCGGAAAGCTGTCCCATCAGACCGAACAGGAAGAGCGACTCGTCGTCCACGAGTTCCTTATCTCCGTCCACGAAGCAGTCGCGGGCCAACGTGCGCATGGCGATTACCTCGTCCTTTTTGGAAGCGGCCATGAATTTGCTGAACTGCGGAAAGCTCGGTTCGGACATGTAGGCCACATAAATCTCTTTCTCGCCGTTTGCGGTGTCTCCGAAAACGACCATCGGACAAATCTTGCGGAGTTTCTTCTCCTCTTTCAGTTTGAGGGCTTTTTCCTTGATCTTGATCTCCTGTTCCAATGAAAGCATTTTTTCGTCCATATCGAATTTGTTTTGATTCACCGAAAGAGTAGGACAAAGAATCGTGGAAAGGTTGAAGACACGGTTCTTATTCACTTGTAATCCATATGTTATACAAAAAACTTCTTTGCTCCTGATATTCCCAGATCAGTCTTTAAAGGAAATTTCGCTGAATATATTTCATATATTTCTTTGATATATAGTATATAATCGTTAATTTTGCATATTCTCAAACATAAATGATTATGTGCAAAATAGATGATTTTATAGATGTGACAAGCCGGTACATCGCTGAATTGCTTGATTTGAGGGCGGACATCAGGCCGGTCGAAAAGGATGTCTTGCATACATTCCCAGCCAATATTACTGCCGGTTATACATTTTGTACGGCTAACTTGTTGGGGCATGACGTAGTTCTTCTGTATAGTGCAGACAGTTCTGCATATACTCCGGGGCAGATGCGGAAACAAAAAGAACTGGTTGAGCGAAAAGCCCAATGCCCGGTAATATTTGTATTGCGTACAGTGGCGGCCTATAATGTACGGCGTCTTGTCAGACATCGTGTAAATTTCATCATACCGCAAAAGCAAATGTTCATACCGGATTTGTTGATAGATTTGAAACCGCATAAAAATAATATCGGGGGAGGTGAAGAAACGCAGATTCCTGCAATTGCCCAATGCATAATCCTTTATCATCTTGAAGTAAAGTCTCTCGAAGGGAAAGGAACTTATGATATTGCAGATCTTTTCAACGTGTCGTATGCCAATGTAAACCGGGCGGTCAGATGGCTGAAAGATAAAGAAGTTATCGCTTTATCCGGCGGCAAGACAAAGAGTATGATATTTCAGTTCAAAAAGCGTGAATTATGGGACAGGATGTTGCCGTTCCTGGCGAACCCCATCGAGCGGATTGTATATACCGATAGTCTGCCTGATGAAGTATTTTGTATTAGTGGAGTAAATGCCTTGTCGGAATATTCAATGCTGAACAAGGAAAAAAATGACACTTATGCCATTGCAAAAGAAGAAGCTCGACGGTTGCAAATCCGGACAGACAAGGAATATGGCGAGACCCGCATAGAGATATGGCGTTACAATCCATGTTTTTTCTCAAAAAACGGCATTGTAGACAAATTGTCTTTATTTCTGGCCATGAAGGATATGGATGATGAACGCATTCAAATAGAATTGGAAACTATGATAAATAATATGATATGGTAAGAGGAATTGATAAATTCAGGGAGTTTTTCACCGGATATGAAGGAAACTATGTCATCATAGGTGGTACTGCCTGTGAAATGCATGAAGAAATATATGCACAAACTCCAAGGGCGACCAAGGACATAGACATTATACTGATTGTGGAGGCGCTGTCTTCGGATTTTGCTGCAAAATTCTGGGAGTTTGTAAAAACCGCAGGGTACAGACAAAGGAATAAGGGAACCGGGAACGGGGAATGCAGGCATGAATATTACAGGTTCAAGGAACCGGGAAATCCGGATTTCCCGTATCAGATAGAACTCTTTTCACGAAATATCGGGGTTGTCAAATTCCCGGACGATGCCCACATTACCCCCATTCCGGTTGATGATGACCTGTCAAGTCTGTCAGCCATTTTGATGGATGATGACTATTATAATTATACCATTGAACACAGCACGTTGGAGGAGGGCGTACATATTGCGAACATTGAAAGTCTTATCTGTCTGAAATGCAGGGCCTATTTAGAAATGACCGAGCGGAAAAGCAATGGAGAACAAGTGGACAGCAAACATATCGTCAAGCACAAGAAAGATGTATTCCGGCTGGTTGCCATGCTTGCTCCTGCCGACACCTACGAAGTTCCTGATTCGCTTAAACAAGATGTTGACAGGTTTTGCCTGGCTGTCAAAGAAGAAGTGCCAAACTCTGATTTTTTCAAATCGGCAGGACTTAAAAGCATTTCCGGAGAACAGTTATTGGAACAACTTGAAGCCAATTTCATAACACAACAATGAGAATCCAATACGCATCCGACCTGCATCTCGAGTTTCGGGAGAACAGCAGTTTTTTGAAGCACAACCCGCTGGCTGTTGCCGGAGAAGTGCTTGTCCTTGCCGGAGATATAGGATATATCGGAGATGAGAACTACTCCAGACATCCGTTCTGGGACTGGGCTTCCGGAAATTACAGCCGGGTCATCGTGGTTCCCGGAAACCACGAGTTTTACAAGATGTTCGACATAGACAAGCTGTATAACGGCTGGTCGCTCAAAATCAGGGAAAACATCACCTGCCACTATAATGCCGTTATCCCATTGGGTAACGATATAGAATTGATCGCTACCACACTGTGGTCACATATCCTGTTGCAGGATGCCTATGAAACTGAGGCAGCCATCACAGATTTCCGCAGGATGCGTTACGGCAGCGAACCGCTGGACTGGACAAGGTTCAATGACGAACATTCGCGCTGTTTCCGTTTTCTGGAACAGAGCGTAAAACAAAGTACTGCCAGACATCTCATTGTCGCCACTCATCATGTACCGTCATTCGAACTGATGGCGCCGGAGTTCAAGGGCAGTCCGCTCAATGGGGCATTTACCGTGGAGCTTGGCGGTTTCATTGCAGACAGCCCGATTGAATACTGGATATATGGCCACTCGCACCGCAATATCAATAAGGTCATCGGAAACACCCGGTGCATATGCAACCAGTTGGGCTATGTGTTCAGTAACGAGCATACGTCATTCGATAAGGAAGCGCATATTTCGATTTAAGTCTGCCATACATAAATCCCGTCTGTCAGCCAAGGTCAATATCCGGCAAACAGACGGGTTATTATGTAACAAATTTATGGTTGACTATTGAAGTCGTGGCTTCACCAACTTCCCGTCGATACCGCATGTTTCCAGAACCGCGGTATTTTCTTTGTTGAAGGCGATCAGGCATGACGGCGCTCCGGCCGTACCACCCTGTTCCCCCGTAACATGGTAAAAACTGAGCCGTCCCTTGATAAAGAGTATTGAATCGGCGTTTGGGAATATCAGTTCGTGGAACAGGCGCGTGTCCGTGCGGGCAAAAGTGAGCGCGACGGCATTCCTGTGTTCGACACACCTGCGGATAAACCGGACAATCAGTGCAGTGTCATAGGGAGGATTGCAGAACACACGTCCGAACCAGGGTTGTTGCAGGCCGTCATCCTCAATGGTATAGTGATGTCGCGCCGTATCCCATGGGCGGTTTACGGGCGAACACGGATCCAAATCGAACGGCCCCAGCCTCCGAAGCAGGCAGGGAGGCGTGAGCCATTCGTTCTTTCCGGTAGAAGATTTCCCCTCGAAAGTTACATCCATGACAGCTTAGATTGTATCACCCGAGCCGATTTGGATATCGAACGGGTTGAGATCGAATTCATGGGTGATATTGGTATCATCCTGCTGTGACTCGAGACAATCCTCCGTGAAGATGCAACCTTTGAGCGTTACGGTCGTCGTTGTCCAGTCCTCGCCGGCCATCGGGTTGGCAAAGCTGATAATCAGGTCGAACTCGCCGATTTCGAGCAGCGAGCCGTACACCGAACGCAACAGCTGTTGCGTGGCATAGTCCATCGTGATGCTCGCCGTATAGGTAATGTTCCCGAACCCCCTCGACACCGGCCGTCCTCCCATGCCGTAGTTACTTTCGACCTTGCGCTTCTTCGACCATTTGATGGCCGACACGCCTTCAAGGGTCGTGGAACCTTCATCGATTCCCAGGGCGGTCGATGACAGGGTTATCATCGACCACGAGTATGCTACATTGTTGATTATTGCCATATGCTATGTCTTATTTGCGGTTAATGACAGTCCTTCCTCTACATAAATCTTCACGGCCACGCCCACCGGGACAAGGACATAGGAGATGCGCAGCGTGTCGTCCACCAACACGTTCTGGTTCGGGTCGATAGTGACGGCGTATCCTGAAATTTCCTGCGCCGCCTGCATCTTGGCCAGTATATCCCCGATGAGTGTCTTGAAAGCTGTAATCTTCGACGGGGCGAGGAACCCGGTTGAAGGATTGACCATCAGCGGTGAGTTCACATACGGCAGCAGGGCTGCACGCACGGCACGGCGGCTCTTGTTGATGGTGCGGTTCCGGGCAATGGTACGGAAATCCCCATGTGAGCATGTCTGGTCTTTCGAGATGTAGATCCCGTTCTCGCGGCCGGCATACTTGATGGGAAAAATATACCCCTTATCGTCGAGTTCGTCCAGCAGTGACGGGGAGAGTGACTCGTACCGGTTCAGGCTGAGGAAGTTCTCCTCTGCCTCGTCGAGGTTGATGTCCCCGAACCCCAACTCTATTTCCTGGAAATCGTCCGCGAAGAGATTGAACTGCTTGACCCATGCGATGGATTCGTGCACGTTGGCCTTTGCTATGGCTCCCATAACCGCTCCCAAAAATCCCACGGGCGTATGGTTCCTGTTGCACATCTGCATCGTGGAGATCTTTTCGTGATGCGCCTGGCCGAATATACAGCTGATACGGCTTGATTCACAGATGCATGAAGGTATTTTATTCAGGTCAATCTGACGCCCCTCAGTCGTATCCGCCCCCGTATTGGAAGGATTGGCGGAAAGGATGAGCGAGAGCGGCTGGTTCTGCTCCGCAAGCCCCACGGCCACGTCGTTGAGCCCCTTTACCAGATTGAGGTTGTATTGTTCCGATGCGCCGTTCGCTTTCCACAGCGGCTGTTCCGTCCATATGCCTATCTGGTTGATCATACCCCCGGCAGCACGCTGCATGATTTCCAGCGCATCCCAGTTCGCCGAACAGTCCGCGAACATCACGTAGAGTTTTCCTGAACCGCCCGGATTGCCGGACATGCGGAAAAATTCACGGATATGGTATGCCGGGATGCCGTGCAGGAAATTGACATTCATCTCCTCCTCGTCGGTTGCCTCCACACGTTCGATGATACCGAAGTCGTTCACGGCGGACTTGAACGAGGTGATGTAGCAGACATCGCCAGGCTTGAGCCTGGTCTCATTGGTTTTACCATACCCCTCCGTGAAAAGCGTCGGCTGGAGGGACACGTCGAACAGCAGTCCCGTCACCTTCTCGCCCGACGAGCCGGTATCGTAAGGAATATTGCCGTCCACATCCTTGATAAATACATTACCGAGTGCCATTATGATTTCTTTTTAAGTTCGTTGTAGAAAGGATTCCTGTAGAGTACGGCCTTGCCCCTGATGGCGGCCGCCGTGTCCGGCGCATAGGTTCCTCCGTGCGTGTCGATGTACAGCGACGGATATGCCGGGAACTTTTTCAACAGGGACAGGATGTGAGGCTCTGTCGTCTCCTCCGACCCTGCATTCCCTTTCCCCGCGGTCTTGGCCGGCAGCCTGTCTTCAGTCTCGCCGCCTGTCCCGAGGTTTTCCGATGCCGTTTCCGGAACGGGCACCGCCTGAGCCTCCGGTGCAGGAATATTATTGTTGTCTGTCTGCGGAGTTTCCTCCGTGTTGATTTTCTTTGCCATAACAGTAGAATGAAAATGGGGAACGGGGCCTTGCCTCCGCTCCCCGGGTGGATATTGAGAATGAAGAAAGGTGTGTTATTCGCTCTTCTTGTAGGCGGTATGGACCACGATCTCCGCCGGGCGGACGATGTTCACGTCCATTTTCATGCGCATCTGGAAAAAGAACAGCTCGGAGTTGGCCTGCAGACGGTCGATTTTCAGGATGTCCGTGTCGTTCGCGTAATCCACCCCCATCCACAGGTTGGAGTCCATGCCGGTGGAGAACTCGCCGAGCACCATCGTGTGTTCGGGGATTCCCACGACCGGGACGATGCGCTTGCCCTTGAAGCGATAGCGGTTGACCTCGGTATTCTCGGAATACTTGACCTGCTTGTCCGAGATATATTGGTCATACGCGTCCCAGGCGTCCCATCCGACCACAAAGGTCAGAGATGTCTTCTTTCGGATCTGCTTCGGACATTTCCTCCACATCGCATAGAGCGCCGCCTCCACCGCGGCCCCGTCCGTCAGCTCGGTCGTTCCCGAAATGATGCACTGCCCTCCGGCAACCACCTCGGCATCGGAGGAGTTCACATTGTCGAGGATCCGTTTGATGACCCCGTCAAAATATTTCTCCTTGTTGGCTCCGATTTTCGTGCAGCCTTCCGGTGCGGTAATCTTGGCCACCGTCTCTCCTCCGCGGGCGGAAGTCCAGATGGCGTTTCCGATATACTCGTTTTTCTTGTCCATAAGGAGACGGAGCATCGTCGCCTGGATTTTCGGGTCGAGCTCGCGGAACACGAGATTGCCTTCCGGCTGCGCGAAACGCCAGTACTTCTCGTAGTCCCTCGGGTTAAACTCGAGATAGACCATAAAATCGGACGGCTCAAGATGGCGTTCGGTGAACTGGTACTCGTTCGTGCCGTCATCGCCCTTGGCTCCGTGGATGGGTTGTGGGGTCGGCACGTTGTCCTGGATAATGTTGCCCAGCTTGATGGCAGGAAGCGTATAGCGGTGCTGGATGCCCGTCTTGATATGAATCAGTCCCTCGCGGACTGTATCATTGCCCTGCACGGTATAGGTCAGCAAGTCCTCAAGTACTTCGCCGCTATACCCGTTTTGAAGAAAGTTTACTGTATCAGCCATTGTCGTTTTAAGTTTTCCGTTGAAGAATGAAACTCGGCCGACTGGCGGATACCTGCTGTTTCCGCGCGAGACACTGCGGTCTCCGGCATGTCAGTTAAAATCGGGCGGACGCCCGCGGATAGTCTGTCAGAGCTTTCGGAACTTGAAATCCGCACCGACCACTTCCGCCACCTTCTCGGCCATCAGCTGTTCGGCGGTCTTTGTCGCTTCCGCCGTGGCCTGGATGTTGGCAGGGTCATCGGCGATTTCCTTCGAGATTTTCTCCCGCGCGGGAATGGAAGCCAGCGTGCTTTCCGCCAACTCGAAGTTGGAACCGGCCATCTCCACCCACTGCGTTTTCGCCTCACGGTCAATCTTGCCTTCTGCAATGGCATTCTCCACCAATGTCTCGATACGGGAAGCCTGCTCGTCCTTCTCTTTCTGCTCGTAGGCGGAAAGGCGTGCCGTCGCTGCGGCCAGGTCTGTCTGCAAGTTCCGGATGGAGGCGTCTTTTCCGGCGATGACGGTCTGCGCGTCGCTCAGTGATTTCTGTATTTCTCTGTATTTGGGTTCCATCGCGGCCAGTTCAGAGATACGTGCCATCACGTCCTTGACCTCACCGTCCTTCATGCCCAGCGAGGCTGCAATCGCCCCGTACTCAAAGCCTTGTGTCTTGTTTTCGTTTGCCATATCGTTTTCCGTTTCTGTAAGAGTAGGTTCAATGCCTTTGAAAGGTTTATTTCCCGCGCTGACACGGCTCATCAGTTCCTGGATGGCGGCCGTATCGGTCAATCCTTCTATCTCGTCATGCACTTTACGGCAAAGCTGCTTCGAGGTATGGATGACATGCTCCGCAGGTATGATGCCGGCCTTGACGGCAGCCTGTGCGTCGAAATAGGTCCCGTCCTTTCCTGCCTGTCCGTCCATGATGGCCCGCACATGCTCCGCTTTCAGGCCGAACCGTTTCCGGTAAATCGTCTCGATCTGTTTGGTAAAAGCCGTTACCATGTCCGACGGTTCCCCTCCGTCATCGTCCGGCAACATCGGGTTATGAATCATCAGTATGGCATAATCACGCATGAGAGAACGCTTGCCCGCCGCCCAGATGATGGAGGCCATCGATGCCGCGACCCCTTCGATGATACATTCCGTATCCACCGTGGCATTGGCGATGGTGGAATAGGTGGACATGCCGTAAAGGACACTGCCGCCCTCCGAGTTGATCAACACGCGGATACAGGAGGGACGGATGATATTTTCCAAAAAGTCGAACTCGTCATTGAAACGTGAGGTCGTCTCTTCCGTCACGCGACCGAAGAAACGGATAACAGCCGGCTGGCCTGCCTTCGCCTCTCCGACGACATATTGAAGTGTGTTCATATCCATATGCAAGGGTTATTTGAACAAGAGTAGGCGGTGGAAAAAGAAAAGGTTTTGCACTGCTATTTATGGAAGTGGAAATATGAGAATCCATCCATTTATGGAAATGCGATTATCTTTACAGTATAATAGATTGTTCAAATTACAGACCGGTTGCAACTATTTGTATCAAGACCGGCATGCTGAACATTCTAAATTCAGCAAGTACAGAAAATGTATCATGAGTCTTGTATTATCTGCTGATTCATGTCTGTTTATACGCAGTGCGGATAAATCTCCTGCATGGATTTCAATTTTCCGATCCAGTATCCGAAAAACCAGATACTTCGTCATGTTCCGGACGCGGATGGAAGCCGTGTCCGCCGCTGTCATGTTGCGGCGCATCGCTGTGTTGGGTGAACGGGGGCATGACCACATACCTTTTTACCCAGTCCCTGTATTTCCACGCGGAAGATTCCCTGAACCATACCTCGTAGTCTATCCAGTACGCCTGCAACATATTGGTTGAAAGCGGCATGTCGAAATAGGTCAGGTTGCACCGCTCGCTCAGCGCCGGCTCATGGTTCTTGGCATCCTGTATGGCTACATTGAGCCGCTGGAAGACCAGAAACGCCTCGCATTCCTTGTCTTCGTCCGCATTGTTGAGCGTATTCAGGATAAACCGCACGCGCATGGTGGCGCGTCCCTCACCGATACGCTGTTGCTGTACCAGGTACCTCACGTTGATAAAGTGGATGAACACGGCAGGGAACACAGTCTCATACTCCGTGTTATCGTCACGGACAATGCGGGCGAACTGGCCGTTGTCGATAGCGACGGTTTTGAACAGGGGCGGCGACAACGGGTCGTCCGGATTCTCCCGCAGGGTCAGGACAGCCCGCTTAACGGCCCGGTATATCTCCACGAAAGGGTTCGCGGAAACTTCTTCAGGCAGGCTCTCCGCCGGTGCCGACGGTTGTGCGGGCTGTGGTGCTGGGTGTTTGTCTTTTATCATAACGGCTGGTGTGGAAATCCTTTAAAAATCATATCTATGAAATGGGCGGCGATATAGTCGTCCGTCTTCGGTGAGAATCCGATGAACTGCCGGTGTACGGGACGGCGCGTGGAATACTGGTTTACCGTGTACAGCCCGAACTTCGGATCGGTATTGTGTATGGCGGCATAATGCCCGTAACGCTCCTTGCTGCGTCCCCGCTTGCCCTTGACTGGAAAGCTCTTTTCCGTAGTCCACATGCAATACCTGGCGCCTTTCCGGAAGATGCGCGTACGGTCCGAACGCCGTCCCACTATGTCTGTCCGGCCGGCTTCCGACTGTATGCTCCGGGCCAGAGTCCCCGTATCGTTCATGAGAGGATGGGTGAACCTCTTTCCCCATTTGGAGGTACGAGGCGCCCATTTGCTACCGTTGAATCCCCCCGAAGCGAATGAGGACACGAACTGCTGCCTGGTATAGTCACCGGCAGCAGTTGCGAAGTCGAATACGTTGAACTCCAGCCGGCTGGCCATGACGCGCGTACTGGTCCTGCTTACCCAGTGGCTGCAAAACTCATCAAGCGTTATCTTGGGCATAGGCGAACTTTCCTTTAATGCGTTTCACAATATCATTCATGTAACCCGGAAGCGGGACGGAGAAATAGCGGTGCGCATCGGAAAAGATACGCCCGCCGGTTGCCAGGCTCTCCCGGAAGACCGGATCCACCTTTTCCAGATAGTCTCCCTTATCCGGCAAAGCCGCCCGGACAGCGGCGAACCCCTCCGCGACCAGAAAGCAGCGGCATCCCCATTCGATCGGCGGTATCAGCTCCGGAGGAAACTCGGATTTGCGGAAGGAAATCCCTTCCAATGAAAGATGCCAGGCACGTACCCGTTCATCGCCTTGTGTCATGTAGGTAAGCACGGTATCCATATCCACCGCCATCCACCATGCGGCCATCGAGGCCGCGAAGAATACCTGGTTGTTCTCTTCCTCCGCATGGACGAGGTTATACCTGCGGCATATCTTTTCGTATGCTTCCATGTCCTGTTCATCCGCTGTCTCGGGCAGTTCCCCGAGCATGGCATACTCCTCTGCCGCGGCAAAATCCACCAGGTTGTCTATAGCTGCAATCAGGATGTCACGCTGCTGCCGTTCCCTCTCTGTTGTAAAGGAGTTGTGATTTTTCAGTATCTCCAATGCCCGGTCCATATCGATTCGCAGACCTGTCAGCGCACGGTCTATGAGGAAAGAGGCACGCAGGGTGATGATGTCCTCTATAATGTCGAGACGTTCCGCGCTGTTCTCCCAATAGAGGATCAGCCTGCGGAATGCATCGAAAATGACACGATACTCCTTTTCCGTATCGGATTCCGTGGTTGCAGATGCCCTGACAGCCCTGAACGGAGCGTTGTCCGGGAGCGGAAGACGGGCTTCTATTCCGCTCCCCGCAGAAAATTTCCGACCTTCGCCCCCCGGGGGCGTCCGTAACGCCGGAAATACTCCTCGTCCGACATGATGCCCCGGTCGTTGTGGCTGAGACCGGATGAGCCGCCTTCGGCTCCGAAACCTAATCCCGGGATAACATTGAGCTGCCGGCCCACATTGATACCGAACTCTTTCTCGATCTCATCGGCCGCCACTTCATATTTGTCCGTGATCAGCGAATAGAGCTTGATGCGGTCCTCGTTGCTCATCTCTATCCGGTTCGAATACCGGAACTCCAATCCTCCGGGGATATACCCGATAGCCACCAGGCGGGGGATTATCTCCTCGTTCATGACGTTTTCGATATACCGACGGTAGACTTCGATACGGTCGCGGAAAATGTCCTGGTGTGCTTTCGTGGAACCCACGTACGACTGCATCCCTCCGGCCATCGACTCGGAGCCGAGCACGAGGTTGGCAACTTCCTTGTTCACAAACTCGATAAGCCCGGTATATATCTTTTCCGAGTTGGACATGGTGAATGTCTTGATATCGACCTCGTCCTCAATGCCGGTAACCACCACCTTGTTCTGTGCCGCGTTGGCTATCTCGTTAGCCAGCCTCTTGCGGTCGGCGTTGCTCTCGCTGACCGTCTTTCCGTGGATAATCGGCTGTCCGTAAGTATGGGAAAAGTTCACATAGTTGGCCACCGTGAATTTCTTGGCCAGTATCAAAGGGGTCGTGGCGGAAAAAAGTCCCAAGTCGCCGGAGTTTACCAGTACATAACAACGGTAATATGCCGGGTCATGTAAATCCCAATGCGGCTCCCACAGTCCCTGCCGCTTCAGTACCGTTTTCTGGTCCGGCAACACATTACGCCGTTCGATGATGTTGACTTCCGCCAGCCTGCCCGTTCTGGGGTCAGTATGCGGCATGATTTCAAGCAGGGTGTACCCGTAGAGCTTGGATTCCACTATGCCCTTGATTATCTTGTCGAACTGCGAACCCTGTATCTTCAGGGAGTTCGCCACGTCCTTGATGTATTTTCCCTTTTCGTTTACACGGGCAAGCATATAGCGGTCGCCGAGAATCTGGCTTTCCAGTGTCTCGACAACGGAACGTATATGAGCGTCCTGTTGCAGGCAGGCTTCATACAGGTCAATGAGCCGGGCGCGGTCATCGAGAATATATCCCGAGCCGGTATCCTGACGGCATGAACGGTAGCGGTTGTTGCGCTCGATTTCGCGGACATACTCCTGAATTGTCTTTTTGGAGGTCTTAAAAATACTCTCCAAGAGTTCCCCGTTAAATGATTTGTCCGATGTAGCCATAATTTTTTTGTTTCTTGTTCAAAGAGTAGAGACAATCCTCAAGAGAGGTTTTTACGGCTAAAAGAATATATGGAGAACGGGACTCTTAATGCTTGATTTACAAACCGAAATATACAACTTAAATATATAGATATTTCGGTTTTATTTATGTTGTAAATATCTTATTATCAGTGATTAACAATTTATTAAAAGTGTAATTTATGTATATATTTATAGTGTATTTCATATTAAAAAGATATATCTTTGCACCACGTTAGATACAAATCCAAGAACAATGAAAAAGAGAACATGAAAGAAGAAAAGATTCCCTGCCGGATAATCCGGTACAGGGAGTTCCCCGATCTGCTTTTCGGAACGTTACGGGAAGACGGACCGGTCTATTTCGACGCGACACGCTTCATCCAGGCCAAAGGAGATGCACGCCGGCATAATGTCCGTGATTTCCGTGTCGCTTTCCATCACTGGGCAACGGCGTTGGCAGACGCCTACGGAATAGACAGGGAAAAGATGATCATCCGTGACGAGGCGTCGGGACACCTGTTAATTGATGAATGTCTGGCTCTATTATTTGTCGTTTACATCGATCCCGCGTTCGGTGTCTACCTTCTGGAGCGCGTGGACGAACTGCTGTCCGGTGGATTTACGGTTTCAGACACTTGGCTGGTACAGGCTGCCGGTCTTAGATTTACAAAGGAGGAATTAACGCAAATTTTAGAACAACATGAGACGCAGCACATTTAAACGACCCAAGATGGTGCTCATCTTCAACGGGGCACAGGTTCTTGTAGCGGTCACGCGCTCGCTGCACAGCGCGGCGGAATTGACAAAAGGCAACTTGCAGGCTATCTCATTCTGTTGCACGGGCAAGTATGTATGCAGCGGCGGACTCTATTTCAGGCATCTGCATCCGGATGTGGAAATCGAGCTGGCCGACCTCGGCACACTGATGCTGAAAGATTATGACGCCCTTTGCGGCGAGAAACGCACGTACTATCCGGTGCGCAAGATGGCACATAAGAGAGCCTTGCTTGAAAACAAACGTAAGTCTGATAACCAAAAGAAAGGAGGAAATACCTATGAGGGAAAATAGGAATGTTCCGTTCCGGGACTGGAACATAAGGGTTTCCCGGAACCATAACGGCCAGCTCCATATCTGCGCCGTGGATATATGCGATATACTCAAGCGGGACGAACTGCTTGAAAACGGCGCCATCGCCCGTGTTTGCCCGACGGCATTGAAAATCAGTTTCCGGAAAAACGGCAGGGAACAGTGGGGTTTCCGTCCCATCGATATGCGCCGGCTTTTACAACTGGTACGCAAGGAGACTATTATACCCCGTGACCTGCTTGATGAATTGGAAGTGTGGGGCAACAAGCTTCTGGAACTGGAAGCCGGGGAGCTGCACGCCGTCCCGCAGGACGACATCGTCATGCACTTCGAGGAAGGGTTCCCCGTCACGTTCCGGCGTGTCGGCGACAAGCTGATGGTCAACGCCACGCAGATCACGATGCACTTCGGGAAAATCCCGTCTGAATGGCTACGCATCGCTTCCACGGATATGCTCCGCAGGGAAATGGCCGGCAACGGACATACCGGGAAATACGAGTCGCAAGTCTTCACCACACGGGGGCGGGGGCACGGTGCGACCTGGTTGGAATCACCGCTTGTCATACCGTTGGCCAGATGGATCGCCCCTGACCTGTCTTTGGCGGAATGGTTGGGCGAGGCTATCGGCAAACTCTCCGTGAAACGAGGGAAGACAATCGTACGCGAACGCCCCAGGGTGGCGGCACCCGGTCTGCCCTGTATGGATTGTCCCATGCCGCAGGATATGGAATCGGCGACGAGACTGATTCTGGAACTGCGGAAGGTGGTGAGTGAATCCCTGCCGAAAATCGTATTCTACGAGGAGTTTATCGAGAACAGGGACTGGTTCAAGAGCACGCGCATCGCTGACGAACTCGGCATATCGCCGCGACAGTTGCACCAGTTCCTTGCCGAAGAGGGCATCTGCAAGTACGAGAAGCGGCAATGGGTGGTCTTTCCTTCCTGCCGGGCCTGGCAATGCGATGTGCCTTACACGTGGGAGAACAGCCGGGGCAAGGTATATACTTTCGGATCCACCAAACGATGGACACAGGCCGGACGGGAGTGTATCATAGAACTGTGGCGCAAGAGGAACCCTGAATACTGCCCACCGGGTGCATAGCGATGGAAACGGCATTACAGCGGATCATCCGCAAGACAGGAAGACGGCCGGTAGAGTGCCGTTGCCGTCTGTGCAGGCAGCAATGCCGGATACCGTGCCTCGGTACGCCGGAAGACATCCTCCGGTTGCTGAAAGCCGGATACAGGGAGCGTCTTGCACCCACTCGGTGGGCGGTAGGCCTGCTGTTAGGAAAAATCCCGTATATCGTGCCGATGGTACAGGCGAAACAGGAAGCAGGCGGGTGCACATTCTTTCAGGACGGACTGTGTGAACTGCATGCGGCAGGGCTCAAGCCCACTGAAGGCAGGTTGTCGCACCATACCATCACCATGGAGAACCTGAAGTTCGGAATGTCGCTCTCGTGGAACGTGGCCAAAGAATGGCTGGACGAGCGGAACTTCGACACGATACGGGAGATTGTCCGGATAATGGGAAAATAGATGAGGGACGGTTTCATGAATGAAGTGTCAGTATAACCGGTTGATTCCTCCTTTGCCGATTTCATGGAACCGCCTCTTATTAATTCATACCATTTGCAAACAGTTCGTATTAGTCGCGGCTATCCTTTATCAGGAAAACATTTAAACGCGAATGATATGAAACTGAAAAGCAGAATGACCGTCGGGGAGATGTCGGAACACCTGACGGAACATACCGGCAAGTTCGCCAACCGCGTATCCGTGGGGCGTTACGCCAAAAAACTGGGATACGCCGTGTATAAACCGATGATAAACGGCAGGATATGCCAGTTCTATGTCAATCCGTCGATTAAGGATGACGGGGAAGCGGAAACATTACGGA
The DNA here is from genome assembly GCF_000374365.1 of Bacteroides gallinarum DSM 18171 = JCM 13658. Taxonomy (GTDB): domain Bacteria; phylum Bacteroidota; class Bacteroidia; order Bacteroidales; family Bacteroidaceae; genus Bacteroides; species Bacteroides gallinarum. The sequence continues at coordinate 219,631 of NZ_KB894115.1, forward strand.
CGAACGAACGCGAAAACGGACATGAAAGGGAATGACGACAAAAGGCAACACGTGATACCGTTTATGAAATGCTTCACCGGGCTGGTCGGCGCGTTCACCCCGGAAGAGGTCATCTTCATGCTGTACATGGCAGACCGTACACGCCTGCGTGAAAAAGGTTACGACACCTTGCGCAGCAAGCGGTACTACATGGAGAACATGGAGATGGGTTCGCGGATTTTCGACAAGTGCGTGGAAAAGACAACGCGTATGGGATTGCTTGAACGGGTGCCGGTCAGCGGGATGTACGATTACCTGTGGCACATGGATTCCTACAACCGGCTTGTAGGGATATTGGCGGAACTTGGAAATCCTTTTTCTACCAGGGCATTCTGTCATCGGATGTTCGATGTGGAAAAAAGGACCGTGGCATCCGTCTCTGACGAAGAGGTCAGCCAATGGAAAGAGAGACACCGAAAAGTTTGAGCGTATCTGTCCACGGAACGTAAATGAATAAAAACAGACGGCATCGTTGTGATTTGCCGTCTGTTTTTGTGTTTTTGCGACATAAAATCCGATAAAACCGGAAGGAGGTGGTAGCCGGGTACAATATTATCCGGGCAAACGACAGAATATGCTAAATATACTTATTCAGTTCTTCCACAAGAAGATGCACCGTTGTCGAAGATTCCGCCTGTGCCGGCGGTATTCCCTCCATTCGGCGCAATACGGCTTTTGCGTTCGTGATGGCCTGAGCCTGTTTACCGCCCAGCTCCCTGAAAACACGACCGCCTGTACCGGCTTCCTTGTTGTAGGAGAAGCCCAACAAGCCGGATAGCTTTGTTTCATATTGATTTCTGTGCATCGGGCCTTGTACCAGGTTATAGTGCAGCAAGAACCAATACTCGAAAGCCTGGTTGCTGTATGCCACCCTCATGCCACCGGCTTCCGCCATACCGATAGCCCGGTTGAAATCCCGATCGGGAAAGTCATCCTTGTCAAATACCACCCAGCACTGGTCATACTCGCGTCCTTTCTTCCGCTCTTCTTCTTTCATCCGTAAAGCCTTTTGGACAAGACCTACCGTATTGAGTCCCTGGCCTACCGCTTTAATATTGGCGGAAGTCAGGCGAAATGCATTGAAATAATCCGGTTCCGTATTTACCCCCTCGCAGATGATCAGGAAGGATTGTTTGACCTCACGGACAAAACTGATACGCCTGAGTGTCCGTGCCGCGCGTGGATCACGCTTGTTCGTCCGTGCTGCCATATTCTTCCTCCCTCAGGTCAAATAACCGTTCAAACTGGCCGATGACAGGGATACCGCCATATTTCCCCATCAGGTACTCCTTTTCGAAAGGTGCACTGTTGCGAACCTTGTATTCCGCCAACGAATAGAGTTCCGAGGCTCCAAACGAATCTTTCTGTGTAAACCAGATCTGATCCCTGCGGAACAGGCTTGCATTAAGCAGGTTGGTGTCATGTGTCGTGAAAATCAACTGTGCATTCCTGGGATTTGTCACTCTGGAATTGAACAGCCCGATGATGCGACTTGTCAACAGAGGGTGCATTTTCGAGTCGAACTCGTCGACAACCAGCCTTTTGCCATGATCCAACGCGTCGATTATAGGATAAGCCAGCGAGAAGTATTTGATCGTACCCTCCGATTCGTTTACGCGGAACGGGAAAGTGACCGTCTTCGTGGCGTTGCCCTCCTCGTCATATTGCTGGTGTGAACTGATGACTGTATTGTCAACCTTGCGTATGTCGTCGATTCCGAAGTCTGCAAACCGGGCAAACTCCACAATACGCCTTTTCATGGACGGATCATCGATCTGGGCTATCGCCATTTCCCAAATCCGCTCGTCGCTGCTGCCAAGAACAATCGTGGTGTTGGCCAACCATCCCATGATTTCCACCGAGACGCTTTCGTTGAACTGTGCTGCCACGGAAAGAAGTAGCGCATTGTCGCGCACCATTTTTTTGGCGACAACCTCTTTGCCGACCGAAAATTTGGGATGCAGTTCATACTCATCGCCGTCACGCAGGAACAGTTCCACCTCCTTTGCCTTGCGCTTGTTGCCCTTTTGATAAAGCCACTCCCGGTGTACACGTTTTTCATCGACTTCGAACCCATAGCGGTATTGGACCGTTTCGTCGGCAAAGACCGCCTCAAAATAACTGGGCTCCTGTTCCGTCCTCCGGTTGAGACGGAAACTTTCCACCCGTATGCTTTCGCCGGACTGCACGCCTTTGGAGGAATTGATGACAAACCATTTGAAGAAATCGAGTGCTTTGACCAGATTCGATTTCCCGCTGGCATTGGCCCCGTAGATGACCGCACTCTTCAGCAAAGAGAGGTTCGTACCTTCAAGCTCAAAAACAATCTCATCGGACCGGGTCTGTTTTTCTTTCAGCGCGGAAGCAGCCAAAGACAAGGTCGCCGGCTCCTTGAACGAAAGGAAATTTTCGACTGTGAACTGAATAATCATATTATATCGCAGTTATATGTAAATTTTATGCAAATATAGGGGATATTTTTCATATATAGATGTTTTATCGGATCTCTTTTTGCGGTTATTTTCCTGCACGTGAAAATCAGACCGTTTTCGTTCTTGCAATGCTGCCCTGCAAAAGGCGACTGCAATTTTCCGAAGCGGCAACATCGGCTTGCGATTCATGCTCCCGATAGTGGAATTTGGGTGGAAAGACGCGAAATTCGCCACATCTTTCCCCTCAATGTGGTACAAATGTACCGTGTATCTGACAGGAGGGGTGTTACAAATGTAGCAACAATACTATAAGTAGTATTATACAAGAAGAAAGAAGAAAGATGTACTTTTTTCTTTGACGCAAAGAAAAAAGATACCAAAAAAGAAACAAATCATGACAGACGGCACGCCGTCTGTTTTTTTGTTTTTTTGAATCGGAAAGTGTTGAAAACGGATAAGATGAGGATTAAAGGACCACTTCCTCCCCAGATACAAGAGAGAGAAACAGAACGAATACCTTATACCGTCACCCTCTTACCGTCTGGCATCCTTGTCGCGGTTCAGCCTTACGACAGAGCGCACGCAGTCACGTACCAGTTCGGCATCCCTCCGCTCCATGAAATAGTTCCCGCATTCCAACCGTTTCCTGTCCGCCGGCCTGTTGTTGTCCCTGCATTCACGGATTTCCAGTATGTCATTCAGGTAATAGTACTTGTCACCGCGTCTGACACGTGTTGCCAGCCGTTCGAGTTCCTTCAGCCGTCCGTTCCATGCAAGCCCTTTCTGGCGTAGAGCATCGGAAAGCCTGCTACGGCCACTGGTTCCGATAGGCAGTATCTGGAGATTCACCGCGTACCCGACTGTTTCATGCAGGGAATAGCGCAGGCTCCCGTCTTCGTCCAGCAGGCAATACAGCACAACACGTCCTTTTGCGTCGATTTCCTTGAAAGCCCCCAGTATTACATGCTCATCCAGGATACTGAGTTTTACCAACTGTCCGTCTTTGGGAGCATAGAGAGATTCCGAACATACACCCCGGCGCTTGTCCCATGCAAGATGGCCTTCGTTCAGCAGGCGTTGGAGGGCAATCTTTTGCTCTGCGCTCGCTTCCCGGCAATCATTCAGAAACATGACCGCGTCATCGGTAACGAGTTCTCTGCCCGCAGTCATCCTTACCGGAACCGACACGCAATTACCCGTGACATCTCCCACAAGTCCGGTTTCCGATGTCCCACCGTTGAAGACGACCATTCCCTTGCGAATGGACGACCCACCCGTGCTGTCTTTCGGAATACTCCCGATTTTCTTCTTATGATATGATTCCATTCTTTCGATTCTTTATCCAGATATTTCCTGTAACAGCAAAATGCCATACTTCATACATAAGTGGATACAATACGGCAAATATACGTATAATTCACCAAAAAGGCAGGTGACTGAACCCCATTTCTTCTGCATTTCCACGGTTTCCTGTATAAAGTCACAAAAACCGTACAAATAAGTCGGAATCCATGTGGATAGCTTCGTTCTGTATATTCTATATGATTAAGGAACAAAACATTACAAGATTGTCCGATTGTGAAAAGCATATCCGAACATACTGAATGACAGGAATACACATCCTCCTTTTCCGTCGTCCAATCCGGTTAAGAACAGTCAATATACCGACGTGTCTCTATATATTTTTTGATGCGTTTTCAGCGTATCTAAAAAACAACTTCAAGCCGGAACCCGGAAATCGTGCAGAAAGTCTGTACACCCGTGAAAATTGAAAGGACAGGCATCCACAAATGAGAATATTTCAAAAATATGGGACATGGTGAACACCAGCACCTTAAGCAACCATGATAAATACAAGTACTTTACTGTATATTTTTTGATACCTGCTTACAGTTTCAATCCGAAAGCCGCATTTTGAGCCATTTTGGAAAACCGGACTTGAAAAAACGGCCCGAGGACAGAGACCGAATCCGCACCCGAGGGTACACCCTCCCTAATCTTTTTATTTTTATTACACCATTGAATATCAATAATTTATTAGGTTTACTTTTGTATAAAGTAAGCCTAAAAACGTCTTTTACATTATCTTTGCTTACAAATTGAAAGTAAAAAAATCTTTTCAGTCCTATTTTATCCATTTTAAGCAGTTAATAATCTGATAATCAATAGACAAAACTGATTTTGATTTTATACATACGTTGAAACGGGGCTTTTTTGATTTTTGCAAAGGAAAAATTTTTGTCAAAGAAAATCATTTTTTCTATTTTATTGATATTCAACTATTTACAAATCCCCTTCGCGCGCGTGCGTTCCATATTTGCAAAAAGGCTGTTTTTGGAACGTTCCAAATTTTTTTTCTCAAAAAGTTTTGCAGTTCTGAAAAACGGTTTTATAATAGTCATGTACTCGAAAGCCAAACAAACGGCAAACAAGTACGGAGAAAAACGAATAAAAAAATAGATAGTAAAAAACAGAATTAAAAAACAGAAAAGCAAAGACCGCCGAGAGCGAGAAACAAAAACGGCGTTTACACGAAAGTGAGTTGTTGAGCCGTCAAAGGGTAACACCCGAAACAACACCGTGTGCGTTTAGGTACGCTTAAAGAGTGCGTTAAATAACCACGCTTCGCACGGGGCAATAATACCAGTATTGCCAACCTACGAAAGTAGGGAAATTTATGGAACGGGATAAATCGTATTTATTCCGAGTGCCGGAAATACGTCAAGACTTTTGCAAGTCGCTGGGAGTATTGAGAATACCGCCACTGAAAAGGACGTGCAAGAATAATGCCATAATTGCGCCCTTGTGCGCACGGAGATAAAATGCACGGTAGCGGAAAAACAGTCCGCACGGAGCTTGAGAAAAGAGCATTGCCAATGTTATGCCCATAATCACCAGCCGCCCACCGCCTTACTGTTAGCTGCCGGATTGGAAAAGATCCGGAACGTGCCAGAGAAGCGTCTTGCCGAAATTGGAGTAAAGCAGCGCAGAGCCACGACACGATGAGTAGAACTCGTGCAAAGATACGATATGCCGAAAATGCGCTCATTTGGATAGCTCTGCTATGGGGTACGTTTTAAGTGCGACAAAGTTACGAAAAATTTTGCCGTGCAGGGTGAAATGCACGGCAAATTTTTGGGCGCGTGGCAGGAAATGCCACACTTTGCGCTATGGTGCAGAGTTCGGGGTTCGACTCCCCGAGTGCCCGCAATGCGTGATTTTGCGCAGTGTTTCTAAAATTTTATCATTATGGCAACTTCTAAATTGAACAAGGAACAGTATGCAAACATCGGTTCGTTTGCAGGTATCATGTTGGTTTACAACTCTACCAACAAGGACGGTGAACTCGTGCAGACGGCACAGCACTTTTTCGGTGCGGACTTTGAGCCTGCCGACAAGTCGGACAACGAGATTTTCCGTGTGATTAAAAACATGGTCGCAACTATGTGGCACACCATTGCGGAGGAAAAGAAACTGCGTGCCGATGCCGACGGCATACGCTCGAAATTCCGTGCCACAACCCCTGCGGAAATCATCATCTGCGAGAAGTCGGGAAATCGTATCAAGAAGTACGACCTTACCGACAGCGTTTGGGCGCGTATCGGTCTTGTGCCGACCAAAGTAGACCTCGAGAAGTCAAACCGTGATTTCCAAAAGACAATCCATGCCGCTGCAAAGGCTATCCGCAACGCCATGAATTTCGCCCCGAATCTCGCCAGCCTCGAAAAGCCAACCGAGAAAACGACCAAGACCGGCAAGGCTGAAAAGGTGGTGGAACAGCCTGCCGGAACGGTTGCCGACGAAAGCAAAAAGGCGGCATAAGGGCAACGGAGTAACTGAAACCTGCCCGAAAAAGGCAAAAGGACGGCAGGCAGCCCGCTGAACGTGTGGGACTGCCTGCCCTTTTCGTATCTGCCGTCGTAAGCGCGTGTTCTTGTGACGTATGCCACGGATACGCGCTTTTCATTTCGGGCGAAAGCAACTGTAACGTGATAGGCGAAAAGAATTTCCCGGCAAAAAACGGTGCCGGGACTGTACCTCCGCCGCAGGACGGGGAGTACACCGTGGACGACCTGAAGACCGCTCTGGAAGAGTCCGAGCGGTCGCTGCATGATGCCGTCTTCATAGCCCGCCAAGTGTGGGAGAAGGACTGCGATGCCGTGAAGTTCGACATCGACGACCTTGTGCAGATAGAATCGGCATTGCAGGAGATATGCAACATCACCGCAGGAATTGACAGCGGGGACGATGGCGAGTGACATGACGCGCACACGTGCTGCGGAAACTGCGGGGCGTGCGCGCTTTTTCGGGCATTGATATACACTGTGTCAGGATTGCACCCTGAAATGCCCGCACTTTTCTAAAATTCCCTCCGATATGACTTCCTTGCGCCGTGAGGCGTTGTGCCTACCTTGTATATAACACGGTTAAGCACGGTCTGGCGTTCTGCGGAACCGCCTGCCGTGCTTCCGCTGTTATCCTGTGCGGGGAAGCGGAGAACGGATGTGCCAATAATAAAACGAATAAATATGATAGAAGTGTTTGACGCAAAGCGCACCCGCAGTTACGGGTGCTTTGCCAGTTTCAAGGCTGCCACCGATACGCTTGACAGCCTTGCCGCGACGGGACAGCTCGGAAGTGTGCCCGCTGTCAGCGTGGCGGCGTATTGCAGCGGCGTGTTACAACGGGAATATGAAGCGGTGTTTGTCGGTGGGAAATGGCGTGTGCCGAAATCTCCGAAAAGGCGGATGCCGGAAACGAGACCTGCCCGTGGGAGACGTCGGCGGAAATGGTGCAAGGAGTACGCTACGGCGGAGCTGATGTTCCGAGAAGGGTTTCCCGACCATTTGAACCGCAGTTATCCGCTCTCGGCGGACAGCCTGAGACGGTGCAACCGGAAATGCAGAATTTATATGCAATAATAAAAACGCAATGAGTATGAAAACATTAGCAGACGTGAAACGGAAAATGACGCTTGGCTCGAAGTGGCGGTGCGTCCGGCTGTTCGAGGGCGGAAAAGACCTCGGCGTGCGTGAGGTCGGGAAAGTGCAGGGTAATGCCGTGGCATTCCTCAAACCCGACGGGAAACTCTCGTGGCTATGGTGGCCAAAGGCAAAGGACGTGCAGGTGGAAGAAAACGCCTTCACCGTGCTCCAGAACGGAGTGCCCAAGCTCAAGTACATCTATGCCGGATAGGTGTTCCGGAAAAAATCATGCAAAATAATATGAATTAATAACAACTATGGGGGCGGAATGCCCCTATGCTTTTATAAACGGATAAAGAAAATGACAGAAATAACGAGAAAGCAGATATCTGGTCTGCGGGTAAAGATGTATTAACGGCTATGGGAGAGGAACATAGAATCAACGAGATAAAAGGTGTCATCATCAGCCGTGCCCTGCTCAAGGAATACGGGTATGATGGCGATATGCCCACCGACAAACAGATGCAGGTCATCGGCAACGGGTTACTTGAATACTGGGGCGTAAGCGACGGTTTCAAGGAAGCCCTCGCCAGTACAATGGAGAACATGTTCGGTGTAAAAGCAAAAGATTAGGTCTATGGAAACGAAAGAACTTACTACCCACCAGCGTGGTGTTATTCTACGCGGCATCTGCGGCGGGGCTGCATTGAAAGACAAGTCGCCGCAAATATCTGAAAACAATACCGTCATAACCTGCGCCGGAGGGTTGGAGATTTGGGACATCTGCTGCATCAGCAGTGATGCCGAAGCCTTCGGCCTGAAATCGTCCTTCGGTTATGACGGGCACACGAGAATCACTTTCACCCCCAAAGAATAAGCGGAATGAAATCATATTACTACTTGGACTACCTGCACCGTGAAATCTTCCTTGAAGAGGAGGATATTCAGACCGTTCCGGAATCAGGCAGGGCGGACGATGCCTGTTCCGCCATTGCCGAAAAGCCGTATGTCGTGGAGCAGTTCATGGCGGACTCTTTCCGGACACTCAAAGATGTGGCCAGCCGCCTGTGCGATTCCCCTGATATTAAAAGCCGCCACGATGCGCTGATGTATATCGTGTGGAGGGTGGCACTGGACATCAAGGAGTGGCGGACTCTGAGCCATAGCGAAGCCGCCGTCAAGGTAACCCGTGAGGACGGTTTCGTGTGGCTGCTTGTATCGGCGGAAAATGCCCGGAAGCTATGGGAGGCAGACGTATTCTCCCTGTACAGGCTTTATGCCGATGATTCGGAATCCCTGATCGAAAGCGAGGCGGAGCTGGAATCGACTATCAAGGGCGGATACCAGATAGGTATCGAGGTGGGGTTCGCCTCTGTAATGGACCATGCCGCCCGGATGAAGCAACAATAAAAATCGGAAACAATCAAATAACGAAATCAAGAAGAAAGGTATGGAAACAACATTATTGACAAAGGAAAATGCCCATCGTGTGACCATGGTGCGGCGTGTGGATGCCCCGGAAAGCGAACCGGTAGCGTTTCTTTTCAGGGGAAAGAGACACGGGTATTGCAGCTATTCCCATCTTGTAGGGAATCCGGGCAAGGAAGAAATCCTCGCCCCGGCGGACTTCAAGGACTGGGAAGTTGTGGAAGTGGCGCACCCGGGCTATCTGGAAGAATATTTCAAGCAGGCGTGCAGCTCCTACAACCTCACCTCCTTCTCACCCGACGAGCGGGGTGAGTCAGACATCGCCTCGCACGAAAAGGAACTGCACGAGGATTTGCAGTCGATGCCCGAGCAGCAGCGGGAACGTTACATGGAAAACTACAAACGCTATTTCTCTGCCATGATCGCCGCCAACAGCCGTTGTGCCAGCGCGATGATTACGGGACCTGCACGCTTCAACACGGGCCGCAACGAAAAGGCCTGCAACAGCCACGCCAAGAGCGTCACGGCGTTCCGGGAATGGCGAGAACGTGCACTCGAAGCGATTCGCAAGGCTACCGAAGCGGCCAAGCCCGAAGAACAGCGTCTCGAGGAGGAGTGGCAGAAGGTCAAAGCCTTTATCGACGATGCCGCCTCGACCATTCACGGTATCGATACGGGTACGGCACGAGGCTATAGCCGGGCTCTCTTCGTCAGCAACCTCGCCGGGCGACTCTCCACCTATGTCAACCATGGCAACGTGGAAATCATCGACCGTGCCGTCGCTCGTCTGCGAGAGTGGAACGACAAAGTCAAGAAACCTGTCGTCACGGCACGCCATTCAATCTTCAAGTATCCCGAACTCGTCCGCAAGGTGCGGGAAAAGCAGCAGGAACGGGCAAGCCGTGAAAATCGTGAGATTCCGTTCGATGGCGGCAAGGTGGTCTACAACTTCGAAGAAGACCGCCTGCAAATCCTCTTCGACAAAATACCCGATACCGATATGCGTACAACCTTGAAGCGTAACGCTTTCAAGTGGGCGCCACGCAACCAGGCATGGCAGCGCCAGCTCACCCGCAATGCCGAATATGCCGCCGGTCAGGTGTTGAAAATAACCATTTAATCCAGTGCCCATGAGATACATCATCGATTCACGTTATTTCGACGGGACATGCCTCACGTCGATGTCGGATGACATGCACAGCGACTACGGCGGCGAGACGCTGGAAGCACTGCGCGAAAGGGAGAAGAACCCGTACCTGGTCGCTGTATCACCGGTACGCATGACACTGCTTGTGAAGCGTTATACCCGGGCACTTTGCAAGCCCTTCCATGAAATTACGGAGGAACGTTATTACGAACTGCTGGAATGCCTGCCTCCGGCCCGCATGCAGAGCGACTGGTTCTTTGTCGGGGAACCGTATTACCGAAACCTGTACGCGCTCTGTTTCGAGTCGGACGGCAGGTATTTCCGGGCGGAACGTCCCATACGTCTTTCCAATGCGGAAATCTACCGCCAGATTCGGGAACACATGGAGAAAGTAAACCTGCATCCCGCCATCGTCAAGAAGGCTTCCTTTGTCAAATATGTCAATTGGTACAAAAAGACGGTCACCTACATACCGTACTATTTCGAGTATGGAGGTAAAATATATTTCCTGAAGAACCTCGCCACTCGGACGGGATCCGAATTTGGCGACCGCCGGGAACGGAACGAGATGGCGGCATTGCTGAGGAACCTGCGCGGAAACCGCTACGAATACTGCACTTTCTACTCCCAAAAGAAGGACATCTTCGAGTTTTTTGACTGGCTACGGAAGAACAAATACACGCTGGAAATCCAGGGCGACTTGTTCGACTTTGCGGATGACCGCTCCCACGTGGACTTTCACGGCAATGTATGCGAGTATTCGGCTGTGTTCCATTACCGCATCTATTCACGCGAGCTTTTTGGCCATATCATTAACCAGCTACGCACCGTGAAACGGTATCACGCGTGGCATAAAAGGAGGGAAATACGATGAAAATCTCAAATGAACCTACCCCATACCTCCTGCTCAAGGCAGGAACTGACAGTGCATGGGATTGCTGCGACTTTGCAATCGTGTACCTGTCAAAAGAGTGGAGACAGACACAGTCCGGCAGGCTGGAAGCCGTCAAGCCATTCAAGGATGACATCAGTTTCCAGTCTTTGAACTTTTATGACATATCGGTTGGTTTTTACCAGCCGGACGAGGACGGGATACTGGGCAGCGAGGACTTGCCGGAAGACAATAACTGGTGCTTCGTGGAACTGACCGAAACGGAACTGGAAAGGTTGGTTCCGCCGGACAATGTGCTGGTCAGCCATATCTTGGCGGTATTTGCAAACGGGGAAGCCAGATACCGGGCGTACGGCAAACATACCGACGAGCGATTCTATACTGAAAAATTCCCTTTGCAACAGATTTTGGATATACTGGCGAGTCATGAATCTTAAAATTTCAAAGCAACTATGACAGAAATCATCAAAACGGACGGAACACGCCAACCCGTGCAGCCAGCCAATGGCTCAGACTTCACGCTGGAGGAGATGCAGGCGATTGTCGGCGGCTACATCGAACTGGTGGAACTGGACGGGAGCACGACAATGGTCGTCAACGAGGAAGGCAAACTTATCCCTCTGTCCCTCAATCTTGAAGCGAGCAGGATATTCCGTGCTCATCACCCGGCGTCGAAAGACTTCATCGTTGGGGACGTACTTGTGTGCAATAACAATCAAATCAGATAAAATTATGGATAAAGAGAAAGCAAAAGCGCTCAGCAAGACCCTCGCATGCTACAAAGAATTACAAGAGAATAACAGTGTAAACCTGATCGAGTTCCATACCGCTGACGGGCAGAAACACGGTATCGGCAACCCGGAAGCCATCAAGCTGTTGCTTTCGGTGGCCGTCATCGAACTGGAACGCCAGCTCCGGACCGCACAGTTCGGTGATATTCCGGAAAGCCTGGAGAACAGCCGCGAGTACAAGGCGGCCAAACAGCTGGAATACGCCATGAACGATTTGGGATTCAAGTCCGAACGTTTCGCCCAGGCTCTTCCTTATTTCCACAAGACACTGGAACAGACATTCTTCAGAACGGTAAAGGCTTCCATTACCGCTATGGCAGGGCGTGATTCACGCTGCATTGACGACCGCAACCGTGCTTCATACGAGATGTGTCAAATGCTGGCCTCCATGCTGGAAGATACCCGTCTGCCCTTTATCTAAATGCCATGTTCATAGACGAGAGGACACAAAACCGCCTCCATGCCGTGCCGGGAGAGAGTATCTCCCACGGCACGATGCGCACGCAGGACCTGATTCCGGCGTTCTTGGACGTTATCCGTGACACACCGGAGTACGTGCAGGTGATGAATGCCATCCCCGCCCATGCCATGGAGGACAAAGAAGCAGACTGGTGGAACAGCGATGACGCGGCGGGATTGCTGGAATCGCTGTTCGACACGCTCGATAGTTACTCACCGGAGGGGTACTATTTCGGTGCTCATCTCGGTGACGGGTCCGATTACGGATTTTGGAAAATGGACAAGTGAATGTCGGAACATGGTACGGATTACAAAAGACAAGCGGCATGACATTCTCAAAGACGGGATTTGTATCGGGCAAATCTATCTTGCCCGTGCCGAAAGCAGGAAATTAAGATACTGGGCAATCTCTTGCATGAGTGGAATCGGCTTCAACACTTTCAATGAAGCCCGCAGTTATGCCAAGGATTTCCTTTAATAAAAGAATCGCATGAAAAATTGGATACAACAGATGCTTTTGTGGCGTAAAAAGACGGACAAGGGCAGAATGACACTCGGAAAGGTGCAGAAAGAGTATCGCGAGAATGACGTATGCATGGGAGAACTCCTTGATGCCCTTCCCGCCGACGGCCTTTCCATAGAGGAAGCTTTCGAGCTGGCTATCACCGCCAAGAAGTGGGCGGACGGAGACCGTTTCTACCGGAGTATCAACGATGGAGAACCAGAAGAATTGTAAGGTAAATAACAATAAACAATAATGACAAATGAGCAGATATGATTTTATAAGATTCGGCGGCTTTGTCAACTGGGCGGACGAGGACACGGACACGTTCCGGAAAATGAAAGTCTGCCTGCCGGTAAAGGAGCCTGTCGAAGATGACACGAAAATAGGACTGATTTCCACGGACGAGGACAATCCGGAAGAAATCGCGGTTTCCTATTCCGTCAGGGCAGCCGAACTCATCCCTTGGACGGACTCATTCCAGGAAGGATACTGGAAAGCCCTGATAGTGGCAGAGGCAAACGGAGCAGGCACGGACGTATTGCTGCCCATGCTCAAAGATGCCGGACTATGCCTGATGGAATGTGTCTTCCTGATGCTCCGGAGCGATGCCTGCAAACTGTTTCCGGTCCTGTGCCGGCTGTTCCCGGAAGTGGAGGAAATGTTTGAGATTATCACATGGAATGACAGGGAATATTTTGTCAGGGAACTGACGCTGTTCCGTGGAACGGGCGGGGAATACAAAACCCTAGTCTCTGTAACGGGTCTGCAAGACGTGCTGGTCGGCAAAGACGGCGCACCCATATCGGACGAGGCGGAGGCCGTGGACCGGAAAATCTGCTGTTACTTCACGGACGAGGAGTTCCTGCTGCCGGAAGAGCGGCTTGTAGCCCTTGCGGAGGATGCGTGAGAAATCATAATGTATGTACAAAGACCAGAAAATGAATAAAAGAATGAACAAACAGCAAACCACTCCCGTTACCGACACTTTTAAGGGGATGCTACTTATGTCAATGGGTGTCCCTGTAGGAAACATCCGTCCCTACCGTTTGAAGTCGGCACCTTCCTGCCTCGGCGGTTTCGAGCGCATGAGCGTAGCGGCAGCACGAGCCTCGGGAATGGATATCCCGGAGACGGAGAAAGAGAACGATGAAGTTTACATATGCCGCTTGGGACCCGCCGTCTTCCATAAATGGATGCCTGTCTGGATGTTCGAAACCGCTTTCGAACCGGTTCCCGAGCAGAGACGCGGTGACCGCATCCGAACACTTACGGAAGAGATGAACAACCATCACGTGGCGGAGAAAGCCCTGAATGAAAAATGTTACGCCCTGTCCGTGGAGCTGCTTTCCGAGTGTGGCGGCAGCCTTGATGACAACGGTGAACAATCCTCGACCTATCTCCATGTTGTGGACCGTGACCCCGTGGAACTGGTCATCACGAACGCGTCGCTCCGGAAAGACGGGAAAATCTTCATCATGGGTTACAGTTACTACACGGGCGAGGAGTACGAGCAGGAATGTGACGTAGAATCCGGCATGGACATACTGAATTTTATCCTTTCCCAAAAAAGTTTTGAGTGCTATGAATGAAGACAAGATATTGCAAATGTTCTTCGACATAGGCCAGTGGACGAAGGCCATTGAGAAAGGCGTGCTGAAAGACATTAGGAAAGACCAACTTATTCGGCTGACCGACGAGCATACCCGTATGGCGATGGCCTATGCCATGCGCCGGGGAAAGTACGAGATTTCCCCTCCCCACACGGCGCAGATACCCAAGGACAACGGTGAGTTCCGCACAGTGTACGTAAACGAGCCGATGGACCGCGTAGTACTGGGTATCGCCAACGACCTGCTCTTCGAGTTGATGCCGGAGATGCTGCACTCTTCGTGCAAGTCCTACCAGACCGGTATAGGGTGCGGCAAGGTAGTTACGGAAGTCAGCCACCGGATGACAGAAACCGGCAATAGCGGCTGTCTGGGCTGGAAGTCCGACCTTTCCAAATACTTCGACAGTGTTCCGATACGGTTCATCGACGAGGCGTTCGACAAGGTGGAGGCCAAACACGGCCAGTCTGCCCTGATAGACGTACTTAGGAAATATTACCACTCGGACCTCTATTTCGATGAAGATAACCGGTTGCAAAGCAAGTATCAATCCTTGAAACAGGGTTGTGCTGTGGCTAGCTGGCTGGCGGATGTACTGCTCTACGACCTAGACAGGGAACTGTCACAAATGAACGGCTACTACGTCCGGTATTCCGACGATATGCTTTTTATCGGCAAGGATTATGAAAAAGCGATGGACACACTCCAAAAACGCCTGGAAGATAAATCCATGAAGCTAAATCCCAAGAAAGTGGAATACCTGGCAGCCGATGTCTGGTTCAAGTTCTTAGGATTCAGTATCAAGGGCGGCATGGTCTCGCTCTCGTCATCACGCATCAAGACCTTCCAGCACGAGATCGAGCGGCGGACAATCCGCTGCCGGGACACGACACTGGCAAAAGCCGTGGACGCCGTGAACCGTTACCTGTACAAGGGCGAGTTCAGCTGGGCGATACAGGTATTGCCGGTCTGTAATGTGAAGAGTGACCTCAACGAGCTGAACAAGTTCGTGATGGACTGCTTTAGAGCCATTCAGACGGGCAGGTGCAAGATCGGCGGTCTGGGATATGTCCGAACCAAACCGGATGGCTGCATCGTCCGGGGACGGGGACGCAACGTGAAGGCCAACCGCGATAAAACAGACCGGGACATACCGGGTTACCTGACTGTCGGCTGCATGCGTAACGCCCTTCTGACCAGCCGGGCGGTGTACAACACGCTGGTGGCATCGCTATAAGTTACGCCGGGCACACGGCAGAACGGGTGGACGGGCAGGCTATTCAACGTTACAGGCTTATAACCAGAATCCATATCGAGATTAACCGGTCTAACACCCGGTTAATCCCATCTCGATTCTGGCTGCGCCTGTAATGTATCGGGAAATTAAAGTCATGTGCCGTCTGTCCCGCACCCGTTACCGGAGCACACCGGGAAAGTTCAAGGAATAGGTTTGGGCATCGCGTACCAACGTCTTCTTTCCGAGTCTGAAGGCGGCTGACCGTCGCCTTCGGACTCCGCAGAAGACCCATACGCGGGATACATCGGAAGCATAAAGCCATGTGCCGGTATTATGAGAACTTTCAGTCTTTTCCAGCACGGGAACGTGCGGTTCGGGGGAATGGATTCAGCCTGCTGTCCCCGATAAGCCCGTCTCGCGCCGTCGTATCCCTAACGTTATACGACGGCGCCATTCCGGCTTCCGCCACAGCAGACATCGGACCTGTAAAGGAACGTGCCGGCATTCCGGGAACCGCAAAAAGAACAGCACAGGGCAAAGGGGGCAAGGCCGGGATTTCAACAGAGCCGCAATTCACACGGCTGGAGCCTGTGTCATCTCCTGCTAACACGACAGATGACACAGGTTCCAGCTGTACTCGCGGCCCGTATCAGGTTTTTAAAGGGATGTGCCGTCCGGATGAGTCCCCTGAACAGAAGGTAGCGCGACCGCATATGCACGAGGGACCCAAATTCAAGATACAGTATTCAAGCTTGGTCCTGAGCCAGGCAACTACCTGGTTCAGGACCGAAGTCCTACTGTATTTATCAGGACTATAAAGATACGCGCTAGGGGTTTGAGTGCCATTAATTGTAAACAGGTGAGAAAATGGAAGATATTTACCGAGAAACCGTCACCGCCATAGAGAACGGCGCAAATTTCCGGATTGATTTCCAGTCCAGAAGTTTAAAAGTAAACGGGAGACACATGATACGGAACGGCAGGTATGATGGCGCTCCGTGGTTGCCGGAGTACGGCTGCGGGGATTTTTTCACGGATGTGGAGGAGCTGTACCGCCGCTATAAACATTCGATACCATCGGAGCGCAGCCAGAGCAAGTCCCGCCGGTATTTCATGGCATTGCCCGAAAGTGACCTCGAGGACGGGGACATGCTGTACGGGCAACACCGGGATACCGCGCAATTCGAGCTGGAATTCTATATCCTCTGCCGGATTATAGGCGGGTTCACATGGAATCCCGAAACGATGGGCAAATGGTTCTGGCAAAGCGAAAAAGACAAGGACCTGGTGATACTCAGAAAATGGGTGGAACCCGGAAGTAATCAACTATTAACAAATTCACAATGAGCAGAAAGAAACAAAAAACAAAAGTCCTGTGCCCCGGATGCGGCACGGAATTCGCCATCGCGGACAAGGAATTTGCCGCCACGGGCACCGTTATCGGCAAGAATTCGGATTTGGGCACCGTCTATCCGGTGGTGGCCGGCCATAATTCTCCCGCCGGACTTCCCAAAGGGGCGCGGGAGCGTATCGAGGCACTCCGCGGTGCCGGTGTGGACGTGAGCTGCCTGTTCGCCATGCAGGGAGCCGAGGGCGGCGAGTATATCGCCTCCAACAAAGACGGGAAACTTACCATCCTGGATGACAACGACCCGATATTCGGCAGCATCATGGCACAGGGTACCGTTCCCAACAACCGACTCTTCCGCCGGTGGGTCATGGCACAAATGTTCCATATGATGTCATACACGCATTACCGTGAAAAAGAGCCGGCAGGGGTGACCGAGATGATTCACCGGAAAGGCTATGATTACCAGTGGAAAATGCTCTTGAACGAGCTGCACGCCCAGATGAAGATGGAACACAAGGACATCACGGGTTTTGCCGAGAGAAACCGCTGGTTCAACCGTGATGTGGTTTTGGCCATCGCGAGCGACTATGTCAACGCGCTGAAAAAACACGTGGGCAACCTGGAAACAAGAAAATGCAAGGGAGTTCCCTACAAGCGTATACACGGCCGTAATATTTTCGTGGAGGACCTGCAATCCAAACTGTACTACCCGCTTTCCATCGCGATAACCCACATCAGGCACGCGTTGGACGCCACACAGCTTTACAACGCGGTCAGACAGTTCAATGACCGTCGTATCCGGCTGCCATGGGGCACTCCTCAAAGCAAGGCATGGATGGATGCCTATAAGGGAGCCGGGGCGTTCTTTACCATGCAGAACCTGATTCGTTTCCACGGTTGCACGGCTGTCAATGACCGGGGTCGGCGTCTGGACAAGTACCAGTCACTGGCGTTCCTGTCAGCCAAGGCGGAAGAGTATAAAAACGGAGAAGGCTGGCGGTTGCTGGCAGTCCTGAAAAAAATGCTGGCGGACAACAATATCAACATCAAAAAGAAGATGGCGGCATGGCGTAAGAAATAGGCCGTCATCTCCATCCGCCCGGTAGGCGGCACGGTGTGGCGGGTCAGAATAAATTAGTACTCCCTCCATTGAAATGATGCTCATCCCTGTTAACACAAGATGAGCATCTTTCAATGGAGGCATTACATCGAAAACGTAAAGAGATGCCCCTGTTTGACGACCACACCGCTATTCTAATCAAAACGACATAATCCTTTATACGATGAGCAAGAAACAACTACGACGCAGGGCCTACCTGCTGTACCGGTTACGAAAACAGGGTATCCGATGCCTGACACGTTGCCGGACCATCTTCTACCCTTACGGGGAGGATCCTAAATCAGTACCGCAGATCTGCAGCCTGATAAGCGAATTCCATTTCCATGTCCAGTTTGAAATACCCGCCTGACATGAAACCGGGAGACATTGCAACGCTGAAAGTGCCCTACAAGGGCTATCGCCGTATAGAGCTGTTGGAACGGCTCCAATACACCTGGCTGGTACGCATCTGCGAGAGCGGGAAGGAGATCGAGGTCTATGAAGACGAGTTCGAAACGGATTAAAGGCACGGAACAATGAAAGGAGAACAACAGGAAGAACGCATACCGAACTTTATCGGCAATGCCGTCATTATCCTCACAGCCGCCCATCTGGGCTGCGAGGTGGAGATGCTCGCCACCGCACAGGAGGTGTGGCGGACGAAACGCCTGCCCGAGGCGGTACTGCTGGGCATGTACGAAAAGGCCGCATGCGATGCCGTGTCGGCTGTCCGGAAGAGAGGTCTGGCGGAACAGGCTGACCGTCTCGGAGAGATATTTTACAGGACGGGGGAATTTCCCCCGCCGGAAGAAGACAATACATAAAAAGGAGTAACAAATGAAAACAAGGACTTTTCAGGAAATATATGATTTCTGCCGTACGGACGATACCTACCGGAGCTATTTCGAGGCATCGGACGAGTCCCGCATTACCGGAGCAAGGGCAAGAAAGTACTATTACGGCGACATCCGCCGAGGCCAGTGCCGCGTGGGGACATTCATCTACTGCCAGTCGATGCGGCAGCTTGAAAGGTTCCTCGAGGGCGCAAGGCAGGACCACTACATCCATGTTGACCCGCCGGCCTGCCGGGAAGTGAGCCTCAAGGACGATATGTTCCCCGGCCAGACCGCCTATATCGTGGTACATGTCAGGAGGCAGGGTGTGCAGATTGAAATCGAACACCCGTTGCATGGTGGATGGGTGCATTTCACGGCACGCTCCCACCGTCCCTTCACCAGGGAGGGAATCATAGCCGAGGCGAAGTCCTACATTGACAGCCACATCCTGCTGGCACCGGGAAGATACCGGGACTTGCAGCTGGAACATATGGTTTCCAAGGAACAGTTCCCCGCATGGTACAGGCAGTATAAAATGAGGCTGCACGACCGGGCGGAAGCCGAACATCGGGATATGGTGGACAGATACAGGCACAGGAACGACCTTACCTACGGAGAAGCCCGTGACATGCTCGCGGCTTCGGGTATATTCTTCGACCTGAACTGCGACGAGTTCGAGCGGGACGAGATTACGGAACAATTTGTAAGACTTTGTAACAAAACATAATACCCAGGCAAATGAATCTATATAATCAAATCAAATATAACGGGTATCGCATCAACATCTATTATGATGATGACGCCCGAAGCCCGCGTGAAGCGTATGACAATCTCGGTACGCTTTATACGGCACATCGTCGCTACCGCCCGGAGAAGGAGTTTGATGACCACTTCGATATCGACAAGGTTTTTGAAGGGCATATCGGAAATTTCCGGGAATCGTTCCTGAAGGAATATATCGCCCTGCCGGTCTACCTCTACGACCATGGCGGCATTACAATATCCACCTCGCCGTTCAGCTGCCCGTGGGATTCCGGATTTTTCGGAATCATCGCGGTACCGTTGGACAAGGTGCGCCGGGAATACGGGTGGAAGAACATCACCGCGAAACGCAGGAAGCGGATCGAGGGATACCTACAAGACGAAATCAGTACCCTTGACAACTACTATACCGGGGAAGTTTTCGGGTATCGCATCATGCCGGAAAGTGACGATGACAATGAACTGGACAGTTGTTGGGGATTCTATGGTACGGAATGTATGAAAGAACTGGAAGCCGAATGCAGGCATATTATCGACGGGCAGAACAAAGCGGCAGCATAAAATAGAAAAATACGCATAATAACTGGAAATACAATGAAGACATCATACGGACTTGAATTTGACACGGTAACAGAAATCAATCCTGAATGGAGCGACTATGACAAGACGATAGCAGGATGTCACCTGGCCAATGCCAGGGTGGTCATCGTGGATACGGAATACGGGCAACCGATAGACAATGAGCATGACCTTGAAGAAATCTACCGGATTCTCGAAAAGAAAAAGACAGGCCATACTAAAAATGAACGACATGGAAGAAAAACGAGATAACAAGGAAATCAGGGTACGCCTGCACCATATCGACCGTGGAAACTGCACGGAAGTATGGGAGGTGCAGACAGAGAAGGGGAAGCCCAGACGCTATCTGGGACGTGACGACGGTTATGGACCGAAGGAGTGGTACACGCTCTGCGATGCTCCCTACGGCTATTGCGAACGCGACTGCCATGTGAGGGAG
Organism: Bacteroides gallinarum DSM 18171 = JCM 13658; assembly: GCF_000374365.1. Classification (GTDB taxonomy): domain Bacteria; phylum Bacteroidota; class Bacteroidia; order Bacteroidales; family Bacteroidaceae; genus Bacteroides; species Bacteroides gallinarum. The sequence goes on from NZ_KB894115.1 coordinate 240,159, forward strand.
GACCTCACCCTCATTGTCTGCGACAAAGATTGGAACGAGGTGTTGCGAGACGGAACGGACAGGGAACGCTTTCCTGAAAGTTTCCCTTCACTGGATGAAGCCTGCAACGAGGCATGGAGCAAGGTCGTGAAAGTGCTTCCGCATGTCACGCACAAAGGTTTCGGGCAGTGGATCACCAAACAGTCATTCCTCCCGCTCAGCCAGACCGAAGAATTGAATTGGCGGGATAGCTACTATGAGGAAGAAGCGAGTGAGATACTCTCACGTTTTACATGGATCGGTGAAGAGTATGCCATATTCAAGGTTACCCAGAGGCACACCAAGTGCGACGCCCAATGGTACGAGTATTACGCGGGGAAGACAAACCGGCAGGAACACGAGTGGTATACCCGTTTCTTCGGTTACGAGTACCATGACCGGCATATCAGCGACGTACTCCGGACACTCGGAAGGCGGTGCGACGACATCATCCGTACTGCGGTGGAAACCCGCACGGACCACTATTACGGGCGTACGGTTTCCTGTTTCATGGACGAGTTCATCGGTTACGACCTGTCCCATGAACAGGTCCGTGACGCCAAGGAATGCAGATTGCGCAAGGCACGGGAAGACTACGACGAAGCGAACGCCTACTATTACAAACTGAAAGAGAATGAGGAAAGCATCCGTGGTATCGAATTGATGCTGCACTGCATAAGACAACAAATCCGAAAAATGAAAAGATAATGGCCAGAAAACTACATGTAGCCAGAGTTTGGCAAATCGAATACAAATATCCGGGTATGTATGGCGGGGACGGTCAGGATATCTTTTATGATATCCTGACAATGTTCGAAGTTGATAACTCCGCAGAAGACGCCTATACCGATGACTTCGAAATAGCCCGTTCGGGTCTGCAGCAGCTAAGAAAACATATCTCAGAACAGGATGAAACCTTCCGGCAGAATGCCGAAGAATTTTATTCCTGCCTGGCAAAGGTCGGGATGGACCGGGAAAAGTTTATCGAAGTACTCGATTGTCTAATCAACGGCAGTGACCAAAGCGATGCCTATGTGCATGTCTCATGGTTTTAATGATATGCCATGAAGGCGTTTCGAGCAAACCTGCCGTAACATCAAACCTGTATGAAACCTAAAGATAACGGGCTGGCCAACCTTCATGACCGGAAACGTGAGGAACGCGGTTTCTGCTGCATGCAACTGATCATATTCCTTACAGACAATGGAGTGAAGAGCTGGGATGAATGGCACCGGGCGCATACCGACGCGGCCCGGGGCGAATGCAGATACCGCAAGCGGTGCCCGGTTTATGGACGTAGCAAACATTTAATGAACAATAAATAATATGGTACTTAATATTGTAAAAAACGACCTGCCTGCCTCATGCATTGCAGAATATGTAAGATGCGTATTTGACAATGCCAAAGTAAACATCAAAGATGAAAATGCAGTATCCGTCGACATCGAAGTGACCGGAAAGAACGAGCTGCACTCTTTGGAAGGATTAAAAGAGTTGGAATACTATTTTAAAGATTATGACATAAGAATATGGTGACCGCCATGCAACGGGCGGCAAACCGGAAATTGTTCAACTACAGATAAAAAACAAGCAACATGGAACAGGAAAAACCTACAAAGCCGGAAACAGACAGAACCTTTCCGGAAGACGATGACACACTTTACCGTGAAATGACAGTGCACATGCCCCGCTGCTATTTTCCGACTTCGCTAGGCGAGAACAGTATCCTCAAATTTGCCGGAGAGGAATTCCGCCGCGTCAAGAATATTGTCTGCCGGCGCTACAACTTTAACGAGGACAAATATATCCGGGAGAACGCCGGCGTATCCCCTTTCGACTCTGTTCGAGGCAACTTCGAGCAGGAAGTGTACAGACGTCTCCGTAAGGATTATGCGCACCTCAGTATCATCTCCATCAGAAGATCACTTATGGAGAAAATCCGCGACGCCGTGAAGAAGGAGAACAACATCATCGGCACGTTCTACCGCAACTGCGGCGTACATTACCGGGAGGCGGAATCAGCGGAGTATGAAACCTCCCCGATAGTGGTGGTCCACAATTCCGCTTTTTACGGATACGGCGGTTATGAAAGTGCGACCGTTTATGAACTTTTCATCGACGGGAACGGCAAACTGCTCTGCACGCTCAACGGCGAAGCCGGCGAGGATTTCGATGAGCCCATCGGACAGGTACAGACCGAGGGATTGCTTGAGATTGCCCACTGGCTGGAAGAACACGGGTTCATCTCCGCTGATGTCAATGACGACGAGATTGTCGTATGCGAGGGGTGCGGTTCAGACAATATACAGACCCAGGCATGGGTGGATCCGAATGCCCGTACATTCATCGGTACCACGGGTATAGACCGCTATGATAACTGGTGCGACGAATGCGAGGACCATCAGCCATTCTGTACTTTAAAAGAGTTCAAAGAACGCATGGAGGAATGGTGGAACTCGTTGGACGCAAATCAAATGGAACAGATCACGGGTTGCCGTCAGGACAAGTGTCCGGCCGGAGACAACCATCAGGGGTTTGCCGAAACCTGCAATGAATGGTGGGAAAACAAGGGCTATGACGAGAAACGTAAAATCTGGAAAGAACATAATGACTGCTGATTATGATTTACAATCTTCTTAAACGCATACAGAACCTGTTGGCTTCCAAGCCGTCCGGGACAAAGGAGGAACAGGAAATCCTGAGTCTGGTCAGCCAGGCGCTTCCTGCAATGCTCAATGGGCATGATACGGAAACACTTGCCGCCAATGAGCTGCTGGTACGGATATGCCCCGACACCAAACGGCCGGTCCTCGTATGCCATAACGGCAACGGGCAGTGCCTGTGCCTGCACAATGGGACGACGGAAGAGGATGCCGTCGACGTGGACTTATGGCTGCGTTCCAACGGTAGAGAGTGTAACGGCTACAACAAGTTGCAGGAGGCTGTCGTGGACCTTGCCTACAATGCCGGGGCGGACAACCTGTGGGAGGACAGGGACTCCCGTGCCGTCAATGCCGAGATCGTCCAGTGGGCGGAAGAATTCGAGACTGAGCATGCGGGCACTGATTGGGATGCGGAGGACTACTTCCTTGCCATCGACAGGTTTTACAAGGAAAAGACAAAACAAATGAATCCGGTTACAATACCGGCGAACTGAAAAAATGGCAACCGAATGGACAAGGAAATTGCAGAAGAAATCATCCGGGAAAACCGTTATCCGTCCGGATATGACATACAAGACTATCTGTTTGACAATGAGGATACTGTGCTTTCTCTGGAGGACGGAACGGAGCTGCTTGATGACTTCGACCTCTGGAAAGAACGTTCCGACCTCGAACTTGAAAAAATCATGGACCGGAACTACTGGTCCTCGACTGGTGGATATTAGATTAAAAACAGGAATATAATTATGGTAAGAGAACTTTATCAACGGCTCAGGGAATATTTCAACAACTTACCCGAACCGACAGAAGAGGAAAGACAATTTATCCGGGAGCTGAACGCCGGGTATTTCCCTATCACGTCCGTCCACCGCGATGACCTGGAAGGACAAGGTTTCGATGTGGAAAAGATCAGCGATGACGACATGCAGAATCTGGCGGAAAAGATGGCCGACGATTACTGCGAACAGTTGTTCTGGCCCAGCATGGAAATCATTGCCGGAGAAATCCTGAGTTTCCCGAAAGTAAAAACAAAAGACATTATCTGTCCGAAATGCAATTCGGAAAATATCCGTTATGATATTCACGAAAGTCGGTTCCACTGCGGCGAGTGTTCCCTGGCATGGGATGACAAGTTATATGCACTCGTGGAATTTCCCGAGGAAAGTGCTCCTTTCGAGGAAGAAGGAACCGGTTATCCGGCATGGGGAAGCGGGGAGAACGGGGCGCTTTACGTGCCCGAGGAAGACTATATACGCCATACCGGCAAATCTCCCGAACGGGACAAGTGTTACCGTGCCGTGTGTTGGCCGGACTCCCAGAAATACATGGGAACGAAAGGTTGTGAACCCATACAGGATGAAAACGGGATACGGGATTTCGGCACATCGGCATACTGGGTGCCGCTGCTTCTGACGGAAGAAGCGGCAGAGCGACGAATGGACAAGAAAAAGGTACCGGTATGCCCCGAATGTGGGGGCACAGATATTGACATTCTGAGTGACGAGGGCGTGGCCGTATGCAATGACTGCTGCCTTGAATGGCCTTACGCGGAGGATTGAGAATGGAAACGGTAGATGTTTATACGGAACGAGGCGACCTGGTCACCTGTTCCGATTGCGGCAAGGTGATGCTCCTGCCGTATGGAGCGGATAAATGTCCCGCCTGCAAGAAAGAAGGTTGCCTGGTATGGACGGACGAAAGCTTGCGGGAAGCCGACATCGACTCCCTGCTCGAGAGGCACTGTAACCTGCACCAGAAGAGCGAACTGCAACCGGAGGAGTATCTTTCACTTTCCATACTGGTGACCGAGTATATTCCATATCTGGCCGATAAACCGCAGACAGCGCGTGAAACCCTGTTCCTACTCCTTGAAACCGGCTCTCTTTTCGAGAAATACTGGCGGGATACAAGATGCTTCCAATCCGAAAATATCTACACGCCCGCCATCAAGACACTGCTTGACAAACTGGACGTGAAACTGCGAGAGGGCGACACGATTCCGGTAGAATACCAGGATTGCCGCTCCCTGGAGGACTTCTTCAGGGTCGTTGCCGGCGAGCGTCCGGCAAAGGAAGAGGTATCGTTTTCTTCAGATAAGGAGGGAAACTATTATTTCAACGGACGCAAGGTCAAGGTGGAAAATTCTGACGAGTACGCCTACCGCCTGCTGAAAACCAAAATACAGACGAGCTACCGGCGTCCGGTAGATTTTTACTTCCGCTTCCTTGCCCGTTTCGGACCATACGGAACTTATGGCAACGTGTATTACCCGAGTATCACGGACCTGATATGCAGGCGTTACCTGCCTGAAACCGCAAAATGAATTCCGGAAAGGCGATGGACAACGGTTCACCGCCTTTCTTATTGTATAACTTTTTTAATATCAATCATTATGGCAACAGCATTAGCAACAACGGCCGCCCCCGTGCAGTTCGATTTCCAGAACAACAACGTCGAGGTGATGACGCTCGACACGCTCCGGCGCACACACAAGGAAAATGACATCTATGGCAACCCGCTCAAGGGAATCTACCATTACGAGGTGATAGAGCGCATGGCGGACATCTGCCAGAAACACAACCTGAATTACGAGGTGGAGGAAATCTTCGCCGCCCAGAACAAGAACAAGGCACAGCCCGGCGTGGTCGTCCTGCCCCAGGTGGAACAAAAGTACGGGGCGATGGCCGTCGAGGCGCATATCCTGCGCCGCGTTTATACGACCATCCGCATTAAGGAATGGGAAACGGACGAGCTGACCACGACGCTTGTCATCGCCTTCCATCAGGACGGCATCCAGGCGGCCATCGGCCCGTGCGTCAGGGTGTGCCACAACCAGTGCATCCTCTCCCCCGAACGCAGTGTGTCGAACTACGGGAAAGACAAAGTCACCACCGAAGAGCTTTTCGGTCGTGTAGACGAGTGGCTCTCGAACTTCGAGGTACAGATGAACGAGGACAGGGAACGCATCCGCCGCCTGAAAGCGAAAGTAATTACCCCGGTGGAGATGTACGCCTACATCGGATTGCTGACAGCATTGCGCGTATCGCATGACAGTTCCGACAAGCGTCTTTCGTCCAAGGTGGAGACCTATCCCCTGAACCAGTCCCAGATTTCCATCTTCACCGAGGACCTGCTCAAACTCACCGAAGAGAAGAAGACGCTCACGGCGTGGGATATCTATAACGTGGCAACCGAAATCTACAAGCCCGGACGTACGGACATTCCGGCCATGATTCCCCAGAACGGGGCGCTGGCCGAGCTGATGCTCTCGGAAGGGTTGCCGGAATCTTAAAAGGCTGCCACGTGACAAGAATCAAGGGACAACTGACGACAGCCGACTACCTGCCCATAGCGGAATATAACAGGCTGGTCCGCGGGCTTGAGAAGGACGGCGAGTACCTGTGGGAGACCTACTGCTGGCTGTCGTTCTGCACGGCATGCAGGGCCTCCGACGTGAGGACCCTGCGCTGGAAAGACATCTTAGGAAAAAGCACCATGACCCGCATCGAGCAGAAAACAAAGAAAAACCGCCTGATCAAGTTCAACAGGGACGTGCAGGAGAAGAACCGTTTCCTGTACGAGATGCTCGGACAACCCGCCCCCGAACAGTACATCTTTCTCAGCCCGCGTACCGGGAAACCTTACTCGCTGGAATACATCAACAGGCTGCTCAAGGTATTCAAGGTAAGGTACAGGCTGCCGATCAGGGCATTCTCCACACATACCTTCCGCAAGACTTTCGGGCGCTATGTCTACGAGCTGATGGGACGCTCGGCCGAGGGCCTGATCCTGCTCAACCAGATATTCCGCCATTCCAACCTGGAAACCACCCGGCGCTACATCGGGCTGGCGCAGGAGGACATCGACAAAGTGTTCGATTCCATACGTCTATGAGAATATTTTCAACGATGCCCGGAACCCGAGCGGGAGGTTCCGGGCTATGCTTTATATAACATATCAAAATCAGAACTGTAAATGGACACACCGATATATATCGACACATACTTCCGCGTCGAGTCCGGCTATGACGGCGGTCGCATGCCGGAAGAGAAAGCCGGACGCTTCTTCGACGAGGTAAAGCGCCTTTTCACGGAAACAGGGTTCAGCATCAAGGAAAACAAATACAAAGACGGTTGTCCCGAGGTGTATCTCGGAAAGACATGCCTGTACTGTCATCCCCAATCGTTATCGGGCCCTGTTCTTAAAGAGCACATGGAGCTTATCGAGAAGATTCTGGCACAAGGAACGACCTTCCGGTACCTACGTACTGACACTTACGGCGAGATTCTCGACCTGACGGAGGAGGAAGAACTCGCGTATTACCACAAGACTCATGACATGACTATCGGGGGTGTCTTTCTCGACGCCTTCCGCACCAAGCGCCGGAACCTGTACAAGAGCCGGGAGCAGGTGCTGGAAATACTCGTCGAAAAGCTGCGTGTCAAGACACTCCGTGGGAAGTCCGTTTATTCGAACACCTCCCCGGCATACCGTTATATCAGGGAAATGTACGGGAAAATGGTGTCCGAAGGACGGCTCGTCGAGGGATGCAAGCAAACCGCTTCCGGGAAACTGCCGCTCTGCCGCACGGCAACCGGCAGGGAACTGAAAATGAAAAGACGGGAAGACGACAGGACGGAATGACACGCGGTTCCGTACCGGACATGGCCGGATACCAGTCCGAAGACTTCTGTAAATCATAATTTTCAAGCCGGACTGTCAATCGAAAGAAGGACGACCCGGCTATACTTCAACAACAAGAGATAGCACTATTATGAGCATACAAATCGGAAAACTGTTGCCGGACGGCAGTGTCCGGCACATCAAGGCGCTCCATGAGACGCTTTCAAAAGACCTTGTGAGGAAACTCCGGGTGTTCTATCCCAATGACAGACGGGTAGATGCCCTGCTGTCGCTGGGCGACATACAAAAACTGGGACCGTCACCCTATGGAAAATGGACAGGAACCGGCGATACCGTCCACTGTTTTTCAAAGATCCGTGACGGACGGGAAACACCGCGGCAATCCGCATCACGCATCGCGGACAACGCAGACATTTTCGGCCGCATGGAGGACACGTGCCTCCTGTTCGATAACGGCAGATGGCATGTCATGGACAAGGGAGAATACTGTGAACTGCCGCTCTTCGTCGAAGATACGCCCTCCCATGACAGCATGAAACCGATCACGGTATATGTGAACAACCATGTCCGACTCGAAAAGATAAATACACCGCAGCACTGGCAGGGACTTGAGGAACTCGCCGAACGGGAATCCAGGATACTCTATGTCTACCGGGGGTGCCGCCTTGTGAGAATCGTCCGTTCGTCCAACCTTAAAAAGAAACTGTATGCGGCACAATAACATCGTATCGGCCATAGAATGGCTGCCGGAACACCTGTTCACGGAAGAGATCGTGGAAGCAGCCGTCGAAAGCAAGGAAATAGAGGTGCTGAGCCATATTCCGGGACGTTTCCTCACACCCGGACGTATAGAACGAATCATCGCGGGCAGCACGGAGAGCTGGCACAGCTTCGAGCTGCGCAATATTCCGGAGGCGTACCGTTCGGGAGCAGTCTGTGACTACGCCATGCGCAAAAAAACGAAGAATATCACGGCCGTTCCCGAAGCAATGGTTACCCGAGAAATGGCAGAAGCGGTCATCCGAAACGGACGCGGGGATTTCGACATTCTCGCCTTCATACCTGAACGCCTTTGGGACGCACAACTGGCATACCTGGCCTTGCGCAGCTATATTTACGACCCGTATTACACGGACAGCAGGACAGACGCCGTCATGAAAACGGGGCTTATCCTCGGATATGTCCCCGTTGAGGTAAAGACTCAAGAGTTCTATTACGGGATGCTCGACGGGATGAAAATATTGAGCACGGTTACCGATGCCGTCGTGCCGTCCCGTTTCAAGACTGCGGCATACTACCGCAAGATGGCGGAACATGACCTCTCGCTTGTTCCCGCCCGGTTCTATTCCTATGAGATTCTCCATGCGGCTGTCTGTTCGACCGAAGGAAAAAACTTCATCACAGACCCCCAGTTTTTCAAGCCGTTGTCGGTATATCTGGACGACATGCTGGCGGACCGGCTGATGGAGAAACACCCTTACATGTTCGGGGAGTTGCCGAAGCGGTTCAAGACACCGGAAAGACTGGTCATTGCCATCGATAACAGCAAACGGGAGACGAACTGCTATATCGACGAGGAAACTGAACAATCCCTGCTCACGGTGGAAGTGTGCAAGGCATTCATCCGAAGAAACGGCAACTGTCCCGAATTTCCTGAAAATGTATGGACGCGGGAATTTGTCGACTACTGCATGGAGCACGGGACGTGTTTCCGCTGGTTCCGCCAGATGCCCAAAAAGTTCCAGACCTACGCGAACACGCAGGCGGCGTATGATTACGGCCATCACCATATCTGTGACTTTGCCAAACGGTTCATCACCCCACAAATGGCGAAGGAGTGCTACCGGGAGCGCAGTTATGCACGTGCCATCCCCGGACATTTCCTCACGGAGTTCTGCCGACAGACCGGACTGCCCGAGAAGTTCTACGGCGGGGAAACCACGATGCTGTCGCTGAAAAACAGCCGTGACGACTATACTTACTGCAAAGTCGGCAATACCTGTCTGGCCTTTTACCTGAAAGAACAATACGAGCCGTCCTCGGCACATCTGATGATGACGCGGTCGGATTCAAAATACTGCACACCGGAGAAGGTGTTCGACGTGCCTGTCGGAACCTTCCACCGCACGTGGCTGGAAAAGATCGTGGCGGAAAACGACCCCCGCTTTGTCAAACCCCGTGTGGACAAAGCGTTGAAAGCCGTACAGGCGGTCTGCTATTACGGTGTCGAGAAGTTGAAGGACCTGAACCGTACGGAAATCTTCCGCAACACCTTCATGGGCGAGACCATCGGTTACTGCGCCCGCCGCAGGGACCTGACCTACCACAGCGACAACTGCGGGACCCTTATCGAGGGCTTGAAGTTCAAGATCCGGGGAATGGCTGTCCCCGTAACCCTGGCGGAAGACATGACTCCTTATACGGCCGACATGCTGCACCGGAAGTTCGGCTTCTGCTATATCGGAATGACGGCATTCGCCACGGACTACGGCCTGGACATGGAGAAGGCATACACCTTTGCACAGATGCGCCAGATCGTAAGGGAGAAAGGGCACAAGCCGTCATTGAGAAACTACAAACGTGAACTGAAACAAATAAACATCATACAATGAAAAAATACCGGATAGCTATCGAAGAGACGCTCCGTAAGGTCGTGGAGATCGAGGCGGAAACGCCCGGTCTGGCCGTCTGCAGGGCGGAAGACGAATACAATGAAGAGAAACACGTGCTGTCAGCCGACAATTTCGCAGGAGCTGACATCGCGCTCTCGACTGATGACATCACGGTCATGGAGACTCTGGAAGACATGGGTTTCATCGGATACGTGCAACGCCGTTTTGAGGAATGCCGGGAGTCCATATCCGTCGAAGACAAAGTCCGGCTGGCATTCGGAAGTTTCGACAACGCCCTGTATGAGTTCGGCGAATACCGTAAGGAGGCGGCCCGGAACCGCCCGCAGGTCTACCTGCTGTACCGGAGCGATGCCTGGCACAACCGTTCTTCCATGGAGCTCATAGCCCCGTTCTCCTCCCTCGAAAACATGATGGAGTACCTGCGGCGTAAGAAGAAGGAATTCCGCCTGACGGAAAGTGATCTGGAAGAGTTCAAGAACAACCGGCAGACGAAGGGGCGCGGCGAAAACTACCTGTACGAGTCGGATTATCTGGATGTGCTGCCGGAACAGGAACCCGAACTGCCGCCGAAAGATGACGCTTTCTATGACAAGGTTTTCACCTGCGGGCAATCCGAGCTGTCACGCAGGGAGTTGGAATCTCTGCCGGAGCCGTTCGATACCTACCATGTTACGGACGAAGAAATGGAACAGATTGTGTACGAAACGGAAATGGAGACACGGGACCGGCTGCGGCTCGGTAAAAGAAAGCCCATAGATTTTGACAATGACCGCCATAGTGAAATCTGGTGGGAAGAAATGGAAAAAGCAGTGGTAAGGCACGGCGTACCGTACTACGAGGCCGAATAACGAAAATAGAACCTGTTCATCACATGCCATAATGATGACGGGCCGTCGCGGCTACGGCTGCGGCGGTCTTTTTTTTCAAAACGAGGTGAGTATTCCACCCCTTATACAAAACGATTACCTACTCTTAAAAAAACGGATTTATGAAACAGACAAGACAGGATTTCTTCACGGCGAACGGGGAAGGAATCAAAATCATGACATTTACGGAGTTCGCCCGGCATATCCTGCGTATGGAATGCGGGGAAAGTCTGGAACTGTATGCCGTTGTGAACCGGCAGACACGGGAATGCTCCCGGCCGCTCTCTGTCAGAAAGGAACAATGGAACGGTACGCCCTTTTACCTGCTCGGCGGGCACGGGCAGGAAGTCCGTACCATCAATTTTGCGGGTCGTCCGAAAGAGGAGTTTGAAACGACCTGCCATGATGCCTTGGACAGCTACGATGCCGTGGAAAGTATCGGGGCGGTCGTGTCAAGACTGCGTGAATTATCTCCTGAAGAACTGCATAAGCGGATTGCGGAAGAGATGAAGACCGGCTGTAAATACCTGTTGGTCTACCGCAGCGAGGAGGAGATGACGGCCGCACTCGACGGCAAGATATACGCCATCAGCGATACGGACGGCAAATTCCTTTGCGACCTGTATCAGCCGGATTATCTCCATCTGGAAAACGGGGGCGATATTGTGGACACCGCATCCATTCCGGACATGCATTTCCATTCCGATTGGGCAATCGCCAACCCCACGGTACGCGACAAGGTGCTCTCCTCCCGGATGGTGATTATATATACCCACGAAACGGCAACGCTATGATAGAGATTGGCAACAGGATAGAAACGCCGGAAGGTGTGTTCTATGAACTGGAATACGGAGGGGAAGGAAACATCTACAAGAACGAGGATGCCTTTCTCAACCGCCCCGATGAAGTGTGCTATATACCCGAATACGCGGCAGAAGACCGTGAGGACTGGCGTGTGCCGGAGAGCAGTGACGGCTGTTTCACGCATAACTCACTGCTCGCCCTGTGCAAGGGTAATGAAGAGGTGTGCCAGGATCTGTTTTACAGCCTTGAATGGACGTACCCGACCACCTTGCTGGAAGAATGGGACTCGAACGGCTATTTCGATGAGATCGAGGGCTGGTATGACAGTAACGATTAAATGGAACGGCATATCATGGACAGGAAATACAAAATCACATACTCGGGAAAAATCACGGGCAAGACCCCGAACTACATATTGAGCCTGCGGGCGCATCTGAAAGGCATTTTCCCTGAAATGGAACGGTATGGTAAGGAAGAATTCGACCACGTGCTTCATTGCATCAGCTCGTTCATTGATGATTTTACCTTCAAGGTACGCAATTCCCGATACCGGGGAGACATCCTGAAAAGGACTATCAGTAACGACTGCCTGAAAGTGTTCAACCTGGGTGACGAGAAAGTGATACTGACCGTCTCCTTCACCCCGCTGGAAACATGAAACCAACAATATGACAGATATGGATAAAATACAGAAAGACAATGCGGAGCCGGGCAAAGCCCCGGACAAAATGAGCGCCGACAAGCTGCATCTGTTCGCCACCCAGTACGCCTTTATCGACGGACGGCTGCACGAGGCCGAGCAAGCCATGCTGAAATTCATGCTGGAGTTCCTGGCACAATATGGCCGCGTATCACTCGGCCTTACAGAAGAGGAGGAACTCGATGACAACAACTTCCCCGTCACGACAACCTTGTACGGGAAGCACGACACGCCCCGTATCAAGCTTACCGATGTCTACCTGACGGATGACGGGGAATATCTCCTTGCTGACGGAATAGATGCGGAGACCGGGGAAAAACGGGACGGATTCTATATCTACAGCGAACAATACGCCGATATCTTCCAGTTCGTCGGCCACGCTTCGGAGATGAACTGACGAATGAGGAACAACCATAAAACGAAATATCAATGGACTGTATCAAAGATTTACAAGACGCCATCCGCAACATTCTCGTGAACAACGGTCTTACGGAACTCTGTCTGGGAGAGCCTGACGAACTGGACGATCCCACCTATATCATCTGGTATGACAGGCACTGTGAGCCTCACGAAGACCCGGTATTGAAGGTTTGCCTTGAAGATGAGGGCATTGCCGTTGAGGTCGAAGCCCGCAGTTTCGGGAACACGATAACCGTCTACGATTATGACATAGACCGTATTGAATGGTGGAAAGGCATTCATGCCAATATTCTGGAAGTGCTGGAGCGTGACGGCAAGCGCCGGTGTCCGGCCTGTGGCAGGACGGTCAAGGAAAAGCAGCTGTATTGCAGTGCCGGATGCCGTGATTTCATGACTCCCGGACCGACCGTGGAGCAGGTCGCGGAAAAAGCCAACCGGAATATCCGCAAACTGGCAAGCCTTGCCGCCGGAAAGGACAAGGCGTACCGGAAGCGGCTGATAGAGAAATATACCGTCGGCCTGTCATAGGCCGGCTTTGTGACACTAAAAAATGTATGATATTATGGCAACAAGAACCATCTACCTGACCGTACGGCTCGATATCGACAACCCGAAGGCCGATGAGATAACGGACGAAGAGGTTGACGAAATTATCAGCGAAGTGGACTATGAATTCAAAAATTACGGGGACTATGAAATCGACACGGAAATCTGCGGGAAAAATGACGAAGGTGGTCTTTAGACGCTATCCCGACGGACAGGTCATCGCCCTGTTCCCGGACATACCGTGGAGCGGACGGCGGGGTGAAATAACCTCCTACATGCATGTCGGCCAGCATGGCGCAGCCGACTATGCGGGCGTGATCGCCATGACACGGCCAGCCCATGAAAAGGAGTACCGCAACCCGCTTTCCGAACTGAGAGCCATCGGTTACGATGACCTACACATCATGCGGCGTGCAAGACCGAAATTCATAAACAGCTAAAAACAAATCTTATGTCTCATAAACCGAATGCCGTTCCTGTCTTGCAGGAGGGAACGGTCTATACAATTATACTTGACAACGGACGAAAGGTCCACGACGTAATCTATCATGCCTGTGTCGCCTCCGGCAAGTCGTATTTCGCCAAAGGCGATAAGACCTATCCCGCCGAAAAGGTGCGGAACCATTCAATCACCGGACATGCCGCATCGGACGGCTCTAGAAGGAACGGCACACCCAATCCCGACCGCTTCGCCATCACGGATGAAGTGTGCGAGGTCGTTGATGTAGTTACCACGCCGGAAACCAATCCGGAAATGTTCCGGTGTCGTGTCAAATGCCTGATGTATTCAGGCCTGTCACAAGCCGAGGCTGAGAAAGTCATCGCTTCAACGCCACTAAAGCTGGAACTCTTCTACGACGTAGGCCGTGGCAGTTTCGCTATTGACGCCGAGGCAGTTGGCAACACACCGCTGTATAATCCTTACACGGGAAAGGAAATCCCGGATGAAACTTAAGCCGAACTACATCGAATATGAGAGAACTATATATCAAGAATCTCTGCATCGAGATTACCCGACGTTGCAACATGCGCTGTACCCATTGCATGCGGGGAGATGCCGAATCCGTGGATATCCCTTTGAAACATATAAGCAACCTGCTGCGGCATGTCAGGCATATTCGCCATTTCAACATCACGGGCGGCGAGCCGTCGCTTAACGTCCGGGCCATCCGCCATATCCTCGAACGGGTACGCGCCTACGGTATTACTGTCAATGACTTTTATATCGTAACCAACGGCTCTGCCACATCCCGTTCGGAGGAATTCATAGAAGCCTGCGCCGCACTGTACGAGTACCAGGAGGAAAAGGAACAGGACTCCGGCCACATGCTCGAAATGAGCGACGACCGCTTCCATGATCCGGCAGAGCATGCCGCCACGCTCGCGGCACTTTCCCCGTATCCCTTTTTCGGAGTCCGGGGACAGGCCGAGCGTATCTTCCTTTTCCGGGAAGGCCGCAGCACGGAGGGGTTTCCGAACCCTGTTCATGGGATTTATCTTACGGAGGAGAACTACGTTTACGGCGACCTCTGTCTCAATGCTGAAGGCATGGTTCTCTCCAACGGGGACCTGAGTTATGCCCGCCAACGGGAACATGCCCTGTGTCCCTGCGGGAAACTGATGCAATATCTCCGGATGACCTTGAAAAAGCGTCAAAAAGAAAGATTGTACGAATAAATACACAAATCAAAAAACTTATGTCAATCGTATGCAGTATCTGCGGCGGCACTGGAGTGAAATGTACCGCCGTCATCGACCCGAACACCAGACAGTTCCTCGAATTTACCCGCAACGCCTTGTCGGACGGCCGGTGCAGCCAGTGCGGCAACGTTGCCCTGACCGACCCTGACGAAGTAAAAGCCGGGCTGGACAAGCTTTGGACGGAATATACGGCGCGGCATCGTGCCGCCCCCAACTACACCTGCTGCGACATTGTCCGGCATGGTGATTACGACGGGTGTGAAAAGGCGTATATCCGCATCGGAGGCCCGTCAGACGTGGTCGAGAAGTATCCGGTCGTGGCCGTGTGCCGCGACCTCGAAGAGCTCAAATCACTTGCGCTCCCTGACCCGACGCGAGAATTTACCCTCATGGGAATTCAAGGGTTCGAGTTCCACGACGTGTTGGAAAACAAGACCTACGAGATCGGGGTGGACGACCTGAAAATTCCCGTCACGACGAAAGAGGTGCTGGACTTTTACCCGGCGGAACATCGGCTGAAAGAAACGGACATCGAACAATATGCCGCGGCTTACACGGCCCGTATCAAGGCGTACAGGGAGTATACCCGTCAGCTCGACGCCACACTCGTGCGGCGGCTTCTCGACAAAGAGCGGCTGATGAAAGTCGGCGAGAGCGACGGTTTCCGCTTGAAACTCCATTTCGACTGGTTTGTCATTTTAAAGCGGGAGAACGAAAGGATGTACGCGCCTTTCAAATACGCTGTAAATGCTTATTGTCTGGATAATATCCAAACTTTCGACCGTCGTTATGTCACGCTCGAAGATGCCTTGCTCCACTGCCTGAACGGTTTCAACGAGAACGCGAACATTCCTAACCGTTACAAGTCCATCGGGCATTACCTGTCGGGGAAATCCTGACGACGGGCAGTGTATCGACGGGTTACCGGAGGCCACGGGTGCTTTCCCCTTGACCGGAATACCGTCGGAACAAGTAACAATGTAACCAAAGAATAAAAAATATGATGAATGATTATAAAATCAAGAACATTCTCGAATCCCTGAAAGAGGAGGTCGAGAACGGGAAGGTATCCCTGCGGGAAGCTGCTGTCGAACTTCATAAAGCCGGCTGGACGAATTTCATCGACATCGACGCCACGAGGAACCTACTGAAGACCCGGAATGTAACGGGGAACGGAAATGTCCCGGGAGTTTCCGACATGATGGGAAAATACCGCGAGATGAAAGCGGCGCACCCGGATGCCCTGTACATTTTCCGAAACGGGGAATCTTGTGAATTGTATGAGGATGATGCCATCGCCGCTTCCGGCATTTTGGGCATTGCCACCGCCGAACGCGTCGACGGGCAAGGGAAAGGCGTCAAGGAACTGCGGTTTTCTTTTCGTGACCTGGACGTGTATCTCCCCAAACTGATACGCGCCGGAAACCGGGTGGCTGTCTGCGAACCGAATCAAACCGGTTCGGGCAAACGAGTTTGATAACCATTAAATAACAAATATTCAAAACCCAAAGACACATGATAAAGATAACAACGATTTTCGGCGAGGACGCCGTACGGGAATATGAAGAGAACAATGAACTGCCTTCTGAAGAATGGCTGGCGGATAACGGGGGCGTCGTGGACGAGAAAGAGTTCGAGACTGAGGCGGAGTACAATGCCTACATCGCCGGGGTAAACGATGCCGACGGATGGAGTGATTATCATATCATACGCCACCGGTCGGAAGAGGCGGACACCTCGAGAGAGGAAAATCTCTGGCTACGTCTCGGAATTAGCGTCCGGGGCAGCCGGGAGGACATCGAAAGGATTCTAAACGGGGACACCGAAACCCTTCGGAAACTGCTCGATGCCGGACGTTATGGGATTGGCGGAGAGACCTATGTCCCTGGTTCGACCGTCGAGGGGTACAACGAGGACCACGACACGGAGTTCGAGGAGGAAGACGTGGAGTTCCATTTATAATAAAACCACACCATCTGCAATAATGATAACAGTAAAAGTTCTACTCGGTAAGGATACTGTAAGCATATACAGGAAAACCGGGGATATCTCGTCGGTGGAGAGCACGGCCGAATCCGGGGGATATGTGATAACCAGACATTTCGAGACCGAAGCTGAATACAAAGCCTACGCAATGGCTGTGGAAGACCTGGACGGACATGAAGACTGGCAGATGCTGGCTCCTGCCGTTACGCCGGAAGCTCCGTTCCGCAAAGGGGAATTTGTCCGGCTGACAGACGATGCAATTAAGCGGATACGTGAAAGTTTCGGGGACGGACCGGCTGACTACAGAAAGGAAATGATTTTGGAGGTGATTGCCTGGTGCCGCTATGAAGGCACATGGATCATTGAAGTCCGAGATATCCGTGAAGACGATACTCAGGAGTTCGATGCCGTTTTTCTGCGCCCCTTGACGGCACGGGATCTCGTGGCTATTTCCGCACCCCGACACCCGCTATCCACTGCGATATATCCTATTCACATCCGATAACTTAAATGATGCATGATGGAAAATATATTCATACTGCCCGGAAACGAACAGGAACTGTTTAACCGGTATTTAGATAACAACGAATACGGCCCTCTGAAAGAACGGCTGGAACTGGTCAGGAAAGCCTTGAGCAACAAGCTTTCCCCGGATGAACGCAATAAGCACGGGCTGAACGTGGGTGTGCATGAACTGTCCATGGAACGTAAGGAACTGGAAAGAAAGATATTCCAAATGGCACTCAAATCCTTTGCAGAACGGGTTTGTGACGAGCAACGCGCTCTTTGCGAACAGGGGTTCTGGCAGGCACCGTGCGGCAAAGAGGCGGAATATATCTCCTCCGCTCCGGTTCCGGACCTTGTAACGGACGTGAAGCAGTACAAGACCATTTGCCGCTGGTGGGAGAAGCTGTCCGATACCAGGAGGCTGAAGGTAGCGGCGATGTTTGCAAACGAACTGGGACCGATATACGGGCACGACACCGAAACGCTGGAACGGATTTATAGCCGCTGGTTTCTACTCTCCTTAGATGGCAAACAACGCATCTACCATTCATGGACCACAAACGAAAAACAGACTTCACTATGCCATACAAAAGCTCGGGAATAATCATCAGCGGGACACAATATGACCGCAGGCAGAAGCTCACTCCTTTTCAGAAGGCTGAAATTTTCCACCGTTACATGACAGAAGCTGTCAGCCAGCGCCAGCTTGCCCGGGAATACGGTGTCAGCCGCAGGCTGATAACCTTCATTGTGAACCCAGAAAGCGAAGAGCGGAACAAGGAACTGCTGAGAGAGAACAAGGCAAAAGGCTTGTATAAATATGACCGGAAGAAACATACCGAAAATATACGCAACCACCGTCGTTACAAACAGAGATTATTTCAAGAAGGTAAAATCATACTAAAAGATGGATAGACAATGAGAATACAGGAGAAACAAAAAGCGTTGGAACAGGAAGTTATAGCCAACCTGTGTGCGATACCGAAAATGCCGGAAAATATGTTGCCCCATACGGTATATGTCGAGGAGGAAGGGGAAGACGGGTATGGGCACGGGATACCGGTATACACCATGTACCGGTTGGAGGAGATACGCACGGACGGAAGCTGCACGCTTTACAACGCGGAAAGCCGGGAGCGTTTCACCTGCCGCCACCTGCATGAGATTAACATGGACTGGCTGGTGACAGTCTGGGAACGTTATCTGGAACTCTGTGTCGAGCAGGATATCTGGAAAGGGAATGCCGTTGCATTCCTGAAAGACCGTACCGGCAAACCGGAAGAGGAAATCATTTCATTCGTGGAAACCTCGTGGGACAAATGCCAGGCTTATACAGACAACCTCAAGGCGTTTCTTGGGGAAGATAAAGACCGGGAAATATGGATATTCTCTTTCCCGCTGGACGAATTTGAACGTGACGTTCCGGCCGGGAAAATCATCGTTGATTACGAAAATAACCCCGCAACGCGGGTTGAGAAGATGATACCGCTGGAATTTACGGCCAACATCAATGATGAATGTTTTGATGACCGGAACAATTGGGTAAGAGCCATTGAACTTCCCAAGCAGGAATAATAAACTATTTGAATCAATAAATATGATTACAAAAGAAAACATTGGCAACGAGACCTTTGAGTCTATGACCATCAATGACACGCCTGCATTGTTTACGGATATGCGGATTGACCGGAATGCCGTTCCGGAGGGACTGTACGCATACGATATCCGGGAGTCGGATGACGGGGACCGTCTGGCGACCATCGAACCGACGGTGATGGTAAATCATGGCGGAACCATCCTGACCAGGAAAGAGTTTATCACGGAAAAGGACGGCTATGTACAGATTGACGAATACGGTTTCGAGGACTCCATGACACTGGAAGAGTGGCTTGAGGAAAACAATTAAATGTATAAAGGATATGGATATTAAGGAACTGACAGAAAGGTATCGGGATCGTTTCGATGCCCATTACCTGCAAGACGATAACGGAACCGGCAGAAAAGGTCGGAAACGGAAAAAGGAAGTTGAGACCCCGAATTTTCTCAAGGATGTCATCCGGCCGATCCTGGACACTTTGCCGGACTTGTTGCCGGAGTACGGGTTCACCAAAACTACGGATGATTACGCCATGTACGGCGAGTATTACCGTATCAAGGCGGGTATCGTCCTCGTGGGAGGTTTTTCCATCGATGAGGATTTTAACCTGTACTTCACGCCATTGTTCCATGGCAAAGCCTGCGGTAAGAGTCAAAAAATCGACAGCATCGGACAACTCGTTGAAATCATCCGCGAACAATTTGAAAGAAGGGAGGTGAAGATGAAAGGATAGTTTCATGCAATAGACATGGGTCGTTCCGTAATTTATTGTATATTTGTCAGATGAAGAAAGTCTGTATATGTATTTCGGACGAAAGCCCGGCAGTTGAACGGATTACAGGCACTTTCATGTTTGGCTGACATCAAACCTAATATATCTATTTGATATGAAAAAGGAAGAGATTATTCGCCGCTGTTACGGCGGCATGAAGGAAAGGCATGGCGTGGAAACCATCATCCTTTTCCATGTCGGAGATTCATTCGAGGCGTATTTTGATGATGCCGAAACGATTACCCGGATCACGGAAGTGCCCCGGTTCAAGATGACGGCGGCGGGTATACCTGCCATCAGGATTTCCGACGCCGCCTTGGAAGAATGTAGAAACCGGTTGCTGGATGCAGGATGCAAGGTATGCGTGTCCGAGGTCCGGGGGGTATCCGGCCGCCACATTCTCAAAATCAATGAAACAAATACGGAAACGGGCCGATGAATTGGTATTGATAGCGGCAGCAATAGGTCCTTGGACACTGTTGGTGGTAGCGGTATTAATCATCGGAACGCTGAAATGCTGTCTGACCACGGACTCGGACAGCATTGACGAAAGTATCAACAAATCACCGGGGATAGTCGCGCATGTCATGGTACTGGACAGTACGGATAATGGTTTTCGGGTGGTTTATGCGACGGCTGAGCCGGTAACGGATGAAAGGTTTGCCGAGATATGCGACAGGCCGGGTATTCTGGAGGGGTTCGAGAACCTGAAACGGAAAGCTCCCGAACACTTTGGCGGCAACCTGCTGGAAACCGACATCTGTGACTTCGCGTTGTACGCCTACCGGTTTCCTATCGATAAGGACGTACGGATACACAATATCTTTGTCGCCGGTAAAGAGAAAATGGACTTCTATGTCCGGAACAACCCGGACCTGCCCGGGTGCGCTACATGGATGCACCACGGTACGGAACAAGGGAACCAATATCTGAATGCTGACGATATAAATCACTGTATACCCAACGGAAGGCGGATTTACCGTTATTGGAAATGCCGTTATCTACTGCAAACTTCTGATACTGACGAGCGTTTCAGTCATTTTACAGAGGAGGAAAGGCTGTACTGAATGCAGCCTTTTCTCTATATATATTACACATAACCATCTGAAAATTAATAACTAAAACGTTTTGTTGGCGTGAAAAATTGGCATATATTTGTATGGAAAAGTGACCCATTGAAAACAGATTGTCAATTGAAAGCAATAGATTGAATATGAAAGAACAGTAATATGACATCGGAAAAATCGCAACTGAAGTTTGCGAGATCGGAAGAGACGGGCGAACTGATAGGGTTCGTTTCGCGCCATTCCAAGACACGTAAATTGATGGGAGTCCGTGAAGACTCAAGATTCGGCAAGCAGATTTGTGTCCTTTCGGAAGACCTGAAAGGAACTCTCGAGCCAAACATACTATACTCGGTAGAGTTGAAACCCATGCACAAAGCCAACGGGTATGTAGTCGTTGCCGCTACCCCCGTGTTATTTCAGGCGCATGTGGAAACAGTGATCGTCCCGAAGACATTGTATCAAGTAACTGTGACGTTCGGCAACAAAAAGATTTTCTTCGACCCGAAAGACGGCAAGAGCGTAATGAGCCGCACAATAGACGGTGTGCTGGAAATCCTCAAGGGACGCAAGGATATCAAGTACAAGGAAGGTGTCATCACCGACTATCTGAATCAGGCGCGTGCTCTGGTACGACGTATGGAATCCGACGGGTTCATCTATACGGGAGACAGACATCAGGGAGGAATTCAATGAAAGAAAAACCGGTCGTGGGTATTGCGACCGACGGTGCCCATTCTGCAAAAGAGAGGTTGACACGCTTCCGGGCTGTCGACCTCTCTTCAGGAAAAGAACTCTTTTCCAAAGCTATCGGTAACTGGACGAACAATATCGGGGAGTTTCTCGGCATTGTCGAGGCGGTCAGATATGTCATGGAACATCCGGAAAGTCCGCGAACAATCTACTCGGACAGCATTACAGCCATCACGTGGTATTGTAACAAACAGACAGCCTCTTCACGCAGATGCCCGGCATTGCAGAAAGCGGAGATATTCCTCAAAGTGATGGAGGCAAGAATCAAGGACATCGAAGTGCTGCACTGGGACAACCGCCTGTGGGGTGAGATTCCTGCCGACTTCGGAAACAAATAACAACATCAATATGGCAAAATTAAAATCACAGTCACAGAAATATGTTGAGCTGAAGGAGGAAGACTACCTGCTGCTCATCGAGAATACCATCAAGATGGAAGCCCTGAAGATTGCCGGTATCGAAAAGATGCCCATATACAAGGCTATGGAACATATCCTTGAACACGAGCACATCGACCTGCTCGTCAAACCCGTTTCAAGGAGATATTCTTGATTTTTTTAGGTGGACAATAATACACCCCACAAGCAAAATCAATGCTTATCAGTACCAAATGATAGTATATAATAACAATTAATGTAAATCAATGCAAATCAGATGATTAAGAAAGTGGCGCATGTACGGAATTATCTATACCATACATGCGCCACTTTGCTCTATACACTTTTTGATTTCCTTGATTGATAAAAGAAGGTTCTTTTCCAGTGTTTTACAATCCGACTTTTTTATATACTTTTGTCTTCAGTATCAGTTGGTTATTGAAACCCTCTATGTATGCTTATAAGTAGAGATTAGCTTTTTTAAGCGAAACTAACTACTGGTTATCAATCAATTATCAAACAAAAAAAGTTTGCCTCATTTGAAGTGCACCCTTTTTTGCGTTGAAACCGTCAGTTTATCCCGGTTAAACCGTCTGTTCGCTTAGGTGTAACGGATAGTTTTGCCACGTAAAACAGTTTGTTTTACCGCGCTGTAACACTTTGTTCCGCCATGCTGTAACAGACTGTTTCGCCGCACCGGAACAGTCTGTTTCTGTTAACTTGAACACTTTATCCCATTCTGAAGGGTGGTGTATCGCCCCGGTCGGGGGAGCGGTATATGCCGCAGGGGGATTTCCTATTTGGCGTGCGGGTAATCTATCGTATAATGCAGTCCCCGGCTCTCCTTGCGCTCCATGGCCTGGCGGGTAATCAGGTAGCCCACGTTAATCATGTTACGTAGCTCGCAGAGTTCGCGGGTAGCCTTGCTGCTCTTGAACAGTTTTTCCGTCTCCTCGTAAAGAATATCCAGGCGGTTCCATGCACGGGTGAGGCGGGTGTTGCTGCGCACGATGCCCACGTACGACTCCATAATCTGGTTCACCTCTTTCATGCTTTGCGTAATCAGTACCCGTTCTTCGTTGGAAATGGTTCCCTCGTCGTTCCACTCGGGAATGTCCTCGTTGAAGTCGTAACGTTCCAGTACGCTCAGCGCATGCTTGGCGGCGGCATCGGCATAAACCACCGCCTCAATCAGCGAGTTGGATGCCAGGCGGTTGCCGCCGTGGAGACCGGTACACGAGCATTCGCCGATAGCGTACAGGCGGCGGATACTGGACTGCCCGTCCAGGTCTACCTTGATACCGCCGCAAAGGTAATGTGCGGCAGGAGCCACGGGAATGTAGTCTTTGGTAATGTCGATGCCGATGCTGAGGCATTTCTTATAGATATTCGGAAAGTGTTTCCTGGTTTCCTCGGGGTCTTTGTGGGTAACGTCCAGGTAGACATGCTCGTCGCCGCGCTGCTTCATCTCGTTGTCGATAGCACGTGCCACGATGTCGCGCGGAGCCAGCGAAAGGCGCGAATCGTACTTCTGCATGAACTCCTTTCCGTCCATGGTGCGGAGTACGCCGCCGTATCCGCGCATGGCTTCCGTTATCAGGAAACACGGACGGTCGCCGGGGTGGTAGAGGGCGGTGGGGTGGAACTGGATGAACTCCATATCCTTTACAGCGCCTTTGGCACGGTACACCATGGCTATGCCGTCGCCTGTGGCAACCAATGGGTTGGTGGTGTTGCGGTACACGGCTTCGCAGCCGCCGGTAGCCATAATGGTTACTTTGGAGAGGAAGGTATCCACTTCGCCGGTATGCTCGTTCAGCACATAAGCGCCGTAACATTTGATACCCGGGGTATAACGGGTTACGATGATGCCCAGGTGGTGCTGGGTGATGATTTCTACTGCAAAGAAATCGGTAAATACGGTGATGTTGGGATGTTGCTTGACGGCTTCAATCAGGCTGTCCTGTATCTCCGCGCCCGTATTGTCCTTATGGTGCAGGATGCGGAACTCCGAGTGCCCGCCTTCTTTGTGCAGGTCGAATTCCCCGCTCTCTTTCCTGTCGAAGCTCACTCCCCATTTAATGAGTTCGTCGATTTGCCCGGGAGCGTTGCGCACCACTTTCTCTACGGCTTCGCGGTCGCTTATCCAGTCGCCGGCAATCATGGTGTCTTGGATGTGCTTATCGAAATTGTCTACCGCCAGGTCGGTTACGGAAGCGATTCCGCCTTGTGCAAAATAAGTGTTTGCCTCCTCCAGGCCGGCTTTGCAGATGAGGGCTACTGTTCCTTTATGCGCCACTTTGAGCGCAAAACTCATACCGGCGATTCCGGAGCCGATAACGAGGAAATCGAACTTTCTTACCATAATTTTATGTATTTAACACCGCAAAACTACAAAATAAGTACGTTCCTTGTGCCCCTTGCAGGCATTAATTCATAAAAATACCTACCTTAGCGGCAAAAACCGGACGAAATGAATCGAATTTTTCATGCACGTATCGCCGCCGGACAATATCTGTTCGTTGTCCTGGCGGGTGCGATGGCCGTTTACGGCCTTTGGGAAAAGCATATCCTTGTTGCTGTTCTTTTTATGCTCCTGCTGGTTGTCAGCATCGAGAAGCTGATTCACACTACCTATACCGTTACTACGGACGACAGGCTGCTGCTGTCCTTCGGGCGTTTTTCGCGCGGGAGGGAAATCCTGCTGAAAGATATTACCTCGGTGGAACGCACCTCTTCCATGCAGATAGGCAAGTTTGCGGTTATGCGCTACGTGCTGGTAAGGTACGGAAAAGACAAGTGCGCGGCGCTTCTTCCCGTAAAGGAGGAGGAGTTCATACGGCTGCTGGAGGAGCGGAGGCGGAAATAACCGGCGCTCCGGCGTACGTATCCGGAAAAAAGGGAAGGGCGGATGCTTTTTTTTGGATTTCTTGTCGTATCTTGCATGCAGAAATCCATAAATGTAAGAACTATGAAATATCGAGTTGCCATTATCGGCGGAGGTCCTGCGGGATACACGGCTGCGGAAACGGCCGGGAAGCACGGCCTGAGCGTCGTGCTTTTTGAGAAACAGAGCCTCGGCGGAGTATGCCTGAACGAAGGTTGTATTCCTACCAAGACCTTATTGTATTCGGCGAAAACGTATGACAGTGCACGCCATGCGTCCAAGTATGCGGTAGGCGTACCGGAAGTGTCGTTCGATTTGCCCAAGATTATAGCCCGCAAGCAGAAGGTCGTGCGGAAGCTGGTGCTGGGTGTTAAGGGAAAGCTTGCCGCCTGCGGGGTGACGGTGGTGAACGGCGAGGCCTTCGTTGTAGACAGGAATCATGTCCGGTGCGGCGACGAGGTTTATGAATGCGACAACCTGCTGCTTTGTACGGGTTCGGAAACTTTTATCCCGCCCATTCCCGGAACGGACACGGTGGCTTACTGGACGCACCGCGATGCGCTGGATAGTAAGGAGCTTCCCGTATCCCTGGCGGTTATAGGCGGCGGGGTTATCGGCATGGAGTTCGCCTCTTTCTTCAACAGCTTGGGGGTACGGGTTACCGTTATCGAGATGCTGGACGAGATATTGGGTGGAATGGACAGGGAATTGTCCGCCCTGCTGCGTGCGGAGTATGCCAAGCGCGGAATCGGGTTTATGCTGGGCACGAAGGTAGTGTCGCTGGCGGGAAGCGTATCGGAGGAAGGAAAGGAGCAGGTACAGGTGAATTACGAAAATGCCGGAGGCGCGGGTTCCGTTGTGGCGGAAAGGCTGCTGATGAGCGTAGGCCGCCGTCCCGTAACGAAAGGTTACGGATTGGAGAACCTGAGCCTGGAAATGACGGAACGTGGCAATATCCGGGTCGATGAACGGATGCAGACCTCCGCCCCGGGAGTATATGCCTGCGGGGATTCGACCGGGTTTTCCTTACTGGCTCATACGGCGGTGCGCGAGGCGGAAGTAGCGGTGCATGCTATCCTGGGAGAGACGGATACCATGAGTTACAAGGCTATCCCCGGTGTGGTATATACCAATCCGGAGATTGCGGGCGTGGGAGATACGGAGGAGGCTTTGCAGCGAAAAGGCATCCTTTACCGTACTGTAAAACTGCCTATGGCGTATTCCGGCCGTTTTGTGGCGGAGAACGAGGGCGTTAACGGCGTATGTAAGCTGTTGTTTGCCGAGGACGGTACGGTTTTGGGAGCGCACGTGCTGGGCAATCCGGCTTCGGAGATTATCACATTGGCAGGTATGGCTATCGAGCTGGGGTTGACGGCATCGGAATGGAAGAAAATCGTATTCCCGCATCCTACGGTGGGCGAAATCTTCAGGGAAGCGCTTTAATAGACAAAATACATGCCTTTATGAAACTCGTAAAGTTGATAACCTGCGATAATGCCACCCAAGCCCATATTATACGGGGAGCGTTGCAGAATGAAGGAATCGATTCCATGCTGCGGAATGAGAATATGGCTACGCTAATGGCGGGTTGGCAGGTCGATGGACTGACAGGCGTGGATATACTGGTGGATGAAAAAGATTACGAGGCGGCAATCTGCCTGCTGGAACGGAACCAGATGATTCCGGAACAGTTGAGGTACTGCCCCTTCTGCGGTTCTCCGGACATAAAGTTCGAGCTTAGGAAAGGATGCCGGCTGCGGGCTATCGTGGCAGCCCTCATTGCCTTGCTTGCGTGTTCCGCCCCGGGGACTAACCACTGGGAGTACGTATGTAACCGGTGTAAAGGAAGGTTCGAAAAGCCGGTTGCCGGAAATCACAGCGGCGGAAGCCGCCCTGTAAACCCTCCGGGCTTGCAGGACGATTGAATAACGGGGAGGTATTTGTTCTTGCTCCTTCGGGCGGAATAAAGAGATAATCTGGATAAGAACGATGAAGAAGATAGTATTGTATTGGCTTTTATCGGTTTGCTTGCCGGCATTGTATGCACAGGAGGCGTTGCCTGAAACGGCTTCCCTTTCTTCGCGGCTGGATACGCTGGTAAAATACCGGTTGCCCCAGGGTTCCAACGTAGCCATTTCGGTGTACGATTTAACTGCCGGCAAGACCCTGTACGATTACCAGGCGGACAAACTTTCCCGCCCGGCTTCTACGATGAAGCTGCTGACTACGATTACGGCGCTTTCCCGCCCCGAGGCGGATGAGCCTTTCCGTACCGAGGTCTGGTATAAGGGAGTGATAGAGCGCGATACGTTGAAGGGGGATATATACGTTGTGGGAGGGTTCGACCCCGAGTTCGACGACGAGGCGCTGGACTCTTTGGCCGGCAAGGTGGCGCGTTTGCCTTTCTCCGTAATCCGGGGCAGGGTGTACGGCGATGTTTCCATGAAAGATTCCTTGTACTGGGGAAGCGGCTGGCTGTGGGACGATACGCCCAGCTCTTTCCAGCCGTACCTGTCGCCGTTGATGCTCGATAAGGGGGTGGTTACGGTAACGGTTTTTCCCGGTGTGCGGGGAGATACGGCGCGCTTGGAGTGTACTCCCGCTTCGTCCTATTACACGCTGGTCAATGCAACCAAAACCCGCACTCCTTCTGCCGGCCGTTTCCGGGTATCCCGCAACTGGCTGGAGAACGGCAATGATATAACGGTGTCGGGCAATGTAGACGGCAGGCGTACCGGTACGGTCAATATATACGGTTCGCAGGATTTCTTCATGCGTACGTTCGTAGAGCGTTTGCAGGCAAGGGGTATCCGCTGCCTGCCGGACTATGCTTTCGGAGAGTTCCGGAAAGACAGCCTTTCCGTACGGGTAGCGGTGCACGAAACGCCTGTGCAGGCGGTAATAGACCAGATAATGAAGGAGAGCGACAACCTGAATGCCGAAGCCATGCTGTGCCGTTTGGGTGCGCAGGCTACGGGCGGCAGGCATGTCTCTGCCGAGGACGGGCTTGCCGCTGTACGGCAGTTGATAAAGAAACTGGGATACGCCCCCGCCCGGTACAAGCTGGCGGACGGCTGCGGGCTTTCCAACTATAACTATATCTCGCCGGAACTTCTGGTAGCTTTCCTGAAATTCGCCTATTCGCGTACGGATGTGTTTCGGAAACTGTATAAGGCGTTGCCCGTAGGCGGGGTGGACGGCACGCTGAAGTACCGCATGGGTAAGGGAACTCCTTCTTACAGGAAAGTACATGCCAAGACCGGCTCCTTTACGGCGGTGAACTGCCTGGCGGGTTATCTGACGGCGGATAACGGGCATTACATCGCTTTCGCCATTATGAACCAGAATGTGCTTTCCGGCCGCGAGGCACGCAGTTTCCAGGATGCCGTCTGCGATGTGCTTGTCCGGTAAACCCCGTTCAGTTTTCCTGCATGTCCCGGTAGCGTGCGGGCGACATTCCCAAGTGTGCCTTTACGTATTTGCCGAAAAAGGACTGGTTGGGGAAATTGAAGTCCTCGGCTATCTCCTTGATAGATTTCTCCGAATGCTTTAGCTGGTGCTTTATCTGCTCTATGGCATATTCGTTAATCCATTCCAGGGGGGTGCGTCCGCTCGCCTGCTTCACGGCTCCGGATATGTATTTGGACGAATAGCACAGGATGTCCGCATAATGGCTCACCGACCGGTGCATGCCGCCGTCTTTGGCAACTTCTATCATGAAGCGTTTAAACAGGTAGCCTGTCCGGTTCATTTCCGGTTCCGCATTTTCGTTCTTGTCGGCATACCGGTGGATTTCGGCAAGCATCTCATGGAACAGGGCGGAGAAGATGAATTGCAGGATTTCTTTCTGGTAGCGGTGGGGCGGCTCTTTGATTTTGTCCATGATGAGTTCGCCGTAATGGCGGAAGTGCGGGTTCTCCTCTTTTCCGGTGGTGGTATGTATCGGGTTCTTGTAGATATAGGAAATGGTGTTTCCCGTGTCTTTCTCTTTTTTCACCGTGCGTTGGAGGAACTTGGTGGAGAAGCCTACCATTCTTACCTTATGCCCCGGGCTGAACATGGCATTGCTCATAATCATGGTGGGCAGGCAGAAAAGCACTTCTTCCGCTTTCAGCAAATGGGTCTTGCCGTTGATATCCAGTTGTATTTTCCCCTCTACGCATACTACGATAAGGAAGAAGTTCAGCCGTACGATTTCGTTCTTGTAGGGAAGGTTCTCCATGCAGCTCGCCACCATGCAGTCGTCGTCTGCATAGTCTATCATCGGGTCGGCATGTTTGAAGTCCTCGATGTCCAGCGTCATTATTGTTCCATTCTCCATATTGTCTCTTTTTTCCGGTTACAAAGATGCTTAATATTACAGGAGTTTGTATGTTCTATATTTCTTTGTGATTGTCCTTTCTTTCTTTTGTATTGAAAATGAGGCTATAAATATCTCCTTTTGAGGAAAATAGAACATTGTTATGGGAATATGGATAAACGGACGGATGTTCTATTCTTCTACCTTTGCTGCGATTTAAAAAAGAAAGAATATGATAAATGTAAATGGAAAATGGATACGGCTGATGATGTTCATCGGTTGTACAACTTGGTTGGCATCCTGCAAGCAGGCATCCGATGCCGGAGTAAAGTCTTCTTATGCGACAATGAAAGTGGCGACTACCGATAAAGAGCTCTCCACTTCTTATTCGGCAACCATACGCGGGCGGCAGGATATCGACATCTACCCGCAGGTATCGGGCACTATCGAACGGCTTTGCGTAACGGAGGGGCAGGCGGTGCGCCGCGGACAGTTGCTTTTCGTTATCGACCAGGTTCCTTATAAGGCTGCGCTGAATACCGCCCTTGCCAATGTAGAGGCTGCACGCGCCGGGCTTGCCACTGCCGAGCTTACCTATAATAGCAACAAGGAGCTCCGTGCGCAGAACGTCGTTTCCGATTTCAGCCTGAAAACGGCGGAAAACGCTTACCTCACCGCCAAGGCACAACTGGCACAGGCGGAAGCGCAGGAGGTGAATGCCCGTAATAACCTCTCTTATACCGAGGTGAAAAGCCCGAGCGACGGGGTGGTAGGTGCATTGCCCTATCGTGCGGGTGCGCTGGTAAGCCCCAGCATCCCGCAGCCGCTGACTACGGTGAGCGACAATTCCGATATGTACGTTTACTTCTCCATGACCGAGAACCAGTTGCTTGCCCTTACGCGCCAGTACGGTACAATGGACGAGGCGCTGAAGAACATGCCCGAAGTGGAATTGCAGTTGAACGATAACTCCATGTACGGCAAAAAAGGAAAAATCGAGTCCGTGAGCGGCGTTATCGACCGCCAGACGGGTACGGTCGTTGCCCGTGCGGTTTTCCCCAACGAGTCGCGGCTGCTGCATAGCGGTGCGTCGGGCAATGTCGTGATACCTACCGTTTACAAGGATTGCATCGTCATTCCGCAGGGAGCTACCGTGCAGATGCAGGATAAGACCCTGACCTATAAGGTGGTGGACGGCAAGGCGGTTTCTACCCTTATCACCGTGGCATCCGTAAACGACGGACGCGAATACGTTGTCCTGGACGGATTGGAAGTAGGAGATGAAATCGTGGCGGAAGGAGCCGGACTGGTACGTGAAGGGACGCAGGTGAAATGAAGAACTAAGAACGAAAGAACGAAAAAATGAAAGGGAACGTATTTATAAAAAGGCCTGTAATGGCTATTTCTATCTCCATTCTTATCTTGGCGATAGGACTTATCTCGCTTTTTACATTGCCTGTGGAGCAATATCCGGATATTGCCCCGCCTACGGTGCAGGTGTCCGCCTCTTATACCGGAGCCGATGCCGAAGCCGTGATGAATAGCGTAATCATGCCGTTGGAAGAAAGTATCAACGGAGTGGAGAATATGATGTACATCACCTCTACCGCCACCAATGCGGGTACGGCTACTATCGAAATCTACTTCAAGCAGGGTACAGACCCCGATATGGCGGCGGTGAATGTGCAGAACCGCGTGTCCAAGGCACAGGGGCTGCTGCCCGCCGAGGTAACGAAAATCGGTGTCACCACGCAAAAGCGGCAGACCAGTTTCCTGCAAATCAACGCATTGGCAAGCACGGACGGGCGTTACGACAAGACTTTCCTCGGTAACTATATGGATATCAACATCATTCCGCAGATTAAGCGTGTGGAAGGTGTGGGCGACGTGATGATGCTGGGTGATACGTACAGTATGCGTATCTGGCTGAAACCGGAACGCATGGCGCAGTACGGCCTGGTTCCCTCGGACATTACGTCCGTGCTGGGCGAGCAGAACATAGAGGCTCCCACCGGGTCGCTGGGCGAGAACTCGAAGAATGTTTTCCAGTTCACCTTGAAATACCGCGGACGGTTGAAGAGCGTGGACGAATTCAAGAACACTGTTGTCCGCGCACAGGACGACGGCTCCGTCCTGCGGCTGAAAGATGTGGCGGATGTGGAGCTGGGTACGCAGACATATAGTTTCAGCAGTGAAATGGACGGCAAGCCCGCGGTGATGTTCATCGTATTCCAGACAGCGGGTTCCAATGCCACGGCAGTGAACGAGCTGATTTCGGAGCAGATGAAGGAAATGGAGAAAGACCTGCCGCAGGGCACGGAGTTCGTGAACATGATGAGCTCCAACGATTTCCTTTTCGCCTCTATCCATAATGTGGTGGAAACGCTGATTGTCGCCATTATCCTGGTAATCCTGGTCGTTTATTTCTTCCTCCAGGATTTCAAGAGTACGCTGATACCGTCTATCTCTATCATCGTGTCGCTGGTGGGTACGTTCGCCTGCCTGGTGGCTGCCGGGTTCAGTATCAATATCCTGACGCTGTTCGCCCTGGTGCTTGCTATCGGTACGGTGGTGGACGACGCCATTGTGGTGGTGGAAGCGGTGCAGTCCAAGTTCGATGCCGGTTACAAATCGCCTTACCAGGCTACGAAAGATGCCATGGGCGATGTAACCATGGCTATCATCTCCTGTACCTGTGTGTTCATGGCGGTGTTCATTCCCGTAACGTTCATGGGCGGTACGTCGGGTATCTTCTATACGCAGTTCGGTATTACAATGGCTACTTCCGTGGGTATCTCCATGATTTCGGCATTGACGCTCTGCCCCGCCCTTTGCGCTATTATGATGCGTCCGTCGGACGGGACGAAAAGCGCCAAGAGTATCAACGGACGCGTACGTGCCGCCTATAATGCCTCTTTCAATGCAGTGCTGGGCAAATACAAGAAGGGCGTGATGTTCTTTATCCGCCGCCGCTGGATGGTATGGACTTCGCTGGCTGCTGCCGTCGTGCTGCTCGTCTGGCTGATGAGTACCACCAAGACGGGGCTTGTGCCGCAGGAAGACCAGGGCGTTATCATGATTAATGTGGCTACTTCGCCGGGCAGTACGCTGGAAGAAACTAACAAGGTGGTGGACAAGCTGGAGGACATCCTCAAGAATACTCCCGAGATAGAGCACTACTCCCGCGTTGCGGGCTACGGCTTCCTTTCCGGGCAGGGCACGTCCTACGGCCTGGTGGTAATCCGCCTGAAAGACTGGAGCGAACGCAAGGGCAGCGAGCATACCTCCGATGCGGTGGTAGCCCGCCTCAACGCACAGTTCTATGCCATTAAGGATGCGCAGATATTCAGTTTCCAGCCGGGTATGATTCCGGGATACGGTATGGGTAACTCCATAGAGCTGAACTTGCAGGACAGGACGGGCGGCGACATGACGACGTTCTACAACTCCGTGATGCAGTTCCTCGGTGCGCTGAACCAGCGTCCGGAGGTGGCTATGGCATACACCTCGTATGCGATGAACTTCCCGCAGATATCCGTAGATGTGGATGCCGCCAAGTGTAAGCGCGCCGGTATCTCACCCGCCACGGTGCTCGATGCGCTGGGCAGTTATTGCGGCGGTGCGTATATCTCCAACTACAACCAGTTCGGCAAGGTGTACCGCGTCATGATGCAGGCTTCGCCCGAATACCGCCTGGACGAACGTGCGCTGGATAATATGTTCGTGCGCAACGGCACTGAAATGGCTCCCGTGAGCCAGTTCGTCACTTTGAAGAAGGTGCTGGGACCCGAGGTTGCCAACCGCTTTAATCTTTACAGCTCCATTTCCGCCAATGTAAACCCAGCCATGGGCTATTCTTCCGGCGAGGTGCAGAAGGTTATCGAGGAGGTGGCTGCGCAAACGCTGCCTTCGGGCTACGGCTATGAGTATGGCGGCATGTCGCGCGAGGAGTCGAACAGTGGCGGCGGCAAGACGATTTTCATCTATGGCGTGTGCATACTGCTCATCTACCTGATTTTGTCCTGCCTCTACGAGAGCTTCCTGGTTCCGTTCGCGGTAATCCTCTCCGTTCCGTTCGGGCTAATGGGTTCGTTCCTTTTCGCCAAGCTTTTCGGGTTGGAGAACAATATCTACCTGCAAACGGGTGTGATTATGCTCATCGGTCTGCTGGCAAAGACGGCTATCCTGATTACGGAGTACGCTATCGAACGCCGTCGTAAGGGAATGGGCATCGTGGAGTCGGCTTACAGTGCCGCACAAGTCCGCCTGCGTCCTATCCTGATGACGGTGCTTACGATGATATTCGGTATGCTTCCGCTGATGTTCTCCACCGGCGCCGGCGCCAACGGCAACAGCTCTTTGGGTACGGGTGTCGTAGGCGGTATGGCAATCGGAACGCTGGCGTTGCTCTTTGTCGTCCCCGTATTCTACATTATCTTCGAGTTCCTGCAGGAGAAAATCCGCAAGCCTATGGAAGAAGAAGCCGATGTACAGGTCTTGCTGGAGAAAGAACGCAGTGAGAAGGAGAAGGGAGAAAAGTGATAAATTGGCAATCTCGAAATAAAAATAGGAATAAACGAATGAAAAAACAGATTATAACATTGCTTGCCGCTCCCCTTTTACTGAGTGGTTGCGGTATTTACACCAAATACAAGCCCGTTGCCGATGTTCCCGAAAACCTTTACGGAACGGAGGCAGCAGCTTTGGGCGACAGCCTTTCGCCGGCCGTCCCGGAAGATAGCCTGGGGCTGGGCAGCATGGACTGGCGGACGCTCTTTACCGACTCGTACCTGCAAGCGCTTATCGAGCAGGGCTTGCAGAACAATACCGATTACCGGTCGGCGCAGCTTCGCGTAAAGGAGGCGGAAGCTACCCTGCTCTCCGCCAAGCTCGCCTTCCTGCCGTCGCTTGCCCTTGCACCGCAGGGCACGGTCAGCAGTTTCGATACCCATAAGGCTACGCAGACTTACTCGCTTCCCGTTACGGCAAGTTGGGAGCTGGATATATTCGGCCGTATGCGCAATGCCAAGAAGCAGGCGAGGGCTTTGCTGGCACAGAGCGAGGACTACCGCCAGGCGGTGCGTGTGCAACTCATTGCCGGCATAGCCAATACCTATTATACCTTGCTGATGCTCGACGAGCAGCTTGCCATTTCGCAGCAGACGGAGGAGGCATGGAAAGAAACCGTTGCCTCCACCCGCGCCCTGATGAATGCCGGGCTGGCGGATGAGACTGCCGTTTCGCAAATGGAAGGGAGCTATTACCAGGTACGGACTTCCGTACTCGATTTGAAGGAGCAAATCAACCAGGTGGAGAACTCGCTTGCCCTCTTGCTGGCAGAAACTCCGCGCCGTTATGAGCGCGGTACGTTGGAAGGCCAGCAGTTCCCGGCCGAATTTTCCGTAGGTATTCCGGTACGGATGCTCTCTTGCCGTCCCGATGTCCGCTCTGCCGAAAGGACGTTAGAGGCGGCGTTTTACGGGACTAATGCGGCGCGTTCTGCATTTTATCCTTCCGTTACTTTGAGCGGAAGCGCCGGCTGGACTAACTCTGCGGGTACGATGATTATCAATCCCGGAAAATTCCTCGCCTCCGCAGTAGGTTCACTCACTCAGCCGCTCTTTGCCCGCGGGCAGCTTCTCGGACAGTTGAAGATAGCCAAGGCGCAGCAGGAAGAAGCCGAGCTTGCCTTCCGGCAAACATTGCTCAATGCCGGTAGCGAGGTGAACAATGCGTTGACCGCCTACCAGGTCAGCAAGGAGAAAAGCGGCCTCCTGGATAAGCAGGTAGCTTCCCTGCAAACGGCTTTAAAGAGCACCTCCCTGCTAATGGAGCACGGCACTACCACCTACTTGGAAGTGCTCACCGCCCGCCAGACATTGCTGGGCGCACAGCTTTCGCAAACCGCCAACCGCTTTACGGAGATACAAAGCATTATCAACCTCTACCAGACGTTGGGCGGCGGTCAGGAATAAGCGGGTATTTATCATACTCTCTCTGTATCTTCATAGATATATGAAGAAAGGGCTGTCCGGGAAGGGATTCCAGGACAGCCCTGTTTTGTAGGCTACGGTATTATTTATTGTAGGCTATGGTATTATTTAAGCTACGGTTGTTATATTGCCGGTGTACGGGGATTTAACGGGGACTTATTTATATTGTCCCCAGTCTATATTCTTCATATCCCCGCTTTTAGCCAGCTCTGCGTGCATAGCCAGGGCAGCACGCATGGAATGCGGTGTCTGGGCTTTGCCGTCGGTCAGTTTCAGGTAATCCCACAGGATATTCTTGTAGTCCGGGTGAACGCAGTTCTCGATGATAGCCTGTGCACGCTCTTTAGGACTCTTGCCGCGCAGGTCGGCCACACCCTGTTCGGTAACGATGATGTTGACGTCGTGTTCGCTGTGGTCTACATGCGAAACCATAGGCACGATAGCGCTGATTTTGCCCTCTTTGGCTACGGACGGACACGTGAAGATAGAGATGTAGGCATTGCGCGTAAAGTCGCCCGAACCGCCGATGCCGTTCATCATCTTCGTACCGCCGATGTGGGTGGAGTTCACGTTGCCGTAAAGGTCGGCCTCGATAGCCGTATTGATAGAGATGATACCCAGGCGGCGTACCACTTCCGGACTGTTGGATATCTCCGACGGACGGAGAACCAGCTTGTCGCGGAAGAAATCCATATCTTCGTATATACCGTTCAGACAGTCATTGGTTACGGTCAGCGAGCAGGCGCTGCCGAACTTCACGCGGCCCTCGCGAATCAGCCCGATAACGGAGTTCTGGATAACCTCCGTGTACATTTCGAATGCCGGGATAGTCTTGTCGCGTCCCAGGGCGCCCAGTACGGCGTTGGCGATGTTGCCCACACCCGACTGCAACGGCAGGAAGGTCGGAGGGATGATGCCCCGCTTCATGTCGGCGGCAAGGAAGTCGGCTACGTTCTGCCCGATTTTGTCGGTCAGCGGGTCGGCAGCCGCAAAAGAGCGCGCCTCGTCCGGCCAGTCGGTCTCTACTATGCCGACGATTTTTTTCGGGTCTACCTGGATGTAAGGCTGGCCGATACGGTCGCTCGGCTTGAAAATCGGTATTTCGCGGCGGTAAGGCGGGTCCAGCGGTTCATAGACATCGTGCAGCCCCATGGCATTCTTGCTGTGGGCGGCATTCAGCTCTACGATAATCTGGTCGGCAAGGCGGCAGATAGTGGGGGCGATACCACCGGCGGCGGTCAGGTAGATTTTGCCGTCGGGCGTCACCTCGCAAGCCTCGATAACGGCTACGTTCACCTTTCCCATGAAGCCGTAGCGCACCTCCTGCGCCATTTGCGACAAATGGATGTCGTTATAGGCAATCTCGCCGTTGTTCACCGCTTTGCGGAAATCGGGGTTCGTCGTGTAGGGAGCGCGGTAACGGATAGCTTTGACGCGGGACAGGATACCGTCGCAGGAGTCGCCCGTGGAGGCTCCCGTAAAGATACCTATTTGGAAAGGGTTTCCTTTCGCATGTTCCGCTTCTGCGATTTTCGCTAATTCAGCCGTTACGGCCTTGGCCGTTCCTGCGGGAGTAAATCCGCTCAGGCCGATGTTGTAGCCATGTTTAATCAGGCTTGCAGCTTCTGCTGCCGAAATGTAATTAAATGCCATAATTATAGTTATTTTTTCGTGTAAGGAATCATCTCGGCTTTCGATGTCTCACCTCCCCGGCAGTGCTAATACTTCCGCTGTAATATTTCCGACCACAC
This sequence comes from Bacteroides gallinarum DSM 18171 = JCM 13658, assembly GCF_000374365.1. GTDB lineage: Bacteria > Bacteroidota > Bacteroidia > Bacteroidales > Bacteroidaceae > Bacteroides > Bacteroides gallinarum. The sequence goes on from NZ_KB894115.1 coordinate 277,141, forward strand.
AATGGCGCGGCGTGCCTCTTCCGCCGAGCGAATTTCGAATTCGGACGGTTCGTCGGTCGCTTGCGGTACGGGAGCCGGTGAGGGGGAAGGGCTGGAAGAAGCGGCGGCGGGTCGGGTTTTCTTTTTCGTTTGTCCGGTTACGGCGATAGGTTCGGGTTCGGGACCTTCCGGGATGTATCCGCCGTAGGTGGCATCTTCCCAATCTCCGGGAAAAGGGCTCTTTCCGTCGGGCATAGGCATGGCGGGAGGGTTTCCGGCTTTCTTTTTCGCTTCTTTCTTTGCTTGCCTGACGAAACCTATGATGAGAATGCCTATAACTAACAGAAATTTGAAAATGTCTTCCATAAGCCTTTATTTGTTTTCCACCGCCAAAGGTAATTATTTAATCTGATTGTAGCCAACAAATTGACATGAAAAAAGGGCAGCTTCACAGCTCCCCTTAATTTTTTAACCTAAACCTTAACTATGAAAAAATCTAATGTTTCTTTCATTTCACAAAATTGGAAATTTATTCCAATAAAGCCAAACCAGTGCCCGGAAAATGTTTAGTCGCTTAACATTAATTAGTAGAAATGCGTCGAATAGAGGGGGTTATGTGTTATTTTTCCGTACTTTCACTGCTTTATTGGGAGCGATGACGTATCTTTGCAGGCAAATTCTTTCACCGTGCAAGCCGCGGTGAACCTAAAAAACTGAAGAGATAATGGAAAATGTAACGGGAGCAGACTTTAAATCTGCAACTGCCGATGACAACAAGAAGTTGTTCATCGAAACCTATGGCTGCCAGATGAATGTGGCAGACAGTGAAGTGATAGCCTCGGTAATGCAAATGGCGGGGTATTCCGTAGCCGGAACGCTGGAGGAGGCGGATGCGGTGTTTATGAACACCTGTTCCATTCGCGATAACGCCGAACAGAAAATCCTGAACCGCCTGGAGTTTTTCCACTCGCTCAAGAAGAAAAAGCGGAATCTGATTGTCGGCGTGCTGGGATGTATGGCAGAGCGCGTGAAGGACGATTTGATTACGAATCATCACGTGGATTTGGTGGTGGGTCCGGATGCCTACCTCACCTTGCCCGAGCTGATTGCCGCCGTGGAAGCAGGCGAGAAGGCTATTAACGTGGAACTTTCCACGACGGAGACGTACCGCGATGTGATACCCTCGCGCATTTGCGGAAACCATATTTCGGGCTTTGTCTCCATTATGCGCGGCTGCAACAACTTTTGCACGTATTGCATAGTCCCTTATACCCGCGGACGGGAGCGTAGCCGCGATGTGGAAAGCATCCTGAACGAAGTGGCCGACCTGGTGGCGAAAGGCTATAAGGAAGTAACCCTGCTGGGGCAGAACGTCAACTCCTACCGCTTCGAAAAGGCGAACGGCGAAACGGTTACTTTCCCCATGCTGCTGCGCACCGTGGCCGAGGCGGCTCCGGGCATCCGCGTCCGTTTCACCACCTCGCATCCCAAGGATATGAGTGACGAAACCTTGCGGGTCATTGCCGAAGTGCCCAACGTATGCAGGCATATCCACCTGCCCGTACAGAGCGGAAGCAGCCGCATCCTGAAGCTGATGAACCGTAAATATACCCGCGAGTGGTATTTGGAACGCGTAGAGGCTATCCGCCGCATCATTCCCGATTGCGGCCTGTCTACGGACATATTCTCCGGTTTCCATTCCGAGACGGAGGAAGACCACCGGCTCTCCCTCTCCCTCATGGAGGAGTGCGGTTACGATGCCGCTTTCATGTTCAAGTATTCCGAGCGTCCGGGCACGTACGCATCCAAGCATCTGCCGGACGATGTGCCCGAGGAGGTGAAGATTCGCCGCCTGAACGAAATCATAGCCTTGCAGAACCGCCTTTCTGCCGAGGCCAACGCCCGCTGTGTAGGCAAGACCTACGAAGTGCTGGTAGAGGGCGTTTCCAAACGCTCGCGCGACCAGCTTTTCGGACGTACCGAGCAGAACCGGGTGGTTGTTTTCGACCGCGGCACGCACCGGGTGGGCGATTTCGTAACGGTCAGGATTACGGAAAGCAGTTCGGCAACGCTGAAAGGCGAAGAAGTATAACCCGCCGGTACACGAAAAAAACAGAGGGCATGAGCCTCACGGCCTATGCCCCCTTTCATTATTGTTAACTTTGATTTTTTGTTTATTCGGTGATTGCCAGCAGGCCGGCGGCCGGGTCTATGCGGTTGTAACTCACTAAAGTCCAGTACGGCGTGCCGTTGCTTTGCTCGTAGTTTTTATAGGTTACCGGCATGTTTTCCGCATTCATCTCGTATACGCTCTTTTTCACGTCCTTGTCGTAAGCCCGGTGCTTTTCGTTCCAGCGGGCATAGGACATGGTTATTTCGTTGTCGCCGTATCGGTAGGACATCTTGAAGTAAGGAGTCCATTCGTCTTTGGAGCCGTCCCATTTGGAGGCGATTTTCCCGGTCAGACGGTTTTCGCTGTCGTACGTAAATTCGTAACGTATGTGGTTATAGAGGTAAGCTCCGTCTTGCTTGAAGATAGTCTTTGCCACTACCAGGCCGTTTTCCACCTCGTCATTGGTGATGAAGTTTTCCTGTGCCTTTACTTCCGAGTTCATAACGCTTACGATAACCATTGCTGCGAATGCGGCTGCCTTGAATAGATTTACAGTTTTCATATCCTTTATTTTTTTATTGTTATTATTCCCGTTTTATCTTTAGACGTAACCTCCGGTGTGAAAAGTTGCTTTTCCGTTCATCTTTTTTTCCGGACGCCTTCGCCAGATAAAAGTCAAACTCCGTGCCATAATACTAATATGTTGATTATCAATATATATTGGGTTGGAGCAGTTGTCCGTTACCGGACACTTGTCCGCCCGATAACGGACACAAAGGCTGTGGTTAGTCCGCTCCGTAGGAATAACAGTCTCCGCCTTTCCCTCTGTTATCCCCTCCGTTTGCCGCTTTTAATTCGTTAGGCGGCTGTTTCCCTTTCGTTAGACAACTGTATAACGAAAGGATAACGGCTGTTTAACGCACGGTAGACTTCTGTCTAACGAATTAATTCCTGCACCCGCCTGCACTGTTTTTCCCGTTTCCGCCGTTTAGCCGTCACTGGAAAAGTTTTTATTTCATCTTATTATTAAATCTCCTTAATGAAAGCCTTGTAAATCACTTTTTATTTGTTATTTTGCACCAAATTTAGGATTAGTGCGGGGCTGCACTTCCTTATTGGTAGAACGTTCGATGAATAAACTCACTATAAAAGCTTGTCCGGTATGTGGCGGAACGCATTTGGAGCGTACCCTGACCTGCGTAGACCATTATGCCTCGGGTGAAGTGTTCCATTTATGCCGTTGCCGGGATTGCGGTTTCATCTTTACCCAGGACTTTCCCGTAGAGGCGGAAATCGGACGTTATTACGAGACTCCCGATTATATTTCACATTCAGATACGAAAAAAGGAGCGGTGAACTCCGTGTACCACTGGGTGCGCAGCTATATGCTGAAGCGGAAAGCCCGCCTGGTGGCGTATGAGGCGCACCGGAAAACGGGGCGTTTGCTGGACATCGGTACGGGTACGGGCTATTTTGCCGATACGATGAAACGCTGCGGCTGGCAGGTGGATGCCGTCGAGAAGAATGCCGGCGCCCGTGCGTTCGCAGCAGCGCATTTCGGGCTGGAGGTGAAGGCGGATACCGCCCTGAAAGATTTTGCACCAGGCAGCTTCGATGTCATCACCCTGTGGCACGTCATGGAGCATCTGGAAGCATTGAACGAAACCTGGGAGATACTGAACTCGCTGCTTACGGAGAAAGGCGTACTGATTGTAGCCGTGCCCAACTGCTCTTCGTATGACGCCAGGAAATACGGGGCTTACTGGGCAGCCTACGACGTTCCCCGGCATTTGTGGCATTTTACTCCCGGCACTATCCAGCGGTTGGGAGCCAGGCACGGATTTATCTTGGCAGAACGTCATCCTATGCCGTTCGACGCCTTTTACGTGTCCATGCTGACGGAGAAGAACATGCGCCGTTCGTGCCCGTTTGTACGGGGGATGATTACCGGTACATGGGCGTGGCTGCATGCGCTGGTGAGTAAGGAGCGCAGCAGTTCCATGATTTACGTGTTTCGCAAGAAGAAAAGCGATAAGACGGTAGAGTGATAAATGCGATAAGGGATTAGCAATGAAGAAGAAAGTCAAAAATAACTCCGTGTCTTATTTCGATATGCAGTTCGTCACTTCCAGCATAAGCACTACGCTGGTGCTGCTGTTGCTGGGGCTGGTGGTGTTCTTCGTATTGGGAGCCCACAACCTTTCCGTGTATGTAAGGGAGAATATCAACTTCTCCATTCTTATCAGCGACGATATGAAGGAGAGCGATATCCTGAAACTGCAAAAGAGGCTCGACAAGGAACCGTTCGTCAAGGAGACGGAATATATCTCCAAGAAGCAGGCGTTGCGCGAGCAGACCGAGGCAATGGGAACCGACCCGCAGGAGTTCCTGGGCTACAACCCTTTTACGGCGTCTATCGAAATCAAGCTGCACTCGGACTATGCCAACTCGGACAGCATAGCCAAGATAGAGAAGAAAATCAAGCGAAATACGAATATCCAGGAGGTGCTTTACCAGAAAGACCTGATAGATGCGGTGAACGACAATATCCGCAACATCAGCCTGATGCTGCTGGGGTTGGCGGTAATCCTGACTTTCATATCCTTTGCGCTGATAAACAATACAATCCGCCTGACTATCTATTCCAAGCGTTTCCTTATCCATACGATGAAGCTGGTGGGGGCGAGCTGGGGTTTTATCAGGCGGCCGTTCCTGCAACGTAATTTCTGGATAGGCGTATTGTCGGCGGTCGTTGCCGATACCGTTTTGTGGGGAGCCGCCTATTGGCTGGTTTCGTATGAACCGGAGCTGGTGAGGGTCGTTACTCCCGGCGTGATGCTGCTGGTTTCTGCCGCCGTGCTGGTGTTCGGGGTGCTTATCACCTGGCTGTGCGCCCTGCTTTCTATCAACAAGTACTTGAAGATGAAGGCAAGTACGCTGTATTATATATAAGGAAGGGGCAGGAAACCGAATTGTAAATGGTAAACCGTTAAATAGTAAATAAATAGATGAGTAAACAGAAGTTCGCTTTCGATAAGACCAACTTTATCCTGCTTGCCGCAGGTATGGCGATAGTAATACTTGGTTTTGTCCTGATGACCGGTCCGGCGTCTACGCCCACGCATTTCGAACCGGATATCTTTAGTGTAAGACGTATCAAGGTAGCCCCGCTGGTGTGCCTCCTGGGGTTTGTATTTATGATATATGCCGTGCTGCGCAAGCCGAAAACGGAGAAGGAGTAGCGGTTATTTTTAAACTTTTAATTTAATTCGAAAACAGTGGATTGGTTTGAAGCGCTTATCCTTGGGCTTATCCAGGGACTGACGGAATATCTGCCGGTTAGCAGCAGCGGACACCTGGCTATCGGCTCGGCATTGTTCGGCATTCAGGGAGAAGATAATCTGGCTTTCACGATAGTGGTGCATGTGGCTACCGTGTTCAGCACATTGGTAGTGCTGTGGAAGGAAATCGGGTGGATTTTCCGCGGATTGTTCAAGTGGGAAATGAACGAGGAAACCCGTTATGTCATCAATATCCTGGTGTCCATGATACCTATCGGCATCGTGGGGGTGTTCTTTAAGGACGAAGTGGAGATGATTTTCGGCTCGGGGCTGTTCATTGTGGGATGTTGCCTGTTGCTGACGGCGTTGCTGTTGGGCTTCTCTTATTATTATAAGCCGAAGCAGAAGGAGAAGATTTCCATGAAGGATGCTTTCATTATAGGACTGGCACAGGCTTGTGCGGTGCTTCCGGGGCTTTCGCGTTCGGGCACTACCATTGCTACCGGCCTGTTGCTGGGAGACAATAAGGCGAAGCTGGCGCAGTTCTCGTTCCTCATGGTGATGCCGCCTATCTTGGGCGAGGCATTGCTGGACGGCGTCAAGATGATGAAGGGCGAGGCCATTGCGGGAGATATTCCGGGCATCTCGCTGCTCGTGGGTTTCCTGGCGGCGTTCGTTTCGGGTTGTATTGCCTGCAAGTGGATGATTAATATCGTGAAGAAGGGCAAGCTGATTTACTTTGCCGTTTACTGTGCGATTGCGGGTATCGTAACGCTGGTGGTTTCACAAATGCAGGGATGAGGCGGATGAACTTTAAAGAAGGAGAAGTCTTGTATTTCAATAAGCCGTTGGGGTGGACGTCGTTCAAGGTCGTAGGCCATGCACGCTACCACATCTGCCGGCGGCTGAAAGTAAAGAAACTGAAAGTAGGCCATGCGGGTACGCTCGACCCCCTGGCTACGGGAGTGATGATAGTATGTACGGGCAAGGCGACGAAACGGATTGAGGAGTTTCAGTATCATACGAAAGAGTATGTAGCCACTATCCGCCTGGGAGCCACCACTCCTTCTTATGACTTGGAGCACGAGATAGATGCCGTGTATCCCACGGAGCATATTACGCGGGAGCTGGTGGAGGAGACGTTGAAGAAGTTCGTAGGCGAGATACAACAAGTGCCGCCCGCTTTCTCGGCATGTATGGTGAACGGCAAGCGTGCATACGACCTGGCGCGTAAGGGCGAGGAGGTGGAGTTGAAGCCCAAGTTGCTGGTAATCGACGAGATTGAGCTGCTGGAATGCAACCTTCCGGAAATCAAGGTGCGGGTGGTGTGCAGCAAAGGCACGTATATCCGCGCTTTGGCACGCGACATCGGCCAATCCCTGCAAAGCGGCGCCCACCTTACGGCGCTGGAGCGTACCCGTGTGGGGGATATCCGTATAGAGGACTGCCTCGACCCGCTCGGCTTCAAGGAGTGGATAGATGCCCAGGAGATAGAAATAGGAGATAACTGATTATTAATACGTGGCGTTGTGCGCGGTATCTGCACCGGCACACCGGCACATTACACATTATAATTATGAAACTGTCGCAATTTAAATTTAAACTTCCTGAAGAGAAGATTGCCTTGCATCCTGCAAAGTACAGGGATGAGTCGCGCTTGATGGTATTACACAGAAAGACGGGCGAAATCGAACACCGCATGTTCAAGGATATCCTGGAATATTTCGACGATAAGGATGTGTTTATCTTTAATGACACGAAGGTGTTTCCTGCCCGTTTGTACGGCAACAAGGAAAAGACCGGCGCCCGTATCGAGGTGTTCCTGCTGCGTGAGTTGAATGAGGAGTTGCGTTTGTGGGATGTGCTGGTAGACCCTGCCCGTAAAATCCGTATCGGTAACAAGCTCTACTTCGGCGAGGACGACTCCATGGTGGCCGAGGTAATAGACAATACGACCTCGCGCGGGCGTACCCTCCGTTTCCTGTACGACGGTCCGCACGACGAATTCAAGAAAGCCCTGTATGCGCTAGGCGAGACACCGCTGCCGCACAGCATCATCAACCGTCCGGTGGAGCCGGAGGATGCGGAGCGCTTCCAGTCTATTTTCGCCCGCAACGAAGGGGCGGTAACCGCTCCTACGGCGAGCCTGCATTTCAGCCGCGAGCTGATGAAGCGCATGGAAATCAAGGGTATAGACTTTGCCTATATCACCCTGCATGCCGGCCTGGGCAATTTCCGCGACATCGATGTGGAAGACCTTACGAAGCATAAGACCGATTCCGAGCAGATGATTGTTACGGAGGAGGCAGTGAAGGTTGTGAACCGTGCCAAGGACTTGAACAGGCAGGTTTGTGCCGTAGGTACTACGGTGATGCGTGCCATAGAGAGTACGGTGAGCACGGACGGGCATTTGAAGGAGTACGAAGGCTGGACGAACAAGTTCATCTTCCCGCCGTACGACTTTACGGTTGCCAATGCAATGGTATCCAACTTCCATATGCCGCTCTCCACGCTGCTGATGATTGTGGCTGCTTTCGGCGGTTACGAGCAGGTAATGGAGGCTTATAATGTGGCGTTGAAGGAGGATTACCGCTTCGGTACGTACGGCGATGCAATGCTGATTACGGATAAGTAAGGTAGCGGCTGGGAGTTGTCCGATGTACGTTTACTTGGGTTTAGGAACTAATCTGGGCGATAAGGAGTACAATCTCCGGCTCGCCGTCCGGAAGATAGGGGAGCGGATAGGGAAGGTGGTTTCCCTGTCCGCTTTTTATGCTACCGCCCCGTGGGGGTTCTCTTCCGGGAATACTTTCTTGAATGCGGCGGCTTGTGTGGATACGCTTCTGCCGCCGTTGTCCGTGTTGTATGCCACGCAGGAGATAGAGCGCGAAATGGGGCGTACGCAGAAGTCTGCCGGCGGGGTATATAGCGACCGGCTGATAGACATAGACTTGCTTCTGTACGACGACCGGGTGCTGGATACTCCCGAACTGAAACTGCCGCATCCCCTGATGCACGAGCGCCGCTTTGTCATGGAGCCGTTGGCGGAGATTGCGCCGGAGCTGGTGCATCCGGTATTGGGGAAGAAGATGCGGGAATTATTATAAAAAAACAGTATCTTTGCTTTCGTACTTAAATCGTTGTGCCGATGCTGCGGTATTTGCTTTTTCTATTTTCATTGCTTTGTGCCTGTCTCTGCCCGGCGGCTGCGGACGGGACGGGCGATGATGCCCTGCTTCTGAAGCTGGACGGGATGATTGAACGCCGTGCGGTGTATCAGCAGGAGGTGGAGAGGGAGATTGCGGAGCTTCGCCGGACGCTGGATTATGTGGAAGACGATAAGGTGCGGTTCGATATTCTGGGCGATTTGTTCGTCAAGTACCGTTCGTTCAGGATAGACACGGCGCTGGTCGTTGCGGAGGAGAGGCTCCGGCTGGCGGAGGAGTTGGGCGAGGAGTATGTGAACCAGGGGCTGATGAACCTTGCCGATGCGCTGAACAAGATAGGGAAGCACGAGAATGCGTTGTCTGTGCTCGATAGGGTGACGCGGACGGAGGCTGTAAGGAAGGATACGTATTTCTATTATCTCTATCATACCACTTATCTGTCGTGCTATAACGATGAGACGGAGGCTGCCAAGAAGCAGGCGTTCATGCGGCGGATAAGGGCTTACAAGGATACGTTGGTGGCTATCAGCGACCCTTCTACGGCGAGTTATGTAACGAATAAGTGCGGCAGCCTGAGCTTGCAGGGAAAGTGGGACGAGGCTATCCGGTTATTGGAGGGTTATTATGGGAGCTGTACGGACGATAACCCCGACAAGGCGCGGGTGGAATATCTGCTGGCGGAGCTGTATCTGGGAAAAGGGGATATGCCGTTGGCGAAGCATTATCTTATCCGGGCTTCCATTACCGATATAGCCAATGCCAAAAAGGTGTATATGTCTTTGCAGCAGTTGGCCATATTGCTTTTCCGGGAGGGAGACATTGAAAGGGCTTACAATTATATCTCTTGTTCGCTGGAAGATGTAAACTTCGGAAAGGCGCGTTACCGCATCATCGACATTTCCGAGTATCTTCCTATCATAAAGGCTGCCAACGATGCCCGTATAAAAGCTGACAGGGACAAGGCGTTGTTCTTCCTGCTGGTTCTGTCCGTGCTCGTCATTATGCTGGCGGCGCTTTTCCTTTTTATCCGCAAGAAGAACCGTAAGTTGGTGAGGGTGAAGCAGTCGCTTGCCGAGCAGAACGGGCGCCTGCAGGAGATGACGGAAAATCTTACCCGGATGAACGGGGAAATTCAGGAGTCCAACCGCATCAAGGAGGAGTACATCGGTTTGCTGTTTAATATCTGCTCCGAATATATCTACAAGCAGGAGAACGAGCGCAAGGCATTGTTGAAGATTGTCAATACCGGCTCTATGGCGGATATTTCGAAGATGCTCCGCAGCCAGTCTTCGACTACGGAGGATTTTAAGCTGTTTATCAATAAGTTCGATACTATCTTCTTGTCTATCCTCCCCGATTTCGTGGAGTCGTTCAATGCGCTGCTGAAAGAGGGTGAGCGCGTGCAGGTAAAAGACGGCGAGCTGCTGACGCCCGAACTGCGTATATATGCGTTGATACGGCTGGGCATTAATGATAATTCCAAGATTGCCAATTTCCTCCATTATTCGCTTCAGACGGTGTATAATTACCGACTGAAAATGCGCAACAAGGCTATTATTCCGGGAAAAGACCTGGCTGTGCAGGTGCAGAAACTCTGAAAATCACTTCCTTCGGATTTACTTTAATATCTTGTACTTGTTTCGGCATGCGGCTGTAAATGAGTATGTTATGTTTTTATCTGTCTTCCTTTTACTTACTTTTTCGTTTCGTGCCGTTGTTTGGCGGAATGGTAATATCTACTTTCGCTTCCGGTCTGGTCTTAGTGCCGGACGGTACACTTTGTTATACTTTTATTTAATTGAAGACATTATGAAAAACGAGAAGAATCCAGAGTTTTTTGGAAGAAGGTGGCGGTATTTGTCCGTACTGCTTGCCTTGGTTTTCAGCGTAGGGGTTTCCGCGCAGAAAACGGTTGTGAAAGGTAATATCCTTGATAGGGAGAATTTGCCCGTTATCGGGGCGAATATCCTGGAAAAGGGTACGACGAACGGAACTATCAGTGATGTGGACGGCAATTTCTCCATAACCGTGAGTAGTCCCAAGGCTGTACTGCTTATTAAATATATCGGTTATAAGGATGTGGAAAAGGTGGTTTCTCCGACGATGAAAATCGTAATGGAGGAGGATAGCGAGATGCTCGAGGACGTGGTTGTTATCGGCTACGGCAGCGTGAAGAAATCGGATGCCACGGGTTCGGTAACCGCTATCAAGCCGGACGATTTCAACAAGGGGCTGCGCACCACCGCACAGGATGCCCTGGTGGGTAAAGTGCCGGGCGTGAATGTGGTTGCAAGTTCCGGCGCTCCGGGCGCGGGGGCTACTATCCGCATCAGGAGCGGGGCGTCGCTGTCTGCCTCCAACGACCCGCTAATCGTTGTAGACGGTGTGCCGGTAGATAACTCCACTATCGAGGGAGGCGGCAATGTTATCGGGGGAATCAACCCGAACGACATCGAGACGTTCACTGTATTGAAGGATGCTTCGGCTACGGCTATCTACGGTTCGCGTGCGTCCAACGGTGTGATTGTGATTACTACCAAGAAGGGCGCCGATGCCAAGTTGCGTTTCAACTACTCTACGAATCTCTCCGTGAGCACCATTACGGAAAAGCTGGATGTGCTTTCGGCCGACGAATTCCGCCAGTTCGTTCCTACCGTATCGGGGGTTCCGTCTTCCGTAACCTTAGGCACTGCTTCTACGGACTGGCAGGACGAGATTTACCGCACGGCTTTCGGGCAGGAGCATAACTTCTCTGTTTCGGGCAAGGTGAAACAGAATGCTCCTTACCGTCTTTCGGTGGGTTATAATAACCAGAACGGTGTGGTAAAGACTAATAATTACGAGCGTTTCACCTTTAACGGCGGGATAGCTCCTAAGTTTTTCGACAATCATCTTACGGTAGACTTGAATGTCAAGGTGTCTTACGAGGATAACCAGAAGGTGGACGAAAGCGTGGTTAATAATGCGCTCCGTTACGACCCTACCCGTCCTGTTATGACGGGAAGCGCTACAGCGGCCTCAGACCCGGGGTTGGGATATTATATCTGGATGAACGGGAATTCGCCTATGGCTATCCAGACGGATAATCCTGTGGCGCAGCTCGAATTGCAGGATTTGCATAATAAGGTGACGCGTTCTATCGGTAACGCAGCTGTCAACTACAAGGTGCACCGCTTGGAGGACTTGCAGTTGAACATGAACCTGGGATATGATGTGCTGAGGAGCGAATACAACAAGAATGTGCCCGATATGGCGGGTATGATGTACACGTCCAACATGAAGGACGGTACGGGGCTTGTGTACGATTCCAAGCAGAACAAGCGCAATTACTTGCTGGATTTGTATGCCAACTACTCTCATGTGTTCAACGAGAAGCATAATTTCAGTGCAATGGCGGGATACGGCTGGCAGCATTTCTGGAAAAAGTTCGATGCGACGACGCTTTCTCCGGCAGGCAAGGAGTTGTTCTCACCGAACCATTACGAGTCCGAATACTATCTGCTTTCTTTCTACGGCCGTCTGAACTATTCGTACGACAACCGTTATATGGTTACGGCTACCTTGCGTTCGGATGCTTCTTCCCGCTTTGCGAAGGATAACCGCTGGGGGTTGTTCCCTTCCGTGGCGTTGGGCTGGAAAATCAGCCAGGAGGCGTTTCTGCGCGATTCGGAGGTGTTGTCCGATTTGAAGCTGCGTTTGAGCTACGGCCAGACGGGTCAGCAGGATATCTTGAACGACTATCCGTATATGACTACGTTCACGGTGTCTTATCCGGAGTCTTGCTACCAGTTCGGCGACAAGTGGTATTATACTTACCGTCCGAACGGTTATGATTCCGATATCAAATGGGAAACGACGGAGACGTATAACATCGGTTTGGATTACGGTTTCCTGAACAACCGCATTTACGGTTCTATCGATTATTACCAGCGCCATACGAAGGATTTGCTGAATACTATCAATGTGATTTCGGGAACCAACTATTCTTCCGTCATTACGACAAATATCGGCGAAATGGATAATAAGGGATTGGAGTTCGCTATCAATGCAGTACCCGTGCATACCAAGAACTGGAAGTGGACGGTGGGGATGAATTATACATGGAATGATTCCGAGATTACCAAGCTGAACGTTATCGACTCGGAGGCTAACTTCGTGCAGACGGGGGCTATCTCCGGTACGGGCAAGACGGTTCAGGTATTCATGGTAGGCCAGCGCCCTTATACTTTCTACCTGGCGAAGCAGGCTTACGACGACAAGGGCAATCCTATCGAGGGGCAGTATGTGCAGCCGGACGGTTCCGTTTCTGCCACCGAAACGAAGTATGCTACGAACAAAAGTGCGTTGCCCACTTCTTATCTGGGATTCAATACGCAGCTTACTTATAAGAACTGGGATTTCGCTATCAGCGGGCATGGTTCGTTCGGCAGTTATGTGTACAATTATGTGGCGGCCGACCAGTATGTGCAGTCGGTGTACAGCGACCAGGGCAATTTCTCCAATATATTGTGCCGTACCCGGGATTCCGGTTTCCAGAACCAGCAGCTTTATTCGGATTATTTCCTGGAGAAAGGGAATTTCTTCCGTATCGACAATCTTTCCCTGGGATATACGTTCCGGAAGCTTTGGAACAGTTCGAGCTCGCTGCGCCTGACTTTCGGCGTGCAGAATGTGGCTACTTTCACGAGTTATTCCGGCATCGACCCGGAGATTTACAGCGGTATCGACAAGGAGGTATATCCTCGTCCGCGCGTATTCTCATTAAGTGCTAATTTAAATTTCTAACGGATTAAAACCATACGATATGAAAAAGATAATTGCTTATTCGTTCATTCTGTTTTTCGTGGGCATAGGCTTGGCGTCCTGTCTGGGCGATTTGGATACGATGCCTTTGGACGACAACCAACTGGTAAGTGAAAAGGTGTACCAGACCAAAGACGGTTATACCGGTGTACTGGCAAAGTGTTATGCCTCGCTGATTCTGACCGGACAGCAAGGCGGTGACGGGGGAGACGGCGACCTCGAGGGTGCTAATGAGGGGTATTCCGGTTATGTGCGCCTGCTGTTCTATCTGCAGGAACTGAGTACGGATAATTTCCTGATGCCTTCGTCTTCCAACGGCTTGCGCAAGTGTCTGAACTTGCAGTGGGACGCTTCCAACGCGTCGGTCGTTACCTGGACTTACCAGCGGCTTTACATGAGTATCGCTTACTGTAACGAGCTTTTACGCGAATGTACGGAGAGTAAGTTGCAGGGCAGAGGCCTGTGGGAGGAGATGAAGGACGATTATATGAGTTACCGGGCGGAGGCGCGCTTTATACGTGCTTACTGTTACTCGATGCTTTGCGATTTGTTCGGTGCGGTTCCTTATGTGGACGAGTATACGGGGGTGAAGGAAATTCCCGCCCAGTACACCCGCAAGCAGATTTTCGAGTTTGCGGAAAGCGAGCTGTTGGCTATCGAGAACGAGCTGAAGGCTCCGGGAACCAATGAGTACGGACGCATAGACCGGGTGGCCGGCTGGTTTCTGCTTGCCCGCATGTACCTGAATGCGCAGACGTGGATTAATGAGAATAAGTACCAGGAGGCATATACTTATGCAACGAAAGTCATTGCCAACGGGCATTATCCGCTGGCTTCCGACTACCGTGAAATCTTCCTGGCGGACAACAATACGTGTAAGGAGATTATCTGGCCGCTGGTGCAGGACGGCTTGCGTGCGCAGAGTTCCGCCGGAACGAATTTCTATGTGAAAGCGTTTGTAAACGGTCCTATGGACGAGCTTTACAAGACGGGTGTCGGCTCCAGGGGTTGGGGTAATGTCCGTGCCAAAGTATCGCTGGTGGATGTGTTCGATGCGGATGATGTGGTGTTCGATACCCGTGATATCTGGGGAAATAACAAGAAGGACAAACGGGCGCAGTTTATGACCGCTCTCCCTAACCAGGTGAAGGATACGTGGGATGTGGATATGAATATGACCAGCACGTTTACTTGCGGATACGGTTATATCAAATGGAGAAATGTTACGAAGGACGACGAGCTTTGTGCCTCGGGCGATGCTTATACTTCTATCGATTTTCCGTTGTTCCGTACGGCGGATGCTTACCTTATGGCTGCCGAGGCTATTCTGCGCGGAGGGGGCGGCTCGAAGGCGGAAGCGTTGGGGTATGTCAACGAGGTCAGGGCAAGAGCTTATATGTCCGGTAAGTATGCAAAGAACGGTGTACGTTCCGATGTGTCCGGTGAAATCACTGCGGACGAGCTCGATTTGGACTTCCTGCTGATTGAGCGCCAGAAGGAACTGGCATCCGAGCTGGTGAGGCGTACAGACCTGATTCGCTTCGGCAAATATACGAAGGGGCATAACTGGGATTGGAAAAACGGCGTGCGTTTAGGAGAGGATGTGGACGACAAGTATAATTTGTTCCCGATTCCGGAAAGCGAGCTGACGAATAATCCTACTTTGGTACAGAATGACGGTTATAAAGTGATAAAATAAGAATGAGAATTATGATGAAACTGAAACGGATTTTACTATGTGGTCTGGTGTGGATGTGCTGTGCTCCTTTGGGGGCACAGACTTCCAAGGAGGAGATGTTGGCTACTCCCGAAAAGACCGGCGGGGTATATTGGGCGTATCCGCTCGACTTTGCTCCGCAAACCAAGCCTCCTAAAGGGTATAAGCCTTTTTATATCAGCCATTACGGGCGCCACGGCTCGCGTTATCTGATTGCAGACCGGGATTATAAATGGTTGATAGATTTATTCGGGGATGCACAGCGCGAACAGGCGCTTACTGCTTTGGGGGAGGATACTTACCGGCGTCTGCTCAAGGTATGGGAGGAAGCTGAAGGACATGGTGGCGATTTGACCCCGTTGGGTGTGAGGCAGCACCGGGGCATTGCGGAGAGGATGTATGCTTCGTTTCCGGAGGTGTTTAAGGGTAGTCCTTTCATATCGGCACGTTCTACTGTGGTGCTGCGTTGTGCGATGAGTATGGTAGCTTTCGGCGACCGCTTGAAGGAGCTGAATCCTGGTTTACGGATTTCGTACGAGGCGAGCGGGAAGTATATGGATTACCTGAATTACCATACGGATGTGTCCAACCGTTTCACTTCTTCGCATGACGGTCCCTGGGCGGAGGAATACAGGAAGTTCGAGGAGGCTCATACGAAGCCCGACCGCCTGATTGCGTCTTTATTCAAGGATGAGCGTTTTATCCTGAAAAAGGTGAATCCCAAGGAGGTGATGTGGGGGATGTACTGGATAGCCAGCGATATGCAGAATACCGAAACGCCGGTTTCTTTTTACGATTTGTTCGAGCCTCAGGAGCTTTTCGACTTATGGCAGTGCATCAATTACCGCTTTTATGTAGGCAATGCCAACCATGCCGACGGAAAGGGCATCGTCGTAGCCAATGCGAAGCCTTTGTTGAGGAATATTCTGGATAGTGCCGATGAGGCTATCCGGAAAGGCGGGATTGCCGCAACGCTTCGTTTCGGGCACGACGGCAATGTGATTCCTTTAGTTGCATTGATGCGGATAGAGAACTGCAATGTGGCAGTGGACAATCCGTACGAGGTGTATAAGGTATGGAGTGACTTCAAGGTCGTTCCCATGGCGGCCAATGTGCAGATGATTTTCTTCCGGAGCGAGAAATCGGACGATATCCTGGTCAAGATTATGCATAATGAGAACGAGGTGCATATTCCCGTAAAGACGGATATGTTTCCTTATTATAAATGGAGTGATGTGGAGAGTTATTATCGGAATTTATTGAAATGATTTTTTTTGAGTTAACAATATAAATATTATTAGAAGAAATGCGGCGATGGGATATCGGCGCATTTCTTATATCTGTCCTATATATGCATTCGCTTAGATATGCAGCGGTTGAATACGATGTTAGAAAAATACTTTTATCTGATTTCGGTCTGCCGGCTTTAGACTCATGTACGATACCGGTGGCAGTTATGCTGCACTTATATGTTCCGATATTGCATGGGCTTTGTAATACTCGTCTGTTTCTTGTGTTGGTGATTATATACTATCTTACAGCAAAACCCTCTATAAACGATTATAAGATTTATAGAGGGTTTATATTTTCAATATATCCTACTGCTTAACAAGGATTCACATTGTAAGGCAATATATAGTTACCTTTACTTTATATCGAAAGTTACGAGCAACCCCTTGTGGTCTGTCGGCCATACCCCCTGGGGTAATAGGAACTTGTCTTTGGACTTTTCCTCTGTCCGCTTGCTTTTGACTATGCTGCCTCGTGGTCCGAATATCACGGCATCTTTCAGTCGGATAGCAGGGTGGGGGTAATAGAATACATAATCAATCCGGTCGCGTTCATCGGATTTGGGTGTCCAGGTCAGCTTCTCCACCGGGATAAGCGGGTTGTCTGCGGGGAAGGTGAAACCGGGGTAGTTCAGTACATCCGGGTAGAGGGTACGGTAAGTGTCTATAAAACCGCTGTTGTCTAACATCAGGGGGACTGTCCAGGGGATAATCAGTCCGTTGTGGTCGTACAAGTCTTTTGTCTCCCGAATCCAGTCGAGGTGAGAAGGTTCGTTGAAATCTCCGCCCAAGATAACGATTGTACCTTCCGCGATGTCTTTGCGGGCAGCAGCGATGAATTCTTTGATAGCGTCGTCGCGCAGGGAGGCATCGTTCACTTTCAATACTTCCAGTACGGTTTGCGGAACGGGTATTTCTTCCCAAGTAGAACCGTCGTAGCCGCGTACATTATAATATGCATCGTTCAAGTAGTCGAGGTGTGCTGTGTAAACGGCTATTTTGTGTCCGTTTATGTTGCTTGTCATCTTATAAATGCTTCCGTGGTCGTCTTTCTCGGGAAATACGGTCAGGGAACCGGTTATCGGGTGGCGGCTCAATAGCCCGGAGTCATAACTGTAAAAAGAGTAATATGTTTCTCCTTTCGATTTCAGTGATTGTACGATGCGGTCGCAAAACCGGGTGTTATTGTAGTTTCTCACTTCGCTGAAAGTTACGAAGTCCGGTTTCAGGCGGACAATCTCGTTTACAATAGCGTCGTACCCGCCCGGTACTTTGCTCCCTTCCTGCCAGATATTCCATTGCAGTACGGTAAACTCCTTTTTATCCTGGCTTCTTCCTGCTGTGGATACGAGCAGGAGCAGGCACATTACTAATAGTTTCTTCATGATTGGATTTAGAATTAAGTTTTTGCAAAAATAGGTATTTTGCAGTAATAAGCGTGTTTTTTCGTTAATACTTTACTTCTTGTGCGCCATATTCCCATAAAACCTTTATCTTTGCACCCGAAAAATGATATGTGGAAAGATTTGAGTAGCTTGCAACCACAGAAAAAAATGCTAAAACACATCCTTTTCTGAATGTTCCGCCATGACTACTCGTACCCCGGTCTTCCTCTTTCATTTTTAATTATTCATTTTTAATTATTAGTTGAAATGGGATATTTATTCACATCCGAATCGGTGTCTGAAGGACACCCCGACAAAGTGGCCGACCAAATATCGGACGCTGTGCTTGACAAACTGTTGGCCTATGACCCCAGTTCGAAAGTAGCTTGCGAAACTCTGGTTACTACCGGTCAGGTAGTGCTGGCTGGAGAAGTGAAGACCAAGGCATACGTCGACCTTCAACTCATCGCGCGTGAGGTAATTAAGAAAATCGGCTATACCAAAGGCGAGTATATGTTCGAAAGTAATTCGTGCGGCGTGCTTTCCGCTATCCATGAGCAGAGCCCCGACATCAACCGGGGTGTGGAACGCCGGGACCCTATGGAACAGGGTGCGGGCGACCAGGGTATGATGTTCGGCTATGCCACTAACGAAACGGAAAACTATATGCCGCTCTCGTTAGACCTTGCCCATCGTATCCTGCAAGTATTGGCGGATATCCGTCGTGAGGGCAAGGTGATGACCTACCTCCGCCCCGACTCCAAGAGCCAGGTAACCATTGAATATGATGATAACGGTAACCCCGTCCGTATCGATACGATTGTCGTTTCTACCCAGCACGACGACTTTATCCAACCTGCCGACGAGAGCGAAGCCGCCCAGTTGAAAGCGGATGAAGAGATGCTGGGCATTATCCGCAACGATGTCGTCAATATCCTGATGCCCCGTGTCATCGCCTCCATTCATCATGAAAAGGTATTGTCGCTCTTTAACGATGATATAAAATACCACGTCAACCCTACGGGCAAGTTCGTTATCGGCGGACCTCATGGAGATACCGGCTTGACGGGACGTAAGATTATAGTAGATACCTACGGCGGCAAGGGAGCCCACGGCGGCGGCGCCTTCTCTGGCAAAGACCCCAGTAAGGTAGACCGCAGCGCCGCATACGCCGCCCGTCACATAGCCAAGAACCTGGTTGCCGCCGGTGTGGCGGACGAGATGCTGGTACAGGTATCCTATGCTATCGGTGTGGCGCGTCCTATCAATATATACGTAAACACATACGGTCGCAGCCACGTAAATATGAGCGACGGCGAGATAGCCGGAAAGATAGATGAAATCTTCGACCTCCGTCCGAAGGCTATCGAAGACCGTTTGAAACTTCGCAATCCTATTTATCAGGAAACTGCCGCCTACGGCCATATGGGGCGTGAGCCGCAGGTGGTTACCAAGCACTTCAAATCGCGTTATGAAGGCGACAGGGATGTAACCGTAGAACTCTTCACCTGGGAAAAGCTGGACTACGTAGATAAGGTGAAGGCTGCGTTCGGGCTGTAATATGCCCCGGGTTTGTAATCAGCATAGCTTTACAGGCTATTTATTATAGAAAGCTGCTTTTCCGCTTCCGGAATATTCCGGAGCAGAATAGGCAGCTTCCTTTTTTCAAATCTCCTTAAAATCATATACCTTTGCAGCAAGTAAAAACCGATATAGCTGAAAGATGATGAATAAGATAACTTCCGTATGCGTATATAGCGCCTCGAGTACGAAAATCGACCCGGTTTATTTCGATGCCGCCCGTGAGCTGGGAACCTTGTTGGGGCAGCGGCATATCCGCCTGATTAACGGAGCCGGCAATATGGGGCTTATGGCTGCCGTTTCGGATGCCGCGCTGGCGGCGGGCGGCGAGGTTACCGGTGTGATACCCCGGTTTATGGTAGAGCAGGGGTGGCATCATACGGGGCTGACCGAGCTTGTAGAAGTGGAAACCATGCACGAGCGCAAGAAGACAATGGCAGACCTGAGCGATGCGGTGATAGCATTGCCCGGCGGTTGCGGCACGCTGGAAGAGCTGCTCGAAATCATCACCTGGAAACAATTAGGGCTTTACCTGAACCCGGTAGTGGTGCTGAACACCGGGGGCTATTTCGACCCATTGCTTGCCATGCTTCAAAAAGCTGTGGAAGAAAACTTCATGCGTACGCAGCACGGGGCTATCTGGCACGTGGCGGGTACAGCCCGGGAAGCTGTCGAGTTGGTGCACACCATTCCTTTGTGGGACGCCTCTATCCGTAAGTTCGCAGCGATATGATGAACTGGTTGGCGGTGTGGGCGGCAAGCGGGACGGAAGGTATCCCCCTTCCTTATTCTCCGAGAATGGATGACGGCATAACCATAGTCCTCCTATGTTGTTTTTTCCTGTCGTCCTATGTCCTTTCGCGTAGCCGCCGCTTCTTGTTGCAGTTGGTAAAAGACTTCTTGCTGCACCGCGAGCGTACTAATATCTTCGCTACTTCGACGGCGGGCGATATGCGCTACTTGCTGTTGCTGATTCTGCAAACCTGCATACTTGCCGGTGTCTGCATCTTCAATTATTGCAACGATATCCGGCCGGATTTGGTACATCACGTCCCCTCCCTCATACTGCTGGGCGTTTATATCGGAATAAGCCTTTGTTACCTGTTCCTGAAATGGGTGATTTATTCCGTGTTGGGTTGGATTTTTTTTGACGAAAGTACTACGACTCTTTGGCTCGAATCGTATTCTACTTTGCTTTATTATCTTGGATTTGCCCTTTTTCCCTTTGCTTTATTCATCGTCTATTTCGATTTGAGCCTGCAATCTACAATGATAATTGGATTAATTTTGGCGTTTTTTACTAAAATATTGATGTTCTATAAGTGGTTAAAGCTTTTTTGTAACAATTTATATGGCAGTTTCCTTTTAATTTTGTACTTTTGTGCCCTTGAAATCATGCCTTGTTTCATGTTATATCAAGGAGTGATGCAGCTAAACGATTATTTGATAATAAAATTTTAGGACGTTGAAAATTAAGAAAGTACTTGTGTCGCAGCCGAAACCGGCATCAGAGAAATCTCCTTACTACGACATTGCCGAGAAGTACGGTGTGAAAATAGATTTTCGCCCGTTTATCAAAGTAGAGAGCCTTTCAGCGAAAGAGTTCAGACAGCAGAAGGTGTCCATATTAGACTATACTGCGGTTATTTTTACTTCGCGTCATGCAATCGATCATTTTTTTCATCTTTGTACGGAATTACGTGTAACGATACCCGAAACCATGAAATATTTCTGTGTTACGGAGACGATTGCCTTGTATATCCAGAAATATGTACAATACCGCAAGCGTAAGATTTTCTTTGGAAATACCGGAAAGTTCGATGATTTGTTGCCTTCCATTATAAAGCACAAGACAGAGAAATACTTGGTTCCGATGTCGGATGTACATACGGATGAAATCAAGAACCTGCTGGACAAGAGCAAGATACAGCACACAGAAGTAGTGATGTACCGCACGGTAAGCAACGACTTCACTCCGGACGAGAAGTTCGATTATGACATGCTGGTATTCTTCAGCCCTGCGGGAGTATCTTCTTTGAAGAAAAACTTCCCGGATTTCGAGCAGAAAGAAATCAAAATCGGTACATTCGGCTCTACGACAGCGCAGGCAGTACGCGATGCCGGACTCCGGTTAGACCTGGAAGCGCCCAGCGTGCAGGCTCCCTCTATGACGGCGGCGCTCGACATGTTCATCAAGGAGAACAATAAAGGAAAGTGAAACGAATTATGCGTTATGAATTATAAGTTATGAGTCCGCGGGCTTGTGGCTTGTAGTCGTAACAATGGAAATACGAGCTACGGGTGGTGGTATTTATATGTCGCAGGCCTTGTAGCTCGTTTTTTATAACACACCATTTCAGTTCACAGTCTCTAATCCGTAAACAAATAATCCACTCATGGCAAATACGTTGCATAAAGCCGAAAGGCTGGATAAGAAAAAGATAATAGAAAAGATGTTTGCGGGCGGTTCGCGTTCGTTTTCGGTCTTTCCGTTGCGTGTGGTGTATTTGCCCGTAGAGGAGCTGGAGGCGGACGCCTCTATCCTCGTCAGCGTTTCGAAGCGCCGTTTCAAGCATGCGGTAAAGCGTAATTGTGTAAAGCGCCGGATACGTGAAGCCTACCGTGTGAATAAGCACGGGCTGCTGAGTGTCTTGGCAGAAAAGAAATGCCGGTTGGCTATCGCTTTTATTTACCTCTCCGACCAGTTGGTCGAATCTTCCGTGATAGAGGATAGGATGAAAACCGCATTGGCACGTATAGCCGAAAAAGTGGCGTCCCTGGACACGGATACCGCCCCAACCTCCTCCCTCGAGCCATGAAACAACTGCTTTCATACCTGCTGCTCCTTCCTATCTATTTCTATCAGAGGTGCATCTCGCCCATGATTTCCCCGGCGTGCAGGTTTACCCCAACCTGCTCCCAGTACGCCGTAGAAGCTATCAAGAAACACGGGCCTTTCAAAGGGCTTTACCTGGCAGTAAGACGAATCTTGCGCTGCCACCCCTGGGGAGGCTCCGGATACGACCCCGTTCCATGAAAATCCCGGCCGACATACATACGCACCGTTCACCGCACACACCCGGAGAGGCTATCGTAAACTGCTATCCCGCTACCTTTGCCCCGGTAGCAGGCGGGTGGTACTCGGTGGGCATACATCCCTGGCACATCCCGGATGCTGCCGTTACTCCGGCCGTCCAGTACGAAATGGAGGAACTGGTTCCACTGGCGGAACATCCGCAGGTACTTGCCGTAGGAGAGGCAGGCCTTGATAAACTTGCCGGCGCCCCGGCGGCTGTGCAGGCGGAAGTCTTTGAATTTCAGGCACGGCTGTCCATGCAGCTCGGCAAACCTTTAATTATCCATTTGGTAAAAGCTGTGGACGAGTTGCTGAGGTTCAAACGGCAGATGCGCCCCGATAATCCCTGGATTATCCACGGTTTCCGCGGAAAGGCGGCTTTGGCGGAAGAATATCTGCGGCACGGGTTTTACCTCTCCTTCGGAGAGAAGTACCGGGAAGAAGCGCTCCGTGCCGTCCCTTCGTGCCACTTGTTCCTGGAGACGGACGAGAGCGGAGTGCCGGTTGAGGAATTGTACAGGCGGGCGGCCGAAATCCGCGGAGCATCCTTGACGGAGTTTACGGCTGCGATGCAAGAAAATATCAACAAAGTCTTTTTTTGCCGATAAGAGTTGCTTGTTAATATAAAGAGTCGTACTTTTGCTCCGGACAAAGTATAAATCAAATAATTAATAGTTAATCATTCGATGAATTTTGTAGAAGAATTAAGATGGCGTGGCATGCTCCACGATATGATGCCGGGTACGGAAGAACTGCTGGCAAAAGAACAAGTGACTGCATACATCGGTTTCGACCCTACGGCAGACTCCCTGCACATAGGACACCTTTGCAGTGTGATGATATTGCGTCACTTCCAACGTTGCGGCCATAAGCCGTTGGCGCTGATAGGCGGTGCTACGGGTATGATTGGCGACCCTTCCGGCAAGTCGGCAGAACGTAATCTGCTTACTGAAGAAACCTTGCAGCGCAACATGGCGGGCATGAAGAAACAGTTGAGCAAGTTCCTGGATTTTGACTCGGACG
This sequence comes from Bacteroides gallinarum DSM 18171 = JCM 13658, assembly GCF_000374365.1. Taxonomy (GTDB): domain Bacteria; phylum Bacteroidota; class Bacteroidia; order Bacteroidales; family Bacteroidaceae; genus Bacteroides; species Bacteroides gallinarum. Next base: position 300,555 of record NZ_KB894115.1, read on the forward strand.
CTCCCAACCGTGCAGAGCTGGTGAACAACTACGATTGGATGAAAGATTTTACTTTTCTCGATTTTGCCCGCGAAGTAGGCAAGCACATCACCGTAAATTATATGATGGCTAAGGACTCTGTCAAGAAGCGTCTGAACGGCGAAGCCCGCGACGGTCTTTCCTTTACGGAGTTCACTTACCAGTTGCTGCAGGGCTACGACTTCCTGCACCTGTACGAAACCAAAGGCTGCAAGCTGCAAATGGGCGGTTCAGACCAGTGGGGCAACATTACTACGGGAGCCGAACTGATTCGCCGCACCAACGGAGGTGAGGTATTCGCCCTGACGAGTCCTCTGATAACGAAGGCCGACGGCGGCAAATTCGGTAAGACGGAGTCCGGTAACATTTGGCTCGACCCCCGTTATACATCTCCCTATAAGTTCTACCAGTTCTGGCTGAACGTAAGCGATGCCGATGCAGCCCGCTACATCAAGATATTCACTTCCTTGTCTAAAGAAGAAATCGAGGCTTTGACGGCGGAACACGAGGCGGCTCCGCACTTGCGCGCCCTTCAGAAGCGCCTGGCTAAGGAAGTTACCGTTATGGTACACTCCGAGGAAGATTACAATGCGGCGGTTGATGCCTCCAATATCCTTTTTGGCAATGCCACTTCCGAGGCGTTGAAGAAGCTGGACGAGGACACCTTGTTGGCGGTGTTCGAAGGCGTTCCCCAGTTCGAAGTATCCCGTGACGCTTTGGTTGCCGGTGTAAAGGCGGTCGATTTGTTCGTAGACAATGCACCCGTATTTGCATCCAAAGGCGAGATGCGCAAGCTGGTGCAGGGCGGCGGCGTTTCTTTGAATAAGGAGAAGCTGACGGCTTTCGACCAGGTGGTTACCGTGGCCGATTTGCTGGACGGCAAGTATCTGCTGGTACAGCGCGGCAAGAAGAATTATTACTTGGTTATTGCGAAATAACACCGAGGATATGAAAAATAGTCCCGAAATATTTGCATATTTCGGGACATACCTCTATCTTTGCACCGCTTTTTAACAGAAAGCGTATAAGTTTGGACTATGGTGTAATGGTAGCACAACAGGTTTTGGTTCTGTTTGTCCAAGTTCGAATCTTGGTAGTCCAACCGATTGGTTGAGAATAGCCTCGGAAATAATATTTCCGGGGCTTTCTCATTTTAGGACAGAGGGTTAGCCGGTTTCTCGATTTCGGGTCAACGTAAAAATCTGAGGGATTCATAGATTAAGCATAAATATTTGTTAGTCTGAATAGAAAGAAAGCCCTGTCCTTTACTCCTCTGAACTGTGTTCTAAATTCGGGTCAACGTGAAAGCCTGAGGGATTTATAGATTGAGCATAAATTGGTGTCAACGTAAAACCCTGAGAGATTTATTGATTAAGCATAAATTTTTGTTAGCCTGAATAGAAAGAAAGCTCTGTCCTTTATTCCCCTGAACAGAGTTCTGAACTCCTTGATTTTGGCATTGAATGATTCCGAAGCTGCATTGGTGGAACGCCTCTGCCTGAAGCATCCCGGTCGTTGTTTTTGTCATGATTTATCAATGCTCGGGTAGACTGATTCAACTGGATGACTATCACTTGTTTATACTTAGCCTATTTCAGTATGGGAGTGAATGGGGTTCAGTCGTATAGTGAACCTATCTCAGTATACGACTGAACTCTATTCATTATACGATTGAGCCGCAACGGTAGTTATTTGTAAATAATCCTGTATTTTTCGGGAAAAGGCCGGTACAATTCCCGCTTCTTACGTGAACATTCCGGCGGTGAGCGAACTTTCGCTTATTTTATTTGTCTTTCTATTATTTTTTTCTTTCTTTGTACAATATTGATAGATAATTAGGACAAAAACGCAATGTTTTGCCGTTTTCTTTTGCTACATTTGCAATTGTGTACGCAAACGACGTACTCCCTGGTTATTGACGTGATAATTTAAAATGAGAAAAACCATGAAAACGAACTACGAAATTCGTTATGCCGCACATCCGGAAGATGCAAAAAGTTATGATACGAAAAGAATCCGTCGCGATTTCCTTATAGAGAAAGTATTTTCCCCGAATGAAGTGAACATGGTATATTCCATGTACGACCGCATGATAGTAGGTGGTGCTATGCCGGTGGGCGAGGTGTTGCCGCTGGAAGCTATCGACCCCTTGAAGGCTCCTTATTTCCTTACCCGCCGCGAAATGGGTATTTTCAATGTAGGCGGCGCGGGGGTGGTAAGAGCCGGCGATGCCGTATTCGAAATGGATTATAAGGAGGCTCTCTACCTGGGCTCGGGCGACCGGGAGGTTACTTTCGAGAGCAAGGATGCCGCCCGCCCTGCCAAGTTCTACTTTAATTCCGTAACGGCTCACCGCAACTATCCCGACAAGAAGGTTACGAAGAAAGATGCGGTAGTGGCCGAAATGGGCTCTTTGGAAGGTTCTAACCAGCGCAATATCAATAAGATGCTGGTAAACCAAGTGTTGCCTACTTGCCAGTTGCAAATGGGTATGACCGAGCTGGCTCCGGGCAGCGTGTGGAATACGATGCCGGCACACGTGCACAGCCGCCGCATGGAAGCTTATTTCTATTTTGAGATTCCGGAAACTCATGCTGTCTGTCATTTTATGGGCGAGGTGGACGAAACCCGCCACCTCTGGATGAAAGGCGACCAGGCAGTCCTCTCTCCCGAGTGGTCTATCCATTCGGCCGCCGCTACCCACAATTATACCTTTATATGGGGTATGGGCGGCGAGAACCTGGATTACGGCGACCAGGATTTCTCTTTGATTACCGATTTGAAGTAACACTATTTTTCAACCTAAATAAATAAACATCATGAATCAGTATTTGAATTTTTCTTTGGAAGGTAAAGTAGCCCTCGTTACAGGTGCTTCTTACGGTATCGGTTTTGCTATCGCTTCGGCTTTTGCAGAACAAGGCGCAAAAATCTGTTTTAACGATATCAACCAGGAACTGGTGGATAAAGGTATGGCTGCATATGCTGCAAAGGGTATCGAGGCACACGGCTATGTATGCGACGTAACAGACGAACCCGCTGTTCAGGCTATGGTAGCAACGATTGCAAAGGAAGTGGGCACTATCGATATCTTGGTTAACAATGCGGGTATCATCCGCCGTATCCCCATGCACGAAATGGAAGCTGCCGATTTCCGCAAGGTTATCGACATCGACCTGAATGCTCCGTTCATCGTTTCTAAGGCTGTTCTGCCTGCAATGATGAAGAAAGGCCATGGCAAAATCATCAACATCTGTTCTATGATGTCCGAGTTGGGTCGTGAGACTGTATCTGCCTATGCTGCCGCTAAGGGTGGTTTGAAGATGTTGACCCGTAACATCTGCTCCGAATACGGTGAATACAACATCCAGTGTAATGGTATCGGCCCGGGTTATATCGCTACTCCGCAGACTGCTCCGTTGCGTGAAAAACAAGCTGACGGTAGCCGTCACCCGTTCGATTCATTCATTTGCGCCAAGACTCCGGCGGGCCGTTGGTTAGACCCGGAAGAGCTTACAGGTCCTGCTGTGTTCCTGGCATCCGAGGCTTCTAACGCAGTGAACGGACACATCCTGTACGTTGACGGCGGTATCTTGGCTTATATCGGAAAACAGCCTAAATAATAAGCTGATAAGGTGGTAAAGGCGGTAGGTGATAGAAGGATATTACTTTACCGCCTTATTTTTTATCAGGCTGCTTATCACTTCATCGCATTACCACCCTATCGCATTATCGCTTTATCATATTACCCCATTATTTATTCAATATGAAGAAACTTCTTTTATTATGTATGACGGCTTTGTTTTGCTTCGCTTGTAATGACAGCAAGACGGTAACCGTTACGGTAACCAATCCGTTGGCCATAGAGCGCTCCGATGAAATGGTGGAGGTGTCTATGGAGACTATTACAAACCGCTTGGGTTTGGCAGACACGGCACAGATTGTGGTATTGGATGCTGACGGGCAGCAGTTGCCTTACCAGATTACGTACGACGGCAAGGTTATATTCCCGGCTACGGTAGCTGCCAATAGCTCTGTTACGTATACCATACAGGCCGGTACACCCGGAGCTTTCGATGTGAAGGCTTGCGGTAGGTGCTATCCCGAACGTATGGATGATATGGCTTGGGAAAATGATTTGGTGGCTTTCCGTGCTTACGGTCCTGCTTTGCAGGCTAAAGGGGAGCGTGGCTTCGGTTATGACTTGTTTACGAAGCGCGATACTTCCGAGCCGATACTGGAAGCGATGTATGCCAAAGAGCTGAACAAGGAAACTCTGGCTAAGATTGCCGAATTGAAAAAGACCGACCCGAAGGCTGCTGCCGAGCTAAGCCGTGAGCGTTCTTATCACGTCGACCACGGTCACGGTATGGACTGCTATGCAGTAGGCCCTACACTGGGAGCCGGTGTAGCCGCATTAATGGTGAATGACAGTATTATCTATCCGTGGTGCTATAAGAACCAGGAGATTCTGGATAACGGCCCGCTACGCTTCACTGTAAGGCTGGAGTTCAACCCTCTGACTGTAAAGGGCGATTCGACCGTCGTAGAGACACGCCTCGTTACATTGGATGCCGGCTCGCACTTGAACAGGACTGCCGTATCGTACAGTAACCTGAAAGAGACATTGCCTATTGTTACGGGTATCGTGCTGCATGAGCCGGATGGTGCTGTCGTTGCCGATGCCGCCAATGGATATATCACTTATGTAGACCCCACTACCGGTCCTGATAACGGTAAAATCTTTATGGGAGCTGCCGTTCCTACAGTTGTCAAGAAGGCGAAAACCGTACTTTTCTCTGCACAGGAGAAGAAGGAGCGTAATAATGCCGACGGTCATGTGCTTGCTGTCAGCGATTACGAGCCGGGTTCGGAGTATGTGTATTATTGGGGATTTGCCTGGGATAGAGCCGATATCAAGACTGCCGATGAATGGAACCGGTATATGGCGGATTTCGCCCGAAAAGTACGTAATCCGTTAACGGTGGAAATAAACTAAAGATTTGAGAACCGGGAATTGAAAAACCGGGAGCTATGGATTAAAGGCCGGAAGTCAGGCTGTGCGGTTATAACGCATGGCGGACTTCCGGCCTTTAACTTTGGGTTTCCGGTTCTTGACTCCGGTTTCTGACTTCATTTCCGGTTCTTGGTTCTTGATTTCAGCTTCCAACTCTCGCTTCCGACTCCTGGTTCTTGACTCCGGCTTCCGACTCCGTTTCCGGTTCTTAGTCCCCGTTTTCGCTTCCCGGCTCCCAGCTTCCCAGTTCTTGTTTCCGGCTTCCGGCTTTTACAACAGTTTAAATTCGTATCCTTCTTCTTTAAGGAACTCTATCGCCCGCGGTAACGCATATTGCAGGTTACCGTTGTTCCAGGATTTTAAGGAGTCGTGGAAGGTGATGATAGAACCGTTGCGCGCATATTTCATTACGTTGGCAAGCACCTGCGGGCCGCGGAGCTTCTTACTGTAATCGCGTGTCACCAAGTCCCACATTATTATCTTATAGCGGCGTTTCAGTATCATATACTGTGTCCACCCCATATGTCCGTGCGGAGGACGGAATAAGTCCGTTTTCATCACCTCGTTTGCTTTCTCGGCATTTGCCAGATAATCCTTGAAATTGTACTCGAATCCCCTGAGGTGGTTGTAGGTATGATTGCCGATACGGTGTCCCCGTTCTACAACCATACGGAATTCGCCGGGATGCTTGCGGATATTATCGCCTACCATGAAGAAGGTGGCTTTTATGTCGTATTTGTCGAGCAAGTCGAGAACCCACGGGGTTACTTCGGGAATAGGGCCGTCATCGAAAGTCAGGTAAACGGCTCTCTCGTTCGGGTTCATCCGCCAAATGGCGCTGGGATATAACTTACGAACAAACTCGGGAGGCTGTTCTATAAACACGGGTGTCAGCGGTTAATGATTAGTTAACGGCGATTGGCGGTCGGCAGCTTGCCCGTATAACCCTGCGCGCCGGGGCAACGCGAAAGATACGGGCAAACCGCCAATCATCAATCGTTAATTATTTAAGTCTTTCCACATATAAGTTGTACAGCTCCTCTACCTTCGGTTCATAGATTTCCGCCAGCTTGGAGTTGTATTTCTTCATGACCTTCACTTCGGCATCGAGTACCGCCCAATGGTATTCGAACTCACGGGTAGAGATTGCAAAACGGCTGTCGTCCATACTCAAGTACCACGTAAGATATTCCACGGCTTTGTCGGCAAGTGCCTGCATCATTTCATCAGCCTTGGTAGAATCGTCCAGTTGGTAGTATGCCTCGGCCATTTGTACGGCGCCGTTTTGCCAGTCGTACGGCACGTTGCAGGCAGGAATCATCTTTTCGGCATAGTCCAGTGCGGCTTTCGCCTTCTCCTTCTTGCCTTCGCGTATCAATTGCTGTACGAGCTGGGAGAAGATACGGCGGTGTGAGTGGCACATACGCATCGTATTCTCGTCAATGTAGACACCCGGCTTGTCGATACCCCCGAACTTGAACTTGTTCATCAGGTTGTCGTACATCTTCTCGCTGTCTACCTTCACACCCAGCTTGTCCGTATCGAACGGAGTGAAGCGGTAGGCAAGACCCTCCTGTATGAAGTGGTTGCCCATATTCAACTGATTCTCCGGACCTACGCTGACCGCGATGTAGATAGGACGCTCCCAGTTGGCTTCCGCCAGCATCTCGAGCATCATAAGCTCACTCTTGTACAGAGCGCGCTTGCCTTTCAGCGAGATGTGCATGTAGTCGGGGATAGAGTCGCCCGGTATCATCATACCGCTGCGGCGTACGGCTTCCTTGTCCACCTTCATGACGATGCTGTCGGTAGGAATTACTTTCAGGTCTTGGTTTTTGCTGCGTATCCAGTACTTCAGTATGTTTTTAAGCTCGTAAGGATTGTCGCCGAACTCTTTCTTCACATTTACCAATGCCTCGGTATTGCCGCTCAGCGCCTGTTTCTCTGCCTCGGCATACAAGGCGTCGATGCTCTTTTTGTATTCGGGGCGTACCGGAATATATTCGTTGGTTCCCTCTACGTACTCCATACGCTCCCAGGTGATAGGCAGGGAGGGAGAGTCGTAGGCGGGGCGCTTCATCTGGTCGATGTACCAGTCTGTCTGCAAGTAGCTGAGGTTACAAGTACGGGCATCGGTACGGAAACCTTCCGTTTCCTGGTTGTACCACAAGGGGAAGGTATCGTTGTCGCCGTTGGTGTAGATAATCGGATTACCCGTCTCTTGCAGCGACATCAGGTAGTTCTGTCCGAAATCGCGGGCAACGTAACGGTCGCTACGGTCGTGGTCGTCCCACGTCTGGCTTGCCATTTGTATGGGAACGAAAAGGCATGCCACCGAAACAACGGCGGCGGCAGGCAACTCCTTCATCCGTGCATAATGCTGTAACAAGCGGATGATACCCGCCACACCCATGCCTATCCAAATGGCGAAAGCATAGAACGAACCGGCATATGCATAGTCGCGTTCACGCGGCTGGCTCGGCGTCTGGTTCAGGTAGAGCACAATGGCTATACCGGTCATGAAGAAAAGGAAGAAAACCACCCAGAACTGCTGGATACCTTTAGCCCCGCGGTATGCCTGCCACAACAAGCCGATAATACCCAGCAACAGCGGCAGGCAGTAGAATACGTTACGCCCTTTGTTCTCTTTCAACTCTTTCGGCAGCAAGTCCTGATTACCCACGAGCAGGTTGTCGATGAACCCGATACCGGTAATCCAGTTGCCGTGTTCTATCTCGCCGTGGCCTTGCAGGTCGTTCTGGCGTCCGGCAAAGTTCCACATGAAATAACGCCAGTACATCCAGTTGAGCTGGTAAGAGAAGAAGAACTTGATGTTTTCCCATTGCGTAGGCATGGTTACCATAATCATCTCCCCGCATTTGTCGTAGGGAACGTCGTATCCCTCGATGTCCTGCCAAGCCTCGTATTGGCCGGTATGGGCACTGCTGTACATACGCGGGAAAAGCATATTCTGCGCGTATTCGTATTCGATGCGTCCGGGAATTTCGATGTAACTGTCCTTCTCGTCGGCGCTGGCTTTCTCCTTACGGATATACTTGGTTCCGTTGTAGGAGATACGCGGTTCGCAATACCCGTCCTTCACATCCAGGGCTACCTGTGAGGAGTAGGCGGGACCGTAGAACAGCGGGCGCGTGCCGTATTGTTCGCGTCCCAGGTATTCACCCAGCGTAAAGATATCCTCCGGAGAATTCTGGTCCATAGGCGTGTTGGCGGTAGAGCGGATTACGATAAGAGCGTAAGACGAATACCCGATGACAATCATCATGGTACACAGCAGCGAGGTGTTCAGTGTACGTGCCGATACACGGTATTTCTCTTTAATCTTCTCCTGCGTGCCCGGTTTGAGGTAGAGCCACAGCAGCACGATAACGATGATACCGATAACGACAGAGCTGCCGCCATGCCCATAGAAAGGAATACCTAACATGGCTATGGTCAGTATGAACGAGAGCGCCATACGCGACTTGTTCTTTTCGTTATAGCTTTCGTACACGCCCCAGATAAGGCAGGCTGCCAGCAGTACGACATATACGATGACACCGCTGTTGAAAGACATGCCGAGCGTATTTACGAAGAACAGCTCGAACCAGCCACCCACTTTTACGATACCCGGAACGATGCCATACAACACCGCCGCAACCAGCACCATAGAGGCGAGCAGCGCCAATAGCGAACCTTTCGCATTGGCATCGGGCACTTTCTTGTAGTAATATACCAGCACGATAGCCGGGAGACAGAGCAAGTTCAGCAAGTGTACGCCGATACTCAACCCCGTAAGATAAGCGATAAGAATCAGCCAGCGGTCGGAGTGCGGTTCGTCCGCCACATCTTCCCACTTCAATATCAGCCAGAACACCACTGCTGTAAACAGTGAGGAGAAAGCATATACCTCGCCCTCTACGGCACTGAACCAGAATGTATCGCTGAACGTGTATGCCAATGCACCTACCGCACCGCTACCCATGACGGTAATCAGTTGCCCTTTGGTAATGTTATTTTCGTCGGTGATAACCAGTTTGCGTACCAGGTGAGTGATACTCCAGAATAAGAACAGGATACAGGCGCCGCTCATCAGCGCACTCATGTAGTTCACCATTTTGGCCACGCTGCTGGGGTCGGAGGCAAACTGGGAAAACAGATTGGCTACCAACATAAAGAACGGAGCGCCGGGCGGGTGTCCTACTTCCAGTTTATAGCCGGTGGTAATGAACTCCGGGCAGTCCCAAAAACTTGCAGTCGGCTCGATAGTCATGCAATAAACCGTTGCTGCAATTATGAATGTAATCCAACCGATAAGGTTGTTTACGGTTTTGTACTGTTTCATTCGGATGAAATTCGTTATGGTTTTATTTCAAATTTGGCATATATGGGCGCAAAGATAATGATTTCAGTTCTAAATGAGTGACAATAAGGCGGATTATTAGGATTGGTTAAAAGATATAGGGGGAATTTTAGAACGTGGAGTTTCCATTGCGAGCTTTGGCTATGGTATGGGGAGAGGATGTATGTCTGTATGGAGTATGTTTATCGGGAGGTATGTATAAAGGCACGGATTACGTTGGCTCCCGCAAGCTCTCCTTGAGTCTCTCTATGGGGGTGGCGTAATCCGTGCCAGAAAGAAGGTCGGGTATATTTTGTTGCATCTACTTCTTTCTGTTGATACGAAAGAGGGCGTTTATTCGCTTTCCGTTTTCTTATGGAACATTGTCATGATGTTCAAGTCGTTGATGTCCAGTGTCTTCTCGATAGGGTATGTATCTTTTATGAAGGAGTCTACTTCTTTATAAAATTCTTTCTGTTTGCCCCATATCATGGGAAACAATGGAAGCAGTAGAAAACCGACCTGGCTTCTGAGCCAGGCAACGACACGGCTGGGAATGCATTGTCCTGCTTGGATGAAGTACATACCTTGCTCTTCATACACCATGATGCCTACTCCGTGATACTTGTTCTTGGTGATGTATAGATAGTCGTTTGGGTCTTTTCCCAAGATAGTGGCACCTATGCCTGTTTTCCCTTTTATGATTTTCGTAGGGTATTTGCCTGATTTTTTATAGCTCGCTTCCAGTTCATCCAGACCGGGAAGCACCCCTTTGATTTGATAATTTTTCTGAAACATAATCGGATAGTCTTTTAAATGGGTAAATCGGGTTATTCGGTTGCTTGCAACGGAATGTATTTGTAGATGAGGTAACTGTTGTCGGAGCTCAATAAGGCAGCATTGCGGCTGAACATTTCGGTACCTTCTTTATTACCGCCCCAAAAGCGGCGTCCCATATCGAAATCGGCAAAGTAAGATTTCCAGTCGTTATAATTGGCACGTACTACAGATAAGAGCTCTTTCAGCAAGTCGTCGCATTCTGTTTCGGTCAAAAAACCGGCCCCTTGCCCCATATTGACGTTGTTGGCATAGCGTGCGTAATCCCACGCTTTGATTCCGGTGGGAGATATTTTGTCGAAATTCCGGATGACGAACTCTACGTCTTCCTTGTCCGCATCGTATTTCTTTAAATCGATATTGTTGATGTCGGCGTCTTTTCCGCCGTTTTCTTTGACTGCTTGCAGGCATTTCTCGAATAATGGCTGATGTAAGCCATTTTTCAACTCATCGAGGGTTGCCAGTAAGTCTTCTTTGTTTTCAATCCCCCATGAATTGCGTAATTCGCGCAATATGTCCGATTGGGTATGCCCTTCCTTGAAAGGTAAAATCATCAGATAGGAGTAACCTTCCTGCATTTGAGATAGGAAATCGTTTGCAAGTGTATCGGGTAAATTGTCTTGGAACATCCGGATAGTCCCTTCTGTTTCTCCCTGATAACCGGTCAGTGTGTAGATACCTGCAAGCATGTAGCTTGCCAATCTGTCATCTTTGATGGTCCGTTTGTCTGATTGACCGCAAGAGGCCAATATCAGTGCGACCGCCAACAACATAAGTTGTACTTGGTGTACGTGTTTCATTGTTTTCTATGGATATTGGTGATTAATAAAATATCACCGGCAAAAATAGGGATAAAATAGATAGGATAACTGATTGCCAGGGGGGATAAATCCAATCGTTGATATATAAGTAAGATGCTGTATATTAGTACTATATACAGCAAACAGCTTCTTGATATAGGGGTGATTTATCGGAGGAAGCAAGAATCAGTGTTTGTGTTCTCCCAATATCCGGTGCGGCAGCGTACCATGTCCCAAGAGCTCTATGGGGCAGTTGAAGTTACGTTCCAGCCATTCTCCGGTAATACCCGTATCGGGATGATAGTCCAGTGTTTCATTGACGCAGGCAATGGACTTTACTTGCTGCAATACCGTGCCTATGTCGTGGCTGACGAGTATAATGGCGCAGTCCTTGTTGATTTCGACCAATAACTGGTACAGGCGTGCTTCGAAACGCTTGTCGATATAGGTACTGGGTTCGTCGAGGATAACCACTTCGGGGTCGGAGATAATGGCGCGTCCCAGCAGGGCGCGTTGAAGTTGTCCGCCGCTCAGTGCGCCGATAGCACGCTCTTCCAGCCCTTCCAGCCCCATGCGGGCAATGACCCGGCGGGCTTTCTCCCTGTGCTCCTTAGTGAAACGCGAGGTGAGCGGCTTCTTGCTGCTGAGCCCCGACAGAATGACTTCTTCGACGGTGATAGGGAACTTGCGGTCTATGCTGTTGTATTGGGGCAGGTAGCCCATGGTGAGTTGGGAGTGCCCCGTTGTGCGGGGAGATGTGAAAGATATTTCACCAGAAACGGGTTTGAGCAATCCCAGGATGCATTTGATAAGCGTGGTCTTGCCGCCGCCGTTCGGGCCGATGATGCCCAGAAAGTCCCGGTCGTAAACGGTGAGGTTTACGTTGCGGAGTACTGTGCGGCCGTCGTATCCGGCATTGAGGTTTCTTATTTCGATAATAGGGGTCGGCATGGTTTCCTTTCTTGTTGTTTTGACTTTTATCTGTAAGCCTGCCGTTTTATCGGGCGGCTTCCGGTGCACTCAACGCTTTGGCCGTGTTCAGCATCTCCGCTTTCCAGTCATAGGATAGGGGATTGATATCGGCAATCCGGGTTCCGGTCTGCCGGGCGATGAGTTCGGCATTGCGGCGGTCGAACTCCGGCTGTACGAAAACCACATGTACCTTTTCGGCGTGGCAGGTATCTATCAACGCCTTCAGGTGTGCGGGCGACGGCTCCTTGCCGCCTGCCTCGATAGGTATCTGGCGAAGCCCGTAGTCGCGGGCGAAGTAGGAGAGCGCCGGGTGGTAAATCATAAAGGCGCGGTCGGCGCCGGGCGCTGCCAGCATTTGCCGTATAAGGCTGTCGGTGTGCTCTACTTGCCGGCAAAGGGCGTTGTAGCGTTCCACATAGGCGCTTTCGTTCACTTTGTCGATAGTGCACAGCGCCTCCAGGATATTGCCTGCGATGATTTGGGCGTTGACGGTGGAGTTCCATATATGGGGTTCCACCCCGGCGCCGTGGCGGTGCTCTTTGTCATCTGCCGTGTGCCGGTGGGTGTGGGTATCGTCATAAATCAGGTCTACGCCTTGCGACATATCGAAAAATTGCAGGTGTGGGGCGTTGTCTGTCAGCTTGTCTGTCCAGGTCTGTTCGAACCCTATGTAGCCGATACGGAAATAAGCCTTGCTGCGTGCCAGGTCTACCAGTTGCTGCGGCGTGGGGTCGTAGGTTTCGGGGCTTGTGCCTTTGGGAACCATGCTGACTACCGTAAACCGGTCGCCGGCAATGGCTTCGGTGAAGTACCGCAGCGGTTCGAGGGTTACGGTAATGACGGGCTTGTTGCCGGCATTGCCGCTTCGGTTGCTCCGTGGCTTGCAGGAAACCGCCAGTATGGTTACAAGTAGTAAAAAGTATATCTTCTTCATCTGTATTTGTTTATGGCTTTTATAATGTACGGTGCGGGGTGGCTGCCGCTCCTGCCTTTATGGGCTGTTCTTTTGTTTTGGAAGCCCGGAGTATTTCGCGTTTGCCGCCCGGAGGACCGGGAAGCCGTTCCACCGTAAATCCGACGCTTTGCAGAAGCCGGCGGACGGCGCCTTTGGCGCAATACGTAGTCAGTATCCCGTTGGCGTTCATGCCGGCGTATATGTTCCGGAAAAGCTCCTCGTTCCACATCTCCGGTTGTTTCTCAGGAGCGAAGGCGTCGAAATAAACGACATCGAAACCGGCAGGCACGCCGGAGGCCGCCAATGGAGGGCAGGCAGGGGCGTTGTGCGGGTTATTGTGCCGTACGGCTATTTTCAGCTCTCCGTTTTCCATTCGCAGGGTCTTTATATCTCCCTGTATTTTGTGTAACGTAAAGTAGGGTGTAATGTTCACCTCTTTCTCCCATGCCGACATGTGCAGCTCTCTGAACAGGGGATTGTCGCTGTAATGCAGCGCATCGGCTTCCTCCCATGACAAGGGGTAGAGTTCGATACCGGTATAGCACACCGCTTTCTGTTCCTGTTCCGCAGTTTCCAGGGTGAGCAGGGCGTTCAGCCCCGTGCCGAATCCTATTTCGAGGATGTGGGGGCGGGGAGCGGCGGACGCTTTCAGCCCCATATCGATAAAGATATGCTGCGACTCGGTACGCGCTCCCTTTACCGAATGGTAATGCTCATTCAGCTCCGGTACAAACAGGGTTGCACTTCCGTCTTCCGTCCGTTCTATAATCCGTTCCATATAATATGTATATAAGGCGTTGTCCGTTAGGCGCCAATCGCCGACAAAGCTCCTTGCAGTGCCAGCAGCATGGCGATATACCGTATCAGTTTTCCTGCGAACATGGAAAGCGTAGTCAGCATGACGTTGCTGCGCATAAAGCCCAGTGCTATGGCGATAGCCTCCCCGATAAAGGGCAGGAAGGCGAAGAATGCCATAAGCGCTCCCTTGCCTTGCAGGAACCGTTGTGTCTTGTCTATCTTTTCTTTCTTTACTTTGAAGTATTTCTCAATCCAGTCCGTCTTGCCGAGGCGTCCCATGTAATAGCAGGTCATGCCGCCCGCCGTATTGCCTAACGTTGCCGCAACGACGCAGACGGCAGGGTTCAGCCCTACCTTGACGAGCGCTATCATCACCAGCTCGGAGCTGAACGGTATGATGCTTCCTGCCAGTAGGGCGGAAATGAACAGCCCGACATATCCCCAGTCAATCAGCAGTCGTATCAGTGTATCTGTAAAAGCGTCCATAGGTTGAATCCGAATAAGATGAATAATCCTGCAAGCATGATGATGAAGAATATGTTGGAGCTACGGCTGTTGGTCAATGCGAACAGATGTCCTGTAAGAATACTGATGCCGATTAGTAGCAGGGATAGCAAGTGGGGGTAGAGTGCGGGTTGCAGTCCCATGTACACGAAAATACAGAAGTTCAGGAATATCAGGAAGTGCAGGTAGCTGCGTGTGCGTATTTTGTCTTCGTAGCCGGTGACGAGGCAATGGCTGGAGCTTACTATATATAAAAGGAGCAGGTATCCGGTTGTAGCCAGCTCCCAGGGTTGGAAGCCGAACCGTATAGGCCGGAAGTCCGCCAGCTCCCGGAATGGCTGGCAGAACAGTTCCATTTGCCCGGAAATATAGGCATATCCCAATAGGAACCAATAGGGTACGCTCCAGCCGATGAGCGATGCCGAGAAGCTTTTAGGGTGGAGGGACTGGAAGCTGTAGGCGCCTATCCAGAAAACGGGCATGAAAAACGTCAGTTGCGGAAAAAGCAGGCTGCCGGTTCCGATGAATACGGAGGCGTGGAAAAGGTAGCCCGCCGGCTTGGGCTGCTGGTAACTTCTGAACAGGAAGTACAGGGCTATCAGGAAGATAACCGCTGCCAGGTCTCCGGTATATACGGTGTGTATGGCAGGGCAGACGGAAACCAGCAGGAAGTAAATGGCGGTCTGTACCGATGCCCGCATGCGGATGATAGCGAATGCGTTGTTCAGTCCGATAAGGAAGTACCCGATGACGGAGTACAGTAGAAAGCTGGAGAGGCGGTTGCCCCAGGCGGGGATGCATGCGTTGCGGAATGCCTCCCACAAGGGGTAGCTCTCTTTCCGTATGTCTGAACCGGGCAATAGGACGGCGCTCAGTACCCAGCAGGTTACTGATATGAAGATAGCGGCGGGAAGTGTGAGGCGTCCCGCCGTAACCCGGTTTTGGAATCTTTGGCTCCTCATCGGTCGTTAAAGGTCGAATCCGATGTCGCGGCGGAAGTATCTGCCCTCGAAGCTCAACATGTTTGCCGCTTTATAGCTTTTCTCTAATGCTTCTTCTTTTGTTTCTCCATACGAGCAGACTGCTATGACGCGTCCGCCGTTGGTTACGGTACGGCCGTCTTTCACGGCTGTGCCGGCATGGAACAGGATGCTGTCCGTAGCTTCGACAAGGTCGAACCCGCTAATGGGATAGCCTTTCCGGTACGCTTCGGGATAGCCGCCGCTGACTAACATTACACAGGCGGCGGTACGCGGGTCAAGCTCCATTATCCTGGTATCGAGGTCTGCCTGGTGCACGCCTTCGAAGAGGTCTACGAGGTCGCTCTTGATGCGCAGCATGACGCTTTCTGTCTCGGGGTCGCCCATGCGGACGTTGTATTCGATAACCATCGGCTCGTTCTGTACGTTGATAAGTCCCAGGAAGATGAAGCCTTTGTAGAGGATGCCTTCTGTGCGTAAGCCGTTTATGGTGGGTTCGACGATGCGTCGGCGTACCTTTTCCATGAATTCGCCGTTGGCGAAGGGAACGGGCGTTACGCTGCCCATACCGCCGGTGTTCAGTCCTTTGTCGCCTTCTCCGATGCGTTTGTAGTCTTTGGCTACGGGCAGTATTTTATAGTGCTCGCCGTCGGTCAGTACAAATACCGAGCATTCTATTCCGCTCAGGAATTCTTCGATGACTACGGTGGCGCTGGCGTCGCCGAACATGCCGCCGAGCATCTCTTTCAGCTCTTTCCGGGCTTCCTCTAAGGTGGGGAGAATCAGTACGCCCTTGCCTGCGCAAAGGCCGTCGGCCTTCAGTACGTAGGGAGCGGTGAGGGTTTCGAGGAAGGCAAGCCCTTCTTCCAGTGTGTCGGCGGTTACGCTTTTGTAGCGGGCGGTGGGGATATTGTGGCGCAGCATGAATTCTTTGGCGAACTCCTTACTGCCTTCCAGTTGCGCTCCCTTTGCCGAAGGGCCGATAATGGCGATATGCCGTGTAGCGGCATCTTCCTTGAAGTAATCGAAGATGCCTTGTACCAGCGGGTCTTCGGGGCCTACTACAATCATGTCGATTTCATGCCCGAGGGCAAACTCTTTGAGGGCGGGGAAGTCCGTGGCTTTTATATCCACATTCTCGCCTACTGCATTTGTGCCTGCATTGCCGGGAGCGATGTACAGTTTTTCTATTCTGGGGCTTTGTGCAATCTTCCAAGCCAAAGCGTGTTCGCGGCCACCTGAGCCAAGCAATAATATTTTCATTGTATAGGTATGTTTAGATTGTTAACGGTTGAAACTGTTTATGTGTTTATAGGTAATCCTCGAAATAGCGGGTTATCTTTTCGTGCAGGTGCACGCGGTCGCGCCCCAGTACATTGTGTTTGTGTCCGGGGTAGATAAATAAATCGGGATAGGTGCGCGCATCGACGCATGCCTTCATGAAGGACAGGGTATGCTGGGGCACACACGTGTCGTCGTGGTCGTCGTGTATGATAAGCAGGTGTCCTTTCAATGCGCCCGCGAGGTTTTTCAGGTCGCATTGTCCGTAACCTTCCGGGTTTGTCTGCGGCGTATCCATATAGCGCTCGCCGTACATTATTTCGTAAAATCTCCAGTCGATAACCGGTCCGCCGGCAACGCCCACTTTGAATATCTCCGGATAGCGGAGCATGAGTGCGGTAGTCATGTGCCCGCCGAAACTCCAGCCGTGGACACCGATGCGGCAGGCATCTATATAAGGCAGGCTTTTCAGGTATTCTATTCCTTTTACCTGGTCTTTGCCTTCTTCGATGCCTAAGTGCCTGAAGGTGACATTCTCGAATTCCAGCCCCCGGTTGCTGCTGCCGCGGTTGTCGAGTGTAAACAGGATATAGCCTTTATTTGCCATATAGAGGTCCCAGCCGCGTGCGTCGTTCATCCAGCCATTGGTAACTAACTGGGCGTGGGGGCCGCCGTACACGTAGACGATTGCGGGGTATTTCTTGTCCGGGTCGAAGTCGGCAGGCTTGATAAGGCGGTAGTATAAATCGGTCTTGCCGTCGGCTGCCTTGATTGTGCCCGTCTCTATCGTAGGCATGATGAAGCCTTCGTAGGGGTTCGCTGCAACCAGCAGGTTTATGCTTTTGCTGTTTTGCGTATTGATTATGTCTATCTTGCGGGGGGTATCGGGAGCCGAGTACCGGTCGATGAGGTAATTGCCCGAAGCGGAAAGTATGCCGTTGTGTATGCCTTTTCCGTTATCTAAGGGGGTACATCTGCCTGTGTTTACATTTACCTTATACAAGTTGCTTTGCAAAGGCGATGCTGCTGTGGAGGCAATGATGATTTCTTTTTTCTTGGAGTTGAAGCCCAGTACTTGCTGTACCAGCCACTCGCCCTTTGTAAGCTGCCTGATAAGTTTTCCGTCCGTATCGTAAAGGTACAAATGATTGTAGCCGTCCCGCTGGCTTTGGTAGATGAACCGGGTATCGCTCCAGGGTAAGAACAGTATAGGCTGTTGAGGCTCTACGTACTTGGGATGTGTTTCTTCGATGAGAGTGGCTGTTAATTCGCCGGTTTCCGCATCGTAACGGCAGAGTTTGGAGTGGTTCTGGTCGCGGTTCAGCTCTATGAGGTAGAGGCTTCTGCCGTCGGGCGCCCAACTGATGTTGGTAAAATAGCGGTCGGTAGGGTCTCCGGTATTCAGGTAAACGGTCTTTTGGGTGTCGGGGCTGTAAATGCCTACGGTTACTTTGTGGCTGGTCATGCCTGCCATTGGATAGCGCACCGGGTTTACCTCGCCTATACGGGCTGTGATGTCTACGAGCGGATATTGCGTAACCATGCTTTCGTCCATGCGGTAGAATGCCAGCAAGTTTCCCTGTGGGTTCCAGAAAGTTCCTTTGCCGATGCCGAATTCATTACGGTGCACGGTCTGCCCGCATACGATGCCCTCGGGTTCGTCGGTTACGGCTTGGTTGTCTACGTAGAGATTGTTGCCTACGGTGTAGGCAAGATGTCCGCCTTCGGGCGTGTAGTCGATGTTGCTGCCATTCTTTTTTCCTGCCTGCGGCATACCTGCAACGAATTCGTCCTTATCGAAATCGTAGACGATGTATCTTCCGGGCAGCTTGATAAGCATGTGCGGTTTGTCCGGCCACGGGAATTCTGTGTTGTAGAAATGTTGTACTTTGTTTCTCTTGCCTTCGCCTTTGCGGTCGGATGCCGCAGCCGTTCCGGTAGGAGTTATCAGCGAGTTGAGTACCTGGTTTACTTTCTCCCGTGTTGTGAGCAGTGTCTCCTTTCCTGTCTTGGGGTTGACGGCGAATAACGAGTCGATGCCGGGCTTTATGCATACGTCGCCCCACCATTGCAAGCCCGGCAGGTTGTCGGCGATGCGGTAAGTCTCGCCGCCGGGAATGAGGTCTTCCAGGGTAGGTTTCTTCGAATCTTGTGCCATAAGCTCAGTTGTAAATAAAGCGGGTGCTGTAAGCAGCAGCGCCACGATTGCTTTACCGGTTCTCTTTATGTTCATAGCTTTTCACTTTATAACAGCATCAGTCGTTGTTCCGTTCGTTCTCCCGTCTCCGGAAACTTTCCGGTTTGCGTTCCTTATCGAACTCCCGTTTCGGTTTCCATTCTCCGTCTGCCGGCTTTCTGTATTCGCGGGGTTTGAATTCTCTCCTTTCGCCGGATTTGAAGTCACGCCTTTCACCGGGCCTGAACTCTTTTCTCTCGCCGGGTCTGAATTCTCTCTTTTCGCCGTACTTGAACTCACGTCTTTCTCCCGGCTTGAATTCTCTTCTTTCTCTCGGTGCGTAGGGTTTACGTTCCCCCCAGTCGCCGCCTTCTTCGTTTCCGTTCTCCTGCTTTTTGAATTCCTTGTATTTCCCGTCGAATATTTCGTATTTGCGGAACTCGCATTCCAGGGCGCCGTTGAATAGGGGTATTTTGGCAGCCGGTTTCAGCCCTATCTGGTCAAAGCATTCTTCCCGGTAAGAGAGTATCCATGCGGTGTTTCCCGTAAATGCGTGTTTCAGTCGCTCGCCTATCATTGAGTATAAGCCCAGCAGGTCGTTCGTCGATATGCGTTCCCCATAAGGCGGGTTGGTAATGATGACGGCCTTTTCTTCGGGCTGCTCGAACTGCTGGAAAGGTTGTAATTTCAGCGTTATGTCTTTGGATACTCCTGCCGCCTTTATATTGTGGGTCGCTATCTCGTGGGCTTTCGGGTTGTTGTCGTATCCGTATATCTTGTGGGCGAATTCGCGCTCCTGGCTGTCGTCATTGTAAATCTTGTCGAACAGCTCCTGGTCGAAATCAACCCATTTCTCGAAGGCGAACTCTTTGCGGAATACGCCCGGTGCGATGTTCCTGGCTATCAATGCTGCTTCAATGGGTATCGTGCCCGAACCGCACATCGGGTCTATCAAATCGCATTCGCCGTGCCAGCCCGTCATCAGTATCATGCCGGCAGCCAGCACTTCGTTCAAGGGGGCTTCGACGGCTTCCTGGCGATAACCGCGGCGGTGCAGGGACTCGCCGGACGAGTCGAGGGAAAGGGTGCACTTGGTTTCTGCAATATGGATGTTCAGTAGCACGTCCGGTTTGCTGATACGTACAGACGGGCGTTTGTTGTAGGCTTCCCGGAAATAGTCTGCAATGGCATCCTTCACCTTGTAGGATACGAACTTGGAATGGCGGAACTCTTCGCTGAACACGACTGCGTCTACGGCGAACGTCTTATCGGTATCCAGGTAGTCTTCCCAGTGGATTTCCTTGATTTGCTCGTACACCTCGTCGGCGTTCTTCGCAACGAAATGTTTGATAGGTTTCAGGATGCGTATGGCAGTCCGCAGGCAGAAGTTCGCCTTGTACATCATTTCCTTGTCTCCGCAGAATGATACCATACGGCGTCCTATCTGTATCTCGTCTGCTCCTAAAGAGGTTAGCTCCTGTGCCAGTGTTTCTTCCAGTCCCTGGAAAGTCTTGGCAATCATCTCGAATGATTGTTCGCTCATCTGTTTATTTTCAGTTTAATATGTTACGGGTTGTGAGTTCTTTATTTTTTTGCTTTGGGCTGTACGATTCTCGCACCTGCCGGCACATCTTCCGTTACCCAGATGTTGCCGCCTACGGTGGCATCCTTCCCAATGGTGATACGCCCCAATATGGTGGCGTTGGAATATACGATGACGTTGTCTTCCAGTATCGGATGCCGTGGAATGCCTTTAATCGGTTTGCCGTCCTCGTCTAACGGGAAGCTTTTGGCTCCGAGGGTTACACCCTGATACAGTTTTACATTGTTGCCGATGATACATGTTTCGCCGATTACCACGCCTGTGCCGTGGTCTATCGTGAAGTGGCTGCCTATCACGGCTCCCGGATGAATGTCTATTCCGGTTTCGCTATGTGCCATTTCGGTTATGATACGCGGGATAAGAGGCACGCCGAGCGCTAACAGCTCGTGTGCGATACGGTAGTTGCTGATAGCGCGGATTGCGGGGTAGCAACTGATGACCTCGCCGAATGAGTGGGCGGCGGGGTCGCCGTTGTAGGCGGCCTCTACGTCTGTTGCCAATATGCGGCGCAGTCCGGGCAGGTGGCTGATGAATTCGGCGGCAATCGATGCGGCTTCCTCGCGTTGGAATTCGGTACAGCCGCTGCATTCGTCGTCGCTGCCGAAGCAAAGCCCTGCAAGAATCTGCTCGGTCAGCAGGTCGAATAGTTTTTCTATATTGACGCCGATGTGGTAGGTTACCGTACGGCTGTTTACCGTGGAGTTTCCGAAATATCCGGGGAAGATAATGGCGCGTGCAAGTTCGATGATATCGCACAGTGCTTTAGCTGAAGGCAGTGGGTTGCCGTCCGTATGCTGGTGAAACAGTCCTTTGTAAGATTCGCTTTCCGATAGCTCATCGACTGCTTGTGTCAGGATGTGAGTAAAATTAAGTGGACTCATTATGATATCCTTTATTAATAAAGTGGCTACAAAGGTATAAAATACTCGCCAATTTTCCTACATATCCCTCATTTATAGTATGGATTTACCATATTTGTGGTATTTTGAAAGAGCGGGCGGCATCGTACCTTTGCATTATCGATAACCCGCTGCATATTGTGCCGGTTCGTACGGCCGGTGTAAGCCGGCAGGTCAGGGACGGTGCAGGCCGGTACAGGCTGCGGTAAAGACAAGATGAATTATGAAAAAAATAGCGCGACACCTCACCGATTTGGTAGGTAATACTCCTTTGCTGGAGCTGAATAATTACGGTAGGAATAAAGAGCTGAAAGCCCGTGTGATTGCCAAGCTGGAATATTTTAATCCTGCGGGCAGTGTAAAAGACCGTGTGGCGCTTGCCATGATAGAAGATGCGGAAGCGAAAGGTTTGTTGAAGCCCGGCGCAACGATTATTGAGCCGACCAGCGGAAATACGGGGGTAGGGCTTGCATTCGTGGCGGCTGCCAAGGGGTATAGGCTGGTTCTAACCATGCCGGATACAATGAGTACGGAGCGTCGCAGCCTGCTGAAAGCCCTTGGAGCGGAACTTGTCCTGACGCCCGGCGCAGGCGGCATGAAGGGAGCCATAGCGCGTGCCGAGGAGCTGCAAGCGGCTACTCCCGGTTCATTGATTTTACAGCAGTTCGATAACGCGGCCAACCCTGCCGTACACGAGTGCACTACCGGACAGGAAATTTGGCGGGATACGGACGGCAAAGTCGATATATTCGTTGCCGGCGTAGGTACTGGCGGAACGGTGAGCGGTGTCGGTGCGGCCTTGAAGAAGCATAACCCCGCGGTGAAGATTGTAGCCGTGGAACCGGAGGACTCTCCGGTATTGTTGGGCGGACAACCGGGAGCGCATAAAATCCAGGGTATCGGTGCGGGCTTCGTTCCGAGGAATTACAATAGCACGGTGGTAGACGAGATTATGCAGGTGTCCAACGACGATGCTATCCGTACAGGCCGGGAGTTGGCTAAGTACGAGGGTCTGTTGGTAGGAATTTCCTCGGGAGCGGCTGTCAACGCTGCAATCCGGTTGGCACAGTTGCCGGAGAACGAGGGCAAAAACATCGTGGTGCTGCTGCCCGATACGGGGGAACGCTATTTGTCGACGTTGCTTTATGCTTTTGAGGAATATCCTTTATGACGGAAAATAAAGGTATGCCCAAAAAATCTTATTTATCATAGGATTACACAGATTTTTACAGATTATCTATCTTGATAATCAATTATTTAATTTTCAATCTGTGTAATCCTGCGGTGAATTTGACACCTTCATTCTTATTTTATCTCACTCGCTTATTTTATCTCACTCGGCCGCAGCCCGAACGATTTACAACTTATCTCGTTCACTTTTACCTCCCATATTTTCACGTTCCGTACGGCAGGTTCGGCATAGCTGCATGTATTATCGGTATATTGTTTCATAAGGATGTCGAGTATCCGGCGCTTTTCGTCCATATCCTCGATAAAGCGTACCTTGCCTTTGCAGATGACACTGCGCGATTTCATACTGTAACTGCATGCCACCTGCTTATGCATATACACCAGTTCGTGCCCCTCACAGAAGTTGATGCAGACTTGCGGATGACGTGTCGCCATTTCCACTTTCCTCCCTTCGGGGCCCGAATGCAGGTAAACGGTATCGTTCTCCCAGGCGAAGTTCATGGGTACTACGTACGGATTGCCTTCTTCGTCGGTCATTCCTACCGTACAATAAGGGCATTTGCGGATGATATCCTCTATTTGCGTGCGGTCTGTAATAGTAATCGTTTTCATGTATGTGTATGCGAATTTTTGTAATGGACAATGCTAAACCTGTTTATTCGACCAATGCGAAATCCAGTTGCTTCTTCTCCAGGTTGGCACGCGCCACCTTGATAGTAATGGCATCGCCGAGACTGTATGTACGTTTCTTCCGGCGTCCGCGCAGGCAGTAATTCTTTTCGTCGAATTCGTAGTAATCGTCGTCGAGGTCGCGGATAGGAATCATTCCCTCGCACTTGTTCTCGTTCAGCTCGACGTACAGCCCCCATTCGGTAACGCCGGAGATAACGCCGTCGTAAGTCTGCCCCAGGCGCTCCGTCATGTACTCCACCTGTTTGTACTTTACAGAGGCACGTTCCGCATTGGCGGCAATCTGCTCCATGTTGCTGGAATGCTCGCAAAGCGCCTCGTACTTCTGCTCGGAAACACTCCGGCCGTTCGCATCCAGGTACTTGGTCAGTAGTCGGTGCACCATCATGTCCGGATAACGGCGGATAGGCGAGGTGAAATGAGTATAATAGTCGAACGCCAGCCCGTAGTGGCCGATGTTATGCACGGAATAACGCGCCTTCTGCATGGCACGGATAGACACGGTTTCGATGAGGTTCTCCTCTTTCTTGCCTTGGATGTCGTCCAGCAGGTGGTTGATAGACTTGGAAACATCGGTTTTGGTTCCGCTGGTACGCAGCTTATACCCGAAGCGGGCGATGAATTGCGACAGGTTGTCCAGCTTCTCCGGGTCTGGCAGGTCGTGGATACGGTATGGGAATATCTTCGGCTTCCTGCCCTTGGGCACGCGTCCGATTTTCTCGGCCACGGTACGGTTGGCAAGCAGCATGAACTCCTCCACCAGCTTGTTGGCGTCTTTGGACTCCTTGAAATATACGCTGACGGGTTTACCTTTCTCGTCGATTTCGAATTTCACCTCGTAGCGGTCGAAGTTGATAGCTCCGGCGGCAAACCGCTTTTCGCGCAATATCTTGGCAAATGCATCCAGCCTAAGGATTTCTTCCTTGAAATCTCCCTCCCGGGTTTCGATAATCTGCTGTGCCTCCTCGTAAGTGAAGCGGCGGTCGGACTTGATGACTGTGTGCACAATGCGCGAGTTCTTTACCTCTCCCTTCCCCGTCATTTCGAAAATGGCGGAGTAAGCCAGCTTCTCCTCATCGGGACGCAGCGAGCAGATGAAGTTGCATAACCGTTCGGGCAGCATCGGGATAGTACGGTCTACGAGGTAAACGGACGTTGCACGTTTCTCAGCTTCTTTGTCGATGATGCCGCCTTCTTTTACATAATGCGTCACGTCGGCGATGTGTACTCCTACTTCCCAGAGGTTGTCTTTCAACTTGCGGATAGACAGGGCGTCGTCGAAGTCCTTGGCATCCTTGGGGTCTATGGTAAAGGTGGTTACACCCCGGAAATCTTCGCGTTTGGCATATTCCTCTGCCGGAATTTCCGCCGGAATCTTGTCCGCAGCCTTTTCTACGGCGGCGGGGTAGACGTACGGCAGACCGAATTCCGCTAAGATAGCGTGCATTTCGGTGGTATTCTCTCCGGCTTTCCCCAGGATGTCGATAACCTGCCCGATAGGGTTCTTGGCCTTATCCGGCCATTCTATAATCTTCACCACTGCCTTGTCGCCCGTTTTTCCGCCTTTCAGCTTCTCTTTGGGGATGAAGATATCGTTGGCAAGCGTACGGTTCTCGGTAACGAGGAAGGCGTACGACTTGGCAACTTCCAACGTCCCTACGAAGGTGTCGTTGGCGCGTTCCAGGATTTCGATGACTTCGCCTTCGGCTTCGCGTCCGCGACGTTTGGCGTAGAAGGCGATGCGCACCTTATCACCTGCCATGGCGTGCGCCGAGTTGCGCTCGGCTACGAAAATCGGGTCGCCGCCGCCTTCGGGAATGAACGAGTTCTTGCCGTTGCTCTTGCGCTGGAAAGTGCCGGTCATCTCCACGCCGTGGTTGTTCAGCTTGTATTTATGCTTGTCCACCTCGGTGATGTAATCGTCGTCCGACAGTTCGGACAGGATATCCATGCACAGCATTTTCAGCGGATGCGTAGTGAGGTGCAATTGTTCGAAGATGTATTTTAGGGACAGTACTTCGTCGGTTTTCGAATGGAAAAATTCCATGAGCGCGGCAACGAGCTCTTTCTTCTTCATGCGTTTGCCGGCTTTCTTTTCTTTCTTTTTGGCCATAATGATAATGTATTAATATGCTAATGCGATAGCGTGCAGGCGTGTCGTTACACACTCTTCCTTTGCAAAGTAAACAAATAATTGTTTTCGGTAGTTCAATATCCCTTTAAAATCTCGCTGTTACGTTGAAAATAATGGAAGAACGGCCGTCCGTAATGGATTATTGCATATATTTGCCGGGCGAAGGCAGGCTTTGTTCCGGTACGGGCGGACGGGTTTGTTTTTACTCCCGGTTTGCACTATCTTTGCAGCGACAGAGGGAGAGGAACTGGAGTTGCCGTATCGTCCCCGGAGGGAACGGTTTAGGCAGAGGCTCCCCGCCAACATCCGTACGGAGACGGCGAGAAGAGAGGAAAATTGTTTGTAATTCGTAATTTGTAATTGGCAGCGTGGAGTCGGTTTTAGTAACAGGAGCGAGCGGGTTTATCGGAAGTTTCATCGTGGAAGAAGCGTTGAGGCGCAAGTTCGGTGTGTGGGCGGGTATCCGTTCGTCCAGTAGCCGGGAGTACCTGCAAGACCGTAGGATACACTTCCTCGAGCTCGATTTCGCCCACCCGAATGAGCTTCGTGCGCAACTCTCCGGCCATAAGGGAACGTACAGCAAGTTCGATTATATCATCCATTGCGCCGGAGCTACGAAGTGTGTGGACAAGAACGATTTCGACCGGGTGAACTACTTGCAGACCAAGTATTTCGTAGATACGCTGCGGGAGTTGAACATGATTCCCCGGCAGTTCATTTTCATCAGCACGCTGAGCGTGTTCGGACCGGTGCGCGAAAAGACCTACACTCCGATTACGGAAACGGATACCCCCCGGCCTAATACCGCCTACGGACTCAGCAAGCTGAAGGCGGAGATTTATTTGCAGGGCATACCGGGCTTCCCGTACGTTATTTACCGTCCTACGGGTGTTTACGGACCGCGTGAGAAGGACTATTTTTTAATGGCGAAATCTATCCGGCAGCATACCGACTTCTCGGTAGGCTGCCGGCGGCAGGACTTGACGTTCGTTTACGTCAAGGATATCGTGCAGGCCGTTTTCTTAGGAATAGAGAAACAGGTTTCGCGCCGCACCTATTTCCTGGCGGACGGTAAGGTGTACCGGAGCCGCGCTTTCTCCGATTTGATACGGAAAGAATTGGGCAATCCGTTTGTAATTCGCCTGAGATGCCCGTTAATTATATTGAAAGTAGTATCTTTGCTCGCCGAATACTGGGCGAAGCGCAGGAATACCACCAGTACGCTCAATTCGGACAAGTATAGAATAATGAAACAACGCAACTGGCAGTGCGATATCACTCCGGCTATCGAAGAACTGGGTTACAGTCCCGGGTACGATTTGGAACGGGGGGTAAAGGAAACCATTGCCTGGTATAAAGATAAAGGATGGCTTTAGACTTATTCAAGAGAGTAGAAACCCGTAAGGGGCTTTTTGCGGTAGAGAAGATTACACTGATATATAATCTGTTGACTTCCATTCTCATACTGTTTCTTTTCCAAGAAATGGATCATCCGGTGCAGATGCTTGCCGACCGTGCCATGATTGCGGGCATGACATTCCTGCTGATGTATCTTTACCGGCTTGCGCCTTGCAAGTTTTCTGCCTTCGTCCGCATCACCATTCAGATGTCGCTGCTTTCCTACTGGTATCCCGATACGTTCGAGTTCAATCGTATCTTCCCCAACCTCGACCACATTTTCGCCGCTGCCGAGCAGTGGATATTCGGCGGGCAGCCTGCCGTGTGGTTCTCCTGGCATTTTCCCCAGATATGGGTCAGCGAGCCGTTCAATATGGGTTACTTCTTCTACTATCCGATGATTCTCCTGGTGGTGGTATGGTATTTCCTCTATCGTTTCGAGCTTTTCGAGAAAGTGTCGTTCGTGATAGTCACCGCTTTCTTTATCTATTACCTGTTCTATATTTTCGTGCCGGTAGCAGGGCCGCAGTTCTATTTCCCGGCTATCGGGTACGATAATGTGGCGCAGGGTGTCTTCCCCGCTATCGGCGATTATTTCAACCACAACCAGGAATTACTGCCCGGTCCGGGGTACGAACACGGATTCTTCTATAACCTGGTAGAGAGTTCGCAACAAGTGGGCGAGCGTCCCACGGCTGCTTTTCCCAGCTCGCACGTAGGTATGTCCACCATTCTGATGATTATGGCATGGCGGGGCAGCAGGCGTCTGTTCGCCTGGCTGTTTCCTTTCTATCTGCTGCTGTGCGGGGCTACGGTATATATCCAGGCGCATTACCTGATAGATGCTATCGTGGGTTTCTTCTCTGCCATTGCCCTTTATGTGGCGGTAACGTGGATGTTCAAGCGGTGGTTTGCGCAGCCGATGTTCAGGTAAAGCCTTTCCCGTTCTTTATTCCGGTATATGAAGATATTCGCCTTTGTGGCGGAGGTATGCACGACACCCGGGTCTCGGCACGTCTGACACCCGGGTGTGGGTATGTACGACATCCGGGTGTCAGACATGCCCACATCCGGGTGTCGTACATACGTTCTTTGCGGAAGGGGTGATTTTTTTCTGCGGAAGGGCGTGGGCGGATAAGTGTTTCCACTTACAGCAGGCCGGCAATCTTGTCGAAGATGCGGTACAACTCCTCCTTCGTCTCCGCCCGTAACATGGCGATGCGTGTGTCCCGGAAGTTGGGAATACCCTTGAACAGCGGACTGGCAGCCAGGTGGCGGCGTACGTGCAGGATGCCTCTCCGTTCGTCCAGCAGCTTTACGCTGTCTTCCACTTCCTGCCGGAGTACGTTCAGCTTCCATTCGGAACTGAGCGGGGGCATCTCCTCGCCTGTCTCTAAGTAGTGTTTCACTTCTTTGAATATCCAGGGGCGGCCGAAGCTGGCACGGCCTATCATTACGGCGTCCACTCCGTAGCGGTCGAAACATTCTTTGGCTCTCTGGGGGGTGGTGACGTCGCCGTTGCCGATAATGGGGATGTGCATGCGGGGGTTGTTCTTCACTTCGCCGATTAAAGTCCAGTCCGCCTCGCCGGTGTACATCTGGGCACGGGTACGGCCGTGTATGGTCAGGGCGGAGATGCCGCAGTCTTGCAACCGTTCTGCCAGGTCTACGATAATCTTGTTGCCGGCATCCCAGCCGAGGCGGGTTTTTACGGTGACGGGTATTTTTACTGCGTCTGCTACGGCACGGGTTATCTCCAGCATCTTGGGGATGTTCTGCAACATCCCGGCTCCGGCTCCCTTGCCGGCTACGCGCTTCACGGGGCATCCGAAGTTGATGTCCAGGGTATCCGGGTGCGCCTGTTCCACAATCCGTGCCGCTTCTACCATGGTGTCCGTGTCTTTGCCGTATATCTGTATGGCTACGGGACGCTCTTCGTCGCTGATGTTCAGCTTCTGTTCGGTCTTGCTTACGGAGCGTACCAGTGCGTCGCTCGATACGAATTCGGTATATACCATGTCTGCCCCGAAATGTTTGCACATCAGGCGGAAAGCCGGGTCGGTGACATCTTCCATAGGGGCGAGCAGTATGGGGTACTTGCCGAGGTCTATATCTTTAATCTTCATAATCTAACGGGATTTGCCTGCAAAAGTACGGAAAAAAGCCTACCTTTGCACATAAGTTTATAGTGAAAAGTATAAAGCGGTGGATAATGATGTACTTACAGGTCTGTCTCTTCCCCTTTTTCAATTCTTAATCTTTAATTAATGCTTATGCCCTCTATCAGTGATTTCGAGATTATGGCGCCGGTAGGCTCGCGCGAATCTTTGGCGGCTGCTATCCAGGCAGGTGCGGATTCTATTTATTTCGGTATCGAAAATCTGAATATGCGTGCCCGTTCGGCAAATACGTTTACAATAGATGATTTGCGCGAGATAGCTCGTACCTGCGACGAGCACGGCATGAAAAGCTATCTTACGGTGAATACCATTATATATGACAACGATATTCCGTTGATGCGTACCATTGTGGATGCGGCGAAGGCGGCAGGCATTTCGGCGGTGATTGCGGCGGATGTGGCGGTGATGAGCTATGCCCGGCAGATAGGGCAGGAGGTGCATCTGTCTACCCAATTGAACATTTCGAATGTGGAGGCGCTGCGTTTCTATGCCCAATTTGCCGATGTGGTGGTGCTGGCGCGCGAGCTGAATCTGGAACAGGTGGCGGAAATCTACCGTCATATCTGCGAGGAGAATATCTGTGGTCCGGGCGGCGAACGGATACGTATCGAGATGTTCTGTCACGGTGCTTTATGTATGGCGGTATCGGGCAAGTGTTACCTCTCCCTGCACGAGATGAACCATTCTGCCAATAGGGGAGCTTGCATGCAGGTGTGCCGCCGCTCTTATACCGTACGCGATAAGGAGACGGATGTGGAGCTGGATATAGACAACCAGTACATTATGTCGCCCAAAGACCTGAAAACCATTCACTTTATGAACAAAATGCTGGATGCCGGCGTGCGTGTGTTCAAGATTGAAGGGCGTGCCCGCGGCCCGGAGTACGTACGTACCGTAGTGGAGTGTTATAAGGAGGCTATCCGTTCGTATGTGGACGGTACGTTTACCGACGAGAAGATAGCTGCGTGGGACGAGCGCCTGAAAACGGTCTTTAACCGCGGCTTCTGGGACGGCTATTACTTGGGACAGCGCCTGGGCGAATGGACCCGGAATTACGGCTCTGCCGCCACCGAGCGCAAGATTTACGTAGGCAAGGGTATCCGCTATTTCTCGAATATCGGTGTGGCGGAGTTCTTGGTGGAAGCTGCCGAAATCAACGTAGGCGACAAGCTGCTGATAACGGGACCTACAACGGGAGCCGTATTTACTACATTGGAAGAGGCGCGCGTGGATTTGAAACCCGTACAGACCGTGAGGAAGGGAGAACATTTCTCAATGAAGGCGGACAAAATACGTCCCAGCGACAAACTCTACAAACTGGTTTCCGTAGAGGAACTGAAGAAGTTCAAAGGTTTGGATATAGAGAACAAGCGCGGTTAACTATTGGGTAGTAGACAGCAGATAGTCAAATAATAAATGTCTCATAATGAATTATATCTATGAATTGCAGATGAAGGTGCGCGACTACGAGTGCGACCTGCAGGGCATCGTCAACAATGCCAACTACCAGCATTACCTGGAGCATACGCGGCACGAGTTCCTGGCGAGTACGGGCATCGGCTTCGCCGCGCTCCACGAGCAGGGGGTAGACCCGGTGGTGGCGCGAATCAATATGGCTTTCAAGACGCCGCTGAAAAGCGGCGATGAGTTCGTGTCGAAGCTGGCAATGAGGAAAGAGGGCATCAAGTATGTGTTCTATCAGGATATTTTCCGGAAAAGCGATAATAAGGTAGCCATTAAGGCGGTGGTTGAAACGGTATGTGTGGTGAACGGACGTTTAAGCGACAGCGAGTTATTCGATAACGTCTTTGCCCCTTACCTCGGTCATGAGTGACGACGAACGTCTTTGCAGCATAGCTCTTACGCTTTGTCCCGGTATAGGGCATATCGGGGCAAAACGTCTGGTAGACGGTGCGGGAAGCGCTGCCGACGTTTTCAGGCGGCGCAGGGAGCTGCCGGAGCTTCTGCCCGGAATATCTCCTTCTGTGGTTACCGCCCTCGACTGTCCGGCGGCTTTTCTCCGTGCCGGGCGCGAAATGGAGTTCGTAGAGAAGAACCGCCTGGCTTGCCTGACTTTGATAGATGAGGCTTATCCCTCGCGCCTGCGGGAATGCGAGGATGCTCCGCTTGTCTTGTTCTTCAAGGGAAATGCAGATTTCAATCGCCTGCATGTTGTCAATATGGTAGGTACACGCCGTGCAACAGACTATGGCAAGCAGTTTTGTGCGGATTTCGTGCGCGACTTGTCCGTCCTTCTTCCCGATGTATTGGTGGTGAGCGGGCTTGCTTACGGCATCGATATCCATGCGCACCGTGCCGCCCTGGCAAACAATGTTTCCACGGTTGCCGTACTGGCTCACGGGCTAGACCGCATCTACCCCTTTGTGCATCGCAAAACGGCGGTCGATATGTTGGCAAACGGCGGCCTGCTTACCGAATTCCTTACCGGAACCAATCCGGACAAGTATAACTTTGTCAGTCGTAATCGCATCGTAGCGGGAATGTGCGACGCGACGGTCGTCGTGGAATCTGCCGCCAAAGGCGGTTCTTTGATTACCGCAGATTTGGCCGGAGGGTATCACCGCGACTGTTTTACTGTTCCCGGGCGGGTAGGCGATGTCGCGTCTGTGGGTTGCAACCGGCTGATACAAGACAATAAGGCAGCGCTTATACAGAATGCCGGAGACTTTGTGAAGGCAATGGGCTGGGCGGAAGCAGCGAGCCCGTCCGGGGCGACGGGTGTTCAGCGCGACTTGTTCCCGGGACTGACGGAGGAGGAAGAAATGGTGGTGCGCATATTGGCACGCCGGGGAGATGTGCATATCAATGTGCTCGTTGTGGAGGCGGATATTCCCGTAGGACGCATGAGCGCCTTGCTTTTTGGGCTGGAGATGAAGGGGCTGGTAAGGACGCTGGTCGGAGGGATGTACCGTTTGCTGGCATAAAAAAAAGGAGTACCGCCGTACTCCAACCTTTGTTAACCTTAAATCTAATACTATGAAAAAAATCACGTAGCAAATGTAGGATTTCTCCCGGTATCTTCCAAATATTTATTCTTTTCGGAAATTCTTTTAATTTTCTTTCACGGATATTTACTGTTTTCGTACACGATTTGACATTGTGTCTTAAATAAAAGGCTTATGCTGACTATATGATAATTATTTGTCGGGCAGGGAATGCCCGTATCATTCCTTCGGATACGGGGTGTTCTTCCTTTTTGTCCGTACCGGAACTTGCATAAGTTGCGAAAAGCTTCCAATCGTTTCACAGAACCTGCCAGAGCTCTAAAAGAGTTGGATTTTCCGTATTTTATTAATTTTAATAGTTTACTTTTGATTGCATGCAACGCAAAGATATGATGAACCGCATCGATATAACAGTTCTTGTGATACTCTTTTTTTTGATGTCGGGGAGGGTATATATGCGGGCAGGTGCGTTGACGCCTGTAAATGGTGCGGCGCAAAATACGGTTGCCGTGGCGGATGAGTGGGAGGAGACTTATCGTTGGGTACTTGCCGATGCGGATGTACCGGACAGGGAGGAGGTTCTGATGCTGATTCGGCATCATTACGGGAATTTCGGCAGGCTGGAGGAGTTGTTGCACTATCTGGACGGAGGTGCGGCGTATGCTTATTTGTCTCAGTCCGTTTTTCCGCGGATAGGCAGGTATGCTGTAAGAGCCGGGGAACTTGCTGCAACGGAAATGCGGGTGGCTCCCGGGAGGGTGCTGCCGGCGGCGGAAAGGGTTACTGTGGAAATGAATGCCGTGCAAGTTATTCCGTCCGTTCCGGGAATTGCGGGGCGGGATGTCCGTGCGTCGCAGGGTGTCGTTATAGCTTTGAAGAATAATATACTGTATGATTTGGTGCTGGCTCCGAATGTGGAGGTGGAACTTTCGATAGGACGGAGGTGGTCTTTGAATACCGAATATAAGTGCCCCTGGTGGCTGAACAGCAGACACGATTTCTGTTATCAGCTTCTTTCGGGAGGTATGGAAGTTCGTTACTGGTTGGGCAACAGACGAGTGCGCAATAGGCTGACAGGGTATTTCCTGGGGGCGTATACGGAGGGTGGAGCGTACGATTTCCAGTTGAAGGAGGAGAACGGCGTCCGGGGCAGGTATTACATGGCTTCGGGGCTGACCTGTGGATATGCCCGCCGGATTGCCGGATGCCTTGCTGTGGAGTTCAGTTTGGGAATAGGTTATTTGACGACGGAGTACCGTAAATATACTTCTTACAAAGGAGATTTGGTTTGGGCTAATGGCGGCCGCTATCACTTTATCGGCCCCACGAAGGCGAAGGTTTCTTTAGTGTGGCATATAAAGGCAGGGAGATGAATGCAGTGAAGAAGGTAGGATATGGTTTGCTGATGTTTCTGTCCTGCCTGTCGGCGGCAGTGCTGTCGGGATGTGGTTTCCGGGAAGTACTGGACGATTATCCTGTCAGCGGTGTACAGATAGTGCTGGACTGGACGGATGTTACGGAGAAGCTGCCGGAGACGGTGCGGGTGATATTTTATCCGAAAGATGCCGAAGGGCGGAAGGTGGAAGGCTACCTGCCTGCCACAGGCGGGGAGATGAGAGTGCCTCCCGGCAACTATGCAGTGGTCGCCTATAATTACGATACGGAGAGTGTCTGTATAAAGGATGATGAGAGTTACGAGACTATCAGGGCTTATACGGAGCCGTGCACGGGCATAGATACGGGAGAGGATATGGTTTGGTCGCCGGACGAACTTTATGTAGCGGCATCGGACGATGTGGAGGTAATGAAAAGCGAAACGGTTGTCCCGATGAAACTGAAGCCGGAACGGGCGGTAAGCAGTTATTCGTTCGGCATAAAGGTGAACGGTATGGAGAATATAGCAGCTATCGTGTGCCATGCCAGCGGATTGAACGGGGAGTATTTTCTCGGTAAGAGGAGGTGCATACCCGCCGGGGCGCCTGTCTGTGTGGAGACTGCTTGTAAGGACGGAATGTTGCGAGGGCGTTTCTCGCATTTCATAAGCCCGGAAAGTGCTGTTACACGTGCAGATAACCCGGTGGTACTGATGATTAAGATTATCAGGGTGGATACGCGGGTACAGAAGGTGGAGGTGGATATTGGCGATTTGATAATGCCTCCGCTCCCCGGCGGAGAGGAGATGCCGCCTGCTCCCGGTAGGGAGATACCTATTGAAGTGCCTGTTCCCAACGGGCAGATTACGGTAGAGGCGACTGCGGGGGAAGGCAGCAACGGGGGTATTGACGGCGATGTGGGCGATTGGGACGATGAAACCGATGTGGGTATTGTTGTGTAACGGAGAAATATGAAAGGATTGATATATTAATTAAAAAAGACAAGTGGTTATGAAAAAGATTTTATGGGTGGCGCTGGCTGCCGTAGCAATGGTGAGTTGCGCTGAAAATGAAGAATTCGAATATGAAAGTACGAAGGTGGAGATAACATTTGGTACAGTGGTGAAGGCAGGTACGAAAGCGGTGGTAACTACTACCGATAACTTTACTACGTTTACCGTGAGTGCTTATAAAACGGCGGATGCAATGGGAACGGACGTACAGTTGAGTACAGGTTTCATGGATGATGTCGAGGTAACAAAACCTGCTACGGAATGGCAGTATACGGGGACACGTTACTGGCCTGTTTCCGGCAAACTGCAATTCTTTGCCACTTCGCCGGTACAGACTTTGGATGTTGCGACTACTGCTGGTTATCCTACATTCGACTATACCGTGAAAGCGGTTGCCGACCAGGAAGATTTGGTTGCCGCCAACGTGATAGACCAGGTTAAGTCCGAAACGGCTCTTTCCCTTCCTTTCCAGCATTTATTGACCCAGGTGAATTTTACTATTAAAGGCGATGCGGCGGATTTTATCTACACTGTATCGAAGCTGGTGATTAAAGGTGCTAAGGATAAGGCGACTTTCACTTTCGACGGGACCAGTTCCGTAGGTGGCTGGGGCAATCTGGCAGAGTCTGCCGCAGGTGTAACGTACGAATATGCGGGTACGCCCGTGTCGGTTACTACGACTACGGCGGATACCGGTGCGTCTGCATCGTTCGAGACTTCGGGTAACGCTTTGTTTATGCTGATGCCCCAGGATTTGACGGGGGTGACCCTGGATGTTACCTATACCGCTGCGCCAACGGATAAGCCGGCTGAATATACTTGGAACGACACGAAGGCAGTTACGCTTACGGGAAGCTGGGGAATGGGAAAGAATGTGCGTTATACACTGACGTTGACTAACAATGCCGCTCCTATCAAGTTTACTCCTAAGGTAGATGTATGGACGGATGAAAACGGAACTTCTACCGGACTGTAATTGTCCGAATACGGAAATCCTGATTCTTTTATAATACTTCAATGTTTCCCCGAAAATTTCGAAAGGAGAAGTTTTCGGGGAATATCTTTTTTTTGTCGGGTGTTTATGTTTATTTTTGCCGCTGCAAACAAATAGAAACATTCTGCCCCACCATGTATGACTTTCCCGCTTGTGGAGCGGCCGACATCGATTGTCTGAAATGTCCCAAAGCTGTGGACAATCTCATTCTGTATGCTTCTCATGGCAGGGGTTTCCACCTTGTCGTGTCTAAGTGCGAGGATAATGTTATCATGTTTCTTCTGAAAGGCGAGGTGCTCGTCAATAGCGAGGAGTATCCCGGGGTGAGGTTGCATGCGGGTGAGTTTATCCTCCAGGCTATCGGTTCGAGGTATGAGGTTCTTGCCATGACGGATGTGGAATGCGTATGTTACCGGTTCGTACAGCCGGAATTTTTCTGCGAAGGGGGTTACCGGCATGTCGTGGAGGAGGTGGTTCCGCCCCTTATTTTCTTTCCTCTGAAAATCTGTCCCGAGTTGAATTTCTTCTTGGAGGCTTCCAAAGCTTACCTGGCGGGGGAGAAGATATGCAGGGAGCTGATGCTGTTCAAGCAGAAGGAGCTTGCCTTTATTCTGTGGCACTATTATTCGGACTACGAGCTTTCCATGTTAGTGCACCCGCTGTCGAAGTACACCGACAGTTTTCAGTATTTCGTGCTGAAAAACTACGGCAGAGTCAAGACGGTCGAGGAACTTGCCCGCTTGGGAGGATATACGGTTACGACTTTCCGCCGCATATTTACTTCTGTATTCCACCAACCGGTGTACGAGTGGATGCAGGAGCGCAGGAAGGAAGGTATCCTCTATGACCTCCAGCAAACGGATGCTACGATTTCCGAAATCTGTTATAGGTATGGCTTCGAGTCTTTGCCTCATTTTTCTAACTTCTGCAAGAAGAATTTCGGGCTGTCTCCCCGGAGTTTAAGGAAGGGGGATGATGCGGATGCTTCGTCTTCTGTATCTCCGAGTCCTGTGCTTCAGCCTGTTTAAGGTGGTTCTTGCCGAGGCGGTTTTTCTTATATTTCTTGTCTGGAGCGGTTTTACTGTAGTTTTGCTGTGGTTTTGTCGTGTTGGGTTCTGTGCTTCTATTTCCGGACTTCTTGTATAATAACAATAACTCCCCTGCCGGTTCCGGCAGAGGAGTTATTCGTGATATTAATCAAATGTGGAAGTACGGGTCAGTCTTTCAGTTTCGCAATGATAAAGTCGCGGTTCAGGCGTGCGATGTTACTGATAGAGATGTTTTTCGGACATTCGGCCTCGCAGGCACGGGTATTCGTACAGTTACCGAAACCGAGCTCGTCCATTTTGCTCAACATGGCTTTGGCGCGGCGCAGTGCTTCCGGCTTGCCTTGAGGCAGCAGATTCAACTGGCTTACCTTAGCAGAAACGAACAGCATGGCTGAGCCGTTCTTGCAGGCAGCTACACAAGCACCGCAACCGATGCAGGAAGCGGCATCCATAGCTTCGTCGGCAATGGGTTTCGGAATCAGGATAGCATTGGCGTCCTGGGGAGCACCCGTACGTACGCTGACATAACCGCCTGCCTGCATAATCTTGTCGTATGCCGTACGGTCTACCATTAAGTCCTTGATAACCGGGAAACCGGCGGAACGCCACGGTTCTACGGTGATAGTGTCGCCGTCGTTGAAGCGGCGCATGTAAATCTGGCAGGTGGTAGCACCTGTTGCAGGTCCATGCGGATGTCCGTTGATGTAGAGGGAGCACATGCCGCAGATACCCTCGCGGCAGTCATGGTCGAATACTACCGGTTCTTTACCTTCGCTGATGAGCTGTTCGTTCAGGATATCCAGCATTTCGAGGAATGAAGTATCGCCCGGAATATCTTTCATTTGGTATGTTTCAAAAGCGCCTTTTGCTTTCGGACCCTTCTGGCGCCATACCTTGAGCGTAAATGATATATTTTTATCCATTTTCTTTAATTCTTTAAATGTTCAACTTCCCGATTAGCTCTTATAGTTACGAGTCTGTACCTTGATTGCTTCGTATACCAGCGGTTCTTTCAGCAATACCGGGGCTTTCTCGTCGGAGCCTTGGTATTCCCAGCAAGCAACGTAGAAGAAGTTTTCGTCGTCGCGTTTGGCTTCGCCTTCTTCGGTCTGGTATTCTTCACGGAAATGGCCGCCGCAGCTTTCGTCGCGGTTCAGGGCATCGTATGCTACCAGTTCGCCCATTGTGATGAAGTCGTACAGGCGGATAGCCTTGTCGAGCTCTACGTTCATGCCTTCTTTGTCGCCGGGGATAAAGAGGTTGGTTTCGAATTCCTTACGGATTTCTTTCATTTTCTTCAATCCTTCTTTCAGGCCTTCGGCAGTACGTCCCATGCCGACGTATTCCCACATTACATGACCCAGCTCTTTGTGGATAGAGTCTACGGATTTCTTACCCTTGATGTTCATCATCCAGTCGATTTTCTCCTGGATAGCCTTTTCGGCGGCAGCGAACTCGGGCAGGTCGGTAGAGAAACGGGGAACCGTAATCTGGTCGGCAAGGTAGTTCTGTATAGTGTAAGGCAATACGAAATAACCGTCGGCAAGACCTTGCATCAATGCGGAGGCGCCGAGGCGGTTGGCTCCGTGGTCGGAGAAGTTGCACTCGCCGATAGCGAACAGGCCTTTGATAGAGGTTTGCAGTTCGTAGTCAACCCAGATACCGCCCATTGTGTAGTGGATAGCCGGATAAATCATCATCGGGTTTTCGTACGGGCTTACGTCGGTGATTTCTTCGTACATATCGAAGAGGTTGCCGTAACGTTGGGCTACTACGTCTTTGCCCAGACGGTTGATTGCGTCGCTGAAGTCGAGGAATACGGCAAGTCCGGTGTTGTTTACACCATAGCCTTTGTCGCAGCGTTCTTTGGCTGCACGGCTGGCAACGTCGCGCGGAACGAGGTTACCGAATGCCGGATAACGGCGCTCCAAGTAGTAGTCGCGGTCTTCTTCGGGAATATCTTTGCCCTGCAGCGTACCTTCTTGCAGTTTCTTGGCGTCTTCCAATTTCTTCGGAACCCAGATACGGCCGTCGTTACGCAACGATTCGGACATCAGGGTCAACTTGGACTGTTTGTCGCCGTGAACGGGGATACACGTCGGGTGGATTTGTACGTATGCCGGGTTGGCGAACCAGGCGCCTTTGCGGTAGCATGCCATAGCTGCGGAACAGTTACATGCCATTGCATTGGTAGAGAGGAAGTAGGTATTTCCGTAACCGCCGGTAGCGATGACTACTGCATGGGCAGCGAAGCGTTCCAGCTTGCCGGTTACGAGGTTCTTTGCGATGATACCGCGGGCACGTCCGTCTACGAGAACGACATCCTGCATTTCATAACGGGTAAACAGTTTTACGGTTCCTACGTTTACCTGGCGGCTCAGTGCGGAGTATGCACCCAGCAGTAATTGCTGGCCGGTCTGGCCTTTGGCGTAGAATGTACGCGAAACCTGTGCACCGCCGAAAGAGCGGTTGTCGAGCAGGCCGCCGTATTCGCGGGCGAAGGGAACGCCTTGTGCGACGCATTGGTCGATGATAGCGTTCGATACTTCGGCCAGACGGTAAACGTTGGCTTCGCGGGCACGATAGTCGCCGCCCTTAACCGTATCGTAGAACAAGCGGTAAACGGAGTCGCCGTCGTTCTGGTAATTCTTTGCAGCATTGATACCGCCTTGTGCGGCGATAGAGTGTGCACGGCGCGGGGAGTCCTGAATACAGAAGTTGAATACCTTGAAACCCATTTCGCCGAGGGAAGCGGCGGCAGAGGCTCCGGCAAGTCCGGTTCCTACTACGATGATGTCCAAACGGCGCTTGTTGGCGGGGTTCACTAATTTTTGGTGAGCTTTATAGTTAGTCCATTTCTCTGCTACCGGTCCTTCCGGTATTTTAGAATCTATCTTAGTCATAATGCTATTACAATTTAATCATTTATAATAATTTATCAGCAAGCGCCGCCTTACATCAGTGATTTGATGAAGAATACGACAACTACCAGGGCGAAGCATACAACAATGATAGTGGAATAGATGTCGGAGATACATTTCCAACGGTTAATCCATACTTTGTTGTTCCAGCCCAGAGACTGCATGGAACTCCAGAAACCGTGAGTCAGGTGAAACCACAATGCGCCCAGCCAAATGAGGTAAAGCACTACGAATACCGGGTTGGAGAAGGTGTTCTGGATGTGATAAACGCCATTTGCAGCGTATGCCAGGGTAAGCGTGTCGGCATGTGCGCCCATGTTGTGCATCAACTCGGGAAGCTGCATTTTAGCCCAGAAGTTTACCAGGTGCAGGCCGAGGCCTACGATAACGATGATACCCAGCACAAGCATGTTTTGAGAAGCCCATTCCACAGTTTTCGGCTTGTCTACCACAGCATAGCGCTCGTTACCGCGTGCTTTGCGGTTTTGCATAGTCAGCCAGAAAGCGTAGATGATGTGGATGATGAACAAAGCAGCCAAACCTACGGTTGCCACCAATGCATACCAGTTTGCTCCCAGGAATTCACAAACCATGTTGTAGCCGTTGGCCGAAACCAGTGCAACAAGGTTCATCGCCATGTGAAATGTCAGAAACAGGACAAGGGCGATACCGGTAACGCTCATCACCACTTTCCTTCCTACAGATGAATTACTTAACCACATAAATGATTGAATTTAAATTATTTAATAGTTAGAAAATATTTTCTTAGAATGCCGTTTTACTATTTTCCCGCAAAAATAGAGGAAATACCTTGATTAAACAAGGAATTAAAGAAATAATTCCGTAATTAGGGGCAATGGAACCCGTGAGTATGCAGACCGGCGTTATTCGCACTCTTGTTCTTTGTTGTGTTCTTTGCAGGTGACAACGATATTTTCACCATTGGCGGCGCGCTTTCGCAAGGCACGGGGCGTGTCGCCGAAAGAGTCTTTGCAGAAGTGGGCGAAATGCGATAATGAGTCGAATCCGTAGCGCGTACTGATTACGGAGATACGTTGTTTGGTATATTGCAGGTCGTTTAAAATACCTTCGCGTTTTTTGTCCAGAATCCATTCGTACACAGGTACACCGTACATGTTCTTGAATAACCGGCGGAAAGTGGTAGTGGTGTATCCTCCGAGGTGGGCGAACTCTTCCACGTTTTTTACCTTGTCGTAATTCTGCATGACGAAGTAGTGGAAGCTTTCCGTGTATGTGCTGATTGGATAGAAGAAGATACCGATTGGCTGAATCGGATAGTAGCAGGTAAGGATATAAATTATTTCCTGGCATTTGATATCGAGGTATTTATCGCACGTATCCGGCTGTTCTTTGAAATATCCTGCCAGGTCTTCGAGCAGCCTTTCCAGTTTGGGAATGATGTTCAAAGGGGTGTATGTCAACGGGGCGCATGCTGCTTCGAGTATCTCTTTATAGCGTTCCTCGCAGAGTAGCGGGAGTTCTGTGAACCAGTAGGTGATGTATTCGACATCGGTCAGCGCCAGCAGTTCTACTTTGGAGCCGATAGCTTGCAGGATACATCGGCGGCCGCACAGGACAGTACCGGGATATTCCTCGCTGTTAACGAGCAATTCGCCTTTCAACATAAATATTATGCAGTTTTGCGTACACTTTTCGGCAGGAAGATGTTGTCCTTTAGGGTATTGGTTATATATCAATGCTCCTTGGGACGTTTTAGAACATAATGCGCAATCAATTTGCCGAGAGCAACAACCGTTCGATGTCATGAATAGATATGTGAATTGTATTAATATGCCATTTATGGCAACAAAGATAAGATAATTTTGCGAATACTCTAATGATTTCGCCTATCTTTGCGCCGAACTAATAGACAGGTTGTATGAAGAGAGTCGTTTTTTTTGTATTTTTTGTTTCCTTAGTTGTATCAAATCTTTCTGCACAGAATTGGGATATTAATACATTGCATTGGGTCAATAGTTGG
Organism: Bacteroides gallinarum DSM 18171 = JCM 13658; assembly: GCF_000374365.1. GTDB lineage: Bacteria > Bacteroidota > Bacteroidia > Bacteroidales > Bacteroidaceae > Bacteroides > Bacteroides gallinarum. The sequence continues at coordinate 341,648 of NZ_KB894115.1, forward strand.
GACAATACGTTTGTCCGTAATTATAATAGGTTTATTTCGCGTTCGGAACCTTATGTGGCGATTGGGGTTCCGGTAGCTATGGCTCTGACCGCATGGGCTAAGAAGGATAAGGATTTATTGAAAGATGCCATATATGTAGGGACGAGTGTGGCGGGTGCATTTGCCGTGACTTACGGCATGAAGTATCTCGTGGACCGCGAGCGTCCGTACGAACGCTATCCGGACAGAGTACATCCGCACAGTTATGAGAGCAGCCCCTCGTTTCCGTCGGGGCATACGGCATCGGCTTTTGCACTTGCCACTTCTTTGTGTATAAAATATCCGCGGTGGTATGTAATAGCGCCTTCTGCTTTGTGGGCGTGTTCCGTCGGAGTATCGCGTATGAACGAGGGCGTGCATTATCCTTCGGATGTACTGGCCGGTGCAGTCATAGGAGCCGGTTGTGCAGTAGTAAACATTTATATCAACCGTTGGTTGAATCAATGGTTGTTCGGGAGCAAGTAAAAAAATGATAGGCTATAAGAATTTTTTCTATCATTGCCACCTTGTCGCTTTATTACCTTACCACTTTTTCATATGCTCCTTCATTCAGTACTTTCAAGGCTTGTATTACACTGTTATTCGTGGTATTCATTATTTGGAAGTATTCATTCATATCCCATAGGTCACGGGCGATTAGTGCCTTTAGTTGGGTCTTGATGAGGGGCAGAGACTTCTGGTACTGCTTTTCATCGAACTTAATCTTCTCCTGAGCCGCAAGGGTACGCATGTTTGCTAACATTTCATCGCTGATTTCGAATTTGTCATTGAATGTATCGAACTTTTTGTATTTGCTTTGCAGCTCTTTCCGGTGATTTTCTATAAACTTCGTCGTAGTCTTGATAACTACCCCTTTTGCTACAAGATTCCGATGATAATCAGTGTATTGAGCAGTATCTATCGGGACGAAAAAGTCGGGCATGATACCACCGCCGCCATAGACCGTACGCGCTAATCTCTTGGTCTGATATTTTAGGGAATCCGGGAAGTGTATGCTGTCGGCATGCATTAACTCGCCGTGATTGAAGCGGTCTATCAGTTCCCGGTTGTATTTCTGCTGGCTGTCCTCTCCGGTGAGGTTACCGTCCGGGGTAGCGGTACTGTTGTAAGGCTTCTGGATGCAACGGCCGGAGGGGGTGTAGTAACGGGCTATGGTCAGGCGTATCATGGAACCGTCCGGCAGGTCGAGAGGACGTTGTACCAGCCCTTTGCCGAAAGTACGGCGGCCTACGACTACCCCTCTGTCCCAGTCTTGAATGGCTCCGGTTACGATTTCACTGGCAGATGCGGAATATTCATCGACTAAGACGATAAGGCGGCCATCTTTGAAATTCCCGTTTCCTTTTGCATAGAAGTTACTGCGGCGGGCTGCCCTGCCTTCGGTATAGACGATAAGGTCTTTCTGTTGCAGGAACTCGTTGGCCAAGTCGATAGCGGCATTTAAATAGCCTCCGCCATTACCCTGAAGGTCGAGTATCAAGTCTTTCATTCCTTTTTTCTTCAAGTCTTTCAAGGCTTTGAGAAACTCGTCGGAAGTAGTCGCTCCGAAGCGGTTGATACGGATGTAGCCGGTACGGGGTTGTATCATATACGCGGCGTCCAGGCTGAGAATGGGTATTTTATCGCGCTTTACGGTGAAGGACAGGGGCTCGTTCACTCCACGGCGTATGACTGTCAATTGAACCTCGGAACCTTTTGTACCACGCAGCCGGCGCATGATGTCTTCCGTACTCATTTTAACTCCGGCAATGGCAGAATCGTTGACGGCCACGATACGGTCGCCGGCAAGGATACCTGCTTTTTCCGACGGCCCGTTGCTGACGGGTTGCACCACGAACAACGTATCTTCTATCATTTGGAACTGTACACCGATGCCTTCGAAGTTGCCTTGCAGGGGTTCGTTCATTTTCTTTACTTCTTCGGCATCGTTGTATGTGGAGTGCGGGTCAAGCTGTGCCAACATCTTGATGATAGCCTCTTCTACCAGTTTGTTTTCATCGACGGAATCCACATAGAGGTTGGCTATTGCATATTCTGCCATTTGCAACTTGCGAATGGCTTGGTTACCTATTTTTTGCGCTTGCACCGTTATGGCATACATACATAGTATGATAGCGAAAATCTTCTTCATTGTTGATATTGATTTTATTTACTGCGGATTGTACAGGCGGACACGGACAAGCCGGAATGTAAGAGATAGTCCGTGTTGCTCCGTATAATCCGTAGCGATTTTAAATTTCCATTCCCTCCGGAAGAAACATGCTTATGTCTTTCCCGAATTGCAATAGTTCGCGTACGATAGTCGAACTTACGCAAGTCAGTTCCGGTTCTGTGAAGAGCAAAATGGTTTCGATTCCGGTCAGCTTGCGGTTGATATCCGCAATCGTTTCCTCGTATTCGAAATCTTTCACCGTGCGTATGCCGCGTATGATAAGATTGGCATTTACCTCTTTGGCGAAGTCGATAGTCAGGCAGTCGTACGACTGTACTTTGACACGCGGCTCGTTCCGGTAATAGTCCCGTATCATTTTCTCGCGCTTTTCAATGGGGAAATGCGTATTCTTGTTCTCGTTGATACCTATTCCTATGACGATTTCGTCTATGAAAGTCAGCGCGCGGCGCACTACCGAGGAGTGACCGATAGTGAACGGGTCGAATGTGCCCGGAAAGATTGCTCTTCTCATGATGCTAAATCCTCTTCTATAACCAAGTTGTCGATGATAAAGTTTTGTCGTTCCATAGTGTTCTTGCCCATGTAGAATTCCAGCAGTTCCTTTACTAAGTCGGTTTTGCGCAGTGACACTTGTTCCAGGCGCATGTCCTTGCCTATAAAGTACTTGAACTCATCCGGTGAGATTTCTCCCAAACCTTTGAAGCGGGTTATTTCCGGATTGGGACCTAATTCTTCGATAGCCTTGACCCGTTCGTCCTCCGTATAGCAATAGTTTGTTTTCTTCTTGTTGCGTACGCGAAACAACGGGGTCTGCAAGATATATACGTGTCCTTTCTTTATCAGGTCGGGGAAGAACTGCAGGAAGAAGGTGATAATCAGCAAACGGATATGCATACCGTCTACATCGGCATCGGTAGCGACAATCACTTTATTGTAGCGCAGCCCTTCGATACCGTCTTCTATGTTCAGTGCCGCCTGCAACAGGTTGAACTCCTCGTTCTCGTAAACTACTTTTTTAGTCAGCCCGTAGGAGTTGAGCGGCTTGCCGCGCAAGCTGAATACTGCCTGGGTGTTTACATCGCGGCTTTTGGTGATAGAACCGCTGGCAGAGTCACCCTCAGTGATGAAGATACACGATTCCGTCTCCTGGTCTTTGCCCTTTCCGTCGTTAAGGTGGAAGCGGCAATCACGCAGTTTACGGTTGTGCAGGTTGGCTTTCTTGGCCCGTTCGCGGGCTAATTTGGTGACGCCGGCAATGGCTTTGCGCTCTTTTTCGGAGTCCTGTATTTTTTGCAGCATGACTTCTGCCACCAACGGGTTTTTGTGAAGATAATTATCCACTTCCGTCTTGATGAAGTCGCCTACGTATTTGTTCACGGTCGGACCGTCGGGCCACATGTTGTTGGAGCCCAGCTTGGTTTTGGTCTGGCTCTCGAACATCGGTTCTTCCACATCGATAGCGATAGCGGCTACCAGCCCGTTACGGATGTCGGCATACTCCTGGTTCTTGTTATAGAACTCCTTGATAGTCCGTGCAATGTGCTCCTTCAAAGCTGTTTGGTGCGTACCGCCTTGTGTGGTATGCTGTCCGTTTACAAAAGAGTAGTATTCCTCTCCGTACTGGTTGGTGTGCGTAAAAGCTATCTCGATGTCTTCTCCTTTCAGGTGGACGATGTCGTATAGTCCCTCGCTGGTCATATTGTCTTTCAGGAGGTCTTCCAGTCCGTGGCGAGAGATAATCCGCTGTCCGTTGTAGATGAAGGTCAATCCCGTATTCAGGTAGGTGTAGTTGCGTAGCAGTGTTTCTACGAACTGGTTCTGAAAGGAGTAGTTGAGGAAAAGGGTATTGTCCGGTTCGAAGAAGATATAAGTTCCGTTTTCTTCCGTACTGTCTTGTGTAATGTCGCTTTGCAGTACGCCTTTTTCAAAAATCACGGCACGTACTTTACCGTCGCGGTAACTGCGCACCTCGAAACGGCTGCTGAGTGCGTTGACCGCTTTGATACCGACACCGTTCAGGCCGACGCTCTTTTTGAACGCCTTGCTGTCGTACTTGCCGCCGGTATTGAGCTTGCTGACTGCTTCGACCAGTTTTCCCTGAGGAATGCCCCGTCCGTAGTCGCGCACACTTACACGCAGGTTATCTTCGATGTTGACCTCGATGCGTTTACCGGCTCCCATTTTAAATTCATCGATGCTGTTGTCCATTACCTCTTTCAGCAATACGTAAATGCCGTCGTCGTTTTGCGAACCGTCGCCGAGACGGCCGATGTACATACCCGAACGGACACGGATATGTTCCATGTCGTCCAAATGGCGGATATTGTCTTCGTTATATTCCACTCCACCGCTGTTGCCGGTGTCCGTACCGGTCTTTTTTACATCGTAATCGGCGGAGTTATCCAATGGCAAGGTCATATTATTATCTTCCATAGAAAACCTCTTGTTTTGTAATGTAAGCATTGATATTTCGCAAAGTTAATAAGAAAATCAATATAAAATGCCTGTGTAAACAAATATATGCCTTGAAACTTTTTTGGGTTTACCGGTTGTCTAACGGTGAGAAGCAAGGTTGGAAATGCCGTTATACCCCGGTTGGAAAGCGGAGGGGAGATAGTTTGAGAAGTAAAACGGGTTTCTGAAAACGGGATGTTATACTGAAAATTACCGTACCGGCAAACGACTTGCCGGTACGGTAGTTACGGGTTGTTTTTTAGATTGCCTTGATAAACGCCCTTCTACGTTTATGCTGTTCGGTTTTGAAATATTCCCATTGTGCCTGTACTTTTCCGTTCAGCTCCAGTTCCGGATTGCTTTCCGCGAATACAAAGCCCAATTTCTGATAGACCGGGATTAAGTCGGAGAACAGCAGGGCATTCACACCCTTGTTCTGATACTCGGGCTTCACGGCTACTAACAATAAGTCCAGTATCTTGGCACGGCGTTTCATAAACAGGGCTTTCAGCAGATGATACCAACCGAAAGGCAACAGGCGTCCGTGGGATTTTTGCAGAGCTTCCGAAAGGGAGGGCATGGAAATACCTACGGCTATCAGTTTATCCTCGGAGTCTGTAACCAATGTCACCATACGCAGGTCGAGGATAGGCAAGTACATTTTTATGTATTGGTTGATTTGGCGTTGCGACAGGGCGGAGTAACCGTATAACGGGCTATATGCCTCGTTCATCAGTTCGAAAATAGCCTGTCCGTAATCGCGGGCAATCTTCTTGGAAGAAGAATATTTCTTGATTTTGAGATTATATTTACGTTGGATAAGGTCTGAAATACGCTTATGCTTGTCGGGTATGGCATCCGGGATGTAAATTTTGTATTCCACCCAGTCGGCATCTTTCTCGAATCCCATACGTTCCATGTGTTGCGGGTAGTATGGATAGTTGTAGGTGGTTGCCATTGTGCTGAGCTGGTCGTATCCTTCGATAAGCATGCCTTCCGCATCGAAGTCGGTAAAACCCAACGGCCCTTGTATGTGAGTCATGCCCCGTTCCCTGCCCCATTCCTCGACAGTGTTTATGAGGGCTTCCGATACCTCGGGGTCGTCGATGAAGTCAATCCAACCGAAGCGTACTTCCTTCTTGTTCCATGTTTCGTTGGCTTTCCGGTTGATAATGGCGGCTACGCGTCCTACGATTTTATCGTCTTTATATGCGAGGAAATAATCGGCTTCGCAGAACTCGAAAGCGGCATTTTTCTTCTTGTTGAAGGTATTGAGCATGTCGTCGTATAGGTCGGGAACCGAATACGGATTATTTTTGTATAATTTGTAGTTGAAGCGGATAAACTGTTTCAACTCTTTTTTCGTGGAGACTTTTTTAATTGTAATTGCCATAGTTGTTCTGTATTGAGGGAGCAAAGATACATGAAAATCTTTAAAATACAGTGTTCTGACGGTTATAAATGAGGAGTGTCGGGTGAGGAGGTGCTAAATGTTTCGTATGTCCGGATTCGGTAGTGGAGGCAGGTTCCGGTTTTGCAGTTTCTCTGCTGGTAAGGGGACAGTAAGCAATAAACGGAATTGCCCTTTACCGGAGAGGGCAAAGGGCAGGGGTGGGGATTCCGGTGTCTTGAAACAGCCGGCGGTTATTTGTTGCGTGTCACCGTGTGCAGTACATTGCCTTTCTTGTCAATCATGCGCAATACCAGTGTCTTTTTGTCGGCGGATACAATGGAAAATCCAGGTTCGGGACTACAGAATACAGTACCTTCAATGGGATTTACCTTGCGACTGAGCGAACCGGATGAGTTGGTGATATAGTCTATATCGCTGCCCGGTATGCGGATGTGCTGGAAGTTATGGATGTGTCCGCAGATGTACATATCTACTTTATGCTTGCGGAGTATCGGGTCGAGGCGTGCCTGCATGTCTTGGCGCTCGCTTTCGTCTTTCGGCGTTTCGGCATATATAGGGTGGTGGCCGGCAACGATTACCCAATCTTCCCGGGCTGCAGTCAGCACGGAGTCAACCCATGCGAGCTGTTGCCGGTAGTCCTGTTTGCAGGCGTCGGGATAAGTCTCCTTTTCATTGCGGTATTTGTCTATTATCGGGGCGGTGTCTACCCAGACTACGCGGATAGTCATTCCTTTATCCTCGAATACTTTGGTGTAGTAGCGGGCAGGCATCGTCCAGCGACGGCTGATGTCCGAGTAGTCCAGCACCGCTTGTGTGTTGCCGCGGTATTCGTGGTTACCCAGCAGGGGAAACCAGTCTATCATCAGTTCGGGGTGGCTGTAAATCAGTTCGTAATTGGTCATCCACAACGGGTCATTGACGGAACGTACGCCTTCGAAGTGGTGGATGTCACCGGCGGCGAGCACAAATTCCGGGTCTGTACCATTCTCCGCCATAGTCCCCATTAGTTCGGCAATAGGTTTTTGGTCGTAGTAGCCGTTGCGTCCCAGGTCATTGGCTACGTAGAAATTGAATTTTTCGTCGAATACGGAATAATCGCTGATTTGGGCAATTGACGGAATACCCAACAGGGTGGCGAATAATAAAAGGAATATTTTCTTCATTGTCATTTTTTATATTAAGGATTATCAAATAATATCATGGGGTTAGAAATTGATTTTCACGCCGGCGTTTACCTTTACACCATAGTATTCGGCTTGCATAGTGCGGTCTTTAGTACCTTGATAATAGCGGAGCGGTTGGTTCAGCAGGTTGTTGGCCTCGGCATAAAAGGTGGTCTTGATTTTTTTACCGAAGGTATAGCTTGCGTTGGCGTCCATGTAGTTCACTTTATCGTAATAACGGTCGTAGAAAGTACTTTCGCCCATTTCATCGATGAAGGCGGAGGCAAAGTTATAACTTAAGCGGATGTTCAATCCGGCTTTTTCGAAATAGAGCGAGGCATTGGCGGTATGCGCCGGTGACCCCGGCATGCTAAGACCTTTTTCGTTCTCACGTCCTTCAAAGTTGAAGTCTTCCACACGGGAGTATGTATAGGTGTAAGTACCGTAGAAACCGATACACTTCAAAGCAGGGGCGATGAAACCGAAATCGCGCTGATAAGAGAGTTCTACACCGAGCAGGTTGGCATTGCCCGCATTCTTGGGCTGCGTGAAGCTGGTATATACATTACCCTGGTACTCGTAGTTGGTGCTGACCTGGTCTACGATGAAGTCATCGATTTTCTTGTAGAAGATGCCGGCGCTCACCAAGCCGATACTGCGGAAATAATAGTCGGCGCTCAGGTCGAAATTATAGGATAGGGTCGGTTTCAGTTCGGGATTGCCGATAGAGATTTCGTTGTCGGAACGTTTGATGTTTACGCTCGGCACAAGAGCCGAGTATTTGGGGCGCGACAAGGTCTGGGTAAAGGAACCGCGCACTTTGAAATCATCGTTCACATTCCATTTTACGAGTAGGGACGGCAGGAAGTTGATGTAGCTGTTGTACTGACGTTCGGTTTTGCCGGTCATATCTTCATCGGCATCATAAGTACGTCCTGTGTAGGCCAAATCGGTGTTTTCGATACGCAGGCCGGACATCAGTTCCACACGGTCTGTTATTTTCTGGTCGAAACGGATGTATCCGGAGCTAACTGTTTCGCGGGCTTCGAAATTACCTGCCAGTTCCTCTTGTACCTGTTCTTTTTCAAACAGCGAGGTATTGTCGAGGTCTAACGAACCGGTATATTCTTTGCTGGCATAGCTCCCTGCCTGGTATTTGTTGTTGGGTATAAAATGTCTGCTGGACTGGTCTACGCTATTTTTGAGGCTGTTTTCCATGAAGGCATCTTCGTCCAACGGGGTGTATTCGTAGAAGTCCACTTCTTTGTCTTTTGTTTTGCGTACCACCTTTGCACCGAATTTCAGTTTGTTTCCGTTCTTGAGCGGGAGTTTGAAGTTGGCGGAGAATTTCAGGTCTTGCTCGTTGATGTCCTCCTGTTGTTCGGTCAGTTCTTTTAGGCTGAATTCGTCGTTCAGGGTCATCGTATAGCCGGATTCGGGAGAGGCGAACGGTTGGCGTTCATTACTCAAATCCATGTTGAACTTCTGCTTTTTGAGTTGGAAGTCGATATAGCGTTCGTTGGGACGCTCTTCGCTGGCTTTGGCATAACTTGCATGCCAGTCCATGGATAGTGCACCGAACAGGTGTTCGCCACCGAAAGCGAAATCCATAGTGCGCTGACGTTCCAGGCGGGCATTCCGGTTGTCCGGTGTACCGGCTTTGGTTTGCACGCGTACGGTGGCGCTGCCGTCCGGTTCGAGGTCTTTCAGCGTGGTGCGGTAACGGTTTTCCCAGTCATTGCGGTTGTTGAAGATACCTTTGAAGGTAAGTTTGTGGTCGGCATTGATGTCCCAGTCCAAAGCGGCGGAATAACTTTGCCGTTCGCGGGTAACATAGTATTGGCGAATCTGGTAGTCGTTGACGTACACTTTGCCGTTTTCGTCTTGTTCCCACATAAATTCGGTGTCGTAGGAACCGGAAGGTGAGTTCTGATAGGAAGCGGACACCATTAATCCTAATTTGTCATCGAAGAAACGGTCGCCGTAGGTGAATCCCAGATTAAGCTGTGCTTTTTGGCTGACCCAATTGTAGCCGCTTCCTGCGGTTGCTGCAATGGTACGTTTGTAGGGCGAATTCTTCGTTACCAAATTGATAGAACCGCCGATAGCATCGGCATCCATGTCTGGGGTTACCACTTTATTCACTTCAATAGTTTGAATCATGTCCGCCGGAATCAGGTCGAGCTGCACGTTACGTGTGTCTCCTTCGGCAGAGGGGATACGGTTGCCGTTGATTGTTACTGAGCTGAGGTCGGCGCTTGTGCCGCGTACTTGTCCGAAGCGGGCTTCGCCTTGGTCGTATTGTACATTGATTCCGGAGATGCGTTTCAGGGCATCGCCGATGTTGGAGTCGGGGAACTTGCCTACCTGGTCGGCAGATACCACATTGGTAATCCCCAGATTACTTTTCTGCGCGTTAATGGCGCGGCGCTGCCCCTGAAAAGCACCGCCTACAACTACTTCCCGAAGTTCGATTCCTTCGTTCAGCACTACGTCTTTCTCCAATGTGCGTCCGGCGGGAACTGTGATTTTGAGTTCGGCGGGTGCGTATCCCACATAGCTTACTTTTATCGTATAGGTTCCCGGTGCGAGGTTGGGAAATGTATAGAAACCGTTGACATCGCTCGTTACACCCGTATGTAATTTCTCAATATAGATTGAGGCGCCCGGAAGGGTCTGTTTGGCAACATCGATGATACGGCCGCGTATCGCACCTTGCTTGACGATATTCTCCTTTTCATCCGCCATAGCCGTGTTGCCGGCTGTGGCGAATAAGAACAAAATTAAGAATGTCCTTACAATCTGTTTCATACCTGTCGTTTATCTGTTAATGATTTGCCGCAAAAGTACAGGTATGCGGTTACGTCGATTTTACGGAGAATTGAAGAACGGGTAACAATGTAGTTACAATCCTGTTACGGGAGAGGGAAGTATTACTGTGCGTCGGATACACTTTTATCGTGTACGGGATGTACTTTTACCGTATACCGGATATATCCTCGTCATATGTCAGGACTGTCTTGGCTGCGCGCCGGGGCAATGGGGTCAAAGTCCGTCGGCAGTTGGTGGTTTGCAGGCAATCAGCAACTTTCTTTTGTCGGCAAGAGTAGTGGCGAACAGGTAGGTGTCTCCGCCTTCCGCTAATTTCAGCCGTTTACGCAGCTCCGCTACGCTGGCGGGAAAATTGCGTATGGTGAGATTGGCTTTTTTTTCGGTGCCTGCCAATGCTTGGAGTTCTTTCTTATTAAGGCCGCCACTACCGGTAATGCGGAACTTACGCCCGGGGAAATCCGGTATATATTCGTTGGAAGTGTAAAGATGACTGTTGGGATGTAGCTTTTCCACCTTATAGATATGGGAAATGTTATGGAATGCTCCGGCTTTCAGAATAGAGGCGTTAGGCTCGTACAGATATGTTTTCAGTGTGGAAGTGTATGGGCATGGATATTCTTTCTCTTGCTGCCGGGTGAACCGGATGATTGAGGAGGTTTGCGATGCTGTGAGGTTGACGCAATGGATAGGGATTTCATCCGCAGATAAATCTGCCGTACGTTCCAGTACAAGGAGCAGTTCTTTACATTCGTTGTTGACGGAAACGATGTGGGCGGCTTGTACATGTTTTAAATCGTGCAAGGCAAGGGTCAGGTCCAGCATGGGAGATAATTTGACTAAGACATGTCGCGCTTTTCCCAGTAGCGTTTCTTCCAGAGAGGATACGTTGGGCTCGCAATCGTTGACTGCTACTGTCTTGCCGCCATGTCCGTCGCGGCGGGCAGGGTCTATGAATATCCAGTCGACAGGTGGCATTGTTTGTAGATACCGGATACTGTCCTCATGGCAAACGGTGATGTGTTCCAGGCCTAAAAGGGGGAAGTTGTGGGCGGCGATTTCACATAATATCTCCTGGCATTCCACATAGGTAGTCCGTTTGAAACAGGCCGATAAGAAAGCGCAGTCGATGCCGAATCCGCCTGTGAGGTCGGTAAACGTTTCGTAATCGCTATCTGTTGATTTTAAGACCACTTCTGCCTTGTAGCGCGCCGTGGCCTCCGAGGAACATTGTTCCATGGAAAGGTGTGCTGGGTAAAGGATGTCTTCCCTCCCTGCCCAAGTAGGCACTTTTTTCTCAGCTGCCTGGCGTCCTGCAATTTGGGTGATAGCGGCAGGCATGTCTACTGTCGGATATTTACGTGCCTGCAGGGCAAGGTTACGTACATCGTCTTTGCGGTGCTCGCGGATAAAGCGGAGTGTTTCTTCAGTCAGTGTCATAGGTGTCGGTCGAATGTGGTGGGTACAAAGATAGAAATAATCTATGGAATAAGCCGGTATTTCTCTTTGGCAGTCTGCCGGCTGACACGGTTGAAATGCCACCATTCGCTGGGAAGCGGGCGGAAACCGGCTTCTTTCATTACTTTACGCAGGAGCCGGCGGTTTTCCAATTGCTGCGCGGTTATCCTGCCGGTTTGTACTAACCGTTCCTCTCCGGTGATGTGGGCTTCTTTGCCGAGATAATCCACGGGAGTGCCCATTGGCAACGGCCGTCCCTGTGCGTCGAGGATACTGATATCTACGGCCATTCCGTAGTTATGCAGGCCACCGCCCCGAGCAGGATTGGATACGTATATATATCGGGATGTTCCTTTTACTGCATCCCACATCTTTTGCTGGACGGACATGGGGCGTGCCGCATCGTAAACGATGAGGCTGTAACCGGGATGCGATTCTTTCAGTAGTTTTTGAGCTTTCAACAGGCTTGCCATTGCTTCGGGGTGAAGGTAGGCTTCGTGAAAGTCCTCATAAAGTACCTGCCCTGTGAAATTGTCTGCACGGGTGTACATCAGGTCTATCGCGATGCTGCTGTCTGCTTCGGCAATATTGACGAAACCGAGTGAGTCCAGGTAACAGGCCATTTCACTCTTGGCGGGGAGTATGGAGGATACGACGCTTGCTATACTGTCCGTTCTCCGCTGTTGCGTAGAGGTGCTTTGCTGTTCCACTTGTCCGTATCTTGTGGCGGTGGTTTGTGTGGAAGGCTGCCGGCGGCATCCGCTTAGGACGATAGCTGGCATACAAACAAAAAACAGATATTTTATAAACTTTATCATATTCTGGTTATCCTTGTGCGTACAAAGATAATCGAAATATGGCAAAGCCCGCTTCATTGCAGATGGGGAAAATGATACGGCCGGCTGTTGTAATGCCAGAATCGGGTTACAGCTGTCTTGTCCGGTCGGAAGGATACACCCGTTTGTAGTGGCTTTGAAAAAGACGTATACTTCCGGTTTATATTCCTAACCGTTCTTTCAGCAATCGGTATCCTGTGAGGCTTACCCGTAGTTTTGTTCCATTCTTCAATATCAGTTGGTATGTTTCTTTCCCGAAAAGTTCGAGGCGGGAAATTTGTGTTATATTTACGATACTCGAACGGTGGACACGGACAAACCTGTCTGCAGGCAGATGCGTTTCGAGGTATTTCATTGTTTGCTCTTTGATGTATTCTCCGTGAGAGGTTACCAGAGTGGTATAATCTCCACAAGCTTGCACGTAGAGCAGTTCTTCTATTTTGATAATATGTATGCGTGAACCGTCTTTTACGGTGATGCGGTCGATAAGCTCTTCTTGTGGCAACGCCTCCGCAGGGCTTTCTTTCTGTCCGGGAGCCGGAAAGTCCGTATCTTCCGGAGATGCATAGGCCGCCGGTTGCAGGTGATACCACAAAAGTATGGCTGTCCAGGCAGGTATGCCGAATAAAAGACGGAAAGGTACGGTATAGGCAAACGGAATGTATGGCATGCCTGCTATCCTCGCCATGACATCGCAAACCATGAAACTACCTGCCAGCCACAATAAGAGGACGGTTACGGATGTAATGAGATTTGTCTTGTATATGGAAACCGTACCTACTATAAACCATGCCAGATAAGATAATGCCGTAAACCACCCGATTGTCGTAATCCCGTCTATCAAGGCTGGTATCCAATCTGCTCCGACATAGTACCGCAACAGTGCGGTATGAACGATTACCAGAAGGAGCGCAAGGGCGAGTATCGGAATCCGGCGATAAGAATAAGCTGTTATTGGATGTGTTTCCATACGTCAGTCTTTAATTTCTATACCTCCGAACGATACGTTTCCGCGAATAACAAGCACCCGTTCTCCTTGTTCCGGCTCTGTCCCTGTCCCTTTCCAACGTTTGTCCTCGCAACCGCCGCAGAAACAGTTGCATGCTGTCTGTACTTCCCATTCGGAAGGAACGAATAACTCTATTCCTCCCCAGTTGCAGTCCAGGTCTATGTAAGTCTCGCCGGGGGCTATATGCGTGTGGCGCAGGTCGATAACGACACCGCCGAAATAAGCATGTATGTCGCCCCCCTTAAACAATTCGTCCAACACAACGTGGCGTACGGCGCTAAATGAACTGTCCGAATATAGAAAACCGTCTTCCGACCGGCATTTCCGTCCCTCTTGAGCTCTCATTCTTGCATTTGCCGTATTCGACATTGCTTTGGCATATCGCATTCCATGTCTTTCCCGGTGCTTCCGGTGTGGGCTGATAACGAATACACCGGTAAGAATAAGAATCAAAGGCCAGAACATTGCCTGGGAGTTGTCGGGGAATAGCATGAGTTTACCGCCTAAGAGATAGATACCTGCCAATAGTAAGGCAGTACCCGGCAGATAGCGTCGGCGCGTAATTGTATATACCCCTGCTATGATAAGAAGTGAATGCCATGCCATTAGAAGGTCGAACCATTCTTCTGCCAATATACCCGCATTACGGGCAAACAGTAATAATCCTGCAAGGATGAAGAGTGAAGCTGTCAGCATCTTGCCGTAACTTTTGCGAAAAGGAAATTTTTGTTTGTCTTCCATTGTTTCTGTTTTTTTATGATTGATGATGCAAAAGTAGGCCGAATCTTTATCCTGCTCAATACTTTCCGGGTGGCTACAGTTGGAAAACCGGTGAATTCCGGGTATGAACCGGTGAATCCGGAAGAATAAGCCGTACTTGTTTATATTGGGGAGAGCGGGACTACTCCAAGTTTCTGTTTTTCCACCAATATCTGATGAAGCGCACCCCGGTTCCGATAAGTGCCAGGGATAATCCGGTATAAAAAATGGCGATGAAAGAGTCCGGAAGCAGGTGGCAGGTACGTACGACTACTCCGGCGGTAATCATGAATACCATAACAATCCAACCTTTAATGTCGAAGAAAGAAAAAGGACAGTGTTTTCCTTTCTTCTGTGAAATGCGGAGAGTATGTTTTTTATATAACTTATGAAAGATGATGCCGAAAAATAAAAGGAAAATAAGGCTTGTTTCACAGACTTTGAACAGCCAGTAGTGGTCATCGCCTATCCAACAGGTCAAACCGATACGCAGAATATTTGCTCCCGCCAGCAACCATATTATTCCGGCGGTGATAAGCAATGTATGTCGAGTTACTCCGTATTTCATAATATAAATCTTTCTTGTGATAAAAGGTATCATATACCTTTCTATTTTAAAGTATGGGTTAGGTGGAAATCACGGATAAATTTAAGAAAAAAACGTGTAATTCCGTGCAATCCTTCCTTTATTTATGTCAGGCTGTATTTTATTTTGAACCTTTATAAGTGGTTGAGACTATCCATTCACTGCTAAACTTAATGAAGTCTATTACTTGTTTTTTCTCTCATTCATCATTCAAATAATCGAAAATGTCGCCAAGTGTTCGATGTTTTGGTCTAACTTTAGGCTTAGACACAGCTCTATATAATAGAGAGCAAGTCTGTCTATTTCTCTCTTAATAGGGGTATCATCTTTAATTTTTAGGGATTTGGAGAGGTCTTTTGATATTACAAATAGATTAGTTGATAGCTTTTTGATTTTACGGTCTAAAGTAAATCTAATCTTAATATTGTACGTTCCGTCAGTTTTAAGTTCACTCTTCTTAATCTCTGCTTTGATAGTCAGTATATTAGTAATGTTTTAATTAGTCAACAAATACCTAAGACTGCACTAAATATGCCAAAACAACAGACTCCTATCCGGAGGTTCTACGAACTAAAAAAGGCTCTATCCCGTTAGAGATGAGCCATTTAGTTTGTGGACCAGCCTGGGCTTGAACCAGGGACCTCCAGATTATGAGTCGCAAATATTTTATTTTCAACCCTTTGCACAGCATTTCTTCCTTTATCCTTAGAGCCTGACAACCAATGCCGAAGATAGTATTTCTTTTTCAAATGGTATCTCTTTATTTCTTCTGCTTTCCTGAGATGTGTGCAAATTGTGTGCAATTAGATTTGCACGGTACATATATATTGGGTTATATCGATGACAGGAAGTTTACTGCCTGCATCATTTACTGCTTGCATAAATTCCGTACATTCCTGCCGGGTCATTTTCTTTCTGCAATAAGCATAATATAGAAAATCAAGAGTGGTTAAATAAGTTATGCCGTTCTTTGAACAATACTCCTTTATATCTCTTAAATTACTACTCCCCAATACATCTCTATTATCCCTACAATATACCATACAGGCACTTTCTCCTTTTCCCAATACTCGTTGCAATGAAAAATATTCTTTCATTGATTCTCCTTTTGGAGCAAATGTTTCTTGTTTCAGTTTTGGGAAATGATGAAGATAGTTATCTATGAAGCTTTTCGTTTTATTGTTCTTTGAAACTTCATTATAAACCACATCCAATATTATATATTCATATTCGGGGAATATATCCGGCAATAGTGAAAAGTTACCCGCTTCTATAAAATGGATAATCACATCAGCATCGAGTACTATTTTCGTTTTCTTGTGTCCCATTGATATTTATTTTACCGAGCAACTCCATATAATGGCTTTCCGAGATTTTCTCTTTATCGAATAAATTGCGTGCCTTTTCTCCAAAATCACCGATAACCAAACCTTCATTTGCGGCTTCGTATAAGGCCGTATCATATCCGAAACACCTTGCAGAGTATTTCACTCCCATTTCAGCAAATCGGGAACGTGTGCTTTCTGACATGAGACCTATATTCAACAATCTATACAACAAGGCTGAACGAGAAACAGAGAAGTAATGTTCGAGTTTCAAAATTGTTGCCATAGAAATGTTTTTAGTCTTTAATTCATTCTCCGGTACCAGTTGGCAAATTCCGGATTCAGGCATTAATAATAGAGAAGCAAACATGTCGGCACTTTGTTCTACAATGTTCTTGTTATATCCGGGATTGCATTTGTGTGGTGTCGGTTTTTCCTCTATAAACAAGTGGTATAATTCGTGGGCAATTGTAAAATGCTGTCTTCCACGTGGCTGATTGGAATTGATAAGCATAAAACGATGCCCGGAATTGTCCTTCAAACACATGCCTGAGAAATTATCAGACAGAGGTCTGAATACCGTAAGTATGTTTAATTTCAAAAGCAGGCTTTTCAATGTGACCGGTTCGGACGCGCTAAGTCCGTTGTCCGCGCGAAATGCTGATACTTGTTTTTCTATGATAAACTTATTCGGCTTCATCCTGTGCGATTCGTTCCATTTTAAGATATGATTTCACAATATCCTTGAAATTTGCAATTTCTTTTAAATCATTATCCTCCAAATCAGAGATTCTGAAAGCGGTAGCCATAATTTCATTATCGGCTTGGATATTATCTTCAAACAAAATGAAAGGTTCACAACCGAACATGTTTGAGATTCGTTCTAAAATATCATACGGAACTTCCCTTGTGCCCCCTTCATAATTACTATATGCAGAACGCTCAATCCCGATAGATTTGGCTATCTGTTCTTGCGTGAAACCGGACAACTCTCTAATCTTCCTTAGATTCTCTCCAATAGTTTGATTTATCGTTCTCATGAGTTCCTCCTTTAATTCTGTGGCAAAATTACCTCTAATTTGTTATAAAAACAAATATTGCCACAAAAAGTTTGCTTATTTACAGCTGTTTAGGCTATATCTTCCGAAATATCTTATAACAATCTTGTGCTTATATCTCTTGCTATACCCCGCTTTAAAGGCATTTGATAATAATATCAATACCCGCTAAGAACAGTCTTTCAATTTATATTTCCCGGAAATCGGGGATATATAGACTATCGTAAGCAATTCCGCTTGCGGGTAATTCCTAAAAAATTATGTTCACATATTTGAAAGATGGTATCGTAGTATCTACGGTACTTGATGCCCGTACCCCCAATAAAGAGGGCAAATTTCCTGTCAAAGTCAAGGTGTATTATCAAAAGAAACCAAAGTATTATTCCATTGGTATTTGCATGACACGTGAAGAATGGCACAAACTGCCGGAAAGTAAATCTTCCGAAAGCCGGAAAATCAAACAAGCCATTGAAAGCAGTTTTTCTTTAGTCCGTATGAATGTCGAAACATTGGCGGAAAAAGGAACATTTTCTTTCAATACGCTTAACCTGCGTTTGGGGAAAGCTACCGGTGACACTTTAAACAATGCCATACGTGCCAAAATAGAGGAACTGAAAAACGAAGAAAGAATCGGTACAATGCAATTCTTCAAATGTACCCTTGTCATGGTCGAAGAAGTGGGCGGCAAAGAAATCCCGTTCAATGCCGTTACCGTCGAATGGCTGCAAAAATGCGAAAGAGCCTGGCTGAAAACAAGAAGTATTTCAACTATTGGGATGCACATGAGAAATATTCGGACTTTAATGAACGAAGCAAAAAGGGCCGGTATCATCAAAGAATCACAATATCCTTTTGGAAAAGGACTGTTTGAAATAAAAACGGGTATCGGAAGAAAGAAGGGACTGACAAAGGAACAGTTAAAAGCAATATTCAATTATAAAAGTGAAAATGAAACCACGAACAGATATAAAGACCTTTGGCTGTTCATCTACTTATGCAACGGAATAAACCCGACAGATATGCTGAAGTTAAAGTTTTCGGATATTGTAGACGGTGAAATATGTTTCGTAAGACAGAAAACTGAACGCACAACAAAAAACCGGAAAGAAATCCGTGCAACCGTTTCTTCCCAACTGCAAGCCATAATCGATAAATGGGGCAACAAACCTTTACCAGGAAATTACATATTCCCTTATTTGAAAGGAGGAGAAACTGCCATTGAAAAGAAAGCTGTAACCCGTGATGTGGTCAAACGAATCAACAAACGCATGAAACTGATAGGAAAAGAATTGGGCATAGGAAATATCACCACGTACACGGCACGTCATTCATACGCCACCGTATTGAAACGTAGCGGAGCGAACATTTCCTATATCAGCGAATCTTTGGGGCATACAGACCTAAGGACTACGGAAGCGTATCTGGCGAGTTTCGAGAAAGAAGAACGAGCTAAGAATACTAACTTATTAACCTCATTCTTATAAACATATATGCCTTATATTGTCAATACTTCGCCATTCAGCCCGATTCCCTTGTTTGGGGAATTCGGGCTTTTCTCGTTGCTAAATACCCGGTGCGAGAGTTTGAAACCCGAAAAGCGGCTGTTAAAAAAGCCTGTTCCCTTATATTCTGACAGGAACGGGGATATATGTATTAACCGAATGATTCGGCATCTAAACAAAACATTAAATGATACATTATGACACAAAGAAAGAAAACCCGGACTGAAAAAGCCGTGAAAACGGAATCCAGACCGGCCAAAGCCAAAAGGGCAAAGTCAAAAGCAAAGGCGGAAACTGTGGAAATCCCACAACCGGAACCCGAACAGAATCTTCCGGTGGAAGAATCTGCATCTCCTGAAGAATCCAACCGGGAACAAGAAAGTTGTACGGTTGAAGAATTGCTGGAAGCAATCATCGACGACGAAAACGACGAACCGGAAACCGACGATTCATGGGCGGATAAAATACTTGCCCAATATGACAGGACACTTGAAGAAAAAGGACTCGGGGAAGACTATTTCCGGAAGATTGAAAAAGAGCTTGAAGATTGGGAACAGGAAAAAAAGGAAAGCGAAGCCCTGATTGAAAAGCTCCTGAATGAAGAAGATTAGTTAATTTTGTAACCGCAACAGTCTCTTTCGGAGATGAAAAGCTTTGCGATGTACTCTATTTTATCTAACTTTGCCATGTCGTGGAAGCATGACGGACATATTTAGAATTTAAGGTACACGAAAGTGTTTAACTGATTCTCAGAGATAAAGTCTGGAAAACTACTATTGAACGGGAATAAGTTAGCATCTCTCGCGTCATATCCGTATATGGCGTGGGGGACTGTTGCTTGTTTTAGTTCAAGGCATTTCCAGACGCCCATCTCTTAAAATAAGTTACAGCCCTCACGCTTTCGCATTTTATTAATTCTTCTTTCGGGGGTTGGGAAGAATGAATCTTGCCGATATGGACATTATAGACGGGCTTGAAGCATTCAAAGGGCTTTTTCCCTCTGAAGATGAATTAATAAAACATATTCTTAAGCACACTCTGTTTTTTGAGAAAGAAGCTGTCAGGAAACAGGCTATAAACCTCAGGACTAATATCCGTATGGGACAAGCTGTTCCGGTACGATACACTTCAAACACGGCATTCTTCCTTCAGCATAAAGTAAAAACCACGACCCCTAATTTCAAAGGAAGAAGTGAAGCAGTCCGTTTTACCGACAATCCGGAAAACGCTTTATTCCACAAGGAAACAAAAATAAGGATTTGTTTCGACCGGGACGGAAATTATTATCCCAAACAAATGATTTTCAACAGTACAAAGTATAAAGTCAGCTGTGGGGCACAAAGTAATATCATCAACTACATAATAGCGCATATTTGGGATAAAACAGACAATCCTTTATACTTTGGCCTGTTATGGAATTATTGTTTAATCCCGGCTCATTGTGCTTTCATTACGGATAAAAAAGAGGAGTCGAATACAATAGTGAAACAGACAAAGAACCTACTTAAAGCCATCAGCCTTGAATTATACAATCCCAATCGCATCATGGACTGGAATCAATCGGTGATACAATATGAGGATATGCCTGAAAAGGAATATATCTCAAAAGCCCGTAAGCTGATTAAAGAAAACCAAATAAATTTCCTTCACCCCAGAAAAGAATCAATATGAACTATAGTGAATCATTGAAAACATTAATGAACAATCCTGTTATTGCCAATCTCAAACAAGGAAAGGGCATCAATACCTGCGCAGCGTTGGAAACCTCACTCAACTGGGCGTACGACCAGACTTTGAGCAATGATATGCCATTGGGACTTGCAAACGCCATACAACTTTCCGAAGAATATCGTTTGACATCAAAATCCATCACCGAAGCAAGCAATAACCTGATAAAATACGAATTGCCAAAGATTTCAGGAATCGGACTTTTAACCTCTTTAGGCGGCTTTTGGTCCTTACCGGCCAATGTTGCCTCCGTATTTTTTCTCCAATTGCGTCTGGTAAATGCCATAGCCTGCCTTGCCGGTCGAGACCCCGAAGATGAGGAAGTAAAACAACTCGCTTTCATCTCTTTGTTAGGCGCACAAGCTTCGAGTGTCGCAAAAAAGAAAATGCTCGAAGGCGGACTAAAGTCGCTTCTTCCTAAAATAGCGGAAAAACTTGCTCCAAAAATGCTGGGCACAAGCGGACTTCTAAAGTGCATTCCGGTCGTCAGCGGTGTCATCGGTTCTTCTTTAGATGCCTTGATTACTTATAGCATCGTAAAAGCCGCACAAAACTTATTCTTAGGAGATATAATCAAGCAAGAATTTTTCTGCGAAATACAGGAACAACGTGTCAGATTATTGATAAACATGGCTCATATTGACGATGAACTGGCCGAAGAAGAGAGAACTTTGATTCAGCAGGTTATCGACGAATCAGACCTTTCAATAGAAAAGAAAACGGAATTGTCAATGCTTATATGCAAATCGACACTTCTAAAAACAGACCTTTCCATATTTAAGGAGGAAAAGATGTACGCCATAAATACCATTGCCGGTTTAGCCTCTGTAATGAATGCGGACGGAAAGATACATCCCTCTGAAAGATTATACCTGATGGAAATAGCAAAAGAGGTAGCCATTGATAAAGAAGAAGTTGAAACTATCATAGAATCTTGTTACATAAAAAAATGATTATTGTATGAATTGGAAATTAGCAGCCCTGGCCATCGTAGGAGGATTGGCAGTCAAGAAAGTATTATCTAAAGAAAAGCAAGAATCGGACTTCGCATTAAGCCATTATGAAAACGGTAAAAAAAGGAAGGCAGTATTTGCATCTCAGACTCACAGTAGTAATGCTAAAGAACAACTGTATGAGATACGAATAAAAGGCACAATCCAATGTAACGGCCCCAAGCCCATAAACAAAACGTTTATCGGAGACAGACTTCAGGCACAGATGTTCACCGGAAGCAGAAGACGTGAAGCGCTGGAAGATTGGGTTCGCGCAAATTATCCGGGAGCGGAACCCCAATCAGGCCGTAATCTGGCAGCGGAAGTTAAACCTTTGAAATAGAAAAGTATCTTTCCTTATAGTTTAAAGCAACGTCACTCTTACTATGCGAACGACATAAAAAAATACACAATGGAAACAAATAAAGTTATTTCTGCCACAGAACAATGCCCCCAAACAGATGAAGCATCGCAAGAAAAAGAAACTGCGATGATTCAAAAAATTCAAGGCTCCTCTTCTATAAGGATTATCAATCTAATGGCCAAAGACAATGAAAAACTTATCCCATTATTTTGGCCTTGTTACCTTGTCACAATAGGTTTTATCTCATTAATCGGGATTAATATTATTGACCCGGCTCTTTTAGAAAGTGCGAACTGGAAACAAAACACAATTTGGAGCGCATTGCTTTTCTTCGGTTTGATTCCCCCATTCATGCGCTCTACGAAAGGAGTATGGTTAATAATGGGATATGTTTTAGCATTCTTCATTTTTGGAGGTGGAAACATCTATGGAACCGTTCAATTAGTTTTATCCATATTTAAAATATGCTTACCGGTATTTATCCTTTTCCAAATGTTCAGACTTTGGGGAGAAATCAAGAATTACAGCAAATGGATACTGCTATTGCCTATCATATCATTGATTCTTGCGATGATGATATTGACCATTGAAGACAAGAATATATTTCAAAGCAGTTGGAATTCGTTAATCAATTGGTCTTGGGATTCATATAGAAGCGATAATGGCTTTCATACCTATTTAGGAGGCATAGGAATATTGACAGGCATCTCGGAATTTTTGATTATCAAAAAATACATCAACAATTAAATCTTTATGCTGTACCCTAAAATCATATTTATAATTATCCTGACCGCATTAGGGATAATCATGTTTGGCGCGCTGCTCGATTTCATCGTCTCAATCATGATATATGTAATTGGAATAATCGTATTGGGAGTTTCATCCGCCGTCATTATCTTACCCAAAGAAAAATTGACAGCGTATTACAGACGGTTTACCGCAACGATTTCAAGGTTTATTCACGTTTAAAATAAAGCTTATTATGACAGAAGATGTTTCTATTATCGACCCTATCGTAGATTTTATTGCAAAATGGATAGCGGTTCCCGGAATAGCACTTTACGGGTTGTATTTAATTTACAAATTAATAAAATCCATTTACGATTCCATTCGTGAATTTATAGAAAATCTATTTGGATGCAAACACTCCAAGACAAATCAGACCCATAGGCGTCACAGCAATGATAGCACCCACAAATACGAAAACGAAAACAAAGAACAACTGTATGAGATACGAATAAAAGGCACAATCCAATGTAACGGCCCAAAACCCATAAGCAAAACGTTTATCGGAGACAGGCTTCAGGCACAGATGTTCACCGGAAGCAGAAGACGTGAAGCGCTGGAAGATTGGGTTCGCGCAAATTATCCGGGAGCGGACCCCCAATCAGGCCGTAATCTGGCAGCGGAAGTTAAACCTTTAAAATAATCGTCCTCCCTTGCTTTCAAAAGCAAGGGAGTCTTTTTACACTTAAAGTTATAAGCAAATGGCAATAAGAATAGACTGTTACGAACTGATAACTCCCGTACAAATCGGGAAACAGTATTTTCCCAAGCAATATGCAGAGGAATGGTGCTGGAATGACGGAGTAATCTGTACGCCAATGAGAGCAATGAATCCTTGGGGCATGGACTCAATAATGGAAACTTGTGAGGAACTGAGTCTAAAAAGATTCAGGGAAGAAAACGGGGAACGGGTAATCGGAGATTTTTATGTGGCGACACAATTCGGCTTCGATGATACGCTCGGCAAAAAAGGAAACTGGCTTAGGGCATATCGGGAAGTAGCATGGAATCCGTCTTGCCCGCTTGGAATCAAGCCGCCGGACAGTTTTCCGTGTTATCATGGCGGTTTTTATTATGAGTCCGAAAAAGTCTGGAGAGAAGCAGGACTTGCACTGAACGCCTTTAACGAGGTATTGGATGAGTGCGAATCAAGACAACCTTACGACAAAAAAGAAAATGATTTCGTCTCTAAAATAATAGGTCGGCTACCACAGGCAACTCCTTATGACAATTTCTTTATTGAACTCTCACAGAAAACATTCAAACAACCGTTCTTTGAATACAAGAGACAACGCGATATTTAAGTTGCATTCTACCATAAATCATTATTTATCAACGATTTTTTGCAAATAGAATCACCCATAAAAGGCAGGGTAAAGTCTTATCCCGTTATACCTGAAATAAGGCCGTTTTCGTCTCCGTCACCGAGTTTTCTACCCTCCACCTATACCCAATATAAGGGAGCAGAAAAAACTCGAATATGGAAGAATAAACTGTAGGATAGAAAATCTTTACATAGTGAACTAAGTGAATGAAGTGAAGTATTTTTTTATAAATGTATAAATAGAGAAATCAATATTGATTATTTTGTCTATAATAGATTATATAGAAATATGCTTCACTTCATTCACTTAGTTCACTTTTTGCTTTATCCTATAAAAAGAGTTCGTGAGGACAGGTTTCTTTATTGAAGTTTTCTATGGCATCCCATAGTTCTTCCTGATATTCATACAAGGGCTCTATTATGACTTCCGGAAAAGTTTCGTCTGATGCAGGGGCAAGAGAAAAACCGGAAGTTTCGATTCGGCGGCCGACCTCACTTCTCATCCCGCAAGATTCAATGACCTCAAAAGAATATTCTCCCAAGAACTTCAACCGGCAATATTTCCGGGGATACCAACCTATACAGACTATTTCACCTTTGTACAATGAAGAAAACTTGAAATAGTCCATTCCGCTAAATCCCTTCTCCACATCGAAATCCGTATTGGTCTGCTTGTACCCATGACAGAAGGTTTCCCAGTCCTTATATCCCAATGCACGGGCCATAAAAGACAGTTTCCCAATGTCCGGAGTCATTCGCTTTTCCGAATCTTTATCACCCCAATATCTTCGCAGTGTATCGACGCTGATTGTCTCCGATTGCTGGATTGCTTTCCCGTCCTCAAACTTTCGGGACGGAAAATTCTTCTCGCTCTGTTTCCTTATATACTCGGACAAATCGGAATAGGCATTGTCCGAACTTAAATCTATTCCTGAAACTTTGATTAGTTCATTTTTCAGAGTTTCAAAGCGTTCCTTGTCTATCGGTATTCTTTTCTTTGGCATATCATCATGTTTTTGCAAAGATACAAAACATTGGTTATTAACGATATATGAATCGTGCCTAAATGTGCCCAAACGTGCCTTTTTATGCTCTGTTTCAGACTCCATACCTTTGCATCAAACAAAAAAAAGAAAAGCTCATGACAAGAGAAAAGACCGATTACAATACTCTGCCGGAACAGATAGACTATCTGATTCAGGAAATTGAAGAAATCAAGAGTATGCTTTCGAGTAAAATGGACAAACCGGAGAACATACCGAAGTATTTGGACATCGACCAGGCATTGGCTTATATGAGAAATTTGGGATTCCCTATCAGCAAGTCAAAACTATACAAACTGACTTCCGGTTGCCATATTCCACATAGTAAGTCAAACAGTCGGGTATATTTCCAACCGCAAGAATTGGAAAATTGGGTATCATCGCAGATAAACAAACTTCATAACAAAGAAACATTATATACATTAAATACCAAAATATATGGAACTAAATGATTTGATAAATATATGCGCTAAAGAAACGCCCATGCAAAAGTTCATAAGGGGTAAAGAAATGCTTGGACAAATTATAAAAAGTATGCCTAAAATCCCTTTTGAAGAAATTAAATTGGAAGAATGTTATATGTACAATAGAGAAGACTTGATTCGACATGATGATTCAGGGAATCCACATGTAAATGTTCTTCTGAAAGAAAAATTTGTATATATTTCCAAGATATTGAGAAGTATTGCAGACAAGACAGGTTCAGGCTTATTGGTATTGGATGGTTTTCTGCATTATTATAATGGAGCATATTGGGAAAAGATAGAGGAATCTCTCGCTTCCGATTTACTTGCATTAGTAGCAATAAAGGCAGGATTCCTACCTATAGAAGCAGAAAGCGAAGTGAATAAGAAAAAGTTGCTCGTCCAATTGGTCTCCGATTATAATTGTCCTCCCCAGAAAGGCAATGTTGATACGAATAAACCGAAGATTCTCGTAAACATGAAAAACGGAACTCTTGAATATGAAAATGGAGAATTCAAACTGAGGGATTTTCAAAAAGGTGACCTAATCAGATACCAACTTCCATTTAAATATGACCCAGATGCCACATGTGAGAAGTTTGATAAATTCCTTGACGAGGTTTTACCGGAAAAGGCCGCACAAGACGTACTTATGGAAATGATTGGCTATTGTTTTATCCCGACAAGCTACTTGAAATTAGAGAGAAGCATGATGTTATATGGCGAAGGGGCAAATGGCAAAGGAGTAATCTACGAATTGGTAAAGGAGATTCTCGGAAAGGAGCATGTTACGGGGTTTTCTATGGCAGCATTGTCTTTTGATGCCAATACACGAGCCCAGCTTAGCGGGAAACTCCTGAACTATTCCTCAGAATTGGGTGGAAAGTGTAACCCAGATATGATAAAGAAGCTCATAAGCGGTGAAGATGTTGAAGTAAAAACATTATATAAAGATGTGTGGATTTTGCGGGACTATACCTGCAAATTCATATTCAACACAAACTCTTTGCCAAAGGAGACGGAGGCTAACGTCGCATTTTTCAGGAGGTGGATAATCCTTCCTTTTGACGTGACTATCCCCAAAGAAAAACGTGACAAGAGACTGCCGGACAAGTTAAAAAAAGAATTGCCGGGTATATTCAACCGGGTTATAGCAGGTATTCAGCGGCTACTTGAAAATGAGGATTTCACAGAATCCGAATTGGCAAGCCGTATGCTTGAGGAATATAAAGTTCGCTCAAATACCGTTCTGCAATTTATTCAGGATGAAGGATGGATTGCAACTGTGCCTCCATCGAACACGGAACGCAAAAATGCAAATATTCAACATATTGAACTCAGTTTTTTGTATGAAAAATATACTGAATATTGCGAGAAGCAGCATATGCACAGTGCCAATAACCGGACATTTAATGAGCGTATCAAGAAGATGTTCTATGTTCAATCCAAGTGTACTAACAATGCAACGTGGGTGTTCTGTGAGAAGAAACAGGAAAAATATAATTATCCGGAATTGGAAAACTTGGAAGATGAAAGCGACCCAGTAAAAAGTATAATAAATAATCTTCAAAAAAAGAAAAATGAAAAATCCTAAAGTAAGCTTGTTTCAAAATTACAGGGAAAAACTTCCTGTCAGGCAAGTAAGGTTATTGGATTGGGTCTGCTCCGACCTTTACAAAGGAGCGGCAGAACACATCCGGTCTATCTTCAATAAAAACGAACAGCGGGAGTTAAAGGCTCAATTGCCTTGCATTACTCCAAGTGGGATATTCTCCTATTGTTCTGATAAAAATCTGGATTGTCATAGTGGCTTTATCTGCATTGACATTGACGGCGGCAAAGACAACCCGGACATTACGGATTTTGAGAGATTGAAGTCGGAGGTAATAAGCGGCATTGAATATGTCGCATATTGTGGCCTGTCAATCAGCGGGAACGGTGTGTTCTGTCTGATTCCGATAGAATCTCCGCAATTTCACAAAGAGCATTTCTACGCTTTGGAAGAATACTTTCGAGAGAAAGGCATTGTCATTGACTCTTCCTGCAAAAACGTGTCAAGGCTTAGAGGCGCTTCTTATGATGCCAATCCGTTTTTGAATCCGGATGCAGTAACTTTTGCCGGAAAGATTGAGCAGGCGGTCAAAAAAATCAAGAAGCATATTCCATCTGAAAATGCTCTGAAAGGACTTGTAACAAAAGGAGTTCAGAGTATACCATTGATTATGGCACCTATATTACAGATGATAGAGGTAAATCAGATAGACATAACGGGAAACCGGCACCGCTGGTTTGGCATTGGTTGCGCTTTAGCCAATGAATATGGAGAAGAAGGAAGGGATATTTTTCATGCCGTCAGTCGCTTCTACAAGAATGATGGTTATTATTACACGAAAGAAGAAACAGACGAGTTGTACGATTCATGCTTAAAGAATTGTCATAAATACAATTATAGCATTGGAACATTCTATTATTGGTGCAAAGAATATGGAATGCTGTAAATATGATGATGGATATTACTCAGATGTGGTGTATTGAGTCTAACGAGGGGGAAATTATGAAGAACACACCTTTCACTCTGATTTTATCGCGAAGAAAAGGGATAACTACTGGTGTGTAGGTTATCCCTTTTCTTCGTACTTGCATTGCAATGAAAGCCTTAACCTGTGAGGCAATGACTGTCAGAGAAAGAAACAGGATGAAAACCAGTCTGATTTACCGGTGTGTCATGTTTGTCATTGATTGTCATCTATTTCCAGAGGCTGTGTGCAAATTGTGTGCAAGAAGTTCCCGTATGCAAGAAAAAAGCCGTTACAAAACTATTTGTAACGGCTTGATTTTCTTTGTTTTATATTTCGTGGACCAGCCAGGGCTTGAACCTGGGACCTCCAGATTATGAGTCTGTTGCTCTAACCAACTGAGCTACAAGTCCGGTGTATCCTTATGTCGGATATCGGGGACAAAAGTAGTATTTTCTCTTGGAATATGCAAGCATTTCGGGCAAAAATACGACTTCTCCCGGTTTAGAATTTATAAGTCCGCTTAGGATTTTTGGGAAACCAGCCTTTTTTTACCCGTTCTTCCTGTTCGAAGATTTCTTTGATAGTCCAGAATGACGAGAAGGCAAATACGCCGAGAAGCGAGGCTATCAGAATGTTTTCGGTACAGATTGAGGCAATGGCGCCGCCGATTCCCAATAATAGGAAGAACCACCAACATTTGGTTCCCCAGTAATATTCCGCTTTTACTACGACGGGGTGGAAAAAACCGATGATGAGGAAGGTACAGATGCCGATGACAAGTCCTGAGAGATGATATTCGTTTAAGAAATCCATGTGTATATATAGAATGGTGAAGTTACGGGATGATAAAGGGATTGAATTGCCGGTATAAATAAAAGGGCAGGTACATGGTACGATAGAGAAACATATGATACGGTGTACCCAAGATATGAAAAGTGATAAAATGGTAGTGCACGTTACGCTGTGTCGCCGCCCTACCACCTTATCACTCTACCGTTTTACCTATCTTACTTTTCCGGACAAATAGGGATTTCCTTCTTAATGCTCTGTTCTAGCGAGATTAAAGTTTCCGTGGCAGTAACACCGGGAATTTCCTGCATCTTGTTGTTCAGTAAATCCATTAAGTGTTCGTTGTCGCGGGCATATACTTTAGTCAGCATGGTGTACGGGCCGGTGGTAAAATGACATTCCACTATTTCGGGAATTTTTTGCATCTCGGCAACGACCGCCTTGTACATAGAGCCTTTTTCCAATTTGATTCCTACATAAGTACAAGTTCTGTACCCCAGGGATTTGGGGTTTACATGATAACCGGAGCCGACAATGACCCCCAAATCAATCAGGCGCTGTACACGTTGGTGAATGGCAGCACGCGATACACCGCATTCGGCAGCTACATCCTTAAAAGGAATACGGGCATTTTGGGAAATGATTTCCAATATCTGCCGGTCGAGATTGTCTATTTTTTCCATAATAGTAAATAAGTAAAGTTCTTGTTGTTATCAAATAGTAAGCAAATATAGGGCTTTATTTTAATTTATCTATAAAATGGAAAGAAAAAAAGCATAAAAGTGATAAGGAGATAAAGTGATAGGACAATAAGGTGATAAAGTGACAAAGCGGCGGGGGCGATAGGATAATAAAACAACAGGACGGTAAAGTACGCTACCTTACCGTCCTGTCACTTTATCGTATTATCGTTTTATTTCTCGATACCTACCAGTTCCACTTCGAAAATCAGAGTAGAGAACGGTTTGATTTTGCTACCGGTTTCTCTTGCACCGTAAGCTAGCTCCTGCGGGATGTAAAGCTCCCACTTGGAACCTACGGGCATCATGGTGAGAGCCTCAGTCCAACCTTTGATAACCTGGTTGGCACGGAATGTAGCGGGTTCTTTACGTTTGTAAGAGCTGTCGAACTCAGTTCCGTCAATCAGAGTACCTTTGTAATTTACTTTCACTTTGCTGGTATCGGCAGGGATTGCGCCGGTTCCCTTAGTGATAATCTTATATTGCAGGCCGCTCGGAGTAGTTACCACACCCTCTTTGCCCTTATTTTCCGCAAGGAATTTCTCGCCTGCCGCTTTGTTGTCGGCATATTTCTTTTCCAGCGCCTTCGTCTTTACGACATCCATTTGAGTCTGCATGAAACTCTGCGCCTCTTCTTTGGTCATGATACCTTTACCCACGACTCCGGCAACGAAACCTGCCAACAGGTTCTCACGGCTGATAGTCTGTGTGGAGTCCCCGCTGAAAATCTGCTGGTTGAAACCCTCTACCCATTGCTTGCTCACCATTTGCCCGATTTGCAGGCCGGCCATGTAAGCTACATCTTTCTTATCGATTTTCGTTGCACCTTCGTTGAAACCCTTGATGAATTCCGTCATCTGGGTAGAATCGATACCTTGCTGTGCAAGATACTGTTCCAGACCTTCGGTACGTGCCATACCGATAGCGTAAGATAATGAGTCGATGTCCGTTTTCAAGTCGGCTTTCGGACTTTGTGCAGTACAAGAAGCCAAGCCGGCTGCTGCTGCAAGAGCCAAGATAAATGTTACTTTTTTCATTTTGCTTTTAAGATTATTTATTTAATACTTTAAGTAGTTCCACTTCAAAAATAAGCGTGCTGTGTGGAGGAATCATTTCACCTGCCCCTTGTGCGCCATAAGCCAGCTCGCTGGGGATGTACAACTTCCATTTGGCGCCCTCGGGCATCAGTTGCAGGGCTTCCACCCAGCCCGGAATAACCTGGTTTACGCCGAAGATAGCGGGCTGTCCGCGTTTGATAGAGCTGTCGAACAACGTCCCGTCAATCAGCGTACCTTCGTAGTGGCATTGCACTTGGTCGGTAGCCTTGGCATATGTGCCTACATTACCTTCGCTGATAACCTCGTATTGGAGTCCGCTGGGCAGAGTTACCACTCCCGGGCGTTTTTTATTCTCCTCGAGGAACTTCCTGCCCTGCTCGATGTTGGCAGCATTCATTTTCTGTTCCAGTTCTTCGAAATATTTGTTTACTATTTCGCGGGCTTCCGTGTGGCTGATAACCGTTTGGTTGCCTTCCAATACATCCGTGATTGCTTGTGCGAAGTCATTTACTGCAATGCCCTTAGCACCCATACTTAAAAGATTCTGACCTATACCGAGGCCGATAGCATAACTGAATTTATCCATAAAAGATTTTGTTGGCGGCCGAAACGATTTCTTTTCCAGCCTATTGCAAATTAACGAATGGCAAAAGTACGTCTTTTATTTGAATGATTTTGTTTTTTTGAGATTAAAAAATCTTAGTAAGTGAAAATAACTTCTTTCTTTTTCGTGCATTATTCATACATTTGCGTGGTTATACGAATCTTAAGGAGATATGAAGATGAAGAATTTGGTTGTTTTGTCCGGTGCGGGAATGAGTGCCGAGAGCGGCATCAGTACTTTTCGCGATGCAGGCGGACTATGGGATAAGTATCCGGTGGAACAGGTTGCGACGCCTGAAGGATACGCCCGTAATCCGGAGCTGGTTATCGGCTTTTATAACGAGCGCCGCAAACAATTGCTGGATGTAAAGCCGAATGCCGGACACATCGGACTTGCAGAGTTGGAAAAAGACTTCAATGTAACAGTCGTTACGCAGAACGTGGACAACCTGCACGAGCGCGCCGGGAGCAAGCACGTCATTCATCTGCATGGTGAGCTGACGAAAGTCTGTTCCAGCCGCGACCCCTATAACCCCCATTATATAAAAGAACTGAAACCGGATGAATATGAAGTGAAGTTGGGCGACAAGGCAGGCGACGGCAGTCAGCTCCGCCCCTTCATCGTTTGGTTCGGCGAGTCCGTGCCCCAGATTGAAACAGCTATCCGCTACGTAGAGAAAGCGGATATCTTTGTCATTATCGGCACTTCGATGAACGTCTATCCGGCGGCAGGACTGCTGAACTACGTGCCGCGTAATGCCGAAGTCTATCTGATTGACCCTAAACCGGTAGACACCCATTCCATGCGGCAGATACACGTAATTCAAAAAGGTGCATCGGAAGGGGTGGAAGAATTGCGGAAACAATTCTTAAGATGATTGCAGGTTTGCTTTGAAAAAGCTCCCGGCTTGCTTAATACCTTTAGCGGGCAAACCTCGTACCCACCTTTTTTCGTTTACTTCTTCAGTACAGCCCTTAGTAAAAACCAGCTATGATAAGCTACGGTGCTCAGCCAGCCATAGTGCCGCACCATGATACGGAAGCGTTCCCGCAGCGACGCCTTCCGGTTGCGGGTAGTCATACCCTCGTCCAGATAATCTATTATCGTGAGGCGGGTATTGTGCAGTGTCCGCGCTTTCTTCATGATACGGATGCACCAGTCGAAATCGGAGGAGAAACGGTATTGCAGGTTGTACGGCTCAGCTAAAGAACGTTTGGCGAAAAACGCCTGGTGGCAGACAAGCATCCCCTGCTTGAAACTTTTCCACGTCAGCACTTCCGGAGCGGAAAGCCGGCGCATACGCACAAAGTGCCCCTCTTTATCTACCAGAGCCGTTTCACCATACAACACATCGGGCAGCGAGTGCCCCGTCAGCGTATGCACCATTTGTTGCAGGATGTCGTCCTCGTGGAAACTGTCGCCAGCATTGAGGAAGCAGAGATAGTCGCCCGTGGCCAGCCGCATACCCTTGTTCATGGCATCGTACAAGCCTTTGTCCGGTTCGCTCACCACCCGCGCGATGCGTTCTTTGTAACGCTCTATGACAGCAAGCGTCCCGTCTTTGGACGCCCCGTCCACGATGATATACTCCACGTGGCGGTAAGTCTGCGAGATAACACTCTGAATAGTATCCTCC
The DNA here is from genome assembly GCF_000374365.1 of Bacteroides gallinarum DSM 18171 = JCM 13658. Taxonomy (GTDB): domain Bacteria; phylum Bacteroidota; class Bacteroidia; order Bacteroidales; family Bacteroidaceae; genus Bacteroides; species Bacteroides gallinarum. Next base: position 374,300 of record NZ_KB894115.1, read on the forward strand.
AATACCGCTCTGGCATTGTAGGTTACGGTAATGACGCTGAATTTCGGAGTAAGATGATTATGCATTTCTTCCGGTGGCTTTATTGTACAAGTCGATATACTTCTTGGCTACGGTACTTTCCGAATAGTGGGCTACCGCCTTTCGGCAAGCCTGTTCGGACAAACTGGGATAACCCGGGTCGGTCAGAGTCCAGTAGATGCCGTTGGCAAAATCCTCGGACGATTTATATTGCGCCACATATCCGTTGTGCAGGTGGTCTATCATCTCGGGGATGCCGCCTACATTGAAACCCACGCAGGGAATGCCGCACGCCATAGCTTCCATTATCGTATTAGGCAAGTTCTCTTCCAGCGAAGGAGTAACGAAAAGGTCTACCGCATTATAAATATCCACCAACTGGTGCTCGTTGCTGACGAAATCCAGCGGATATACCTTGAAAGGCAACAAGTTCTCCAACTGCTGCGACTCCTTGCCGAAAACCACCACGCCGAGCCGCTCCTTCAGTTCGGGATGCTTTTCCGCCAGCAGCTTGCACGATTCTATCAGGTAGTCGATGCCCTTCCGCTTGTCCGTTATCTTGACGGAGCCGAACAGTATGAGCCTGGCATCCTGCGGCAGCATGCACTTGCGGCGCGCCTCCTGCCTGTTGTGCGGCCTGAACAGGTTGGTGTTGATAGGATTGGGGATACACATCACCGTATGCCCGGCGAGCAGGGCGCTTTTCTTAGCCAGCCCTTCCAGCCAGCGGCTGCATGTTACGAAGTAGATATGCCGTCCTTTGTACAAATCCTGCTTTTTGCGGAAAGTACGGTAAGAGAGGTCTTTCCTGCCGCCGTTGCCGTCGATGAAAGGACAGTTGTGGCACTCCTGCTGGTAATGGGTACACTCGCGGGCATGGTGGCAAATGCCGGTACAAGGCCACATGTCATGCATAGTCCATACGACCGGCTTGCCCGATGCCAGGATACGCTCGATATTCTTTAAAGATAACATCCCCTGGTTAATCCAGTGAAGATGAATTACATCCGCCTGCTGGAATTCCGGCAGCGAGGTGATGTCCGTACCGGTGTTGGCAATATCGACGGCAAAAATATTCTCTCTCTTAAAATGGTTCGCCTTCCATATGACGATGCGCTCCCATACGAATTTCCATACCATGCGCCAGTTATGACTCAATGAAACTACGGTAATCTGGCCGGTCTGCTTGTCGCGCACCAGGAGCTTGGCCTTGATGCCGTTGTTTTTGAGCGACTCCATTAGCCGGCTGGCAGCTATGGCCGCTCCGCCAATGCGTTCGGATGTATTGATTAATAGTACTCTCATTTTTTGCGGAATGTTTGGACAAAAGTACTGTTTTTGCCGTTTTCTACTCTATAAAATCTTTTATTTTTTAGTCTGTAACCGCTAAACTCCCTATCTTTGCGAGGCTGAAAGCGGGTAATGCCGGAAAAGACGGAAACATTGCCGGCGGACACAGCTCGCCCGGCGGAAGGAACAGCCCCCGTCCGGAAGTAAATAAAAGAGTATGGGAGATAAAGGAATGAAAAAGTTGGAACAACTGTGGCAAACCTTTCTGAGTGTGGTAAAGATACTGTTGCAGTCCAAATGGCGTACACACCTGCCGTCGTCGTTCAGCAATCCGGACGAGTTGCTGATATTGGCCAACGGACCTTCGCTGAACCGCACGGTTCGGGAAGCCCCGGATTTTATAAAAGGAAAGACACTGCTGGCGGTAAACTTCTGTGTCACCTCCCCCATGTTCGAGCAGCTCCGTCCGGAAATCTACCTCATAGCCGACCCCCTGTTCTGGATTGTCCCCGAAAAACGCGTACAGTTGTTCCGGACACTCGCCGAAAAGACCGCCTGGCCGATGCACCTGTTCGTCCCTGCCCGCGCCTTGAAGAATAAAGAGTGGCAGCCCATGCTGGCAGGCAACCGGAATATCCGCCTCTGCATCTACAACACCACGCCGATAGAAGGCGTACAGGGATTCTGCAACTGGGTGTTCGGTAAAGGCTGGGGTGTACCCCGCCCTCACAATGTGCTGATTCCCTCTATCGCTATCGGGCTGCGGCTGCCTTTCAGGAAGATATACCTGGTGGGTGCAGACCACTCCTGGCTTCCGGAAATTACGGTGACGGACGACAATGTGGTACTGATGCACCAGAAACATTTCTATGACCAGAACAAGTCGCAGGCGGCAACGGTGACGCAGGAAAACCTGCATAGCGCACGGCTTTATACGATACTTTACCACATGTACGTAGCCTTCAAATCGTACTTCGTACTCGAAGCCTATGCGCGCCGGCTCGGTAAGGAAGTGATTAATGTTACCCCGGGCAGTTATATAGACGCTTTTAAACGGATGAAATTATGAAAGACGGAATTATCATTCAGGCACGTACCGGCTCCACCCGGTTACACAACAAGATACTGCTCCCTTTCTATGGCGGGCAGCGTATTATAGACATCCTAATCGGCAATATCAAGCAGGCATGTGCCGGCAAAACGATTGTACTTGCCACTACCGACCGTCCGCAGGACGATGTGCTGGCGGATATCGCCCGTGAGGCGGGCATCTGCTGCTATCGGGGAGACGAGGACAACGTGCTCGACCGCTTTATTCGCGCAGCTACGGCATTCGGTATCGACCGCTTCATCCGTGTCTGCTCGGACAATCCCTTCCTGCGCCCGGACAGCTTTCGGACTTTCTTCGAGGAGCACGATGCCCGGCCGGCAGACTACATCGCCTATGGCTTTGCAGACGGCCGCCCCACTATCAAATCCCATTTGGGCTTGTTCGCCGAGCTGACGACTGCCGATGCGCTTCGCCGTGTAGCCGCCGCCACACAGGAGAAACTGTATATAGAGCACGTTACGATTTATCTCTATACGCATCCCGAGGCGTTCGGCATTCGCCTGCTTCCGCTGCCCGGCGAGCTGGAAGGACGGTTAGACCTCCGCTTCACGCTCGATACCATGGAAGACTTCACCCTGTTGCAAGAGCTTTACGCTACCTTCTACGAACAGACCGACCGGAGCATACATGCCCTGCTCCGTTTGGTGGAGGCACATCCGGAGTATCGTGCCAAGATGCTGGAGAATATTGCAAGGAACGAAAAATAAGCCCCGTTCCCTTATCGGAAAGGTATCGGGCAGGAAGATAAAAAAAGATTACAGCGTTAAGAGGGGCTATTCAGCCGTATACTGAATGCCATTCACTCCCATGCTGATTGTAATTCCCCTCTACAGCATGTTGTAGCAAGGATATTGGCAGGTTTGAAGAAAGTAAATAAAAATAACAGTTACTGAATGAAGAGTACATACATTATCGGAGAAATCGGGCAGAACCATAACGGCTCCGTCGATATAGCCAAGCTGATTGTCGATTTGGTGTCGCGCCCCGTACGCGAGGAGGTCTTTAACCTGGAGCTCCGTCCTATGGATGCAGTGAAGATGACCAAGCGGGATTTGAATGAAGAACTGACCGATTCGCAGATGAACCGTCCGTACGACTCTCCCCACTCCTTCGGCCGCACCTACGGCGAACACCGCGCTTACCTGGAGCTGACGGACGAGGAACATTTCGAAGTTTACAAGCACGCCAAGTCATTAGGCATGGATTTTGTGGAAACCCTGTGCTCGAAGGGTTGCATGTCTTTGCTAAAGCTCTTTACGCCCGACCGCCTGAAGGTGGCCAGCCGCGACCTTACCAACCTGCCGCTGCTGGAAGTCATGGCAGAAACCAGGATACCCATTATCCTGTCCACCGGCATGGCAGGCAAGAAAGAGCTGGATGATGCATTGGAGGTTATCACCCGCTATCACAACGACATATCCATACTGCATTGCGTATCGCAGTATCCCACCCAGCCCGACAACTTGAACCTGAAAACGATAACTTACCTGAAACAGCATTACGGGCAATACAGCATCGGCTTCTCCGACCACACTATCGGCATTGCCGCTCCGGTGGTCGCTGTGGGCATGGGGGCGGAGATTATAGAGAAACATGTTACTATCGACCGCCGTATGAAGGGCACAGACCAGCAAGGCTCTTTGGGGCCGGACGGCGTGAACCGCATGATTCGCGACATCCGCATCGCCGAGCATTGGCTGGGGCGGGAAGAGCTGTATATCGACCCTGCCGTCTCTGCCGCTAAAGTGAAGTTGGAGCGTTCCATTGCAACGAACAAGGTGCTGCACCCCGGAGATGTCGTTACGGAGGAGGATATTCATCTGCTTAGCCCGGGCGACGGCTTCAAGTGGGCGGAACGCGGCGAGGTGATAGGCCGCCGGGTACGGAAGGAGATACCCCGCAACGAGATTATTTACCCTTCACTGATTGAGTAATGAGGCTGCTTGCTGTTGTCGTTCTCTACTATCCCGGCAAGGATTTGGCGGGGAATATCGAGAGTTATCTGCCGGAGACAGATAAGTTGTTGCTGTGGGACAATACGCCCGGAGGCGGGCGGGAGCGGTTGCCTTTATCGGGCGTAAGCCACCCGGAGCGCCTGGAGTACAGGGGATGCGGGCGGAATACGGGTATCGGCGCCGCCCTGAACGATGCCGTGGCTTATGCCCGCGAGCATGGATATACGCATCTGCTGACATTAGACCAGGACAGCTATTTCCTGAAGGGCGACTTCCGGCGTTACCTGGCTGCCATTCGGGATTACGGAGAGGACAGGCAGGTTATTTTCTCCGTGAATTATTTTATAAAGTCCTGGCAGGCGCCTCTTTATCCCGTTGCCGATACGGTGGACGAGGTATCTTCCGCCATGACATCGGGCACTGTTTACCCGGTGGGGCTGTTCGGGGAGTTGGGCGGTTTCATGGAGGAGCTGTTCGTATGGGGTATCGATTGCGAATATTGCTGGCGTGCGGCGCGGAGGGGGGTGGCTACCGTTTGTTTCAAGGATATTCTGTTGCAGCACGATTTGGGGTATCAGAGGCGGAAGCACCGTCTGCTGGGTAAGGAGGTTTTTCCCAATGAGTATCCTCCGGCGCGTACCTATTATAATGTGCGGAACGGTATGGTGCTTCATAAGCTCTATCCCGAATGCCTGAACCTGAAAGCCCACCTGCGTTACCACTTGTACAAGCGGATTGTTTTCGTGCTTTTGTACGAAAAGCAGAAGGTTGCCAAATGGCAGGCGCTTTGGGACGGTTATCGCGACGGAAAGCGCGGCAGGTTGGGCGAGCGCGGGCGATAGATATTTTCTGTTTCTTAATTTAAAAAAGAATAAGTATGTTACCTAAATTAGTGATTACCGATATCGATGGTGTATGGACTGACGGCGGGATGTATTATACTACCGAGGGGGATGTGATGAAACGTTTCTCCGTAAAAGACGGCTGGGGGGTGATTTTCCTGCGTGAGCTGGGTATTCCCGTAGCCATTATGACCGGGGAGAATACGGAGATTGTCCGGAAGCGTGCCGATAAGCTGAAAATCAGGTATTGCTACCTGGGAGTGGGGGATAAGGTGGCGCAGGCGCAGGAGCTTTGCCGCGAGCTGGGTATCTCGCTGGGCGAGGCGGCTTTTATCGGCGACGACTTGAACGACTTGCCGCTGCTGCGCTTGGTAGGGTACAGCGCTTCTCCCGCCAATACGCCCGAGTACATAAAGCGCGAGGTGGGGTATGTTACGACCGCACACGGCGGTTACGGGGCTTTCCGCGAGTTTGTGGAGAAGTTGCTGGCGGATAACGGGATGCTACAGCCGGTTATAGAGCGTTTCTTATAGGCAGGGCGGGTGCGTGATGCCGCCCTGTGCCGTTTTCAACTGTCGATACGGGGGAGGGGGATGTACCGCGAAACGGTTTCCCTGCCCCATGTCAGTATTTTCCTGATTTGTATTTTTATCATTTCCCCGATTGGCGGCGGGGGTGGTGTTGCCTGCTGTTTCACGTCGTCCGGTGTCCATTGCGGCTGGTATTTCAGCAGGCGCCTTTCCGTTTCTTCCGCTTGTCCCGTCTGTCCGGAGGCGTTGTAGTAACGGATTAAATTCAGGCATATATCGGTGTACGTCTGCCGGAGCCCGTCGTACACGTCCGTGCGCTTGTCTTTGAAGTAGTCCATAAGCAGTTCCCTTACAACGAGCGAGATATTGTACTTTTTATCCATGCCGGCTTTGCTCCAGATTGCATTGCTGTGCTGCCGGTATACCGCCATGGGGCGTTTCATGTAGTATATCTTTCCATATTGCGCGTTGAGCAGGTGGATAGCGTAGTCGTAGGTGCTGACGCGGGCGAACCATTCGGGCAGTGTGCCGAATAGCCCCCGGCGGAACAGGGCGGATACGTTGGATATGTAGTTGCTGCGGGCAAGGTCTGATATGTCAGTTATGGTTTTCTGACCGCCGTTGCTGAGGCTTTTCGTTCCTTTGCCTTCGTAGTAGTTGATTACCCTGTGGAAGCAGGTGGAGTAGTCGGGATGACTGTCCAGGAAGTCTGCCTGGAGTTGGAGTTTGTACTTGTCCGTCCAGTAGTCGTCTCCTTCGCAAATGGCGATGTATGTTCCCCGGCAGCGGGCATAGGTCTGGATGAAATTCTGCTGGAGTCCTAAGTTCTCTTTCCGGTTGAGGAGGACGATTTGCTGCGGGTATTTCTTTTGCCAGGCTTCGCATAGTTTGCCGGTGCGGTCGCTGCTGGCGTCGTTCCCTATGACCAGTTCGAAAGGAAAGTCGGTTTCCTGCAACATGACGCTGCGGATTGCCTCGTCGATATAGCGCTCCTGGTTGTAGGTGAGCATTAGGACGCTGACCTTGATATGCGTATCATTCTCCATGTTCTTTTTTCTTTCGTATGAGTTTTATGGACTCTTTCAGTATCCTGGAACCGGTGATATAGGCGGTTCCGAGGTAGATGCCCATGCCGGCAAGGGTTTGCACGACGAGCAGCATGAAGTTGTTTTCTATCCAGCCGCCTACGGGCAAGATTAGCAAAGTCATCAGTATGCTTAAGCCTGCGTAGGGAAGCACGTCGGTAAACTGCATGAAAAAGCGGTAGCCCGTATAGTGTGCGGTGTATAGCATGTTGATGATATAAATCAGCAGGCGGGTGGCTACCAGCCCCGCTACCATAGTCAGTACGTCTTCCCGGTAGGTCAGCAGGACAACGGCGGCTGTGAGGACGATTTTGTAATATTCCATTTTCAGGATGCCGTCCGAGCGTCCGCTTACTTTGATGAAGTTATTGTTGACGGCTGTCAGTATGGTGAAGCTCCCGCCGATGCATAGCAACTGGAAGAAGGGAATGGAAGGCCACCATTCCTCTTTCAGCAGCAGTTGGATGATAGGACGTGCCGTAACGGCCAGGCCTGCCATGACGGGCAAGGTGATGAATGCCGTGAAGCGTATCGTTTTGCGGTAGGCTCTTATCAGTCTTTCACGCTCGTCTTGTATGGTGCTGAATATAGGGAATGTGGCGTTTTGTATGCTTCCGTACAGCAGGCTCACTCCCATGTCGCACATTTTATTGCCTTGTGTATAGTAGCCCAGTTGTTTTTGCGGGAACAGTTTTCCGATGATTACCGAGTAGATATTCAGGAAACAAGTGTTGATGAGGCTTGCCACCAATAGGCTCGATGCAAAGCCGAACAATGACCGTATAAGGGCGGGGCGGAATACCGGTTGCGGACGCCAGCTTTCCCTGCTCCACAGCAGCAGGGCGCGTACGCCGGCCAGTATTACCGGCTGGAATGCCAGCGTCCATACGCCGCAGCCCGCCACTGCCATGAGTAGCGAGGCGATTCCCGAAAAGAGCATGGAGAGCAGGTTTATCCGTGTGAGTTGCCTGAAACGGACTTGCTTGTTCAGCAGGGTGGTTTGTATTATCGTCAACGAGTTAACGGGAAGTGCCAGGAATATGATTGCGGATAGCTCTACCAGCCGGGGTTGGTTGAAGAAGCGGGCGATTAGCGGAGAGCATCCGAGCAGTGTCCCGTAAAGTAATATGCTCATGCCCAGGTTGAACCAGAATACGGAGCTGAATTCTTCTTCCGTAGTCTCTTTTTTCTGTATCAGGGCGGCGCTGAACCCGCTGTCCAGCACGATATTGGCAACCGCGCTGAAAATAGCGAGCATCCCTACCAGTGCGTAGTCCTCTACGGAGAGGATGTTGGCTACGAGGATGCCGACTATAAACAACAGAACTTGCTGGCCCATACGGTCCAGCAAGTTCCAGAGCAATGCTCCTATTGTTTTCTGTTTCAGTGACGGTTCATTCATGACGTTCGTATTTTCCCGCTTTCCCGCAAGGGAGGTCCCAGCGGTACTTCACCGCTTGTTTTGCTTCGCCGTTTATTTTACTTCACTGCCCGGCTTTACTTCGCGCAGCAGGGAGGTTACAGCCAGTGCGCCGTCGTAGTTCTCGGCAGAGAGTATCATGCCTTCGCTCACCAGCCCGTTCTTGAACTGGCGCGGAGCCAGGTTGGCTATGAACAGCACTTGCTTGCCTACCAGCTCTTCCGGCCGGTAATGCTGGGCGATGCCGCTGACAATAGTGCGGTTTTCCAGTCCGTCGGCTATCTTGAATTTCAGCAGTTTCTTCATCTTGGGCACGGCTTCGCACTCCAATACGGTTCCTACGCGGATGTCCAGCTTCTCGAACTCTTCGAAGGAGATGACGGGCTTTATGGGGTTGGCCTTGTAGCTGGCTGCTTCGTTGGCTTTCTTGGTGGCAAGCAGCTTGTCTACCTGTGCCTGGATAACATCGTCCTCAATTTTCTCGAACAGCAGTTCGGGAGTTGCCAGCCGGTGTCCGGCGGGCAGCAGGTCGGTATGTCCGAGTTCCGCCCAGTCGAAGCTTTCCATGTTCAGCATCTTGCGGAGCTTCTCGCTGCTGAACGGCAGGAACGGTTCGAAGGCTATGGCGAGGTTGGCAACCAGTTGCAGGGAGATGTTCAGGATAGTGGCTACACGCGGCATGTCTGTCTTGGCGAGTTTCCACGGTTCGGTGTCTGCCAGGTATTTGTTGCCGATGCGTGCCAGGTTCATGGCTTCTTTCTGTGCATCGCGGAATTTGAATACGTCGAGCAGTTTCTCTACTTCTTCTTTGACGTCGGCAAACTCTTTCAGCGTTTCGCGGTCGTAGTCGTTCAGCTCGCCTGCGGCGGGCACTACGCTGTCGAAGTATTTCTTGGTGAGTTGCAGGGCGCGGTTTACGAAGTTGCCGTATACGGCTACCAGTTCGTTGTTGTTGCGCGCCTGAAAGTCTTTCCAGGTGAAGTCGTTGTCTTTCGTCTCCGGGGCATTGGCGGTGAGTACATAACGCAGTACGTCCTGCTTGCCGGGAAAGTCTTGCAGGTATTCGTGCAACCATACTGCCCAGTTGCGGGAAGTGGAAATCTTGTCGCCTTCCAGATTCAGGAACTCGTTGCCGGGTACGTTGTCCGGCAGGATATAGCTGCCTTCGGCTTTCAGCATGGCGGGGAATACGATGCAGTGGAATACGATGTTGTCTTTTCCGATGAAGTGTACCAGGCGTGTTTCGGGGTCTTTCCACCATTTCTCCCAGGAGTCGGGCAGCAGCTCTTTGGTATTGCTGATGTAGCCGATAGGTGCATCGAACCATACGTAGAGCACTTTGCCTTCGGCGCCTTCTACGGGGACGGGGATACCCCAGTCCAGGTCGCGGCTCACGGCACGCGGCTGCAACCCCATGTCGAGCCAGCTTTTGCATTGGCCGTATACGTTGGGACGCCATTCTTTATGGTCTTCCAGTATCCACTGGCGCAGCCATGCCTCGTGCTTGTCGAGCGGCAGATACCAGTGTTTTGTCTCGCGCATTACGGGCTGGCTGCCGCTGATAGCGCTTTTGGGGTTAATCAGGTCGGTAGGGCTGAGGCTCGTGCCGCATTTTTCGCATTGGTCGCCGTAGGCGCCTTCCGCATGGCAGTGGGGGCATTCGCCGGTGATGTAGCGGTCGGCAAGGAATGTCTTGGCTTCCTCGTCGTAGTACTGCATGCTGGTCTTTTCGACGAATTCGCCTTTGTCGTACAGCTTGCGGAAGAATTCGGAGGCTGTGTCGTGGTGTGTCTTCGAGGTCGTGCGGCTGTATATGTCGAACGAGATGCCGAATTCTTCGAAGGATTGTTTGATAAGTGTATGGTAGCGGTCTACCACATCCTGCGGCGTAACGCCTTCTTTCTTGGCGCGGATAGTGATAGGTACTCCGTGCTCGTCGGAGCCGCCGATAAATACTACCTCTTCCTTTTTCAGTCTCAGGTAGCGCACGTAGATGTCGGCAGGCACATAAACCCCTGCCAGGTGTCCGATATGAACAGGGCCGTTGGCATAGGGCAGCGCCGATGTCACGGTGGTACGTTTGAATTTCTTTTCCATTGTGTATATGTATCTCTTTTGTTATGAACGCTTTTAGGATGTGCAAAGATAACGTAAAATGAGTGTAATACAAAATCAACTTTACTGGAATTTTTGTATTGCCGGGGTATGGTCTGCCTGCCGGAATGCCGGGACAGTTGTTTTTTCGGATATCTGTGCGTAAGGGTTCTTCGAAAAACGGCCGCAGTAGCCGTTGCCGATTGCTGTTTCGCGGCTTTTGGTGGAAGTGCCGTTGAAACCGGTGTCGTGGTTTCTTTGCCTTGTGCCGTATAAAAAGCCGATAAATCTTGGTTTATCGTATATAAAACGTATATTTGTACATTATATGAATCTAATATGAACAGCCTATGATAACAAGTCAATTGCTGCATCCTGCCAGTATCGTAGTGGTGGGAGCTTCCAGTAATGTACATAAACCGGGCGGGGCTATCCTGAAAAATCTGATTAACGGTGGTTATGCCGGGGAGTTGCGTGCGGTGAATCCTAAGGAAACCGAGGTGCAGGGTGTACAGGCTTATGCCGATGTGAAGGATATTCCCGATACAGACCTTGCCGTCCTTGCCATTCCTGCCGCTCTTTGTCCCGATACGGTGGAGTTGCTTGCCTCTGAGAAGCAGGTGCGCGCGTTCATCATCCTGTCCGCCGGTTTTGGCGAGGAGACGTACGAGGGTGCGCTGTTGGAAGACCGTATCCTGGAAACGGTGAACAGGTACGGCGCTTCGTTGATAGGTCCCAACTGTATCGGGCTGATGAATACGTGGCATCATAGTGTATTCAGCCAGCCTATTCCCAATCTGCATCCGCAGGGGGTCGACCTGATATCCAGCTCCGGGGCGACTGCGGTGTTTATTCTGGAGAGTGCGGTTACCAAAGGGTTGCAGTTCAACTCTGTATGGTCTGTGGGCAATGCCAAGCAGATAGGGGTGGAGGATGTGCTGCAATATATGGACGAGCGTTTTGACCCTGAGAAGGATTCCAGGATAAAGCTGCTTTATATAGAGAGTATCGGCGACCCCGACAGGCTGTTGTTCCATGCTTCTTCGCTGATAAAGAAGGGGTGTAAGATTGCGGCTATCAAGTCTGGCAGCAGCGAGAGCGGCAGCCGCGCCGCTTCCTCGCATACGGGGGCTATTGCCAGCTCCGATTCGGCGGTGGAGGCTTTATTCCGTAAGGCGGGTATCGTACGCTGCCATTCGCGGGAGGAGTTGACTACGGTGGGGTGTATCTTTACCTTGCCCGAGCTGAGGGGGAAGAATTTCGCCATTATTACCCATGCGGGAGGGCCGGGGGTGATGCTGACCGATGCCTTGAGCAAGGGCGGGCTGAATGTGCCGAAGCTGGAAGGGGCGCTTGCCGAGGAACTGAAAAGCCAGCTTTATCCGGGGGCTGCCGTGGGAAATCCGATAGATATCCTGGCTACGGGTACGCCCGGACATCTGCGCCTTTGCCTGGAATATTGCGAGGAGAAGTTCGATAATGTGGATGCGGTAATGGCTATTTTCGGTACGCCGGGACTGGTTACGATGTTCGAGATGTACGATGTGCTGCATGAGAAGATGCAGACTTGCAAGAAACCGATTTTTCCGATTCTTCCTTCTATAAATACTGCGGGAGCCGAAGTTGCCGCTTTTCTTGCCAAAGGGCATGTGAACTTTGCCGATGAGGTGACGTTGGGTACGGCTCTTTCGCGTATTATGAATGCGTCGAAACCTGCCAATAATGAGATAGAGCTTTTCGGGGTGGATGTACCGCGTATCCGCCGCATCATCGATTCCATTCCGGAGGACGGGTATATAGAACCACATTATGTACAGGCTTTGCTTCATTCTGCGGGTATCCCGGTGGTGGAGGAATTCGTGTCCGCCAATAAGGAGGAGGTGCTTGCTTTTGCCCGCCGCGCCGGTTTCCCGGTAGTGGCGAAGGTGGTGGGGCCTGTGCATAAGTCCGATGTGGGCGGTGTGGTATTGAATATAAAGGGTGAACAGCATCTTGCCCTGGAGTTCGAACGTATGATGCAGATTCCGGAGGTTACGGGTATCATGGTACAGCCTATGTTGAAGGGGACGGAATTGTTCGTAGGTGCGAAGTACGAGGAGAAGTTCGGGCATGTAGTGCTTTGCGGCTTGGGCGGTATCTTCGTGGAGGTGCTGAAGGATGTGTCCTCCGGCTTGGCTCCTTTGTCTTACGAGGAGGCTTACTCCATGATTCATTCGCTGCGTGCTTATAAGATTATAAAGGGTACGCGCGGGCAGAAGGGGGTGAATGAGGATAAGTTTGCCGAAATCATCGTCCGCTTGTCTACCTTATTACGTTTTGCTACGGAGATTAAGGAGATGGATATCAATCCGTTGCTGGCAACCGAGAAGTATGTGATAGCGGTGGATGCCCGCATCAGAATAGAAAAGAAATAACTTTTTGTTAAAAGTAGGGGCTTTTGTGCAGTATTTTGTTCTGGCCGGCGTTTATAGGGATGTAACTTAGACTGTAACGCGCTATGAAGAAAGGGAAAAAACAATGGCTCCGTGTTTGTAATGGAATGATGTCCGGTGCATTGGTTCTATTGGGTTTTACATCATGTGACGAGAATGGTACGGGAACGGGGAGGTGCGAGTACGGCACTCCTTACGCCAAATACGAAATCAAGGGGAAGGTGACGGGCGAGTACGGGCAAACGGTATCCGATGCCAGGATTCTTGTGAAGAATATGGCTCCTGGCGATTCGCACGCCCGTGCCATTTCGTCCGATACGGTCTATACGAAGGAGAACGGTGAGTATCTTTATCAGAACACCATAACCGGATATCAGGACTTCCGTGTTATTTGCGAAGACCTTACCGGAACATACAAGGCCGATTCCATGAATGTAAAGATGAATCCGACAGGTGGAAGCGGTTGGTATGAAGGCAAGGATAATAAAGAGGTAAATTTTGAATTGAAAAAGAAAGAATAATAGACCGGTGGGAATCCTTTCTGTTCGTAAACGTCTGGCATTGGAGATTGCGCGTAAAATGCGCAATAACCTGAAGGAACTGCATCCGTTGAGGCAGCTCTTTTGGGAGTGTACCCTGCGTTGCAACTTGCATTGCAGGCATTGCGGTAGCGACTGCAAGCGGATGCCGGATACCGAGGATATGCCGGCTGCCGATTTCTTACGGGTCATCGACTCCATTACTCCGCATGTAAATCCGAATGAGGTGAGCGTTATCATGACCGGGGGAGAACCATTGATGAGGGAGGATTTGGAAGAAGTGGGGCTGGAATTCTACAAACGCGGTTATCCCTGGGGTCTTGTTTCCAATGGTCTTTATCTCACTGCTAAACGGCTGGAACGGCTAATGGCTGCGGGCTTGCATTCCGTTACCGTCAGCCTGGACGGTTTCGAGCAGGAGCATAACTGGTTGCGCGGTCATCCGGAGAGTTACGAAAAGGCTATGGGAGCGATAAAGATGCTGGTGCATGAGCCCGAATTGGTATGGGATGTAGTGACTTGTGTCAACCGCCGCAACTATCCGTACCTGGACGAGTTGAAAACTTCGCTTTATCATATCGGCGTCCGGCGGTGGCGCTTGTTCACTATCTTTCCAATGGGGCGTGCCGCATTACATCCGGAGCTTCAGTTGGGTAACGAGGAATTTGCAGGTGTAATGGAATACATCAAGCGTACCCGCAAAGAGGGCAAGATACATGTGGACTACGGTTGTGAGGGCTTTCTGGGCGGTTATGAGGGCGAGGTGCGCGACGGCTTTTTTGCTTGTAATGCCGGAATCAGCGTCGGCTCTGTCTTGGCGGACGGCTCCATATCTGCTTGCCCCAGTATCCGTAGCGGCTTTCATCAGGGAAATATTTATTGCGATGATTTTATGGATGTATGGGAAAACCGTTTCCAGCCTTTCCGTAACCGGGAGTGGATGAGGAAGGGCATGTGCGCCGATTGCAGCTTTTTCCGTTATTGCGAGGGTAACGGCATCCATTTGCGCGATGATAAGGGAGAGTTGCTTTTCTGTCATTTGGACAGGCTTCATCCTTGACTTTGATATTTCTGTTTATTGTTCCCGGTTGTTTCTACGGTCTTTATCCTGCCCAATCCTCCCTATCCAGATTTCTGTACCCGATTGCCTCTGCCAAGTGTGAAGGCTGTATAGATTCACAACCTTCGAGGTCGGCGATAGTGCGCGAAACCTTTAGAATACGGTCATAGGCGCGTGCCGAAAGGTTGAAGCGGTTCATGGCAGTCTTTAACAGGGTAAGCCCCCGGTCGTCGGGGCGGGCGTAGCGGGCGAGTAATTTGCTATTCATCTGTGCATTGCAATATATGCCGGGAATTTCGGCATATCTCTCGGATTGAACCTGACGGGCACGTACGACGCGTTCGCGGATATCGGCGCTCGATTCACCGGGACGGGCATCCGACATCTTCTCGAAAGGGACGGGGATAACTTCGATTTGCAGGTCGATGCGGTCGAGTAAAGGTCCTGAAATGCGGTTAAGATACTTCTGTACCTGTCCGGGGCTGCATACGCAAGCTTTGGTGGGGTGGTTGTAGTACCCGCAGGGACAGGGATTCATGGATGCTGCGAGTGTGAAGCTGGCAGGATATTCCACATTGCATTTTACACGGGAAATCGTAATTTTCCGGTCTTCCAGGGGTTGCCGTAATACTTCGAGCACATTCCGGTTGAATTCCGGCAGTTCGTCGAGAAATAAAACACCGTTATGCGCCAGGCTGATTTCTCCCGGTTGCGGAAAGCTACCGCCGCCAGTCATGGCAGTTGTAGAGATTGTGTGGTGGGGAGCACGGAATGGACGCCGGGAGATAAGACCGCCTTCCTGCCCCAACTTTCCTGCAATGGAATGTATTTTAGTCGTTTCGAGGCTTTCGCCTAATGACAATGGCGGGAGGATAGAAGGGAGGCGTTTGGCAAGCATGGACTTCCCGCTGCCTGGAGCACCTACTAAAAGGATATTGTGTCCGCCTGCGGCGGCTACTTCCAATGCGCGTTTCACGTTCTCCTGGCCTTTTACATCGGAGAAGTCCTGGTCGAAACTGCTCTGCCGGATATAAAACTCTTTACGGGTATCGACCTGTATCTGCTCTAATTCCAGTTTGCCGTTGAAGAATTCGATGACCTCCTTCAGGTTTTCCGCTCCATAAACCTGTAAACTATTTACTACGGCGGCTTCCCGTGTATTCTGTTTGGGGAGGATGAGCCCCTCGAAACCGAGTTCCCTGGCTTTTATAGCAATGGGCAGTGCGCCTTTAATGGGTTGCAGGGTTCCGTCCAGGCTGAGTTCTCCCATTAGCAGGTAACGGTGTAATTTGTCCGGGCGGATAACTTCGCTGGCTCCCAACATGCCGATAGCTAATGGCAAATCGTAGGCGGAACCTTCTTTACGGATATCCGCCGGGGCCATATTGATAACGATATTGCTGGTCGGCATCCGGTAGCCGTTTACTTGCAGTGCGGAGATGATACGCTGGTGGCTTTCCTTGACGGCGGAGTCCGGTAGGCCTACAAGATAGAACATACAGCCTCTGGAGCTGTTAACTTCGATAGTGATGAGGGTTGCATCAATACCTTGAACAGCCGCTCCAAAAACTTTGATGAGCACGTTAATTTATAGTTGGTTAAATGATTCGGGGGATACGACCGGTATTCCTACCGTTTTCGCTTTTCTTTTTCCTCTATCTCTTTCAGCTTCTTGCCGATAGCTTCTTCACTCATATTCTTGCCTTCTATTCTTCCGGAAGGGGTGAGCAGCACATTGGCCGGTAAACTCTTTATAGCAAGCTGTTTTACGATTTCTGTATTCCAGCCGGAGAGGTCGCATGCCTGTTTCCATTTCAGGGTATCCGCCTCTATCGCTTTTAGCCAGTTCTCCTTATTTATATCTAAGGAAATTCCCAAAAGGGCAAACTTCTTGTTTTTCCGACCTTTCTTATAGATTCTGCGGTACACGGCATTGCTGTCCCGGCTTACCGTATCCCACGAAGCCCAAAAATGTACCAGCAAATATTGGTCTTTGAAGTCCGAGCGGCTTATCTGCTTCCCCGTGCTATCGGGCAGGCGGAAGTAGGTGGCGGTTTTCCCGACAGCGGTTTTCTCCTCTTCCTGGATACGGTCGAGCAGTTCATCGATGTAGGGGCGGTCTTTCAGCTCTCCCGTCATATGTTCGGTCAGTTTTCCGATTTGGGTATAGTCCGGCTTTTCTTTCTGTACGAAGTATTTGTCCAGCAAATAGATGCTGGCTAAGGAGGAGTGATGCGTATTGATGAATTTACCGGCTTTCTCCTCTAACACCTTTTCGGAGGGTATTCCCAATCCTTTCAGTTCTTTCTGGAAAGCACTTAACTCCTCATTGGGAGTATTCCCCGTTATTTCCAGGCTGTTGAGCTCGGCGGCAGAACCTTTTATCTGTATCTTATTCCCCTTATCCATAAAGATAGGATACCGGATGCCGTCGCTGAACAGCAGCCAGGCGGCTACCAAAGTATCCGGAGAGAGGGTTGCCGAGAACTTACCGTCTTTAACGGGCAGAGTATCCATGCGGTCGTACATCGCGTCTGCGCCATAAATATAAATGGTGTCATTTCCCAATCCCTTGATTTCTCCGTCCAGGCTGACTGTATCGGATTTCGTGTCGCCGCAGGCAGACAGTATGATGATAAGCAGGAAATATACAAGATAAATATTCTTCATACGGATTCTTCTTCTGATACATTGTTGCTGCGAAAGTAGTTCTTTTTGCCGTGAATAAAAAAAAATGCCCGACATATTTCTATATCGGGCATCTCTTTCATCTTATAACCTTTATTATTTGATGATATTCATAAAGTCTGCATTCGTGAAGTATTTGGAGAATTCCAGGTCGGAAGCAGCTTTCTTAGCTAATGAAGAATCTTTGGCAACAGCTTTCTTAAGGTTCTCAGTTACCATAGAAGTGTTGTTGGTTCTTGCACCTACGACAGCCATCAGGTAGTCGGTGTAAGCGTCCGGTTTAGCGATGCTTGACAGTGTGCTCTTAGCCTTGTTGTAATCCTTAGCCAGGATTTGTGCCAGGGCTGCGCTGTTAGTCTTGGTATCGCCGAATGCGTTAACCGCTTTGTCGTACTGACCTTGAGAGATGTACAGGTTACCCAGAGCCTCGTTCAGTTCCTTCGTACCGGAAGCTTTGCCCAGGTAAGATTCGGCAGCAGCCTTGTCACCCTTGCTCAAAGCGATAAGACCCATGTTCATGTTGGCCTCGGCAGAATCCTTGATAGAGAGGGACTTCTTGAGATAACCTTCGGCTTTGTCGAGGTTACCTGCTTGGTAAGCCAGCTTACCAAGGTTGTTGTATGCACGGTAATCGTTCGGATAGAGCTGGGTAGCTTTGGTGAAGATAGCTTCCTGCTTGGCAGGGTCGTTGGTCAGGGTAGCTGCATACAGCAGTTCTTCAACGTTCAGTTGCTTGGCATCGCTGTCGGCCAAGGATGCGATTTCTTCGTCGGACTTACCGATTACGTCGTAGTTCAATGTCAGACGTGAACGGCGCAGTTGCGGAAGGATTTCGTCAGCCAGCGTCTTGTATACGGAAGAGATGTTCTTGATTTCCTGTTCTCTTTGTTCGGGGTCGGAGTACATCGACAATACGCGGAGAATCAATTCTTTGTCCTGGATATTGGATTTGCTTACCAGTTCCTGGAAACCTTCCCAGTCCTGTGCAGTATATTTAGTATCTACGGCAGCTTCGATTTTACCCTTCTTCAAGTCTCTGTTGATAATCTTGGCAGTGTTGTCCTGACGGTTTTCAGCCAGACCGGTGTTCAACTTAACGCCACCGTCCGGAGAAGCATATGCGGAAATCTCGATGTTGCTGATTTTCTTGTTGGCTGCCTCGTTTACATTCTTAACTTCCTCGTTGAATGCCTTGGCAGTTTTCAATTCGCTTGCGCGAACGTTAGCCTGCTGAATCAGGAACATGATGTTGGCATCATATTTTTCTTTGATTACGCGTTGGAAAGCATCGTTGCCGTTAGCAAGATTGGCGCTGCCCAAAGTCTGGCCTACCAGTTCGGAAGTAGAGATAACACCGTCGGCTACTTTTACGGCAGGGATAGTAACTTCTTTCTTTCCGACCTTGGCTTTGAATTCCAGGTAGAGTTCGGATTTTGCCATTTCGGGAACATAGTCGAAAGATGTTTTCATCGTGTAGCTACCGCCAGTCTTGTAAGAGATAGTCTGGTCGTTGCCTTCGACTTTTTCGCCTTGGAATACGGCCGGCTGACCTTTAGCTTCGCCACCTTCCCATTTCAAAACCGGAGTAACCTCTACTACAGCATTTTTCTTGAAATACTTTTCAGGGAATTTACCGTTAATCGTAGCAGGTACCTTGCCACCCACGGCTTCCAATACTTGCGGAGTCACTGTGAAATAGTCAGAAGACAGTTCACCCATTTTGCTGCTGCATGATGTCAAAACAGCAACAAGTGCCACTAACAAAGGCAGATACAATTTTTTAGTCATTTTAGATATAAATTAATTGTTTGTAATTGAAATTTGTCTATTCGCAATCGGTTGCTATACTCCTATATATATAGCTTTGCAAAGATATTAATTCTCTTGGCAATTTGTTAATAATACTATCACATTTATTATAATTTAATAAACTCCGTGCTCTTTCCGATACTTGATATTACGCGGATGATGCTCGATAATTTCGCTTCGCAACACATTCCGGTCTATGTGCGTATAAATTTCCGTAGTGGCAATCGATTCGTGCCCCAGCATACATTGAATGGCGCGCAAATTGGCACCCCCTTCCAGCAAATGGGTGGCGAAGGAGTGGCGGAACGTGTGCGGGCTGATGTTCTTGGTTATGCCGGCTTTCTGTGCCAGCTCTTTAATCATGTGGAACACCATAATGCGGGAAATCCTGTTCCCCCAGCGTGCCAGGAATACATAGTCCTCGTGCCCCTTCTTTATCTTGCCCAGGTTGCGGTCTGTAAACCAGTACTTTATTTCCTTGATTGCGCGGGGTGAAATAGGAACCAGGCGTTGCTTGCTGCCTTTGCCCTCCACCTTGATAAACCCTTCGTCGAAATAGAGGTCGGACAGTTTCAGGCTGCATAACTCGGACACACGCAGCCCGCAACTGTACAAGGTTTCCAGGATAGCCCGGTTGCGCTGTCCCTCTTTCTTGTCCATGTCTACGGCAGAGATAATCCTGTCGATTTCTTCTACGGTAAGAACCTCCGGAATCTTGAACCCTATCTTGGGGCCTTCCAGTAGCTCGCTCGGGTCGGCCTCCAGGTAGTCGGCGACAACGAGGAAATGAAAAAACGACTTTATGCCGGAAAGTATGCGTGCCTGCGAACGCGGGTGGATACCGATGTCGTGGAGCCCTGCGGCAAAGTGCTCCAAATCCTCCAGCGTAGTGTCCAGCATCATCTTGTCCTCTCCTTTCAGGAAGTGCAGAAGCTTCTGTAAGTCTGTCATATAGGCGTCGAACGTGTTGGGCGAAAGCGACTTTTCCAACTTGAGATATTGCTGATACTTTCTGATTATCAACGCTTCTTTTTCCTTATTCGTTGAATTTCCTTCTACTTTCATTACTTTTTCGTATCTTTGCACCTTGAAAGAATGTTCTCTGTGGACAAAGGTATAAAAAATTGTGTTATGAGGATACAAATTATTAACGGTCCCAATATAAATCTGTTGGGAAAGCGCGAACCTTCCATTTACGGCAGTGTTACTTTTGAAGATTACCTTGCCGGGCTGCGTGAAAGGTATGCGGATGTGCAGATAGAATATTTCCAGTCCAATATCGAGGGAGAGTTGATAGACAAGATACAACAGGCAGGTTTCGAGGTAGACGGCATCATCCTGAATGCGGGTGCTTACACCCATACGTCCATTGCCCTGCAGGACGCAATCCGGTCGGTCACCGCTCCGGTAATCGAGGTGCATATCTCCAATGTGCATTCCCGCGAGGCGTTCCGCCATATATCAATGATAGCCTGTGCCTGCCGGGGCGTAATCTGCGGCTTTGGGCTGGACTCTTACCGCCTGGCGCTGGAAGCGTTGAAAGAATCATGACTGGAAGCATTGAGAGAATTATGAATTGTAAATTATGAGTTATGAATGCCAGGCCGGAAACCTGCCCGCAGGCAAGTGTACGGTTCTTCGTTCTTGGCTCACCATTAAATAAGGTATAAGATTATGCTATTGAAACAGACAAAAATCGTTGCAACGATTTCCGACCAACGTTGCGATGTCGATTTTATAAAACAATTGTTCGACGCAGGTCTGAACGTAGTACGTATGAATACTGCCCATGCAGGCCGCGAAGGGTTCGAGAAACTGATAGCCAATGTGCGTACGGTGTCCAACCGCATCGCTATCCTTATGGATACCAAAGGCCCCGAGGTGCGTACCACCGTGCTTGCCGAGCCTATTCCCTTTAAAGTGGGCGACCGGGTAAAAGTAGTGGGCGACCCCGACCGGCAGACTACCCGCGAATGCATCTCCGTTTCCTACCCCAGCTTTGTGCACGACCTGAATGTAGGCGGCCACATCCTTATCGACGACGGCGATTTGGAACTGGTGGTGGTAGAAAAGAACGCCGACCATTTGCTTTGCGAAGTACAGAACGAAGCCACCCTGGGCAACCGCAAGAGCGTCAACGTGCCGGGAGTACGCATCAACCTGCCCTCGCTGACAGAGAAAGACCGCAACAACATCCTTTACGCTATCGAGAAAGACATCGACTTCATAGCACACTCTTTCGTGCGCAACAGGCAAGATGTGCTCGATATAAAAGCAATCCTCGATGCCCACAACAGCGACATCCGGATTATCGCCAAGATAGAGAACCAGGAAGGCGTGGACAACATCGACGAAATTCTCGAAGTAGCCGACGGCGTCATGATAGCCCGCGGCGACCTGGGCATCGAAGTACCGCAGGAACGAATCCCGGGTATCCAGCGCCTGCTTATCCGCAAGTGCATCCTTGCCAAGAAGCCGGTGATTGTTGCCACGCAGATGCTCCATACCATGATTTCCAACCCGCGTCCTACCCGTGCGGAAGTCACGGACATCGCCAACGCAATCTATTACCGTACGGACGCCCTGATGCTGAGTGGCGAAACAGCTTACGGCAAATACCCCGTAGAAGCCGTCAAGACTATGACGAAAGTGGCTGCCCAGGCAGAAAAAGACAAGCTGGCAGACAACGACATCCGCATTCCCCTGGACGAGAACAGCAACGACGTAACAGCATTCCTCGCCAAGCAGGCGGTAAAGGCCACTACGAAACTGAAAATCCGCGCTATCATTACCGACAGTTATAGCGGACGCACGGCACGCAACCTCGCCGCTTTCCGCGGCAAATACCCGGTACTCGCTATTTGCTATAAGGAAAAGACGATGCGCCACCTGGCTCTGTCCTACGGCGTGGAAGCTATCTATATGCCGGAGCTTGCCAACGGGCAGGAATATTACTTTGCCGCTCTCCGCCGCCTGCTCCATGAAGGCCGCTTGCAACCTACCGACATGGTGGGCTACCTGAGCAGCGGTAAAGCCGGTACGCAAACCTCCTTCCTCGAAATCAACGTAGTGGAAGACGCCTTGAAGCATGCCCAGGATAGCGTGCTGCCTAACAGCAACAGATACCTGTAAAATTATAAATTGGGAATTAAAAGATAACAGCCTGCCAACAGGCATCTGCCTTTTAATTCCCGATTCCCGGTTTATATGACATTGGACGAGTACATCCTGCAACACATCGACGACGAGGGCGACTACCTGAAAGCGCTCTACCGCGATACGCACCTCAAGCTGCTCTATCCCCGCATGGCTTCGGGGCATTTGCAGGGGCGTATGCTCAAAATGTTTGTCAGGATGATACGTCCCCGCCAGGTATTGGAAATAGGTACATACAGCGGATATTCCGCCCTTTGCATGGCAGAAGGGCTGCCGGAAGACGGAATGCTGCATACCTTTGAAATCAATGACGAGCAGGAGGACTTTACCCGTCCGTGGCTGGAGAACTCGCCCTATGCGGATAAGATAAAATTCTATATAGGCAATGCGCTGGAGCTCGTACCGCAGTTGGGCATAACCTTCGACCTCGCTTTCATCGACGGTGACAAGCGCCGTTACATCGATTATTATGAAATGGTGTTGGCACGCCTCTCGGAAGGCGGCTATATCATAGCCGACAACACTTTGTGGGACGGGCACGTGCTCGAAGAACATCCGCACCGCACGGATTTGCAGACAATCGGGATAAAAGCCTTCAACGACCGGGTAGCTGCGGACAACCGCGTGGAGAAAGTGATACTCCCGTTGCGGGACGGGCTGACGATTATCCGTAAGAAACAATAAACCGGCATCTCCCCCTTTCCTTTCATAAGCCCCCGGCATCGTCCTATCCATAGGAACCTGCGTGTGAGGGGAGGCGGAAAAGCCTATTTCTTAAGCAGCCGCTTGCTCAGATACCTCACCGGATACCATACGGAAAGAAAGCCTACGGCGATAACCGTTACGAATACCACGATAATGTCCGTTGCATGCACGCTCACCGGATAAGCATCCACAACGAAACTCCCGTTGCCTCCTCCCAGCGATATCAGCCCGAAACGCTGCTGCAAGAAACACAGCAACAATCCCAGGACAATCCCGACAGTCGCTCCGGATACCGAAATCATCCTCCCCTCGAAAAGGAAGATGCGGGCAATCAGCCGGTCGTCGGCACCCAGGTTGCGCAGCGTCTCCGTATCCTCGCGCTTATCCAGTATCAGCATGGACAGCGAGCCGATAACATTGAAGCAGGCAACCGTAAGGATAAAGGTAAGGAACAGGTAAGAGATGAGCTTCTCGATTTCCATGATACGGAACACGTCCGCCTGCTGCTCATAACGGTTTTGCACCGCAAAGCCGTCGCCCAGGATGCGTTCCATTTTCTTTTGTATGGCATCGGTGTTGCTACCCGGTTTCAGTTTCAGCTCGATAGCCGACACTTCCGTATCGTAATCGAACAACCGCCGCGCAAAGCTCAGCGGGGCAAGGATATAACGTGCGTCGTACTTCTGCTGGTTGACAACGAACACCGCACCCGGCGAGAACAGATAATCCTGATTGAAGGCTGCCGACGGATTGGCTACGTTGACACGCACATTCCTCTTGGGCGCATACACCCGCAGCGGGTCAACGAACTGGATGCCCGTGCCGAGCTCGGATACCAGCTCCACACCCATGAAGCCATAATCCACCACAGAGTCGTTCAGTACGAATTCACCCGCACCGTACAGCAGGCTGTCTATGGACGTCAGTTGCCCGAAGTTGTTCTCTACCCCTTTGATAACCGCCATTGCCTGGCGGTCTTTGTACTGCACCATTGCATTCTCTTCCAGCGTCTCTGTCCATACATCTATCTCGGGCAGGGCACGTACCTGCTGTATGCGCGGGTCGAGCGGGTCGAAAACCTTTCCTTCGCGGACGGTAATTTTCAGCTCCGGGTCGAAAGCCGTAAAGAACCCCGCCACCATATCCTGGAAGCCGTTGAATACGGACAGGGTACACACCAACGCCAATGTAGCCAGCGCCACCCCGCATACCGAGATGCCGGAAATGATGTTGATAGCATTGTGCTTTTTCTTGGAGAAGAGGTAGCGGCGGGCTATGAAGAAGGGAAGGCTCATGTTTAGCGGTTAGTGTTTAGTGATTAGTGATTAGTGTTTAGCGGTTAGTGCTTAGTATTTAGTATTTAGCATTTAGTATTTAGCATATTTAGTATTTATAGTATATTTAGTATTTAGTGCTTAGTGTTTAGTGTTTAGTGATAAAGCCACTCATTTGCCATTAATCACTAATCACTAAATACTAATTACTAATCATTAATCACTAAATACTAATCACCAACCGTTAATCGCTAAACATTATTTCAACAATTCGTCTATTCTTTCCAGGTAGTCCAGCGAGTCGTCCACAAAGAATTTCAGTTCGGGAATGATGCGCAACTGGTGGCGTACGCGGGTTCCCAGCTCAAAGCGGATAGACTTCATGTTGGCATTGACGTTCTTGATGATTTCCTCGCTCTTGTCCGAAGGAAAAACGCTGAGGTAGGCGCGTGCCACACTCATATCGGGACTGATACGTACGGCGCTTACCGAAATCAGTATGCCGGGCATCGATTTGGTCTGCAACAGGAAGATGTCGCTCAGTTCCTTTTGGAGCAGGCGGGCTATTTTGTTTTGTCTGGTAGTTTCCATACTATATCGTTTTTTTGATTTGAAAAGCAAAGTTACTGAAATATATCGTTCTGCCGGTTATTTATACCTTTTTTTTCATTCTTTTCCTTATGGTAGAACTTGGCAGGTAACGTTGTGCGGCGGTATTTTACCCTGTGCTTCACCGCCCTCGGGCGTGAGAAAACCGGATGTTGACAGTTGTCAACAGACCGGTTGGCAATAGTCGTTTGATTGAGTGACAGCAGTCAACAGCCCTGTCGACAGCAGTCGACATCCTGTTTATACCGTAGGAAAAAATAATTCTCCCTACGGTGAAACCGGTTTTTCTCCGTTGCTTATGAAGAAGATACACGGGGAAGAATGCGGTTTTGCCATAGGGAGAATTAAGCATATCGCCCTGTTTTGTCGGCGAGATTGGTTATTTCGTAGATTTTATTTGCCGTTGTTATCGCTATACCCTACCTTTGTTGTGAACTCTAAAATGTAGAGACTCTCTCTAAATAGCGTTTTTTCATGTATTATTGACTTTAGACCGCCTTTACCTGCGAGGGCAGAGGCGGTTTTTGTATCCACTCGTTTATCCCCGGTTCCGTATCCGCTATGCGACTTTTTTCCGGGCTATCAGTACGATAACCGCCACTCCGATAACCAGCAGCGCCAGTGCTCCGTAGGCGATGCCTTCCGTAACATGCAGGCTTGTAGGGTCGAAGCGCATTTCGATAGTGTGCTTGCCGGCAGGGACGTACATGGTGCGCAGTATGTAATCCGCGCGTCCCAGTTCGGCGGGTTGCCCGTCGATAGTTACCTGCCAGCCGTCCGGATAATAAATCTCGGAGAATACGGCGATGCCGTCTCCTGCATTTTCCGTTTCGTAAACCAGCCGGTTAGGTTCGTAACTCGTCAGGCGGATACTGGAAAGGCTGTCCTTGTATGCCTCGGCGGTTCCTTTCAGCACCTCCTTGAAGCGGGCATCGACCACGGCGGTTTCGGTGGGAAGAATGGTTTTGAGTGCGTCGATTTCCTGGTTGGCATTGTCTACGTACTGCACGTTCTTCACGAACCAGGCGTTGCCGTTGGCGTAAGGGTTGAGCACGGGTACGGTCTGTCCCTGCTGTCCGGCGGGGAAGATGAAGTACTTGGTGTTCAGCATGTTCAGTACACGGAACTTGGAGGCGTCCACACTGTCCATTTCTCCGCCTGCGGCGGCTATTGCCTGGTAGGCGGCCTGCATTTCGGGAGAGATATGGCGTTCTATCATCTCCTGGTAGCGGCGCAGCTTGGCGGCGTGGTATCCGCCTACGTTCTTATGCCAGTAAGAAGTGTTGTTCTCATTGAAGGCATCGGTTGCAAAGTTCAGTACGCGGTAGTCCGGGCTCTTGTCTTGCAAAATCTGTTCGTCGGTTTGCGTTTTGCTGAACGTTTCCGTTTGAATGGAGCGGGGAACGAACTGCCCGTCGTTGAGGTAGCGTTTGTTCACTGTCCACATATCGGCGAGGCAGAGCACTGCAATGCCGGCAACGGTCAACGATTGGCGCAACTTGCCCGTTGCGTGCAGCCAGAGCAGCACGCAGCCGATACCTATGATGATGAAGCTCCGCAATGCGTCGGCACTGACGAGCGCTCCCCGCATTTCTGCGAGGTTGGCAAGGATGCCTGCCAGTTCATTGGCAGGTATCATCTGCCGGTCTACGGCGTTTTGCAGCATCTGTGCCTCTTGTGCAGGTACGAAGCCCGAACCGAGGCTACCCGGCACTATGGCGAGCAGCAGGGCTACGCCGGCGGTCAGCGCAAGGCTGATGCCGCATGCTTTCTTGTTCTTTTTCCATATCCCGGGTTCTTCCAATACGCGTTTCAGGGCGAAGATAGCCAGCAGGGGAATGGTGAACTCCGCTATGACGAGAATGGACGATACTGCGCGGAACTTGTTGTACATCGGAATGTAGTCGATAAAGAAGTCCGTGAGCGGCATGAAGTTCTTGCCCCATGCCAGGACGATAGAGAAAAAGGTCGCTCCCAGCAGCGCCCATTTTAGGGGACCTTTTACGATGAAGCAGCCCAGGACGAAAAGGAACAGCACGAATGCGCCTACATAGACGGGGCCGGCTGTCCAGGGCTGGTTGCCGAAGTACTGCGGGAACGAGTTGTATAGGCTGCTGTACATCGGGTTAGCCTTTGCCATAGCGGTTTCGCTCTGGCTGAGGGGGGCGGAGGAGGAGCCGCCTTTGAAGTTGGGGACGAGCAGCGTCCACGTCTCACCGATGCCGTAGCTCCAGTTGGTGATGTAGTCGCGGTCTAATCCGCTGCTGGTTTGCTTGGCGGCATCGCCGGTTTGTACCAGTTCGCTCTTGCCGCGCATGGTTTCCTTGCTGTACGTATAGGTGTGGTAGAGGTTGGAGAGGTTGGCAGCTACGCCTATAAGGGCTGCTACGAGCAGTACGGCGCTTGCCTTGAAGAACTTGGGCAGTGTCTTGTTGCGCCACGCATCCTCAAAGTAAGCTCCTACGATGAACAGGATGACGAACAGGAAATAGTAGGACATCTGTACGTGGTTCGACATGATTTGCAGGGCAGCGAAGAGTGCCGTCAGGATACCGCCTGCCAGTAATCTGCCCCGGTAGGCGAGGACAATGCCCGCTATCGTGGGGGGGATGTAGGCAAGGGTGATGAATTTCCAGATGTGTCCTGCGGATATCAGGATAAAGAAGTAGGACGAGAAAGCCCATACGATGCCGCCCAACCCCGCCAGCCACACCGGTATGCCGAATACCCGCAGCAGGATGTAGAAACCCAGCATCAGGATGAACGTCAGGTTGACGTATGTGGGCAGGAAGAGCTGATATACTTTCTGTGTCCATTGCAGAGGCACGGTGGAGTCGTAGGACGGCGCTATCTGGTAGGTCGGCATGCCGCCGAAGAGGGAATTGGTCCAGCGGGTGCGCTCGCCTGTCTGTTCGTAGTACTCTTTGGCCTCTTGTCCGGCTCCGGCTCCGGCGGCGGTGTCGTGCTGGAACAGGATGCGTCCTTCTATGTCCGCCGGGAAAAAGTAGGCGAAGGAAATCAATGCGAATGCCAGGACGGCAATCAGGTCGGGGAGAATTTTCTTTATCATCTTGCAGGGTTATGGTTTATGTGGGGGAGTCCGGAGGAGGTAGGAGGCTAAGGGAGTTGAACCGACAGTATTTGCTCCGCTATCTTTTTTGTGAGATAATCGAGTAGAAGTGCCGGTTTAACTTCCTTAACTCCTTAACTTCCTTAACTCCTAATCCGAATTTCTGCGGCAAACTTATACATAAATATTGATTTATGCACCAGTTGGATAGAGAAATCTGCTGAAATATCGTACCTTTGCCTTACTGAAAATCATAATTTATAAATCTGGAATAGTAAATCGGCAAGCATGACGATAGGTGTTATCAGCGCAATGGATAGCGAACACCGCCAGTTGGTGGAGCGTTTGCAGGAGAAGAAGGTGTCGGGCGAGGGGTGTTTCCGCTATGTGGAGGGCGTGCTCGGCGGTAACCGTGTGGTACTTACGCAGTGCGGTATCGGCAAGGTGAGTGCGGCAGTGGGTGCCACGGAGCTGATACGCCGTTTTGCTCCGGATTGTGTGGTCAGTACCGGTGTGGCGGGCGGCATTGACGCCTGCCTTAAGGTGACGGATGTGGTGGTGAGCGAATGCCTGGTGTACCATGATGTATGGTGCGGCGAGGGCAACGAGTACGGCCAGGTGCAGGGATTTCCCGCTGTGTACGAGGGTTGCGCTTCTCTGCTGGAACATGCCTTGTCGCTGAATAGTGCCGGGTTGGAAAGCTGTGTTCACAGCGGGTTGCTCTGTACCGGCGACCGGTTCATTACCGACCGTACCGAACTGGACGCTATCAAACGCCGTTTTCCCGCCGGGCTTGCAGTCGATATGGAGTCCGCAGCTATTGCACAGGTCTGTTACTTGTACGGTACTCCTTTCCTCAGCTTCCGTATCATCAGCGATACGCCGGGCGTGGAAGACCATGCTTCGCAATATGCCGATTTCTGGGGGACAATGGCGGAGCGCTCGTTCCTTACTACGTGGGCTTTTCTTTCTACCTTGCCGGAGAGTTTGTAAATCATAAATAACATATCATAATCATGAAGAAGATTCCCAGCTTTACTATCGACCACATCCGCTTGCTGCGCGGTATTTATGTATCACGCAAGGATGAAGTGAACGGAGAGGTTATCACGACTTTCGATATCCGTATGAAGGAGCCTAACCGCGAGCCGGCCTTGGGACAGGGCGCCCTGCATACTATCGAGCACCTGGCTGCTACTTATCTGCGCAATGAACCGCAATGGCAGGACAAGATTATTTATTGGGGGCCTATGGGTTGCCTCACCGGTAATTATCTGCTGATGAAGGGCGACTTGCAGCCGCAGGACATCGTGCCGCTGATGCAGGATACTTTCCGCTTTGTTGCCGGATATGAGGGCGAAGTGCCCGGTGCTGCTCCGCAGGATTGCGGTAATTATCTGCTGCACGACTTGCCTATGGCGAAGTGGGAGGCTGCCAAGTATCTGCATGAAGTGCTGGAACAGATGACGGAAGGCAATATGAACTACCCCGAGAAAGCGGAGTGAGTGATTAGTTGAATAAATGTTGAAATAAGTGTTGGAATAAGTGTTGGAGTAAATGTTGGAATTTAGTTTATATCAGTAACGATGACATAGAGTAGCCTAAGGCTGAAAGCCTTTTTATCTTATAGCCCGGGGTAGCACCCCGGGAATACGAATATGAATAACATTGCGCCCTGTAAGGGCAAAACATTTACAGATTCATCTTTTGCCCTTTCAGGGCGCAGAATTCCGGGAACATTTATTCCCGGGGTGTTACCCCGGGCTATAAGATAAAAAGGCTTTCAGCCTTAGGCTACTCTATGTCATCGTTACTGAGGGACATTCAGTAAATAATATAAAATCAGCCAACTAATTCATACACAAAATATTGCGAATTAGCTGGCTTTTTTGTATCTTTAGGTATTCCCCC
>NZ_KB894116.1 GCF_000374365.1 Bacteroides gallinarum DSM 18171 = JCM 13658
TATGCAGTATGTAAAGTCCCTCATTATGTAAAGTCTGTCGTCGTTCATATATACGTTATTGCTGTTATTCAGCAAATTAGTTACATAAAAACTTGGACAGACTTTACATAATATCAGAGCGTATTAGTATTTGGTCTGTAAGCTTTTGAGATAGCCAAGAAGGTTTTTGTTGTCTTGCCAAGACGTTTTACCTTCTTGTACTATTCCCGGATTCAGTTTGGACAAGGCTCTCTGTTTCATCCTTTCACTTGCTCTCGCATACACTTCTGTAGTGGTAGTAGAGGAGTGTCCAAGAAAGTCACGGATGTAAACAAGATTAATGTCTGCTTCAAGCATGTGCATTGCTTTTGAATGCCGGAAGCTGTGACATCCTATGTTGTCAGGAAACAAGTCCGGATATACTGTCCTCGCCTTTGCGATGTATTTTTTGACGATGTTCAGCACTGCCATTCTGCTCATTTTGCTTCCCTGAGGATTCGGGAACAATGGGTGACATTGGTTTTCCGGTCTATACAGATGCTTTTCTTCCATATACAGCTTTAGGTTTGTAACCTGAGTGGCCGAGAGTGGCACGATTCTGGCCTTGCCTCCCTTTCCATGAAGCTTCACAGAAGATGTCTCATCAAAGCGTAGGTCTGAAGGAGTGAGGTCTAATAGTTCCTGGACGCGACACCCACTGTCATAAAGCAAGCCGAGCATTACGAAGTCCCGTCTTCCCTTGGCTGTTTTCAAGTCCGGTTGTCGCAAAAGCAGTTTCAATGCTTCTATCTGCAGGTATGCCATTTCCGGCGAAGATGTTTTCTTGCACTTTATTGAGAGTATGTCCTGCCATTTTGCGAGCCCTTCGACATTCCTGTATTGAAGGTACGCGAAAAAAGAGTGTATGGCACCGAGACGGGCATTACGTGTTGATGTGCTGCATTTGCGCTCTTTTTGAAGCCAGGCGAGAAAATGGATAATCCGCTCTTTCGTAATCTCGGCAAGAGTGAGATTCTCGGGCCGGACAAGTTCCTCAGTCTCCATGTATCCAATGAATAGTGTAAAAGTGTAACTGTAGGTCTTCACTGTATTGGCGGAGTAGCCGCATTCGGATGTAAGGTATCTGCCAAGAAAGTCGGTGAGATGCCTTGCAAAATCAGTCGTCTTCATAGTCGGCATCCTCCAATGATTTCCCCAAATCGGGGAACACACATTTGTAAGCCTCGTCCATCTTCAGTAGCAGATGAGGGTACATCTCTTGCGTGAGTCGTACATAACGGTTGGTCGCCTCAATCGACTGGTGCCCCATGTAAGTCATCAGTACAGGAAGGGCGCAATAGAGGTCCTTGCCTTCTTCTGTCAGTTTCACTAGTGCATTGACACAAAATGTGTGGCGTAAATCGTGCAGGCGAGGCCCCACACCCCGGCCTCCATGCCCTATACCGGCGCGTTGCAACACTTGTCTGAATATCTCATAGACGGAACATTCGGTAAACTTCCGGCCATCGGCGGAGGTGAAGAAAGAATTGTCGGCCTCCACAGGAAGGCTGAGTTTCTGCTTATACGCCACCCAGTCCTTGCACACTTCCCTGAGGGACAGCGACATTGGGACTATACGGTCTTGCCCGTTCTTGCATCCTTGCAATTTTAGCACTCCATGCTCAAAGTTCACATCACCATGATTCAGTTTCAATGCCTCTCCGATTCGTATGCCTGTTCCATAGAGCATTCGTATAAGACTGGGCATCACGCATTTTACGGAGTACATGTAGTGTCTCGACAGAGTAAGTTTGTCACATTCACGGAAGATGGCGGCCATCTCCTGTTTAGTGTAGATGTGAGGAATGAAGTTGCCCTTATACTTTGGCAGTTGTGGCACGTATGACGCATAGCCGACCTTCTGTAAGTATGCAGAAAAGCCTCTCAGCATGCTGATGCGGCCATATCTGGCATTGTCTGATTCCATCGGGAATGGCTCTGCCCAAGCCTCTGCCAGGTCCCTGCTTATGCCTATCTCAGTCTCGCCCCGTTCGATTGTAAGCTGGTCAAAACGCCTGAGACGCTCTTCAGTCTCTTCCATCTTGTATCCGAGGGATCTCTTATGGCTGACATACTCCGAGATCAGCCCGGCATAAATGCCATGGTTTGGAATACGGTTAGCCATACAGATTGTCGTAGAATGAAGATGAAACGAATGGCACGTCAAGTGCACACTGGCGCAGCATATCCACATTTACCCTTGTGTAAACAGTAGTGCTTTCCGCTGTGGAGTGTCCCAAAATCTCTGAGATGACAGGTATCGGCTCGTTCACGCCAAGCAGATTGGTGGCAAGGCTGTGACGCAAGGCATGGGGGCCATGCTTTCTTCCTGTGGAGTCTATGCCGGCAGCCCTCATCCAGTCTGCGAGGTTTGAACCCAATCCGCTTGCCTTCATTGGCCCATACGGTGCTTGCGCCTTTATAAACAAGTATGGGAGTTTGATGTCCGGACGTCCATGACGGATATAGTCGATGATGGCACTGCCCACCTCTTCCGACAAGGGTAGCACAACCTTCTTCCCCGTCTTCTGCTGTATCAGGGATATACGGTTGCTTTCCCATTCAAGGTTGCAGAAACGCAACCCGATGATGTCGGAGATGCGTAACCCGTATCGTGCTGCAAGCAGCACCATGGCATAATCGCGTTTGCCTTGGGGGTGGGTCCGGTCAATGGCATTGATTACCGCATTGACTTCCTCCTGTGTATAAACAGAGGGAAGTTTCTTACGGATGCTCCCTTTCAGTTTGTACACATCCATCCAAAGGCACTCCCTGTTGTCTGGCAACAGGCCGTTGGTGCAAAGATAGCGGAAGAATACACGGATGGTTATCACCGTGTTGTCTCTGTCGATAGGATTCTTTGCCTTGTCCAATATGTCAAGGAACGCCATTGCGTCAGCGACAGTAAATTCTTTGATTGTCTTCTGAGTATCTGCAAGGTAGGCATACAGCGTATATATACGCTCCTTGTAACGTTGGATGCTCGACGGAGCCTTTAGGTGGCTCTGCTCTTCGATGAAGCTGGTGAACGGACTGCCCAACTCTCCTTCGTAAGTTATAACCTTGGGAAGTATATGGCTTCGTCTTACCTCTCCATAATCCGTCATGTCGCTAAGCACGTCTATGTGGCGGACCCGCTCCTGTTGACGGTGGGTCAGTTGCTTATAGGCTTTGTTCCCATGCCAATCATTAAGAAAGGCATCGCCTACTTCGCGACTGTATAGTTCATAACCATTGGCTTTCATAAAGCTGGCCAAATGATCCCATGTGTGGTTGTATCGTTTGATACATGTATCCTTGTACATCATTGTACGCAGATAGGCTTCCACACGAAGCCTGATGTCTGGCAGTTTTGACTGTATCATATAATATAGGTGGTCAATGAGATGACCGACACTATAATATATTATGTAAAGTCGTTATGTCAAGTTCTGAGGCTATGCTTTTGATAATCAAGACACATCTCTTAGGATAGTTGCAGATATTGACATAATGTAATTGTTTACATACTGTATATTATGTAAACATTTACATAATATACAGTTTATCAATGCCTCGCGCACGGCATCATGAGCGGCTGTTTCCTCTTGCCTTTCATCGCCTATCAACTTGAATGGCTTGGGCAGGGCTTGGATGAGTTTGTTGTACACTCGTATATAGAATTGGAACAGGTTGGCCTCCCATGTGCCATCTGGATAGATGCGGTCGGTCCACCGTACCTTGGCATCATCAGTGTACAACCGCTCTTGGTAGTCCACAAAATAATAGGGCTCTCCGGCAGGGTTGGTTATCATGTCGGATTGGCCGAACATCAAAAGTCCGGCACGAGTGATACCGCTTTCACCTGTCGCTATGTTGTGGGAATAAGCACCTATCTTCTCCATGAACTGCAAGTCATCCGTGAGCTTTGCCCAAGGATGGGTGGGGTGCAGGTTGGTAAACAACTGCCGGTATTGATGCAGTGACGGCAGGTCAATGGCATTCTCAAGGGTGAATCCTTTTCGTATGATGGTATCTTGCGGATGACTTTCATGTTCAGCATCGGCAAACATCCGTCTCACTTCTGCGTCTGTACACTGGTAATCGCCCTCATGATTCCTACGATAGGTATTGCCAATGGGGTTGGTCGTGAGGTACACAGGACGCATATTGTATTCAGCCCGGGGAATGTGGCAAACTAACAAATAGGCCCCATTCACGTCCTTGATTTCCACGTCCTGTTCGTGGGGCAGGCAGACGCTTACCTTTCCACGGTTATGGGCATTGTCCCAGAAGTTTTTCTTGTATTTGAGTGCCGTTTCTTCGGAAAGGCCATCGAACAAGAATTTTCCATCCTTTTCTTGTACGCCCAATATGATTGTGCCCCCGTTGGTATTGGCAAATGCCGAATAGGTTTCCCAAAAGCTGCCGGGAAAGCCACCACGAGCGGATTTGAACTCGACTTCGGCCGATTCACCTTTTTGAACCAAGGTATATAATTCTCTTCTGATGTCTGTCATACGATTCTTGTTATGTTGCAACTGCATTGTCATCGGTTGCTTGATTGATACGACCTCACTTTGGTGATGCAATTACTTCTTACAATTTGCAAATATAATGTTTTTTACGGTGTAACGTAAGCATTCGATAAACTACAGTCATTAAATATCTATATAATGATAGCGACTGTTGCTATTGGATTCATAGTGACAGTCGCTATAGTTTTGTTGAACCTGTATGTTGACGTTGTGGTTAGTTAGCGGATTCTACAGTTTGTTTGGTCAACAGGCTCTCCGGATGTTGCAGTTTCCATTTGTGCGGAAGAAGGTTAAGCAGTTCCTCATCAGCGGACTTCTTATGATACGGCATTTGGGCAATGATATCCTTCAGGTAATCCCTTGGGTTCACATCGTGTGCCTTGCAGGTGGCCAGCAGGGAACAGATTACAGACATGTTAACGGCAGCCTCATGATTACCGCAGAAGAGATAGTTCTTGCGCCCCAAAGTAATTGGCCGGATGGCATTTTCCGCCAGGTTGTTGTCCAAAAGCAGGCGTCCGTCCTCCAGGCATCTCATCATGTTGTCCCATCGGGTATAGGCATACGAGACAGCTTTGCCGATTAGCGATTGGGGACTGTATTTGATGCCTTCCGTTTCCATCCACGTCTTCATGGCCTCCATGATTGGGCGTGTCAGTTCCCGGCGTTTCGCTTTGCGCCCGTCGGACGACAAGCCCGCCTTATCGCAGCAGTGCTCAATCCTGTACATGTACTGTATCTGGGTCAGCCCATATTCGGCTTCCTTTTTGTTTTCAACCAAGGCATGCTCAAAATCACGACGGATATGCGCCATGCAATTGACCAGCCGCACGTCGGGGTTGGTCTTGAAGGCTGTCTCATAGCCTGCAAAACCGTCGCATTGAAGGTATCCTTTGAAGTGGTATTGGCTTACCAGTGATTCGATGACCGATCCGGACCGGGATCCCATGTCATAATGGAAGATGACCAGTTTTTCCATGACCGACCTGACCATCCAGAGGTATTCCTTTTCCGCCTTGTGCTTTCCTCTGTTGATGACCGGGATGGTGGTCTCGTCCGCCTGCACATAGTCGCAAGAGAAAACCTCTTTCTTAAGCGACTCATACAGGGGCTTCAGCAGTTCTACCGTCTTCTTGAACCATCCGTCCAGCGTGCTTTCCGTAAGGCCTTTCAGCCCGAGATGCCTGTATTGCTGTATCTGACGGTAGAACGGGACGTGGTATTCATACTTCTGAAGCAGTATCTCGGCAAGCAGGCTGGTATCAGCGATGCACTTGTCAACAGGCATCAGCGGCATGGGGGCAATCTCCACTCCTTTCTGTCCCCGGGTGGAAGCTGCGTGTTGTCTATGAGCGCATATTTGGGGCGGATGATTTTCTTGACGTAAAGCATTCCCGGCTTGTGTTTGACAAGAGAGGTTACCTCTTCACCTATCTTGCGGTATAAGGACAGGTCCACGCCTTCCGGCTCTATCACCCCGGTTTCGAGCACGGGCAGGCCTTCTATCATTTTCCTGTTCTGGCGTTTCCGTCTCTTTTCCTCTTTGGATTCCTTTTCTATCTGCTTCACTGCCTCGTAGCGCTTTTCCTCTGCCTGACGCCGCAAGTCGGCAAATTCATCCGCAAAGAGATCCGGCATATGGGAATCAAGCGCGTGGAGCTTCTCCGATTTACGCCCGAAGAGCTGACGGTTCAGCCATGCGACCTGAGCCGTCAGCTCCTTGATGCGCGCCTGCAGTTTTTCATTCTGCTCAGCCTGTTTTTTATTAGTGGCAGACAATGAGGCAATAGAGGCATTCAGCCCTTCTATCGTCTTGAGTAATATAGCTTTTTCATCCATTGCCTGTCTCTTTTTTTACTGATGTAAAGATACTAATTATTAATGGATTATACAATAATACCAGCACTTTTTTCAATAAAAAACATGTCATACATGGTACTCCTTACGCTCTGCCCTGAGCCGCCGGAGCCTCTGCCCCGGGCTTTCCTGAATGCCTTCGACCATCATTACCAGGTCACGCCATTCCATGGGATAACTGTCTGATTCCGGGTCGTATTCCGGCAGTTTGAAGCGTCCGGCCTCCAGCCGTTTGACGTACATCACCATGCCGCCGTCTTCCGCATGAAGCAGCTTCATAAGCCTGCGGTTGGAGCCGATGAAGATGAAGACATCGCCGTTCTTCACCTCACTTTTCATCTTTTCATGCACCACCCCGCACAGCGAACTGATGCCCTTGCGCATGTCCGTCCTGCCGGGACACAGGAAGTAGCGCATCGTGTCGTTCAAGTTAAACATGGCCGTCCTGCAGACTTTGGTTCAACACTTCCATCAACAGCTTCTCTGAGCCGCTTCCAAAGTGGGCACGGAGTCCGTTGGGAAACAACAAGGCCACGCCGTAAGGAGCCAGCTCATCCAAGGACAATTCTGCTGTTGGCCGTTTGATATTGATCGGAGCCAGCTCTTGTTTGATACTGTCTTGCTCGGCAGAGTATTTCTTTTGCCAATAGTGATAGGTGGAATAACTCACTCCCATCTGTCGTAGGTACGACTTCAATGACAGGCCGCTTTGTTGCACCTGCTTTTCTAATTCTTCAAATTCAGTTCTGTTCATTGCAATTCGGTTTGATTGGTATGCGGGGGCAAAATTACAATCAAACCATAGGGCATGCAATGTGTATTTCTTAGAATGCTTACTTTTCCCCGCATACGGGCACAAAAAAAGCGGCTCCATCCGGCACTAAAGCACGGATGAAGCCGCCATATCTAACGTTCTTATATATTATAACAGTTTACAAAATCATTCTAAATTTGTAGTGATAATATTTTACTTTTTTCGTATCCAAGATTCTGTATAAAGACCTTCAATATCCTTTACATTTAATTTATTAGCATTTATAAAATCTTGAATCTTAGCATCTTCGATCTCATGAATATTATAAGGTTTAAATTCCTTAACAAAAGATTTTATAGCATTCTTAAACTGTTTAATCTTTTTCTTGTTCATGATTTCTACCTCATGTGTAAAATCAGCTTCATAGGATAATTTATTAGTAGGAATTATTAGAATTCTTTTTACATATACATCTTTGCCATATTCGTTCTCAAACCATCCACAATGTGAATTCATTTGTCCTACTTCATGCTTATTTATAGTTTCACGGCTTTCACTAACTTCACTTTTACATTCAAGTAAAATGAATTTATGTTCAATACCACCCCATAAATTATCTGGTCCCTTACGAATTTCTTTATCGGGTCTTTGACTTATAAAACCTAATAACAGGCCTATATTCTGCAAAGCCATCTCAAATTTTTCTGCATTCACTCCAAACGAAAAATCATTTAAAATACCATCTACAGCTAACATCAATTCGCTATAATCATTATATTGAGCAATCCATTTCTTTATTCTATGAATTCTAGAATCATTAATAAAGTTAATCTTTTTATAAGTTATTCCATCTTTTGGTTTTAATAAATGTAGATTACAATTAAAAGCCGCTTTTTGAAGTCGATTAGATTCAGTTTTACTAATGAAATATTTATATCGTGCCAATATTTGTAAATACCATCCTTTTTCAGAGTCTTCAGTTATGTATTTATCCAATATCGCTTGAATTTGATTACATGCGTCTTCATAATTCTTTTGCATAGAAAAAATCTCTGCTTTTTTCTCTAACTCCAATATTTCATAAATATTATTTTTATTTTCTAAAACTGGAATTTTATCCATTTCTTCACGATAAAATTCTTTCCACCCCTCATCTCTTTTTATTACAGCTTGGGATATTAACGATGCTACTACTTTCAGACTAGGTTCATCTGCTTTAAGTTCATCCTTCGCCATTTCTGCAATTTGGAAACCAATATCAATTTGTTTCCTTGTTTGGGAAGAAAAATATTTATTAGTTTTTATGCTCCTAATAAACTTCACTAAATCAGCACCAATTAATAAAATAACACTATAGTCTTTTTCACCTCTAACACTTCTTCCCAAACCTTGTTCTATTTTTTGAGCCAAACGAATATTGATAACATCGCTATTAATTCTACACTGTTCTTCATATCGATCTACCAATGAATTAAAATATGGCATTGAGTCAATAATTAATAAACGACAAGATTCATCTGGTAAATCAATTCCATCATATCTATTTATTATTACTACTGTATTACTGGTTTTACCGGCTTTCAAATCTGAAATGTTAGCAAAAATATTTTTTGCGTTAGTAATAGTAGAGCCTAAATGATAATATTGTTCCGATCTGCGAAGACTTGGAACAATTGCTACTCTACCAAAATGCATTTTATCATTAGGTTTTGCAAATTTACTTACTATTAAATCACGATCTAGTGACTCATCAATTAATGATGGTATCAAAATCATTTTTTCACCAGACCACTTTTGCTCAGTATTGATTAAAGGATTCTTTATTGCGTTAACATCAAATCCTAAACCTTTTATAAAAAAAGAATCATCCTGAGTCGTAGCAGACATTAATATTCTTTGATTTGCATTAGCAAATGAACCAAAACTTCCAATAGGAATATTATATGGAAGTATCTCTATACCATTACCTGTAACAAAAGCCTGACAATCCTCAATATTATTTTTTATTAAAGGCCATATAAACATCAGCTCATCGTCATCTTTATGTTGAGACAACAGACTAGTAATCTCACTTTTTTTATCAATCCAAGACCAATATGGAATAGGAAGCAAAGCTTCATAATCACCATTGCAAATATCCAAAAAATCACCTTCACCTTGATCTGACAAATCTTCCTTAAAAAGGGTCAATATTTCTGCATATATTGGTTTTTCCCTCGGAATCCTAATAGTAAAAGAATCTTTTATAGAATCAATACATGCATGTGAATCATCTAAAATGATAGTCCCGATATGTGTGGAAAAGTTATTAATTCCAAAAATAGTTTTTCCATTAAATATTTTTTGAACGTGTACAATTAAAATTCGCTTTCCTTCAATGAAGTCGTTAGGTAAACTATTATCACTTTCTATTACACAATATGGAATACCAAATTTTTCAGCTTCTTTAGCAACTTGTTGCGACAAATAGATATTAGGGCACACAAAAGCACAAGGTCCCTCGCCTTGATTTATCTTAGACTGAAGTATTAATAGCCCTATTAAAGTTTTACCTTCTCCAGTATGGAGTTTGATAATCAGATTTTTGTCTTTCTGCTTATGTTTAAACCATTCATCCAATATTTTATATTGTACAGGTCTTAATGGACCTGTAACACTTCTTCTATCCAATTCATCATAAATCTCTAATGGATTTATCTTCTTTTCAACTTCTTTTTTTCCTAACTTCTTCCTAAAATCAATCATAATTCAAAGCATTTTGATGTTGTATATTTTTACTTAATACGTACACCATTTTTTCAACGACAAACAAATATAGAAAAATAAATTGAATATTAATCAACTTAAGTTTCGCAAGTGTCCCAATGATGTAATAAAAAAGGCTAAATGGTTTGATAATTCAAAGATTATCACTATATTAACGTCACCAAACAAACCATATAGCCC
This sequence comes from Bacteroides gallinarum DSM 18171 = JCM 13658, assembly GCF_000374365.1. Classification (GTDB taxonomy): domain Bacteria; phylum Bacteroidota; class Bacteroidia; order Bacteroidales; family Bacteroidaceae; genus Bacteroides; species Bacteroides gallinarum. Next base: position 10,093 of record NZ_KB894116.1, read on the forward strand.
CTTTAGCCATGAACAAAAATAGACATATTATCGGTTAACTCCAAGAGTTTTTTGCAAATAAAGACTCCGGCAAGGCAATAAACAGCCTATCAGCCATTATGAACAGCATAAGGATACAGTGCAAAGTCATCGGATCGGTTAAGAATCCGAACTGCAAGTTCACCTCTCTTCAGGTGTTGCAGCTGCTTGTCCTGTTCCCGTTCTTTTCAATAAAGAATGCAGCCAACTATTCGTCTTCCGCCCTGGGTAAGGTGTTCGCCTGCCACAAAGACGTGTTCTATCGTTTCATGAACGACGGCAACGTCAATTGGCGGCGTATTATCTACTCGGTTTTCAGACAGCTGTATTCACGCGTGAGTCGCAAAACGGCATTAAAATCGGATGCCAAGTGCGTCATCATCGATGATACGGATCTTCCAAAGACCGGATTCAAGACAGAGAAAATCGGCAAGGTCTTCTCCCATACCCAAATGAAGCCCATACTTGGCTTCAAGGCAATGTTCCTCTGCTTTACAGACGGTGTATCCCAGTTTCTCCTTGACTTTTCCCTCCATGGCGAGGAGGGAAGACGAAGCGACAGGCCACAGGGCTTGTCCAAGAAACAGGCGGAGGCCCGCTATTGCAAGGAACACTCAGAGGATGAGCGTATCGCCAAGCGCAGTTCCGAGTATTTTGCGAGTAAGATTGAGACGGCCATCAGCATGCTTAAGCGCTCAATCATAGAGGGCGTGCGTTTCGATTATCTTCTTGTGGACAGTTGGTGTAACTTCCAAGTTAAGAGAGATTTCTCCATTTTTTCAGGCATCCGTTGTATAATCGTTGCGAAGTCTGATTGACAGGTCTGATTCCCTATAAAATCTTATAATATAGCCATTCCCACTATCGTCTTTCTGCTTTTACGCAAGCCACATATTACTTTTGTGCCATGAAAAAATCATGGCTACTATTCACCCTGTCTTCTTGTTTCCTCTCCGTACAAGCGCAATTCCACACTATTGCTTACAGCAAGCCGCTCTATAAAGTAGAGGAAGTTGCGGAGCAAAAGGACACAAAAAGCCTCCCCGAAGCAGGAAAGGCCGATAATCCTGTTTCCCAACCATCGATGGCAGGGAAACATTCAGAAGAAATGCACAGCCGGTGGATAGGCTGTTATATGAGTGTTTCTTATCCTTTGAAGGAAATCATGGTCACTTCACCTTACGGACGGCGCAAAGACCCTCTCACTGGCAAGCGGAGCAACCACAACGGCTTGGACTTGCAGGCAAGGCATGAGGAGGTCTATGCCATGATGCCGGGCGAGGTGGTTAAGGTGTCATCCGACAAGCGTTCAGGCAACTATGTGACCATCCGACACGGTGACTACACAGTCAGTTATTGCCATCTGTCGAAAACATTGGTAAAGAAAGGCGCACAAATCATGCCTGGCGAGGTAGTGGCCATCAGTGGCAACACAGGACGTAGTACCGGACCACACTTGCACATTACCGCCAAATACGGCAAGAAGCACATCGACCCGGCCATCCTGTTGCAATTCGTCCGTGAAACACGTGCGGAAGCATTGGCGCATTTGGTAGCAGACGACTAAGCTCACTTCCCGTTCCCTTTCAGGAACTGCTCGTAGTCATATTCGTTCATCGTCGGCTTGTAGGTCTTGCCCGACAGGAACATCCTTGCTATCAGTATAGGCCAGAAGATGGGAATTGCCCATAGAATGACCTTGCTCCAATTTGTACCCCCATAGTCATTCCGTTTGTATTGTTTCGGATGTCGCTCTTGATACTTGGCTACCGGTATCAAGATGTATCGCCAAGCCAATAAAATGGCACCCACCCAGAACCAATCCAATATGAGCCAGCAAAACAGCACGGCCAGCCACAGTGCGGTAGTTTCTGCCGAACAGACCTTTCGTAATATCTTACTGCAGAATTTTAGCAGGATATATCCCAGTACAATCAATACAATATATTCCATAATAAATTGAATTTCAGAATACTAATATACTAAATTATTTTCATATATGGAATTTTTTTCACTAGTTTTTTTGGGGGAAGAATCAAATGATTTTCTAATATTACTACATATATTGACTTCACACTTCTTTACCATGACTATACAAAAAACAACAGCTATCCATCATGAGAATGAGATAGCTGCTGTATCAATTATTATGTATGCCTACACCCTAGGAATATCATTCCTTCCAAAAGTCTTTAAAACTTGTTGGAGTGGTATTAGACTCGAATTTTATAATACATGAAGATCCTACACATTCGAAAATTTCGTAAATACTTTTCCCGTCAGATTTATCCACACAGATGCCTCCTTTAAGAATATGGCTTGGAGGAGTTATTCCGGAAAATTTCTCTACATAAATTGATACAGTTTTCCCAGCTTCATCCTGTTGCATACAGATAACATTGTCAGCTAAGGATCTCAAGCATCTTGCTAATCCTGCGCTTTTATCGCATAATATAATCAAATCAATGCTTTTCTTTTGACAGTAGTTCTTAATGGCACTTAAAAACAAGTCATTACCTTTTAATAATGGAAAACTGTAATCAATTTTTTGTAAATCATCAATAATAATCCGGCCAATCTTTTTATTGCCACCCTTTTTAAAACAAATATCCAATTGTTCATTCAAATAGTGTAATAATTCATCCGTAGATATGCATCCCATATTAATATTGAATGAATGCATCATTGAATAGCAGTTGTTACATTTTGATAATTGGCAATGGTATGAGCAATTTGCCGTACAGGAATATTCGTTCGCATAACTTTTGTTACTCTCCGATTCTTGCACTTGCTCAAAACATGGAATAATAGAATTTTCTTTATTTAAAGTTTCCCATGCAGGACATACCAAATGTTCTCTAAGATTGTCAATTAATCTGTCAAAGGTCAAGAATAAGGTGTGGATACCTTGTCTTGCCGCGCAAAAGCAGCTTCCTGCAGCCAAATAAAATTTGAAAGAATTCGGAGAACCAAGAATGGCGATTATTTTACCAGAAGGATTACTATTGCGACCATGTTCCTTGTAGCCCAAAAGCTCTTGTAGGGCTCCATTTACTGTGGTTACTGCCTCATTCTTGTATTTATAGTGCAAATTACGCAGTATATCCATAGCTGAATTTTCAGCCTTCTTGTAATCATCATATTCTTTTACTTTTGGTAGAGTTTTGTCCTTGACATCGCCCGTGACTTTGGCATTTACGTGGCGTAAATAATGATTCTCCAAGACCCCTTGTTGGGTGAGAATTTTGGCTTGTGGCAAATAGCGCTTTTGCTGCAACAGAAGATGGGAACTTGGATATACTTCAATCCCATAATCCCTTTTTTTGTACTCATGCCACCCGTATGCGTACATTTGAAAGACACTCTTGCAAATGCGTAAGGAATGGGATGTATAGTTTTCCTTATTGTTTTCTATACGGCCAAGCTCTATCAGTATATCTGCACTGATTTTAAGTTTTTCATCTAGGTCGTCAATCACTATGATGGTTACAAGTGCACTTTTTCTTAAAATATGCTCAAAGGGGGTCAGTTCAAAGCTTCTCAGATCACTATCGCTAATTTTTGTTAGGCCGTCTATGACGATACAGGAAGATGGCATTGAACTATTTTTCGAATTATCTTCTGCTCCTTTTTGTATATGAGAAAGAATTTTGCTGAATGTATGCGACGGGGTTGTCACATATTTATATTCCATCTCTTTTTTGGAATCTTTATTCCCGCTTACTGTCGGGATATGCCCATTGAATTGGACTTCAAAAAAATCATTTCTGAAATCGCAATTCCCTTCTGACGAGAAAGCACCTAAAACATTCTGATAATCAGATACATTATCATGTCTTCGGGTAAAAAGAATATTTGCTTGCGAATCTATGGATTGGGCTGTCCTGAAGTGTAATGAATTGGTTCGGATATTGTAAAATACAATGCCTTCTGATATATATGAATCTATTTTGCTTTTTAGATTTTCTGGAAAGGGCGGAGGAGTGCAGGATTGTGTAGCTCCTGCACGAATCTTGCTCGTATCAAATATGGCATCCGCAAACCGGCTTCCTGTCCATTCATCATTCTCTTTTGTCCTAATCATTTTGTCAATGCACTTGGATATAATGAAATCCAAAAGCATGTCGTTCATTTGGTCAGTCTTCTTATCCAACGAATAAAAAGCCGGAGCTTTCGGTTTAACTTCTAAGTTATTCAGTGATTTGGCGATACCGTGCATCATTTGCATCGCAAACAATGTCTTGTCAGTACCTCTATCTCCTTTTAAAACTATGATGATTCCTTTCTCTGATGATGCAACATCTTCTCCTGAAAGTATCAAAGGCAATTGGAGGCCACCAAGCAGCATTTTATCCAATCCTTGTATCCCAGTCGAGATTTTCCCAACTGTATCTATTCTTCTTCCCATAAGGCATTAAATATGCGGTTATACAATTCTTTATATCCTTCTGGTTCAAATATGGGAGTCAAGCCATAATTCGTAAAAAACGCATCTTTGATTTCCATTATTTGAACGTAACTTTTATAATCATTCAACTGACTTTTTTTCAAGTAGTTCTTTGTAGAGGCATGGAGAAAATATATCTTTTCTTCGTTGCCAATTGAACTAGCATAATGTACCATCCTTTGGGGGTTGATGTCGCTCAATGAATTTCCTACAAACAGAGAGGTAAAATGACACAAGAAATGCAGTTGGGTGGCTGTTTGCCAGGAATAGACATTGCGGACATTATCGTAATACTCTTCCATCGAAAGGACTATCTCGTTCCCGTCACTAAGAAACGGTTCATTAAAAGGAGGCAAATAGCCATGTATATGGTATATCGGCAAAATATTGTCTGCTTGCTTGGAATTATTAAAATTTCCATATACTTCTTCTATCCGAACTCCATTCTTCCATCGCTTGTTGTTGTCTAAAATAGTTCTCTCTTTAGCTGAAAAAAACTTTTCCTTGTTTTCATAAAGGATTTCAGCAGCCATGGTCAGGAATTTATCGTAATTATAGGTGACAATGGCAACCAGTGGCTCGTATAGCAGGATGAACTTGGCAAGTTGGTACAATGAATTTAAAGGAGGGTCATCTTCTTTTGATTCTTTTCCGTTGCTATAATGTTCGAGGAAAGTATCACGCATCTTGTCTTTATCGCAGTATCGATACAGTTGATGTCGGATGGTATGGATATAATTATTACCCAAAATAGACTTGATGATGGAGGCCCGAACCAATGAGGTGAACTCTCCTTCAACCGTACCATGCAATGTTTCCCAAAGAAGTTGTTCTTCTTCTGTTCTCTGACTAATCCTTTTTGAAGAACAGAGCAAGCTTTCTAAGCGTTCTCTTTCTTGGGTCGTGTATCTTTTCTCGGCAGCTAATATGGACAAGGCATCTTTTAGCATCATGTTTAACAATCCATTCCAACTGATGTCTATGTCGTTGTTACCACCTAAATTGATTCCAGCACCAACAAAAAGGACAATTCTCTTTTTGTCCTTTATATCTTGTTTCAAGGCTTCAATATTCGCTTGATAAGTATCGTGCTCGAATATCAAATGCTTGGATTTGTCAATTAATTTTTTCATGTCCATTCGAAACGTTCTATATCTTTTTCCTTTAGCGTGTCACCAATGAAATTGATAATTTTATAAGCCCCCCTATCATTTAAAATCATTGGCTTAGAGCTTTGTATTTTTGTTCCTAGCCCACCGTTATTGGTACAATCTTTGACGTAAATATAATTTTAATGCGAAATGATACTATGGTCTTATTTATCAAGCATCTCATAAATGGAATGTTGACTCTTGAATTCCGGTACCATGTCTTTCATTCGTTTCACGATTTCCATGTCGCTTTCCATCACGCTGGCTTTCACCATGTCATTCACTTGCCGACAGGTATCTTCGTAATCATACTCTCGCACAGTGGCGATTTTTATCTTGGGATGGAACGTGGGTCTCGTATTTTCCTTCTCGTTCAACACCTCTTCATAAAGCTTTTCGCCATCGCGCAGGCCTGTGATTTGTATCTCTACATTCTTGGCTCCGCTTAGCTGGATCATCCGTTTGGCCAAGTCGATAATTTTTACAGGATTTCCCATGTCGAACACAAAGATTTCACCACCATTTCCCATGGTGCCCGCTTCCAACACTAATTTGCAGGCTTCGGGTATCAACATGAAATACCGGACGATATCCTTATGCGTAACGGTCACAGGACCTCCATGCTTGATTTGCTCCTTGAACAAAGGGATTACCGAGCCGTTTGAACCCAGCACGTTCCCGAAACGCGTGGTTACGAATTGAGTGATTCCTTTCACTTTGCCATCTTTGATAGCCTTGTCCAGACTCTGCACATAAATTTCGCAGATGCGCTTGGAGCATCCCATTACATTTGTCGGGTTCACAGCTTTGTCGGTAGATACCATGACAAACTTCTTCACCCCATACTTGACGGACAAGTCGGCGATGATTCGTGTACCGTCCACATTGTTACGGATGCTCTCACCCGGATTGTTTTCCATCATGGGTACATGCTTGTAAGCCGCTGCATGAAATACATAATCCGGTCGGCTTTCTGCAAAGATTTCCTCCATCCGTTCCTTCATGCAAATGTCACTGACGATGGTCTGCGATTCTATATTCGGCCATTGTTTGGCCATCATTAGTCGGATGTCATGCAAGGGGGTTTCGGCTTGGTCTATAAGAATGAGTCTACGCGGATTAAACTGCGCCACCTGCCGTACAATCTCACTGCCGATGCTTCCTGCGGCACCTGTTATCAAGATAACTTTGTCTGTCAGCAATTCCTTCACCGAATCAAGATTGATTTCTATTTTCTCACGGGGTAGTAAATCCTCTATTTCTACTTCCTTCAACTGTGTGTGACTCAGGTCGCTTTTCCCGTCCCATTCTTGTATGCCGGCCGTCATATGTATTTTGATGCCTGCTGACACTAATCGGCTGACCATATTGGGATTATTCCGGATGGCATCGTTTTTCAGCGGAGATACCAGCAAAATTTTGGCATGAAGCCGTTTCATTTCTTTCACCAGATTCTCATCGTTCGGATACACCCGTACACCCATCAGGTATCGGCTGGTCATATCAGATTCATCCGACACAAATCCGGCAAGGATAAATGCGGATGCATCCTGGTTACGGATGCTTTTGGCCAATCCCACACCACCGGCTTTCACCCCATAGATGAAGACACGTTTGGCCTGCTTCTGGTGGAAAGCGGAATCATACAGGAATTTCACCAGGACACGCATGGCCCACATCAGCGTGGTAGCCAGCAGGGCAGCAAGTCCGATATCCCTCATGCGTATTTCCATGAGCCAGCGGTCTGAATGGAGCACATATTTCATCCCCATGATCAATACCAGTCCCGTCAGCATGGCAAATCCTGTCCGCTGCAAATCCACAAAGGAGGAGTAACGGATGATTCCCGAATAGGTATGAAACAACCGAAAACCAATAATATAGAAGAGGAGGTAAAAGCAAAATGCTCCCAGCAAAAGGCTAAAATGCTGAAGGGTATGCAATGTTCCGTTGTTGAGCGCATAGACGAAAAAGTCTGCGCCCAGCACAATCAGGCAATCCAAAATGAGAATGACCCAAAACGGAAGTGCCCTCTTGGAAAAATACCAATTAGAAAGGCTTGAAATCATTGGATCATCTGTTTTTATTGGATACTGTTTTTAATCGTTTCTACAATGTACATCACGTCTTGGTCGGTGACGTAGGGTCCGGCTGGCAGGCACAATCCCCTCTTGAACAAACGCTCGGAGGTTCCATCCGTATAACACGGATTCTGCTTGTACACGGGTTGCAGGTGCATTGGCTTCCACAGCGGTCGGGATTCTATCCCTGCCGCATCCAAGGCTATGCGCATGGCTTCTACATTCCTATTTGGCTCGCAATCCGTGTGGGGATTGGAAGCTGCATGGGTCACACCGGCAGCACCTCCCACTGCTCCTTGCACAGTGGTTTCATAAGCATGTTCCTCGCCTTTTACACGGAGGTCTGGGTCAAGTAGGATGGTGCTTAGCCAGTAATTGCTGTCAAAACGAGGGGAAGGATTTTCATGAATCGTGATTCCGTTTACCTCCTTGAGCTGTTCCTTGTACAAAGCCTGTACATGCTTATGGTGGGCAATGTGTTCATCAAGAATGGTCATTTGACCTCGCCCTATGCCGGCACAGATGTTGGACATCCGGTAATTATAGCCTATCTCCTCATGCTGATAGTAAGGATAAGCCTCCCGCGCCTGGGTAGCATAGAACATAATTTTCTTTTTTGATTCTTCGTCCGGGCATATCAATGCGCCGCCGCCGGAGGTGGTGATCATCTTGTTTCCGTTGAATGAAAGGATGCCATATCGTCCAAAGGTTCCGCAGACTTGTCCGTCATACCGACTGCCAAATCCTTCGGCAGCATCTTCAATGACTGGGATGTCATATTTGTCAGCCACCTCGCAAATTTCCTTTATCATGGCAGGCATACCATACAGGTACACGGGCACAATCGCTTTGGGCTTCTTTCCCGTGACTGCCATTCGGTCAACTATCGCCTTTTCCAAAAGTTTAGGATTCATGTTCCAGGTTAACGGTTCTGAATCCACAAAAACCGGTGTGGCCCCCAAGTACGAGACCGGATGAGCCGAAGCACAGAAAGTAAAGGTTTGCACCAATACTTCATCTCCGGCTTTTACGCCACAAGCGATTAAAGCCAAATGTACAGCCGCCGTGCCAGCAGATAGGGCTACTACTTTCTTGCTCAGTGATTTACCATCAGAATTTCCTTTTCGATTTACAAATCTTTCCAAGTCTTCCTCAAAGCCATTTACATTGGGACCAAGGGGAACTACCCAATTGGTATCAAAAGCTTCCTGAATGAAAGCCTGTTCCTTACCGCTCATATGGGCAAGGCACAAATAGATACGTTTGTTTGCCATATCAAATGATTTTTATAGTATACAGTTGTGTGGGCATTTGAAAACAATCAAATGCCGATATATTTTTCAGATAAAATTGATTACTTACAAAAAGTCGTCAAGCTTAAGATAATAGTCTTGCCCGCACCAGAATTTTATTCCAAGTAACGGATAATTCTGCAAGGATTGCCAAATGCCAAGACGTGGTCAGGTATGTCTTCCGTGATAACGGAACCGGCTCCTATTATGCACCACTTGCCGATACTTAAGTTCGGAATGACGGTTGTGCCCGCACCTATCCAGCTTCCTTCCCCGACATGGACATTTCCGCAAAGCGTTGCGTGTGGGGAAACATGCACATAATCTCCGATGACGCATTCATGATCCACGGAAGCACCGGTATTGATAATGCAATGCTTTCCAATTTTTGCATCCGCTTGAATTATGGCTCCTTGCATGACCACGGTTCCATCTCCAATCTTTGCAGTCGGAGAGAGAATGGCTGACGAATGGATGGCTTTTCCATAGGAAGTCTGCAATCTTTCCGCCACCTGTTTCCGAATCTTGTTGTTGCCGATGCTTATGATGAAAGGTGATTCTCCAGTAAATGTATGCCGCACCGGATACCCCTGTAGTTGGTTGATATTCGGATTGTCATCTATCAGGCCGTCCACACGTACACCGGATGTTTCCAAGATGTCAATGATTACTTTGGCATGACCGCTTGCTCCATATAAATACATATGCGAATCAGTTATTTCCGGTAAAAGGTTCCATCGTAGCAGACGTTTCCGAAGAAATGCCTTCCCGAACCAATACCTTCTTTATAGTTAATAAGATGATTTTCAGATCTAACAGAAAAGAACAATGGTCTACATACCACACGTCCAATTCAAACTTCTTGCTCCAGCTGATGGCGTTCCGCCCGTGGCATTGCGCCCAACCTGTGATCCCCGGACGTACTTCGTGTCTGCGAGCCTGTTCTTTGCTGTACAATGACAGATATTGAGGAAGCAGAGGACGTGGTCCAATCAAGGCCATGTCGCCTTTCAACACGTTGATCAGCTGAGGCAACTCATCCAAAGACGTGGAACGGACAAAGCGGCCTACTTTCGTAAGGCGTTGTTCGTCAGGCAACAGATTCCCATCCGCATCCCGCTCGTTCGTCATGGTCTTGAACTTGATGACTTTGAATAGCTTACCGCCCTTACCAGGACGTTCTTGAATGAAAAAAACACCATCACTTTTGTTGGCGAAGTGTAGCCAAAAGGCAATAACTACCAATAGTGGTGAAAGTATAACAATCGCGAGTGATGTGATGCAAAAATCAAAAACCCGCTTTAGACAATGTTTGTACATGACAAATGATATTCTGCTAAAACGATATTCTACGGGAACTTATTGATCTAAAATCTCACGATAAAAAGAAAAAACAGCCTTTGAGGTGTTTTTCGAATTTAGCATTTCTTTTACAAAAGCCTGTCCATTATGCGCCAATAGTTTTGCCTTATCAGGATGATATATCACCTGTTCAATAGCGTCCGCAATAGCTTTCGGACTATAGGGAGGAACCAGAAAGCCTGTCTTTTCTGGTATCACAATATCAGGGAATCCACCTACAGAAGTTGCTATGGTCGGTATCCCTAGACATAATGATTCTGCTGCACCACCTAAATTTTCAGAATGTGAAGGGTGAACAACCATGTTAAAATCTTGATACAATTCCGGAACATCATTGCGAGTACCTAAAAAATGTATTTGTTTACAACGTTTTTGCCCATAAGCAACCACTTCATTTTCATAATTCATAGCCCCGTTCCATGCCCCACCTACTATTACAAGATGTATATTAGGATATTTATCTTGTAGCAAAGAGATGGCATCAATCAAATCCTCATGCCCTTTTAAACCTCTTTTTTCACCTAAAAAGCGTTTTGGAGCATACATATAGGCTACCATCCCCACGATAATGTCATCCTCTTTTAGGTTTAATTCCTTGCGTAGTTTCCCTTTCGTGTATTTCTTGTTCGACAAATCACTTCCATAATAAGTTAAAAAAAGCCGATTTTCATCTATTCCGCATTTTTTATATGTATCGTATGACCAACGACAAGTAGGTATCCAAAAATCAATCCCTTTTTGAGCTGTTAATATATCTGCCTGACGGTAAATGAAATGTTCCAAATGAAGAGGGCCTGGAACTTCAAAAACACGTGGAATCTTATTATTATGCAATGCTAATCTCATTAACAAGGTTGTTATTACAAAATGGCTGTGTATAATCTCCGGTGCTACTTCCTTTACTATCTCTCGTATTTTTCGAATAGTTCGAAAAGCATTAGACAAGGAATAATCCAACTCGTGAACAATTATACCCGCTTCTTTATATAATGGAACTAATGGGCCATCTATAGGCATAGCCACATGTACATTTTCTCCGAGTTCGACCAAATCCCTCATTACCCGATAAGCCCAATTTGCGCCATAGGATGTTTTGACCAAATGTAAAGATCTCATAACAGTGATTGTATTATTGCATTGTAGAATTCTTTCCTTTTTAGATCTAACAAGCTGTTCTCATAGTTTGCTGCTTCCAGCCAATTACGTTTGGCCTGTTGGTTTGTAAACGATAAGTGCGTGAGCATATAACTAACTTTTTCTGCAAGAGCCTCCGCATCTCCTTTGGGCACCAATGCAGTATCTTCGAGCAATTCGGGAATTCCCCCAACCTTAGATCCGATACATGGCATACCCTGCGCCATAGCCTCTATCATAGCACGCGGCAAACCTTCCGTTTTGGATACCAATAAAAAGAGATCTGAAGCTTGCAATTGTTTTTTAACTTCTTCCGCTGTAACATTTCCATGAAAACAAATGTTATCTTCAACATTCAATTCCTTAGCCAAGGATTTCATTTGTTCTTTATATTTTCCATCGCCCAACCATGACAAATAGCATTTTAACCCTCGCTTCTTTAATATGTTCATTGCTTTGATTACCACATCCGGCGATTTATACATTTGTTCCAACGAACCTATGGAAATAAGCCGGTAGTGTTCTTTCTCGATAAGGTGCTTGAACTCATCTGCAAAGCTATTTTTTAAAAGGAATACATTGGAAGCATTTGTAGAAAATACATTTGGCGAACAAGGGTAGCGTTTTTGTAAAGTATATTTTGTTACATATAGAACGCATGAAGCCCCGGACACCTGCTTTTTTAACTTCCGCCTTCCTGCATAACGGAAATAAATTCTAAAAGGATGCTGAACTCCATCTGGAGCAAAAACATCCCACGGATCCCCCACTACTTCACAACTGTAAGGGATGTGTCGTTGATTTAATACAGAAATAACCATTCCTCCTATTTCTCCTGGTAAACGACAGAGGTAAGCTCTTCCGGGAACAGCTTCTTTATTTAAGATTCGCATGATTTTTCCCCTTACTTTAAAAAACTGTAAAGGGCCTACATAATTAGGCAAATCAATAAAAGAAACTTTAGGATTATCAGCACGCAAAATCTCCTTGCCTACATAATTTTTATCCTCTTTTACGCGTGCTATGACATATAGCTTAGTAAAGACAGATAAGTATCTGCTCCACAAACGATTGGAGAATCCTCCATCCAAACTGTAATACTCACCTTGGGCATTTTTCGTAAAATGTCCTTCGCAAGCGAAAACCAATTCCATAATTATTTTACATTATCTGTTGAAATATACCTGTCTGCAAGTGCCAATAATATGGCTTGAATACAAACAGAGAAGTAAGAAATAGGCATATCTGCTGATAAAAATGTTCCCACCAACGTGACTATCCACAAAGAAACAAACAACGGATATGTATCTTCCAAATATTCTTTATCCCTGAAAATCAAATAATGTTTGTACAATTTATAATGTAGATATATACCAGCTACACCAAAAGGCAAGAAAATTGATAATAAACCATTGTGTGCCAATGAAAAAGAAGATCCTTCCACAGTGCTGTATTCTGCTGAGCCAATTCCCCATAATAAACAACGGGCATCGAATTTATTCTGCAAAGCAGAAATTATAGCAGCCATTCTTCCAGTATCTTCAAATACACCATTTGATATCTGTGTCTCGCGATAGGTCAAATTTTGAACAATATCATTCAAAAAGGATAAATCAGATAAGCTTATTGCAACAATTACAGCTGTGCACAGACATATAATACTCACCTTTTTTCTTACCCTATAAAAAACAAAGGTAAAAAGGAACATAATGGCTAATGCTAACATAGAAGTTCTACTTGCTGTTAAAAGAAGTCCTAAGGACGAAAATATAAATAAAGCTATGTATGACAAAGACCACCATTTATGATAAGCCAAGTAAACAAAACTATAAACGATTATTGTAACACAAAAGAAACCAGCCATAGCAGGCGAGAGCAAGGGCCCTATGGCTCTATGGTGAAAAGTAAATAAAACCTCAAGATTAGTTGACCCTTTGAAATAGTAAAGTGGATACATCCATGAGGGTTTCCAAATCCCATCAAGTATTATTAAAAGAAGCACCGCAATAATGGTTATTTGAATCACTTTCTTTAAAATATCTTCTTTCTCTTTCGGAATTGCTGCTACTATAAAATTCAAACAAGTAGCACATAATATTGATGCATTCCCGCTGATGAATTGCATTACATTAATCTTAGTCAGTAAAAGTGCAATGCTGTTGGCAAATAGATTCAGAATAAACAGCCTTTTGTAAAATTCAAATGAAAAACTTTCAACGTATCCCGTTCGCAATGTATATAACAATATGGCACATAATAATACATAGGCATAGTTCAAGTATGTACCATATAACAATCCTTGTGGATAAAGGAATACAACAGGGAACACGCAAAGTATGATGCCATATAGAATCTTTTCTATCATACTCCGTATTGAGTTAAAATGCCATTCACTGTTTGTGATATATCGAAACGATACGCATATTGACGGATATAATCGCGGTTGAAACGGTTTCGAACCTTTGTATTAGACAACTTTTCTAATAACGCAGCATGTGATTCCACAGAATTATCTGAAGCCAAAATTCCCACTTCGGGAGTAATAATCTCAGGTGCAGCTCCAACTGATATAGCAATGACAGGCACACCTTGCGACAACGCTTCTACATAAACTAGTCCAAAGCCTTCACCTTTTCCTCCTAACCACGTGGATCCCACGAAAACATCCATATCGGATATTAAGGTGGATGGATGTGGAGAAATCTCATTGTCTGGAATAATAATTACATAATTGCCCAAGTCATATCGGTGAATTTTTTCTTTCATCCTTTCCAAATATCTTTCGCAGGCATTATTAGGGCAAGATCCAATTAAAACACACTTAAAATTTAAATTCGGACAAGATTTATGCAATAATTTACTGCTTTCAATTAAGAGCTCGTGACATTTTACAGTGCTAAAAGTCCCTATTGTGCCGAATAAATAAGTCTGTTGGCTTATTTTTAGTTGATCTCTCAGCTTTCCAGCATAGTTGCGTCCTTCGTTAATAAGTTGACGAACATGGCATCCATTATAAATGATTGTGCATTTCTTATGCCATTCGGAAGGAAGGGAGTCACGCACGGCACCGCTAATGCAATATATGGAATCCACATGTGAAATCAACCATTTGTCTAATTTGTTCTTGATACCACCTATGCATCGCCAATGAGTCGCTACAGGGATAGCATAAAACAATCTATGAATACTACATACAAACACAGCATAATTGTTCGTTGTATGAATAAGGTCGGGTATATGTAGTCTAAGCACACGTTTCAATCCCCAAAAGGCTTTGATCATCCAAATCAATAATAAAAACGTATGCCACATACGTTTTGCTATTCCGCCCTGGCCAATTATCGGTGGCGTTGACAGGGGGAACACGGTTGTCTGTTCAGGATGTTTAGATGCTATTTTTTTAGCAAAATCGCCATCACACAACATTATGATATGAAAGTCCAACGATGGTCTATGTTTCTCAATTATCCCATCAATTAACCATTCAGAAGAGTTGGCTGCCCCTCCATGCTCATTCCCTGTGAGCACCTTAACCACATATTTCTTCATTCAGTATGTCAAATAAATTATAGCGGTCAAAAACTTTTTGAATCTGCGAGTCATTGGCTCCCAGGTCGACATTTGTTCTGGCTAAAGACTTTTCGCGATTGAGTTCTATCGAAATGAAATTATTCATATAGTCTCCACCTTTGTCCACAGATGCACACTCTATTCTGTTCATCAAAGTCATAGCCTTAAACCATACATCGTCTGCTGTCGGACAGATATCCAAGAACACTTTTTCATTCAAGACTTCTTGCTTCATGATGCCATCGGGATAAAATATGCCATATACGCCTAATGGTAGGTAAAACAGGGATGAGCCTTGCGCTTCTCCAGCTCTACACCATTCTATATAAGGCAACATGCTTTTTTTTGACTTATGTAGAAGCATTTTATGTCCTTTGTTGAAATATACTCTTCGTTGATTTTTTTGATAAGCCTCCACAAATTGCTCAATCATATCAAAAGGGTACACCAAATCATCATCAACAGAAATTACATGGCAACCCGCATATTCTTTAAAAGCATAAATAACCTTAGTATAGGAGCGTACATCCTTACATAAACGTATTTCAAGACCTCTTTCCATTTGGCGTTTCAAAACAATAGGTAAGGTTTCGAGAGAAAAGTCTTTTTCTGACAGCCACAACACTATCTTGTTAGCCTTCACTGTTTGTTGAAAAATACTTTCCACGACCAAATATACTTCATGTATTTTTTTGCCGTATGTGGTGAGTGAAACTACAATGGGTTTGTCGACACATAAAGATTCGGTAGTTCCATTCTCATGACTGTACAATGCTTTCTGCTGTAAGGCAAACACTGTCAGTTTGTTGTCTATCAACGTCTGCATTCTAAAGGCATTAGAAAATGCAAATCTGAATTTATCTACTATCATTTGCGAGTAATTATACTGTTTACGATACTTTTAATTTCTGCTTTGTTAGGAAGATGAAAGAAATCGGTCATGTTTACATTGGATATGGAACAAACATCTAACATCAGCAATATGGATGTAAAAGCGGTAACCGTCAGTGTCACATAGGCACATCCCACAACACCAAATCCGGGTATGACAAACCATGCTACAAGTGCCATTATTAACGCACCGATTGTAAGATTTTTCATTATTTTTAAGGGCTCACCTTGTGATGAGAGCACTCCATAACAGATCTCTCTAAATCCGTTGAATACCAATGTTATAGCCAATACTTTCAATACAGGGATGGCTGCACTAAATTCCTCTCCATATAAAAGAATGATAATAAATGATGAAAAAATCATCAGAAACAAGGATATGATTGCATTGAATAGAAAAAATAAAATAGACAAACGCTGGACCTGTCCTTTTAGTTGATTTCCTTGTAATGTACTCCATTTGGCATATATCAGTGGGCCAATAGAAGAGGCAACTACAGTTCCGGCCACTAATAAAGAAGAAGAACGTGTATAAAAGCCAACGTTTTCCATCCCGGTGTCTGCAACCGAAAACCATGACAAGAAGTAAACGGGAATGCTAGTTAGAATAATGGAAGCCATATTGTTCCCGGATAATTTAATCCCCCACAAAAACAAATCTTTAATAAGCGTTTTATCCATAGGTAGATTCCATTGGATATACTCCTTTAAGTATCTGTGAAGCAACCATAACGCAATCACGTTTGAAAGGCCCACTAATGAAATCAATAGGCCAACACTTAAATTCACGTGAAGTAAAAGTAATAACAGTATGGACAATAAAACTACTATACGGGAAATGTAATTTACAATCTGCCTTTTGACTACTTGCATTTTGGTCAGTAGTACAGGCATCAGTATGGTGTTTATCAGCAAGGCATTTGTCCCTATGCAGAATAACATAATATACCAATGATTTTTTTCTTGAAAATAACTGCTGAAAATGTTCAAGGTCATAAACAGTAATACACTGGCTGCCACAGAAAAAGGAATTAAGAACTTGACCGATGAAGTTACCACCACAATCATATCCTTTTTTAAGGAATTAATGAAATAAATGCATGCCTGTCCTATTCCTAATGAAAAGACCGTATTAAATACAGTTTGGGTAGTCAGAAATATATGATATCTCCCCATCTCTTGGGGACCCAAGAGTCTGGCTTCTATGACACTTATAACAAGATTAATAAACAGTAATCCCACTGAAGCAACTATATTAAATAGAGTGGATTGTGAAAAATTCATTTTTCAGAAATATCAGATATATATTTACGTTTCATTTTTGCCGCATCGTAGTTCTCCGCATTCCAATATTTACCAAAATAGTTACATGCTAACCTATATGGCAATTCTCACCAATTTTACTTTTCCCTCCTATGACAATGCCGTATGGATGAGGAAGGATAAGTCTCCCCACAACGGCATCTCTTCGAATATCCGATGCATATCTCCACTTGATAAAGATTTCAACAGATATGTCTTATTTCAATTCTTTAATCATAATTGAATATTTACAATCTTCCATCAATCAACAATCTATTCACAAATCCTTTGACATCGAAGATGACGTGAGTGGACTTCAGTAGTGTATCAATATTGATTTCACTAAATCTGTCATGTGCAACGGCGAGAATGGCAGCATCATAGGTGTCGGATGGCAACTCGTTAGTGATGTCAATGCCATATTCATGTTTTGCGATAGTAGGATTAGCCCATGGGTCGTACACCGTAATTTCAACATTGTACTCTTTCAGTGAGCGATATATGTCAATGACCTTGGTGTTTCGCACATCGGGGCAATTCTCTTTAAAAGTGAAGCCCAAGATAAGGATGTGCGAGCCAAGCACCTGAATACCTTTTTTGAGCATGGCCTTTACTGTTTGCGTAGCAACATATTCGCCCATGCCATCGTTCATCCTTCTTCCGGCAAGAATGATTTCCGGATTGTAACCATGTCGCTGTGCACATTGAGCAAGGTAGTAGGGGTCAACACCGATGCAGTGTCCTCCCACAAGCCCCGGCTTAAAAGGCAAAAAATTCCACTTGGTGGAAGCTGCTTCCAAAACATCTTGCGTGTCGATGCCAAGTTTGTTGAATATCTTGGATAGTTCATTTACAAATGCAATATTGATATCCCTTTGTGAGTTCTCTATCACCTTGGCAGCTTCAGCCACTTTTATACTCGGAGCAAGGTGTGTACCAGCTGTAATAACAGAAGCATATACTTCGTTTATTTTTTTGCCGATTTCAGGCGTAGAACCCGATGTGACCTTCTTGATTTTTTCTACCGTGTGGAGTTTATCACCTGGGTTGATACGTTCTGGGCTGTAACCGGCAAAGAAGTCCTCATTGAATTTCAATCCACTCACTTTTTCCACAACAGGGATGCATTCATCTTCCGTCACACCAGGGTAAACTGTGGATTCATATACGACTATGTCTCCTTTAGATATTACCTTTCCAACAGTTGAGCTGGCACCATAAAGCGGTGTCAAATCCGGATTATTGTTTTCATCTACGGGAGTCGGAACAGCTACGATATAGAAGTTGCAATTGCGAATTTTTTCAATATTGGTGGTACAGGTGAAACCGCTGGCAAGAGCGGATTGGAGTAAATCATCTGATACTTCGAGGGTGGCGTCGTGACCAGCCATCAACGCATCAACACGGGCTTGATTCATATCAAAGCCGATAGTTTCATACTTAGTGGAGAAAAGGCGAGCCAACGGCAGACCAACATAGCCGAGGCCGATTACGCAGATTTTTGTACTTTCCATATATCTAATTATTAAAGATTATTCCAATACCATTGGCAGGCTTGCTCTAGACCTTGTCGCATAGAGAACTGAGGGTTGTAGCCAAGCAGTCGGCGAGCCTTTTCTATGCTGGCGAGCGAGTGAGGAATGTCACCGGCTCGGTTTGGACCGTGAGTTGGTTCGATTTTCAAGATTTCGGGATCGAAAGCACCAAGAATTTCTTTGAGGTAGCTTGCAAGCATGTTGAGCGTTGTGCGTTCCCCGTAGGCCGTATTGTAGATTTGGTTCACCGCCTCAGAATTGGTGGTAGTGAGTGCCAACATATTCATTTGAATCACATTGTCGATGTAGGTGAAATCACGGCTGTATTCGCCATCACCGTTGATGTTGGGTGCTTCGTGTGCCATCATTTTCTTGACCCACAGAGGGATGACAGCTGCGTATGCACCATTGGGGTCTTGCCGACGACCAAAGACATTAAAATATCTCAGACCGATATATTCTATTCCGTAAGTGCGGGCAAATACATCGGCATATAGCTCGTCAACATACTTGGTGATAGCGTATGGTGAGAGTGGGCGACCAATCACATCCTCTACTTTGGGCAACGTTATGCTGTCGCCATACGTTGATGAACTGGCGGCGAAGACGAAACGCTTGACACCTGCATCCCGCGCTGCCACAAGCATATTGAGAAAGCCTCCGATGTTAACATCATTGGTGGTAATCGGGTCTTTGATAGATCGAGGTACAGAACCGAGAGCGGCTTCATGTAATACATAATCAATACCTTCCACTGCCTTTTGGCAGTCTTTTATGTTGCGGATATCACCGACTATTAGTTTGAAACTATTAGGAAACGACTTGATTAGAGGTAATAGGTTCTCAATGTGTCCTGTAGAAAAGTTATCCAAACACACCACATCGTGCCCATTGTGTAGTAGATATTCACAGAGGTTGGATCCAATGAACCCGGCTCCTCCTGTAACTAAAATGTTCATCGTTCAAAAATTTTATTGTTTAAAAGTTCCAATTTTAGTATGTTGCATGGAAAAATGTTCAATCCTAATTTGAGGGGGATTTTTCCACGATTGCTTTATAAGTATACAACTATTATTCACTATAAATATGGACTGATACACTTCCTATATACCTTAAAATGGAATGGGCATCAGCAGATAGACAATGCAGGTGTCTTGTTCTACTCCGTTGCCAGCCGAAGAAGCGTCATTGTTGTCATTGCTTAGAATTGAAGATTTGCTGATTGAATAATTTGCGCTTAGCAGGAACTCTGCTTGAGCGGCAATCTTATGGTTTCTGCATACGATGGCAAAGACTTTATCATCGTATATTCCAAAGTTTTTATCCCTATGCTCTTGCATCCTGCGGTCAAGATTGTTGGTGATACCGCAATAGCATCTGCTACGGTTGTTTCCCGAAAGGGCTGCAAAATGCACATAATACAGTTGGTCAATTTTCTTGACGATTGTCTGAGCGTCTGCTATTATGTCTGCATGAAAATACTCGTAGTTGTATCGAATGCTTTGGATATGCAGCAGCAGGTTGTATAGGGGATAGCTCTCCGGACCTTTCGTTTGTTCAAGTGCACCTTTGACAATCTCCTCGCAATGCACAATGAACGACAAATCGCAGCCGCTAGTTTCCAACTCCCTATATCCATCGATCTTACAATTATGCCCGATGAATACCGAAATAAAGGTTCTTGCATCGTCTTGGGGTAAGAGTGCAACCTTATTTGTTGCGAGGTCAATATCAGCAACCATGCTAAGATCCTTTGATGTGTAAGATATGTGTATAACTCTTACACAACCGTCTGCATTTGAAGCTAAGAATGTGATGGGTTTAGGAGAATCGATTTTAGCTATATCGTTCTCTGTCGGTTTACTGATTTGCATAAAAGATATTTGTAATGTTTTCAATCCAGTTCCATGCCGTCATCCCGCAGAGCTCGTCCTTTTATAGTCTTTATTCACGTATGCGCATATTTCATATAAGAATGGATGCACACCGTGTTTTTTTATAATTTGACGCGCAACGCATTTTGCAGAGTGATGATTCGATGGAGGTCTGTACCGATGTAGTTGTACATTTCTTGCTTTTGCAAAGTCTTGGCTCGTTTCTGTACCTCTTTGCCATATAGACCAAAAAGTGAGAATAGATTGAGTTGAAACTGTATATTCATAGATTTCAAACGTAGATAATCATTTTCACTCATATATAGGTATCGCTCAGGATGTGCCAGCACCGGATAATAGCCCTTTGCCTTGATACGAAGCAGGATATTGTTCAAGCCCATCGGAGGATTGAAATAACTTGTTTCTACCAACAGGTGCCTGCCGTCTTTGCCTATGGGCAGGAGGTCGTTCTTCTCCAATCGCTCTTCAAAAAGATTGTCAAGCATAATCTCCGAAGCGAGATGAAGCATCACAGAGCCTTGGTAGGCGGTTCTCAGTTCGATGAAGCGTTCTCGTAACTTTTCCGTCGTGTTAGGAATATCTTCCATAATGTGTGGAGTAAGCCACACTTCTTTCACTCCCAACCGTTCATATTCGGCAAGTATTTGCAGGGATTCATCCATGGATTGCACGCCGTCATCTACTCCGGGGAGGATATGGCAGTGCCAGTCAGTAAAGGCAAGGAAATATCCACTGTCTTCCAATGTATGCTTTTTACGAAATGGCCACATAGGAAAGAGACTATGTATATTCTATAGAAACGGGAAAGTCTAAATGTTAGAGAATTAATGGACCGCTGTTCCCTTATACAACTGACTTTCCCGGCAATTATCACTTACTGTTATAATAGCTCTTGCTGCCATAACCGTACTGATAACCGTATTTGTATCCATAACGGTAGCCATAGCGGTATCCGTAACGGTTGCCACCACCTATCGTACCGTTCAACACAAGTGCCATGTTTTTAAATCGCTTTGCATCGTAATCACTTTGCAATTGAGGCAGCATATCGCGTTCCAACAGACCTGCACGGACTATGAAGACAGTGCGGTCGGCAAGTTTCTCAATGATTTGCGTGTCGGCAACAATATCCACAGGCGGGCAGTCGATAAAGATATAATTGAAGCGGCTACGCATCTTTTCCATCAGTTCTGCTAACCGTGGCTCAGCCAACAATTCGGTAGGGTTGGGGGGAATAGTACCTACAGGAAGGACAAACAAGCCGGGATAGTTTTCTTTTTCCACAATCAAATCTTCCACGTTACTTTCCCGCTTGCCGAGATAGTCGCTCAGACCTTTCTTGGGTGTGCCAACGTATGCCGATGCTGAACCGTGGCGTAAATCGCCATCTACCACCAATACCCGTTTTCCTTTCATGGCAAAAGTGGCGGCAGTATTCATGGTCAAGAATGACTTGCCACTACCTGGATTGAACGATGTAATCAGGGTAATGCTCGCTTTGTTCTTATCCTCCTTGGCATCAAGGATAAACTCTAGATTGGTGCGCAACACACGGAATGCTTCGTTCACTATATCCCGTTTACCTTGGCGGATGATAATTTCTTTAGATGTATGAACACCCTTTTTCTTCTTTCCACTTTCAGCCAAAGGTATTTCTCCGACAAACGGTACGGAAAGTGATTCTAAATCTTTACGACCACGTACCTTGGTGTTCATGTTCTCCCGGATGAAGATAATTACTACGGGTATAAGAATTCCAAAAGCGAATGCAACCAAGGCTATGTTTTTCTTAACTGGAGATGTAGGTATCATGCTGCCGGTCGGCGGCGTGATGACACGGGTGTTGTAGGCGGTGAACGCCTGTGATAGTTCGTTTTCTTCTCGTTTCTGCAACAGGAAAAGGTAAAGTGCCTCTTTCACTTTCTGTTGGCGTTCCACAGACAGCAGGTATTTACCTTGGGTCGGATTGGCGGCAATACGAGCCGTAGTTTGTTGCTCGCTCTGGCGTAAAGAACGCAATTGAGTGTTAAGGGTGGTAATATGGTTGTCGATGGAAGTGATAATGGCATGACGCA
Source organism: Bacteroides gallinarum DSM 18171 = JCM 13658 (assembly GCF_000374365.1). Lineage (GTDB taxonomy): Bacteria > Bacteroidota > Bacteroidia > Bacteroidales > Bacteroidaceae > Bacteroides > Bacteroides gallinarum. Next base: position 32,846 of record NZ_KB894116.1, read on the forward strand.
TATTCTCCAGCGATTGGTCCATATCTACAACTAACGGGTTCTTTTCGCTACTGTTGGCAACAAGGTCATTACGGCGTAACTGTGCTGTGTTATAATTGGCAATCTGCTGCTCAATGCCTGGGCTTTCGATGCCAGAGTTCGCTGGCAGCAACTGGTTTTTACTGGTAGTGTTAGTGAGATAATTACGGATATATCTTGCCATTGAAAGCTGAGTATTCAACGCTAAAATTTGCGCATTGGTTTCGCTACTCTGCTCCATATACATGCTGGCTGCAGCCTGTACATCAGGTAACAGATGCTCGCTCTTATAAGAGGATATATTTTCGTCCACATTACCAAGTTCTTGTTCAATCACGCTGAGTCGGTCGCTGATGAAAGCCGAAGTGCTGACAGCGATTTGGTTTTTGTCCTTTATCCAGTTTTCATTGTAAACAGCAATAATCATGTTCAACACATCTTCGGCACGTTGAATGCATACGTCCTTGAATGAAAGATTGATGACCGTGGATTTCTCATCGCTCAGCGCGACCGAAAGATTGGAGGCATAATCTGCAGTAGCATCTTGATAGCCTTTACGTGATACATAAACGGGTGCATTATAAACTACCGAATCGCCCGCAGCCTTTACAACAAGTTTTCCTATGGGAGTATCGACTGTATCATTCGGTATAACAGTTGCTTCTCCTTCCAAATCTTCGCCGTCTCGGCAAAAATCAGACAGCTTAATTTGGCCATCTTGGCTGGGATAAATGGTAAAAGCAACGCTCTCATTGTCCAGCACATCGCTAAAACTCACATTATAAGGGCGAGACCTGCCATACAATACTTTTTTATAAAATCCACCGTATGTATAATAACTGATATCAAGTTGAAGTCGTTTAACCACATCAAGCATCACTGCGGGAGATTGCAACGATTGTATTTCGTTATTCACGTTGGTATTGGTTTGGAATAGGTCAAAATCACCCATTAAGCCTGCCGCGTCGCCTAATGAGTTTCCTTTGGAGTCCTCCTTAATAAGGAGCGATGCGGAACGTGTATATATCGGTGGAGTAGTCAAAAGATAAATGATAGCCACTCCTATTGTGATTGCCAACGAAATTACGAACCAATACCATTTGTTGACACAGAGGTAGAACAAGTCTTGTATGCGAATAAAATCATCTGCTTGTTTAGGCTTAGAGCTTATGGTGTTTTGAGTTGCCACGATATACGATATTTAAATTAGAGATATTGAGGTATAATCAATTGAATATGAGAATTGCTACTGAAGTCAGCAACGATGCCAACGAAATCCAAAATGATGTGGAACGCACATTGTTACCATTGACAGTAGATTGGCGGGCTTTTACCGCATTCGGTTCCACATAAACCACGTCATTTTGTTGCAAATAATAGGCGGGCGAAGTATATATTTGTTCACCAGAAGTGAGGTTCAGCCCATAAACTCGTTGAACATCTCCTTCTTGTCGAAGCACCATAACCTTGGAACGATTACCGTAAATAGTCAAATCCCCAGCCATGCTCAGTGCGTCAAGTATGGTTATGCGGTCACGGTCAATACTGAAACGCCCGGGACTGTTTACCTCGCCCAACACAGAAATACCAAGATTAGCAAATTCTACGGTAACAACCGGGTCTTTCACCAAATTCTCCTTTATCAATTCATTTTTTATGTATTCAGCAATTTCTTCCCGTTTCATCCCGGCCACGTACATCTTACCGAGTACTGGGAAATCTATCTCACCATTAGCATCTACCGTATAAGCAGAAACACCCTGATTACTTGAGACGGTTACACCATTCGTTCTTAACGACTGCCCCAATTGCCGGGATACGTATGGCAAGTTGAACAAGTCTGTAAGCTGTGGGTCACGACTGTTTACAATGATGGAAATTTTATCCTCCGGACGGACTGTGATAGCTTTCACTTCCGGCAACTTGATTTCGGTTTCTCCGGGTTTTAAGTCCTGGAAATACACTACTTCCTTAGACGAACCGCATGAAGCCAACGTCACTATGCTAGTTACGATTAGCAAAATGTAAAAGATTCTATATGTATTCATACTTTCAATTTTTCTTATTTAAGGGTTTCGCTAAGCCTCTATTATGAAACGCCGATGTATTTTGGTAATGCCATTCTTGGAACAACCGGCTATCTGACGGTTTGGCTATCTTGTAAATCCTTTCTACAGATGTTTTTTTCGTACACTTCATGCTGCCTACAATAAAGGGTATTTCCCTTTCCTCCACACTGGCTACAACAATGGGGAAAGGCACTTTGAATACTTTCATTGCGTTGATAACCGATTTTGCATAGGAACAGCATAGGTTGAAAGCTGAACGCTCAAAAGCCACCCAATATTCGGCTGCACGATATAGGTGGATGCAATTACAATTGGCTCTCTCATTGAAAAGAATGTCCAACAAGTGATTCTCCATCAACTTGCCGAGTTCTATGCCAAACCTGTTCATTAAAGCTGTCAGTGATTGAATTTATTTTTGAATAATTTTTCGGTCATAATAACTGTGATTGCCATTACTATCAAGAAAAGGTTTTCGCTGAGGGTCATCGTCAGGCTTTTCACCTTGGCGAGAAAGTTTCACATGCTTAACTATTGCCCATACAAAAAATATGGCAGACACAATTAATACGGTGAATAATGTTATATCATACATAATCAGATATTTATGTTTTTAAATCAGTTGTATAAACTCTGTTTCCACGTCAACTGCCGCTGCCAATAACAAGGGCAGTTCCACCAAGAGCCGTTTTGTTTTGGAACCCCGTGTCGTCACCAAAGTTCCGGTATAGCCATCCAGTTGTCCTCCGATGATGCGTATCTTGCGGTTCAGCATATCCGGGGTTATTTCCTCCGGCCGGTAGTATTTCGGATTTTCTGTGGCTTCTACAGCCTTGATAAAGCGTTCCATATCTGTGTTCCTTACTACAATGGGAGTGTGCTGTACACCTAATTTGTAGCGGTATTGCAGCGTGGGGATGGCTTCAACAATAATGTCGAGTTTTTCCTTTGTTTCCTTGACGAAAAGCAAGTCTTGCATGAACGGTACTTCCCGGTCTTCTCTTTTCCCATGAATGGTAAGCAGCTTATGCACCATCGGGGTAAAGAACTCCATCCCCTTGTCCTTGAACATCAGGTAGGCAGGTTGTTTGGCGTTTCTCCGTTTGAGGTCGCGCATCACGAACCACTGCCTTTCATCTGTCGTAAGCTGCGTTATATCCATAACCCCTACCTTATTATATTGGTTACTTCTCACAAGAAAAGAAATTGTCAGATGACGATTATCAACCGCCTGTTGAGCGAAGGGCAATTCTCTGAGTCCTGCAAGTGTTTGCGATTTACTGAAACACAAGCAGTTATATATGCTTTCTCAAAAAGTTCGGGTGTTTCACCCATTTCCACATTATTCATACTTTGCCTATTCAGGCTTAGTCAGTCTATCATTCAGTGGAGTTTGCATTACAACTCCAATGCGGTACATCTCTTAGCAAGAGATGTATCTTTTGGAATCACAAGCATTAAGGTGTTGTAAATCAGTACAGAAAAGAAATCCACAATTATCCATCACTCAACATCTGTTAGACAAAAACAAGTTCTGTCAAACATCAAAATAGGTGTTAAATGAATCTTTTTTGCTCATTCTTACTGTTTTATTTGATATTTTTTATACCTTTGCACCTGCGTATATCTCTTGCTAAGAGATGGTTAGATTTGCTCAACAATTCAAGAATTTTAATACCCCCTTGGCATATTAAGCCCAATCTTCCGAAAACTTCTACCACAAGTGGTTTCTTGTCCTCTAGCTATCCTGTTCTCGGATAGACATGCTGTGGCTTAAAACCCTAAAACCAGTACGTGATGCCGAATTCGGTACATCTCTCTTTAAGAGATGTGTCCGATGGATATCAATTTTGAATATCAGCTATTTACAGATTAAAAAAGCGACCGTTGCTCAACAAATTGCTTACATTTGCCAAGCAGATACATAAAAATTGAGATAGCTTGAACACATTTTATTTGGCACATTATGGATTTCATAGTATTTTTTGTATCTTTGCACCGCATAAATCCATCTCTTAAAGAGAGATAGTTCATTTTACTCAACAAAAATTCCTTCTCCATCTGCAAAAGAATACTCTTCTTTATATCTCATCTTGCATAAATTCTGTGTACGATGTCTTGATTTGCTGAAAATCGTCATTTTCTATTCATCTTTACCTTTTTCCATTCAAGGTAGGCAATAACAGTTTGGCGCATCCACCAAACATGATTAGCCAGTGGGTGCGCAGAGAAATTGTCAGCAAAATCAGCAGTACGAAAGATAGATAGGACAAATCTATGCCAATCTAACTTATCTGTTTAATCTGTAGGTTATCGTGCATAGACTGCGCGAATGACAGTCAGGTTCGCATCATCAATCACCTGGTTATCCAATGAGTTCAAGTAGATGCGTGTGGTCTTTTCCGAATCATGCCCCAATGCCTGGCTGATTGACGGGGTGGGTATGTTCAGCCGATAGGCAGCACTGGCCCAGCAATGCCTCGCCGTGTAGGTCGTCAGCGGAATGGGGCAGTTTACGAGTTTGCCAATCTTTTTCAGCTGGACGTTCATCCGGTGCAGGGCATTCAGGTATTGCCTCCGTATGTCGCCCCTTTCTTCGCTTAGGATTGGCAATAGATAGCGGGAGCCCTCCACGTGATGGCGGTCAACTATCTCCTGCATCTGTTTCTCCCATTTGATTTCGAGTTTCTGCCGGGTCTTTTGACGGGAATAGGTCAAGTAGCCATTTTTCAATTGGCCGGTTTCCAGCATGGCCAAGTCCACGAACGAGATGCCTCTCAGGTCGAAGCTCATCAGGTAGAGGTCGCGGGCAAACGCCATTTCGGCATCCCTGCTCAAATCCAAGTCCTTGATTTCTTTGACGGTCCGGATGGGGATAGCCCGCTTGGCGGTCTTGTCCACGCCGGTATAGACTTCCGCGAAGGGGTGTCGGTCTATGGTAAGTTTCTTTTTCACGGCGCGGTTGTAGATGGCCCGCAGGTTGCGGTTGTAAAACGAAGAGGTATTCCTGCACAATCCGCAATCTTCAAGCAGGTAATATTCATACTCTTTAATCAGTTCTTCATCTATTTCATCCAAACGGATGTCGCCTTGTTCACCACGGAAACGCAGGAAACTGTTCACGGATGAAGTGTAGGTCTCGGCGAGGCGGTGCTTTCCCGTGCGTTTCAGATGTTCCACCAGTTTGTGGGAAAACGCGCGAAGGCAGTGTTCGTCATCATCGGGCAACTGGTAAGCCGCCACCACTTCGTCCGCAGAATACAGCTTGCCCGACTCGTCCAAACGGTGGATAATCGCTTCGATTCGTTTCCTCATATTCTGCAGGTTCTGTGCTATTTCCGACAAATAGCAACTGCGTTCCGGATTTTGTTCAGGGAGTGCCACTTCTCCATCTTTCCATTCTTCGGGGAAAAGTTTGTAACCTGTACTAATTTGCCGTGCCATACGGTCGTGAATCACTTGGAAATAGACGGCTCCTGTTTTCCCTTTTACCCGCGAGGGTCTGAATTTAGCTTTTACTGATGTTGTCATAACATTGATATTTTATTGTTGAAGTATCATTTCGCCCCTCGGCGGTTCACCACGTCTTTAATCATCTCCTTCACATCCATCCCCACCTGAACGAAGTTCTTGTACAAGATACGTTCCCTTTCCTCTTTCGAGGGGAAAGTATAGAATTTAGGCAGCGGCACATACCCGGCTTCCTCCTGCCTGATTTCCTCCATATCGAAATCCGTCTTACAGAAGAATTTCGAGGTCTTGAACTCCTCGGCTTCCTGTATGTTCATGCTTCCGCCCATGCCGGTCTTGGTCTTCACGAAGTCACGGGCGACTTGCCCGCATATCCATCCTGTAGGCAGGTCGCTAATTTTCGAGGCGGGCACGAGGTTGTCCATGTTTTCGTTCAGGTTGATGCTGGTCTTATCCCGGTCAATGGTCACGCCTCTTTTCAGTTGCACGACCTTGCCGAAGATGTCGTTGCTCAGCCATTCCAAGGTTTCCTTGGATCGGGCAGAACCAGATACGACATTACCTACTGTAGTGATAATCTTCTGCATACCTACCTTCCCGTAGTCTGCCTCCAACTGCGGCAACTCTTGGAATCCCAACGCCACGCTCACCTTGTTGCTTCGCGCCGTACCTATCAGACGGTCTATCTTGTGGAAATACAGCGTGGGCAGCTCGTCCACGATGATGCTCACGGGCACGTTCTTACCCTGCCCGGTATTCACACGGGTTACCAGTCGATTCAGGATAAGGGCGTTCAATGCTCCGATGATGCTTTCCATTTCCGGGTCGTTGGCTATCAGCAGGTAGCTGGGGTTTTTCGGGTCGCTCACCTTCAGGTCGAAGTCGTCCCCGTCCTTATGGAATATCCAATAAGATTCCTTGGTGGCCAATCGGGAAGTATAGACACGCAACGTGCCTATCATACCCTCCAACTGCTCCATCGCCTTGTTCTGGAAAGCCGTCTGGAACGGGCCGAGCAGCGGGGCAACCTCATTGTCGGTCTGCAACACCTCAAAGATGGTTTGATAACTCTCGTTCAAAAAGGAAAGAATATGCGGCATGTCGGAATACTTGCCCAACCAATAGGCCGGTTCCACGATGTTGCCGCCCTTGCGGTCACGCACTACGCCAGTGGGCTTCCAGAATTTGGTTTCCTTGTCCTGCACTTTTTCCGCATACAGTTTATTCCCGTCCTTGTCGTAAGGCTCCCGCTCGTAGTTCACGAAAAAGTAGATACAAGCGGCAAGAAAGTTGACCGCCGAGGTCTGAAAGAATTGGTCGCTGCCTCCTCCTCCCTCTTTCTTGCCTTTCTGCAAAGATTCCAATAGCGTTTCCGCCGTTTCGCTGGCAGCAGCGAGGTTGGGGATGTACTTTGCCTGTATCGGGTTCACCCTCCGGCTGTATTCCACGTTCACAAAGTTGATGATGTTGAACTTGCAGCCCTTTGGTAATTTCCCCAGCTTCTGGTTCTTCTTGTAATGGTAATACAGCTTGGTCGCCAAAGTGGGGAACTTATAATCGTAAACTACTAAGGCAAAGCCTTTTGCGGAGTGCTGTCGGATAAATGGTTCGATGATGGAAAAGGTCTTTCCGCTACCTGGAGTGCCGACCACCCATGTTCCTCTGAAAGGATTGACGATATTCACCCATCCCTTGCGGAATTTGCCTTTGTAATAATAGCGCATGGGTACATTCACCGAATACTTGTTCTCCACCAACTCCGTGCATTGCTCGAAACTTTCATTTTCCAAGTTGAAACGGTCTTTCAGCAAGCCTTCTTTCAAGAACTTGGAGATATTATCGAGTGCCACATGGACAAGGATAGTACCCATTACGGATGCCGCCATATAGAAGATGACATTCAAACGTAGGGAATAAACACGCAGTTCCATCGGATGATTGTAAAGCCAAACAGACAGCACCAAAAAACCGATGCCGCTCACCAACGGGTATAGCACCTGCCTCCGGGCATTGAACTCCAAATGTTTCTTGTTACGCGTACCCACGCAGGTAATGCAAATCAGCAGGACGGTTGCCACCTTGCTGTAAACGAGATTTCCGTCGTGGTAGATAAGCCATGTCTTCATGCGGTCATGCACATCGCACACGATACCGTTCCAGTGGTCGAGCACTGCCGGGTCGATGGCGTACATGAAGAACTCCACCAACAACGACACATACACCACTGTCCGAAATATCTTATAAGCCCCTTGCAGTTCCTTACTTTCTTCCATGTTTCCTTTCTATATTTGGGTCCAATTTACAAACGTGCAATAATTCTTCGTTCTTCATTCTTCATTATACAAAGTGACTATCGCCCGCACCTTATGCCCTTGCAGTTTGGGTGTTTCCTGTATGGCACCGCTCCCCATCGAGAACAGCCATGCTTTGGCGGTTTCTTGTCCTTCTACTTCCGTACTCGTCCAGTACCAACATTCATCGGCATCACCGGGCAGCGGTTCACCACCGCAAGACTTGATGTAAGGATTGATAGATGCCTTGGCAGCATAAAGCAGCCGCATTTGCGCCACCGAAGGCACGTAGGCACTCTGTCCGTACCGCCACATATCGAATACCTGCATGGCCATAGGTGAAGAAACATCGTCTGTGTCATACAGGGCAAAGGTATTCTCGTTCCCATCGTAAGCCGTCAAGTCAGCAGACGTTCCTTACGAAATGCCCAAACTGTCAGCAAAGGCTTCCGGAGGAAGGTCATGCAGATAGACCGCATAGCCAGTGCCACTCATTTCTTCATTGCGGTTCACATGGAACACCACAGCTATCGCCTCCTTGCCGGAAGCCACATAAGCCTCGTAGCTTCGTGTCTTGCCGTCCGTACAAAGTATATGTCCCACTTTCATGGAGGTGTCCAACGGGTCGTGATGCCCGTCGCAACCGGTCAAGCCAACACCAATCATGGCCACGACCGCCACACGCGCTATTCTAGTTTTAATCGTTCTCGTTTGCATACCTTATAATATATATAGGTGAATACTCCATTCTGCGAAAATCTGTTTAATCTGTGTCATCTGTGTGCCAATCTCTTATTTCGTGGGTATCTTCACGCCGATGACAATACCTGTCCGAAACAAATCTTCCCCTTTTATCATCAAGTCGCACTTGGCTTGCCAAAACAGTTTCCAGCCCTTGCGCAACGCATAGCTGTGTTCATAGCCCACATGAATGCCGCCCAGTACCTTGTTTCTGTCCGAGCCGAGCGACCCGCCCAACCGCAAATTGCCATGATGGTTACGGCTGCGGAACACGCAAGGCTTGTAGGCCGCACCCACGCCCCAAGTGTTGTAGTGGTTCCAGAACGATTCGGGGCAAATATGCTTGCAATCCTCACATTCGTCCCATTTCAGATAGACATTTCCGAAGAACTCCCACGCATGGTGGTAGTTCGTTTCATACTCGTAACCCACCGTCAAGTCCAGCCCTCTCTCATACAGCAGGCCTGTACCGATTTGGATGCGTCCTTGCCGGTCATCGGCAAAACCTGGCAAAGTGGCTACTAACATGAATGCCAATATGACTAAGCCCTTTGGCACAGCCAAATTCTTCATTCTTAATTCTACATTCTTCATTTCCTCTATTCCTCCTGTAATAAAGCCTCATTAAAACTATCCGCGCAAAGCACGTCCTCATAGTCGATGTTCAAAGCAATGGTACGCCCCGAAATCTGTTTCTCGCTCACCTCGATGGTCAGCACCTTGTCATTGGGAAAAGTCATTTTCCTTATGACCAGTACATTGCGGTAACCATGTTGGAACGAACTACGTTGCTCCAATTTCATCTCCGGCTCCAGTTCGATAACTTGTGAGTTAGTGGCTTTCGACACCTTCTTGTCCGCCAATTTGACGCGGATTTCGTCGATGTCAAAGCGGATATTCGTCCTGTTCTCAATGGAGAAGTCAAGGAAGAAGTAGTCGCCCACGGCATAGATGTTGTTCAGGCGCATGGTCATGCGGTGTTGCCTGCGGTTCACGTTGCGGTAGCGGGCGGGCGACAGCCACACCTGCCGGGCAAAGCGGTACATGTCCTCGGTGGAGAGCGACACCGCCGGGTTACGGTAGGCGGTCATTTCCATGGGCTGCACCTCCTTGTCCGTCACGGCTTCCTGCATCCGAGTGGTGTAGAGCAAGGCGTATTGGGTACGGTAGCGTTCCGTCACGATGGTGACGATGGCCAGCACCTCGCCGTCTTCATGCCCGGCCTCTTTCGGTTTCAGGCGGATGGTATTGTTGATGGGCTGGTCGCCCGCTATCTTGTCAGTGGAAATATCCACAAAGCGGATGGGCTCGGTGGCGGTGATGACGGTCGTCACCTGCTCGTTCACCGTCAGTTGTTCCATTTCGTTGTAGGTTTGCTGGGCCTGTGCCGAGCTTGCGGTAATCCATGTGGCAACAAGCAGCATCACTTTTGCTATCAGTTTCATTTTTAGTTTGTTTATTTGTTACATCGTATGTCAGTTCCTTTTCTCCCTGCCGTTCACCAAATAGACGAACGTGCCGTATTTCAGTTTCGCCTTGTTCTTGCGGACAGCCTTCGACAAAGCATTGCTCGTGCGCTGGTAGGCGTTCTGTATGGCTTGCATCCCCCATTGAGCGAAAGTGTTCCCGGTAGAGCCGTTGTTGATGCTCATCGTGCTGCCTAGGGCATTGGAGGCCACATCTTGTGTGGTTTCACGGAAGGAACTGCTCGGCACATAAAGTCCTTCCAGCCCGTCCGTGTCGTAGAGCGACAGATTCACTTTTACCAGTTCATCCTCCACCAACAGGCTCTTGATGCTGCCTTTCACGCGCTGGCTGCCGAAGCCGCTCATCGTGGCATACAGGTACGAGCCTTTTGGCACCACCTTGCCGTCTATCTCCACGTCGTCCAACAGGCGCAACCGCACCCGCGAGCCTTCCACGGCTTTGATGTTCTCATCGATGATGGCTTTTATCAATCTGGGTTCAGGCTCGTTTTCGGCCAAGGTGTTAAAGTAATCCGAAGAAGTCTTCACCTTTTTCACCACCTGCTCGCTCTCTGCATTCTCGGCAAGCTCGTTCACGGCCTGTTCAATAATTTCCACCTTGCCGCCTATGGCGACACTGCCGGTGGGGGCGAGGCTCTCCGCGTCCGTGCTGTCCACGTCCTGCAATCCTTTTTGCCCTTGCTTTCTGGCTTCTGCCAGTACCTTGTCCAACTCGGCCAAAGCCTCTTTGCGTCGCTGCTCACTTCGCGCAAGGCGTTCTTCCTCGCTCAACGGTTGCACCCCGGTGGAATCCGCCACCATCGCTTCGCCTCTCTCGGCACTTTGCCGCAGGCGTTCCTGCATCTCACGCAGGTGTTCCAGTTCTTCCGACCTTGCGGCTGCTTCCGAATCGAGCAGGGCAAGGTCTTCATCGCTATAGCGGGAATCGTAATCTTCTTTTGCTGTTTCATTGTTATTCCGTTCAATGTTTTCTACGGCAGAATAGTCTTGTATCCGGCCGTAGGACTTGACCATGCTCTCATACTTGCCGCCTATGCCGTCATCGCGCATCTGCGCCTCCGGCAATTCCGGGTTCAGGTACTCGGTGGTTTGTAGGGAAGTGGGCGATTCTGCTACCTCCGTGTCGAATATGTCAAACACTAAATACCCCGTCACCAGCAACAAAGGGTAGAGGATGGCCGGCAGCACATACTTCGGCTGCCTGAAATTAATCCTGTCTGTTATCATCATGCGTAGGTTGTTTTTGTTTCAAAAGAATCTCCTGCCGCTCGGTGGCTGTGGCTTGTTTGCCATTGTCAGGCATGGTGCATATTGATACCACCCTGCACACATTGAGTGCGAGGCATCCCAACACGATGCCGAACACGATACCGAGAAACCATCTCGGATGCTTGCAGGCAAATCGTTGCGCACACCCTGCCATCTTGTCTATCCGCAGAAAACGGGCGGCTTTCTTTCCTGCTTCCACTTCCTTCTTATACCGTTTCTCATACTTCGGGTCATCCTTGTCCGGCATCTTCTCCCCGAAAATCAATTTTTTCCATCCCATAGCTTGATTATTTCAGTGTTTAAATCCTTCATTCTTAACTCTTCATTCTTCATTTAGTAGTTGTTCTTCGTCCGTTGCTCAATGTCTTTGTTGAGCAAAGTACGCCAATTTACAATCAGCAGCCCATGCGGGTTGTTGTCTGTCCGGGGTACACGTTTCAGTTGCCCGGCCGTAACCAGTTCGCGCATCAGAATGCTGGTGCGCCGTTCAATACGTTGTCGGCCGTAATAGGTAAACTCCATCTTTTCCTTGTCAAACTTGATACTGTCACAAAAGATGCTGAACACCGCACTTGTACCCATGATATTGTTGTAAAATCCTTTTTCTTTCAAGGTATTGTACTGCGCCAATCCGGTTTCGTCCACCAAATACATCGCCTTCTCCATCGTGTACTGGATATACTTGTCGTCCGGTGCAAGGGTGAAGAAGTAATGGTGGAACATTTCGACATGACTACGGGCTTCAACATCAAGTGTTTCTTCCATCGAGGTGCGTTGCACCAATATCGGCACATTACCGTCCAGTACATAGATTTTTTGTTGTGCGTCTGTCACCATACCCCGTGCCGTCCAGATGCTCGACATACTGATAACCACGCATCCTACGATGACCGCCACGCAGACAATCCCCACTAATTTGATTTTGTTCTCCAGGTTTTTTATGACCATAATCCTAACCGTTATAATCGTTACTCATTATCATCTTTTTTTATCGCATCATCGAATGCATAGCTCCGGTAGCCGACATCTTCGCCTGTTGCGCCACGCCCTCACCGAAGTTTCTCGTGCTGAATGCCGTGTCACCTTCCGGTATCATCCATGCCGCAAGGTCTGGTACGAGGTTCAGGCATTTCAATGCCACGATGCTTGCGGCCATCAGGTAGCCTGCCGAGAAGAATGAGTTCTGCAAATATGCAGCCATCGTCTGTTCGCTGGCGGTTATCGCCGTCAGGTTCTCTACCTGGATGCACAATACGATGTCAAACAGAAGCAGCACATAAAAGCCCACGAAGTATAACATCGCGCCATAGAAATGCACCGTCAGATACCTTGTCATCCATTTGGCCCAGGCACCTTCCCATTTGGGCAACAGCGAGAATGCCCACTGTATCGGTCCGAATATCGTCAGCATACCCAGTAGGATTTGCTGACAGTATATGGTCGCCCACCAACCGATTCGGTACACAATCAAGGCGATTACCATCACGATTTTATCCAAGCAGACGGTCGCCCCGCTTACCAAAGAGGTGAACCACAACCGGCTGGCATCTTTCTCCATTTCCGTCACTTCGTCCACACCGGTCTGTTCCATCGTCGATTCCACCAATGCCGGATCCATTGTGCCGGAACGGGCAATGTCGGCTTGTGCCTGCAGGCTGGTGTACATGGTATCACGCACGTAAATGAGTTGCTGCACTTCTTCGAATTTGTCCGTTATCTGTAAGGCTTCCGCTTGATAGAGGTCGTGGGTGTACGAACCGATGGCATTGGGGATATAGGACAGGAAATCCAACACGCACCAACTACTTCCACTATTGGTAATGCCCGTATCTGCAGGCGGATACCACCACGACATGATGACAGCCACCGCCAACGGCTTGAACAGCTTCATTACGTCCAATGGTTCTTTCTTCACCATCATTTTGTAAGCCATACCCGCCGCCATGATGATGGCAAACAGGGCGGCCAGTGCCATGCACATTTGGAGAATCCACCAATTATTACAAATGGGTAAAACCATAGGAAATCAAATATAACGAAATCGGTAAAATCGCATTGATTTATAGTTAGTTATGAATAAAGGCCGATTTTTGATTAGACCGTTATATTTGCCTAAATTGAGATATTTTCGTGCGCTTTTTGTCCCGTTTTTGTCCCTTTCGGATTTATCTTTGCGAAGTACATAAGTGGCTGATAAACAATATAGTAACAAATCCAAGAATCGGATAACACAGAAAAGAAAATGGGACGTAAGAAGAAAGAAATCAAAATGAAAGAGCCTGTCCGCATACGCGAAAAGAGACTCAACGACGGTAATGTAAGCCTGTATCTTGACATGTATTACATGGGTGCAAGGAAAAAGGAGGGCTTGAAGCTCTACCTCGTGCCGGAAGTGAATGCCGCCGCCAAGTTGCAGAACAAGAACACCCTTAAGCTCGCCGAGCAAATCAAGGCGGAACGCATCCTCGACATCCAGCAGCACGGCCTTGTAAACTGGGAGAACGTAAAAAAGGGACGGATGACGCTTTCCGCATGGGTGGAGAAGTACACGAAGGATGAGAACGGCCTTACCCCGGCAAGCATGAGGTCGAAACGGAACGCACAGGCAAGGGTGGAACAATACCTATTATATATAGGGAAGCCCAACCTTGCACTGAAAGAGGTGGATAAGGATTTTTGCAAGGGCTTCATCGCCTTTCTGAAAACCTGCACGTTCAACAACGGGAAAAAGACACTGGGCAGTACCACCTGCCGCATCTTCATGAACCGCCTTGCCGCTGCCTTGAATATGGCCGTCCGTGAGGGGCTGATTGACAGCAACCCGTTCAAACTGTTGGACGCAAAGGAGAAACCGCAAAAGAAAAGTGCAATCCGCGAGTTCCTGACCATAGAGGAATTGCGGACGCTGATTGCCACTCCGTGCCGATACGACATTGTGAAAAAGGCATTTCTGTTTTCATGTTTTACCGGGTTGCGGTACAGCGACATGATGGCCTTGAAGTGGAACGAGATACACAAGGCGGCTGACGGCAAGACGCTTTACATAGAGCATGAGCAGGTAAAGACCAAGAACACGGTGACGATACCGCTTTCCAATGAAGCCTTGAAGTGGATGCCCCGAAAGTCAAAGGACAGTGAAAGGGTGTTCCATCAACTCCGCATTACCTCTACCACGGTTGAAGTGGTGCTGGGCGAATGGATGCAGGAAGCCGGAATACAGAAGCACATCACCTACCATTGCTCCCGGCATACGGCAGCAACCCTGTTGCTGACACTCGGTGCTGACCTTTACACGGTGAGCAAGATTCTCGGTCACCAGAGTATCAGGATGACCGAGGTCTATGCCAAAATTGTGGACAAGAAAAAAATCGAAACGATGAACCTCGTGAACAATATGTTTGTGTAACCAATTAGGAAAGGATAAATCTTATGAAAGTAGAAATCAAAGTGAGAATGTTGACCGCCGGAAACCGTAGTCTGTATTTGGAGTATTACGAAACGGGCTTCCGCAAGAAAGAAAATCTGCACCTCTATCTAATCCCCGACGATGCTCCCCATGCGAAGAAGCTCAACGGGGAAACCTACCGCAAGGCGCAGGAGATACGTGCGCAACGCATCCTGAATCCCCCGACCTTTGAGAAGAAGAAAAAGACGGAGGAAAACAAAACTGCCAAGACGATGACATGGCTTGGATGGTGCGATGACTATATCCAAAGTGCGATAGACAACGGCAACTGCAAGAAGATGATTGCACACAAGCGCGTTGTTCGCAAACGGATAGCCGCCTATCTCCAACGAATAAAGAAAACAGATGTTCTGCTGAAAGATGTGGACAGGGATTTGGTAAGCGGACTATTCGGATATATGCGGAGTTACAGAAACCGCAAACAGATAAAGACAAATGGCGGCAGACTGGCGGCTTATACCCTCGTGCTGTTTGAGGAAACAGTAAAGGCTATTTTCAACAAGGCGGTGCGTGTCGGTCTGATTGCGTATAACCCAGTTCAAGACCTTACAAGGGAAGAACGCTTCCACGCGCCGGACAAGCACCGTGAATACCTGACTGCGGATGAATTGAAACGCTTTCTCTCGGTTGAAACGCAAACCGTAATGGAGCAGACCGTGCAGATGGCTTTCGGATTCTCGTGCATGACGGGGCTTCGGCTCAGTGATATGCAGCACTTGCGGTGGAGCGACATCAAGGATGTGAACGGCGTGCAGATGGTTTCCATCATCCAACACAAGACTAAGCGTCCCGTCACCGTTCCGCTCAACACATTGGCTTTGTCCTTGCTTCCTCCAAGACCGGAGAACGGAGAGGACGGCATCATCTTTCCGTTGGTGAAGAAGCCCGACAACGTGGCGAAGTACGTGCGCCGTATCAAGGCAAAGGCAGGGATAGAAAAGGACTTCACCTATCACAGCAGCCGACATTCGGCGGCGACGCTGGCGATAACGGCAGGTGCGGAACTCTACTCGGTCAGCAAGATTTTGGGGCATGGCAGCATTGCGTCCACGCAGGTTTATGCAAAGGTGAACATGGAGAAGAAAGTGGAGGCAATGAGCCTGACGGACGGGGTGTTCTAATAGACTTTTGATTATTCTAATTACAACATTTAGCCTTTTATCTGTTCTGACATATAGTGTGGGGTGTCCAAAACGGACACCCATTACATTTGATGTAGGAACCATACGGGGGATGAAAGAAAATCAAATTAGTTGTATAGTTTATCAGATAAGTTTATTATCTTTGCGTTCAAATTAAAACTATTAGAAATGACGGAATTAAATCGCATCAAGGTTGTTCTTGTTGAAAAGAAAAGAACAGGCAAATGGTTAGCAGGTGAATTGGGTAAAAGTTCCTGCACGGTCAGCAAGTGGTGTTCTAACACAGCACAGCCTGATTTACGTACACTTGACCAAATCGCCAGGTTGCTTGAAGTTGATGTTAAAGACTTATTAAACAGTACGGACAAAAGACAATAGCTATATGATAAACATAAGAAAGCTGGAAGCGGAACTTTGGAAATCGGCCGATATGCTGCGGAGTGGGTCAAAGTTGACATCAAACCAATACTGTATGCCTGTGTTGGGGCTGATTTTTTTGCGTTATGCGTTTAGCCGTTTCAAATTGGTCGAGCAGGAAATCCTTGCCAACCGTCCCATGCGAAATGGTCGGAAACTGCCTGTTGAAGCAAGCGATTTCAAAGCCAAATCTGCTATATTCCTACCCAAAGAAGCGCAATATGATTATTTGGTGAACCTGCCCGCCAATGTGGCATCCTTGCGGTTGACCGGTATAAACGGGAACACGTTGGGTAGTCTCGGCGAAGTGGTCAACAACGCAATGGAACTAATAGAGAACCAATCGGAACAGTTGCGCGGGGTCTTACCAAAGAATTATACCATTTTTGCCCCTGAATTACTGTCCGAATTGCTCCGCATATTCAATAATAGTGCTCTCTCCGAGGTCGGGGGCGATGTCATAGGTCGCATTTATGAGTATTTCTTGAACAAGTTTGCCAAGAATGTGGCAAGTGATGATGGTGTTTTTTTCACGCCTAAGTCATTGGTGAAAATGATAGTCAATGTGCTCGAACCCAAGGAAGGCATATTGCTCGACCCTGCATGTGGCTCTGGCGGTATGTTTGTGCAAACGGGTGATTTTGTAGAGCAATCGGGCATGGAAGCCAATAGCAAGATGACTTTCTATGGACAAGAAAAAGTAGAATACAACGCTCAACTCTGCTTGATGAATATGGCCGTACACGGTTTGACTGGTGTCATCAAATCTGGAGATGAAGCAAACTCTTTCTATCATGATGCACACAATCTTGACGGTTGTTGCGATTATGTAATGGCTAATCCCCCTTTTAATGTTGATGAGGTAAATGTGGAGAATGCCATGAACGCTGGACGTTTGCCATTTGGTATTCCCGGCGTTGACAAGTCGGGCAAGTCATTTAGCAATGCCAACTATCTTTGGATTTCCTATTTCTATTCTTATCTCAATGAGAATGGTCGTGCGGGCTTTGTCATGGCTTCCTCGGCCACCGACTCTTCCCGTAAAGAGAAAGACATACGACAGAAAATTGTGGAGACAGGCCATGTGGATGTAATGGTCAGTGTGGGCAATAACTTTTTCTATACGCTGTCTTTGCCATGCTCGCTTTGGTTCTTCAACAAAGGGAAAGCAGAGAACTTGAAAGACAAAGTACTGTTCATTGATGCACGAAACTATTTCACCGTGGTTGACCGCACACTGAACGAATGGAGCGAATGGCAATTACGCAATCTCAATGCCATCGTTTGGCTTTATCGGGGCGAGATCGAAAATTACAAAAAGCTGATACAAGAATATTGGAGGTATTTCTCACAGATAGCAGAGAAGTCTGACAACAGGGCTTGGCACATGGAAAACCCCACTTTTGAGGATGTGCTTCAAGTGGCCAAATCTGCCGAAGCTACTTTTACCAACAGCCTGAAACAGTATCAAGAGGCCATGAAAGCCACTAAGAAGCGCAAGGAAAAGTCTGAATTGAAAGCTGTTGTGGTGGAGTTGGAAGCTCAAGTAACCGAATTGAGGGAAGCTGTAACCGTAGCGGAAGAAGCCGTATGGCTCACTTCAAAATTTGGTAATGACGGTGTTTACCAAGACATACCCGGCCTGTGCTGCATAGCAACCATCGAGCAAATAGCCGAAAAGGACTATAGCCTTACACCGGGTGCCTATGTAGGAGTGGCTGAAATGGAAGATGACGGCGTGGATTTCACTCAGCGCATGAACGAAATACATACGGAACTTGCCAAACTGCAAACCGAAGCAAATCAGTTGATGACTAAAATACAACAGAATTGGGAGGCGTTGAAATGACATTCCAAATTGAAAAAATCACAAGTGGGGAATTGCTGCCAAAAGGTTACACCGAATGGCGTAAGGGAATCATTGAGCTTATAGAAAAAGCCAAGTATCAAACCTCCCTACGGGTCAATGCCGACCTACTCTCGCTGTATTGGCACATAGGATGCGACATCCTTGAAAAACAGAAGCGCGAAGGATGGGGAGCGCAAGTAGTCAACCAGTTATCGCAGGATTTGATGCAACGCTTTCCTGATGACAGAGGATATTCCGCCCGTAACTTACGCGAAATGAAACGGTTCGCGGAATCCTACCCCGATTTCCCATTTGTGCAAGTGCCGCTTGCCAAATTACAAGGGGAAACAATTTGGCAAGCGGCACTTGCCAAATTAGAATCCCATGACGGTTTC
Organism: Bacteroides gallinarum DSM 18171 = JCM 13658; assembly: GCF_000374365.1. GTDB lineage: Bacteria > Bacteroidota > Bacteroidia > Bacteroidales > Bacteroidaceae > Bacteroides > Bacteroides gallinarum. Next base: position 51,458 of record NZ_KB894116.1, read on the forward strand.
ATTCAGGTGCCGCTGACGCAAATCACATGGTATCACCATATTTCGTTGTTGCCTAAAGTAAAAGATGTGGCTGAACGGGCTTTCTATATCATAGCTACAGCATCAGAGGGCTGGACGCGCGACACCATGCTCACGCAGATAGCCAATGGATATATCCATGCCAAAGGGAACAGCATTAATAACTTTGAACATACGTTGCCTCCCGTACAATCTGATTTGGCAAGGCAGGCTTTCAAAGACCCGTATAAATTCAGCTTCTTAGGAACGGTTGCCCTGCAAAACGAGCTTGACATTGAGAAAAAACTCACAGAGCGGATAACCGACTTTCTGATAGAAATGGGACGGGGATTTGCTTTCGTGGGTCGGCAATACCATATCACGGTGGACGGAGATGACTATTATATCGACCTGTTGATGTACCATCTCAAACTGCATTGCTATGTGGTTGTGGAACTGAAAGCCGTAGAATTCATACCCGAATTTGTAAGCAAGTTGAATTTTTACATATCGGCTGTGGACGAGTATGTGAAAACGCCGGATGACAAACCAACTATCGGCTTGTTGCTTTGCCGTACAAAGAGTGATACAAAAGCACGTTTTGCACTAAGGGGTATAACGCAACCTCTCGGCATTGCTCAATACGAAACAGAAAAGCTCTTTGCTGATGTGGCATCAGCCTTGCCGCAAATTGATGAAATTGAAAAAGAATTGGAGGAGGATAAGATATGAATGGATGGGAGCAGGTTAAACTGGGGGATTTATATTCAGTCCACAATGGAATATCAAAAGGAAAACAGTTCTTTGGAAAAGGCTATCCATTCCTCTCTTTCTCAACTGTTTTCAATAATTGGTTCTTACCACTGAAATTAGATTCATTAGTGGAATCAACAGAACAGGAACAGAGTTCATATTCTATCAAACGTGGAGATGTTTTTGTTACGAGAACCAGTGAAACGATGGATGAATTAGGGATGAGTTCTGTTGCATTAAATGATTTTCCTAATGCAACATACAATGGCTTTACAAAGCGATTACGTCCTATAACAAATAAAGTGCTACCGGAGTTTATAGGTTATTATTTGCGTTCTCCTAAGTTTCGTGGTAAGTTTATGGCTTTTTCATCAATGACAACACGGGCAAGTCTCTCCAATGCAGAACTATTAAGTTTGCAAATAGAGTTACCTTGTTTAAAAGTGCAATACAATATAGCAACAATATTACGCTCATACGACAACCTCATAGACAACTATCGCCGTCAAATTGAACTTATGGAAGAATCAGCACAGCGACTTTACAAAGAATGGTTTGTGTCTTTGCGCTTTCCTGGATATGAACATACAAAGATTGTGGATGGCGTGCCTGAAGGTTGGGAGAAAAAGAATATAGGTGAATTGCTGGAAAAAATTAAACGTACCAAACAAATTCCTTCTTCTGAAATGCAAAAACATGGATTATATCCTGTCATAGACCAAGGGAAGCAATATATAGCAGGATATACAAATGATGTAAGTGCAATTCTCTATAATGAGAATCCGATTATTGTTTTTGGTGACCACACACGGATAATAAAACTTATTCCATTTCCTTTTGCAAAAGGAGCTGATGGAACACAACTACTATTGTCAAATAACTTAAAAAGAATGCCACAGAGCCTGTTTTATTATAGTCTAAAGAATGTGGATTTGTCAAATTATAGTTACGCTCGCCATTTTAAGTATTTGAAAACAAAGACCATATTTTTGCCTTCTGATAGCATAGCACAGAATTTTAATGCAAATGTTTTTCCTGTTATTAAGGAAATTCAAAAATATAGAGAGCAAATGATATTCCTCACCGAAGCCCGCGACCGTTTGCTTCCCAAGTTGATGTCGGGCGAAATAAAAGTTTAGAGCCATGAACGAGTATTCTGAAAACATATTAGTGCAAGAAAGCGCAGGTCAGTTGCTGCATGATGAATTAGGCTGGGATGTGGTAACGGCCTACAATCAAGAAATGCTTGGCGAAAACGGAACATTCGGGCGCAAAAACTATCGTGAAGTTTTGCTGAAACGCTATGTGCGCCAAGCCTTGCGGAAACTGAATCCGTGGATGAACGACACGCAGGTGGAGCAAGCCATCAGCACACTTGAAACACGGATTTCAACGGCATCTCTCATGCAGGTAAACGAGGAGAAGTACCGACTGATACGTGATGGGATTGACATTGCCGTGAAAAACGCCAAGGGTGAACCCGATACGCGCAAAGCTATGCTCATCAACTTTGGTGAACCCGCGGAAAACCATTTCCTTGCCATTAAAGAAATGAAGATACACGGCGAACTGTACCGCCGTCGTACAGACATCGTGGGCTATGTCAACGGCCTGCCTCTGCTGTTCATTGAATTGAAGAAGAACACCGTGGAAGTGGAAAATGCTTACAATGATAACTACCGTGACTATCTCGACACTATACCGCAACTGTTCTACTACAACGCCATTGTTATGCTGTCAAACGGTCTTGAAGCAAAGGTCGGCACATTGGGCAGTCCGTGGGAGTTCTTCCACGAATGGAAACGTCTGAAAGAAGAAGACGAGGGCAGTGTGGAACTTGAAACTATGTTGCGCGGCATCTGTCGGAAAGAAAACTTTATAGACTTGCTGGAGAATTTCATTCTTTACGACCATTCCGATGGTAAGACGGCAAAGATACTTGCTCGAAACCACCAATATCTCGGCGTGAATGAAGCAGTCAAGGCTTATGCTGAGCGAAAACTCCGTAACGGCAAGCTGGGTGTGTTTTGGCATACGCAGGGCAGCGGAAAAAGCTATTCAATGCTGTTTCTTGCCCAAAAGATACGTCGCCGCTTCGCAGGCTCGCCTACCATCGTTGTGCTGACCGACCGCGATGAATTGAACGAACAGATCAGCGGCACGTTTGAAGGTTGTGGATTGCTTGGTTCTACTGAGGCCAAGAAGTACATAGCTACAAGCGGCGAAAGACTGATAGCCATGCTTAAAGACAATCCCAGCTTCATATTCACTCTGATACAGAAATTCAACAAGCCCGATGCAGGGCCTCTCTATCCCGATTATGACATTCTTGTCATGTCGGACGAAGCCCATCGCAGCCAATACGGGTATTACGCAGAGAACATGCGCCGCTTGCTGCCTACTTGTTCGCGCATAGGTTTTACGGGTACACCGTTGCTGGCCAATGACAACATTACCGAGCGGACATTCGGCGGCTATATCTCCATTTATGACTTCAAACGGGCTGTGGACGATGGCGCAACCGTGCCTTTGTTCTATGAGAACAGGGGTGAAAGGTTGAACATACCGATGATGGATAAGGACAATGCCGAACTGAACCAACGTATAGCCGAAGCCATAGAAAAGGCCGATCTTGACCCGACCCAAGAGGCAAAACTCGAAAAGGAATTTGCCAAAGAGATACACCTGCTTACGGCAGAAGACCGCCTTGACAAGGTGGCGAGGGATTTTGTTTACCATTACACAGACCTTTGGACAAGCGGCAAGGCAATGTTCGTCTGCATCAACAAAGTGACCTGTGTGAGAATGTACAACCTTGCTCAAAAGTATTGGACGCAAGTAATTGCTGAGACCGAAGAAAAGCGCAAACACGCCACTCAACAAGAGGCATTGGAACTTGACCGAAAGTTAAAGTGGTTGCGCGAAACGGAAATGTGCGTGGTGGTGAGCCAAGAGCAGAACGAGATGCAGACATTCAGGAAGTGGGGACTGGATATAGAACCACATCGCAAGAAAATGGAAAAACGCCAACTTGACAAAGAGTTCAAACAGGCAGACAGCCCGTTCCGAGTGGTGTTCGTCTGTGCCATGTGGCTGACGGGGTTTGACGTGAAAACCTTGTCTTGCCTGTATCTCGACAAGCCTTTGAAAGCACACACGCTAATGCAGACCATAGCCCGGGCAAACCGAAAGGCGGAAGGGAAAAGCAATGGATTGATTATCGACTATATAGGCGTTGTAAAGGCACTACGCAAGGCCTTGGCTGACTATACCATGCAGAAGAACGGCACGGGTGGCAGTTCACCTACGGTAGACAAGGAGGAATTGATAAAACGTATCGAAAAGGCAATCAGCTTAGCGACTGAGTTCCTTTCCCAATGTGGCTTTGAACTCCATAAATTAATGGATGCCACAGGCTTTGATAAGTTGGCTTTGGTGCGCGAAGCAGCCAATGCTGTTTGTGAAACTAACGAGAGCAGAAAGACCTTTAAAACATACGCAAGCGAATTGGCCAACATGTTCAAATATGTCAACCGCGAAGAAATGGACGACCTCACGCTGAGGAAGAAGAATGCCATCATAGCTATAAGCGGAGAGTTGAACAAGAAAATCAAACACGCCGACAACACCGACTTAATGGTGGAACTTAACAAGATAGTAAACGACTATGTGCAGGTAGTACCGAGCGATGAGAATAAGCCTGCTAAACAATTTGACATCAGCAAAATTGATTTTGACTTATTGCGCAAGGAGTTTGCCAAGACCAAAGCACCAAGATTGGTTTTGAATGATTTGGAAGACCTTGTCAAGCAAAGGATTGAGCGAATGCTCAACAACAATCCCACGCGCATCAACTTTTATGAGAAATACACGGAAATCATAAACAGTTATAACAGTGAGCAAGACCGTGCCAGCATAGAAAAGACATTCATGGAACTGATGGCATTGTCGCAAAGCCTTGACCAAGAACAAAAACGCTATGTGCGCGAAGGTTTTGAAAGTGACGAAGAACTTTCTGTTTACGATTTGCTGTTCTCTGACAACCTTAGTAAGAAGGACATCGAAAGTATCAAAAAGGTGTCAGTCAATCTGCTTAAGAAAATCAAGGATAAGATTGCCGAGTTTGACCATTGGACAGACAAGCAAGAAACCAAGGCTGCGATAGACAATCTGATTCGCGACACTTTATGGGCTGAATTACCGGAATGCTATGATGAAAACAGTATAACGGAGTATCGCCAGAAAATCTATGAGTATGTCTATACAAGGTATAAGGAGGTGGCGTAATGATTGTACGAAACAAAATTTGGGAAGAAATTAACGTTTCAAACAGTTTTACACCCTTAAAGTCTGTATAAGTAAATGACTAAATGGACATCTGTTATATATAAGTTATGAGCATAATAGACAAAACAATTTCTACAGAAGCAACAAGGCGTAATGTCAAATTGATGTTACCCGTCCTTGTATATTGGGCTAAAACAGGACAAAAAGAACATACATATGGAGACTTGATTTCTGCTATTGGAAAGGAGAGATTTTCAGGTATTGGCCATGCGTTATATGCCGTACAAAGTGTGTTGAATGCATTGGCAAAACAAGAAGATTGCGACATCCCAACTCTAAACTCTCTTTGTAAGAATGCAAAAACTAATTTGCCATCAGAAGGGTTTGAATTTATTGAACCGAAGTACAACGAACTTGGGGATGGTAAACGTATTTTTGTTGAAGGGTTAGACAGCAAAGCCGTCAACTATCCACACTGGAATTGGGTGTTACGCAAGTTGGAACTTGATGAATATAAGCCTTTTTCCGATGAGGATTTGGAGAGCATTAAAAATCCTCATCTTGATTTTGGTGGAGAAGGTAGAGAACACAAAGAATTAAAAGAATATATCTGCCAACATCCGGAATGCCTTGGCTATAAAGAGGTGATATATTCAAGCAATGAATACGTTTTGCCTTCAGGAGACAGATTAGATGTATATCTTGAACTATCGGATGGAACACATGTTTGTATAGAAGTTAAGCCAAATATTTCGCCTGAACAAGAAATTAATCGGGGAATCTTTCAATGCGTAAAATACTACGCCATTATGGAAGCCCAAAGAACTATAGAGGGAGCGGATTATGCTATTGAGGTTTTACTTGTTACAACAGGAAAGTTCTCAAAGTTAAATATGACTTTGGCAAATGAACTTTGCATAGACTATGCAGATGCAATTAAAATCAATTCGTAGGTTTATTGATAAAAGCGGAATACTAAAAGATTAAAAAACAGAGAAAGTGTCATAACCGATTACCAGAAAACCAAAGGAACAATATGACAGAAGATGATATTATGAAGGCTGGGGAAGGAAAGCCAAATAGCAAAGCGCACATTTCGATTCCTGAATTTGCAAGGGCAAACTTAACATATGAGGAGAGTTATAGGGTTGTTTTCATCCTTATCAAGCATGAGGTCTTTCATCTGAAAAAAATCCATACATCTGAGTCAATAGATGACTTGAAAGCCTACCCACTTCAAATAGCATCTCGCATACTTAAATCTGCGAGTACGCTTTACACCATTATAGAGCAAAATCGGGATTATGTAGTTGCAAACGCCATTGTAAGAACATTGGCAGACACAATGGCTTCTTTATACCTTATTTATCAGGAAGATGGAGAATCAATGGTACTACGACATTATTTATATGTCATGGATGGTATCGATAATAGGCTCAAATATCTACCTGAGAATATGTTTTATGACAATAGCATAAGCAAGGATGAGTTTGATGTTCTGAAGCAGCAAGTAGTAGCCAGCAAAACCCATTATACGGAAGCAAAACAACATTGTCAAGCAAAAATTCGAGTATTATCCTTATATGGTGGTAGTGCTGCTGTTATTGAGAAACTAATGGAGAAATGCAATTGGAAGTACAAAACATTAGGCTCTTCAAATATTCAAAAAAACAAATATACTTGGAATGAGATGTACGACTTGCTGCATTTGAAGTGTGATTCCGGCTTTTTCTCTTTTCTTGGAGAGTTTGTACATGGCCTAAGTACCAGTAATATTGCATTTGAACCTGATGTCATTGATTTTGAACCTGTATATGGAGCTGCCATAGTTTTATTAGGACGCTTATATGAATTCATTAATAATTATTACGCTAATGATATGAGCATAGTTCAAGCAAAAGCAATCACAGGTTTGGCTGACATTGGAATGCCACAAAAGTATGTTGACTATTTGCTGAATGAACTTTCTAAGCTCAAAGAGAAAGGTAGATGTTAAAATAGGGGTAATATATTTTCAGCTCTTTCTTTTGGATTTCCATTATATTCAGTGGCTTAAACTATTTTGTTGCAATTCATCTTATCAATATGCAAAATTGAATGAACAAAACATCTATGATAAGCATATTTTACTTCTATATAGTAGCCCATAAGATTACGGCAAGATAACTGACAGTCAAAACTATCACCACAAATATAAGCCAATGGTTGGAAAGCCAAATGCCTTCATTGCTTTGGAGCCGTTTGGCCATTTTGTTTCTGTGCTTTTCCAATAGTTCCTCTTCAGCCTTGATGAGTTGTACTGTGCAATGATGCACTTTCTCCAGTTCATCGACATCAACTTTGGCTCGAATGACGGTATTCCGTTCTGCCTTGACAATGGCGTTGCTGATGCTGCCCACTATGTTGTCGGCGCTTACCTTGGCCGCTTCCAGAGCCTTGAAAGCCGCCCGTTCCCGTTGGGCGGTGTGCTTTAAACTGCCGTGTATGCCGTGCAGTTCTTCTTTCAAGGCATTGATTTCTTTCAGCAGATTGCGAAGTTCAACCATTTGGCTGTTGACTTCCTGTAACAGTCCGTCAAGCTCCTGCAAGTCCTGTTTCAGTTCCTCTTCGGGTGTATAATTGGCAAGCCGCTCACGCAGTGCGGCAGTATCGGGTTGTTTCATATCCGTTATTGTTTATTTGGTTTGTCATTTGCGTTTCATTCCTGATTTCTTCTGTATGCCGAGCCTGTGCGAAGCCTCACGCGCACAACGGCGGGCAAATTCAACCTCGTCTTCCTCCGGGTCGCGCCCCCATTTGAGGTCGGACTGCGAGCCGCCTCCACCGCCACTTGAAACCTCTCCGTAAGGAGAAGTGATCAGTGTAAAATAGGCCATCGCCAAGTTCTGCAAGTCCTGCCAGTTGGCAAGTTCTTGGTAGTCGAACTCATCATTGAAGAAGTCAATCACCTTGTCGGGCAGATAGCGTTTGTTGGTCTTTCCGTCATGCTCAAATTCCGTGGGCAAGCGGTTTGATTTATACTCCGTGTAGTTTTCGTAAACAAGGTTGCTCTGCCGTATAAGGGGCTGTTGCTTTTGCATTGCAGCATTGGAAACAGATGGTTTCGGCGTAGGTATGGCGGTCGGTTTGGATGTTGCACCTGCTTGTTTGGCCTTTTGTTTATCCTGTTCAAGATGCAGTTTCTCCCATGTCTGCCTGATGCGTGATGCCGTCAAGTTGCGCCCCTTTCCGAGTTCCGATGCCTTGAACCTTGTGTTGCCCCTGATAAGCACATAGCCACGTATAATGTCCTTTTTGTCCTTGCGCAGGTACATTTCGTAACCTTTGGCGGCAAGCAGTTCCTTGTAACCATCCCATGACCACTTGTCAAGCTCGCGCAAGGCTTCCATGCAGTCGTCGCTGACTTGGGGGATGTTACTCTCGTGTATGCGCATGGCGGTAGTCCAACCCCTTTGCCGTGCAACCTTTTCAGCCGCCCGTTGTGCGCGAAGGTGGATAGCGTGGTCGTTGTTGATGTTCCCGTCCTCGTCCACACGGCAGACGATGGCATGGAGGTGCGGTATGCCGCTCTTGGATTCCTCGTGCAGCCATACGGAGGACTTGCTGTGTGATATGTTTGTCCGTGAGGAAACAACCTTGCCGTCCTTGTCGTGTATTTCCTGTTCATCGAAAGCTACCGCAAAGTCATTCCACAGTTGCCGCCAGTCATCCAACGTGAAATCCACTGTATGCTCCATTGCCGGACTTATCTCCATACGGATGACATTGTTCTTGATATTTGGGTGATTCATGGTGGCGAACTTCATTTCCGTCCAGATACCAGTAGCGTCCATGCCCTGCGGCATGAAGTTGTCGCAGATGCGCGTTATCTTTTCGGGATGCTTCTTGTTCCTCGATTCCCCCGACACATAGAGCATCGCCCTTATGCCGTGGGCTACGGCTTTCGCGTTGGCTATCATGCGACATCCTCCTTTGTTTCTTGGCTTGTTGTTCCTGCCTGATAGCTGTTCGCCGTCTGTGCGGACTGCAAAAAGTCGGCGACACGGTTCGTGACATGAGCCACTTTCTCGTACCAGTCAAGCATTTTCGGCTGCTGTCGGAACAGGCGTAGCTTCTCGTTGTCGCTTAACCCGTGCAGGGCATTGGCGAAATTCACCATGTCCGTGCGGCAAGCCGCAAGCTGCCGCAAACCGTCCAGTTCCCTGTTGGAAAGCCTTTGCCGTGGTTTGTAGCCGAGTGCCCTTGCCCGGATGAAGTCGCTGCGTGTCATGCCGCACCTGTCGGCGGTGTCTTTGATTTGCGAAAGTTCCAGTTCCGTGACCTTGGTGACAACCACCCTGTCACGCCTTATAACGGGCTTCTTTTGCTCCTGTTCCTGTGCAGAAATATCTTCTTCGTGTGTCATATACCTATTACTTAAAATAGTCGTAAAACGGTTTCTAAAAGAGGGAAGCTGCGAGCCTGCGAGCGGCAAGGACAACTGTCTGTCGGACTGTTGCGAGGGCGTCGGGGTAATACCGTCCGAAGGCGGTAATACCTCGGCATACCTCGAAACTGAACGCTACCGCTCCATGTCATTCTACCCGTCCGATTGCCATAGCCAAAACAGACTGGTGCCAGTGGAGTGCCGGAGAATGGAACAACGGAAAGTGTTTGTTTGTACTATACCATTGTCTGCTCGGCTTCTGACGGCTCTTATTCTTCCCTTTGTTCGTGGATAAAAGGGTTTGATGTAATACAGCCGTCCGCTGTTTTCCATTGCAGTAGGCACGGAAAGGTCATCACGGATGCCACCCTTGAACGGCAGGTGTCGATAAGCCCCATGTCCGTAAGCGTGGCAAGCAGGTTGCGTATGCGTTTCCTGCCCATGTTCCACTGCGAAGAAAGCTGTTCTTCGGAATACTGCGCCTGACCTGCGGAAAGCATGAGCGGTCTGTGAAAGCCTTTGGCTGCACCGTCCGTTAATGCCATTCTTGCCAACAGGTCGCCAAACAATGTGAAGTTGCCTGTTTCCCTGCCGTTGTCATCGGTCGTTGTTCCGCACAGCCATTGCATTGCATGGTCGGAAAACCGGAAAGAGAATGATGCAATCCCTGTAGGGTACATGAACTTGTATGTTTCCTTGTCCATAAAATCTTTGACTTTATAAATGTGATATTACTGTTGTTTAAATGGAATGAAGCCGTGCAGGTATAGGCATGGAAACGCCGACTTGTATTTTGTTGTACCCTGCACGGTTTCACATTCCAGATGTTGCATAAGCGGAAAGGTATTGCCGAAAAACATACATCAACCAGTCAATAAGTCCTGTCCCGAAATAAGGGAAGAAAAGAAGCTGCGTTACCACGGAGCATACACCTTTACACCTTTTGCATACGGTCACTTGTTTGTTCCGTTGCCGTTAGTGCTGCCCGAAAACGGTTGTCCGGGTGCAGGCCGCTTGTCAAGGCTCGACACGGCACGGCTGATGTCCGTGCCATTCACCGCAATGGAAAGCAACGCCTTGTTGACCGTCACCAACTGCCGCTTGTCGCAAAACTCCGTCACACGCTCCAGCAATCCGAACACACGGTTCAACCGATGTTCCTGCGCATTGTCCGCTGTCAGCCGTTCGTTTTCCGTACCGCTGTTGAGATAGCGGTTGAGCGCAAGGCGGTCGTCCGCTGAAATGCTCTCTGCCGTAGCCTTGCCGTCAGCGATGGTTATGCTCACACGCAGTGCGTCCGCTTCGTAGATGCCCACACTCTCCAAGAATGTGCGGATAGCTTGTACGTCCTTGCCGCTTACCTCACGTTTGCGGCTCTCATTCTTCTTTTCGGTCAAAACAGCCGAAGCTGCTCCGGCCTGTTCCATGCTCTTGTTCAGTTCCATAATACAATTTGTTTTTGATGTGAATAAAAAAGGTTATTGTCTTTCGTTCATTTCCTGAATCTTGGCGGCAGCTTCCTCCTTGATTTCGTCAACGGATTTTGATTTTGCGCCACGCACCCAATCAATCAGTTTTTGCTTCTCAAAGAAGATGAGTTTCCCGGCAGGCTTGAAGTACGGCAACTGGTTCAAGTGCGTCATCTTGTACAGGGTACTTTTGGCCATACCGAGAAAGTTCGCCGCTTCCTCCAAGTTCAACACTTCCTTGGCCGCATAGCAAAGGTTTTCCAGTCTGTTTACCCGTTCCTGAAGCTCAGCAATTTTGCGCTCCTGTTCGAGATTCATTTTCGATGTTCTGTTTTCAGTCATAATGCTGTTGTATATTATTGGTTTGTTAATCGAATTTGGCCGCAAATGTATATGGTTTGATTTGTAAAATCCGTAATTCAATATATGATTTATAAACATTTATCATATTGGAAATCAACGATTTTATTACATTGTACAACGCAAAACATGTCGCTTTGTCCGGTCATTGTGCCATGTGGCATTTTTTACTAATAAATTGATTGAACACACATCCAGCATTTCGGATAATGGCAGAAAGGTTGTACATTTGTCCAAGACAATATGCATCGGCGGAAATGCCTTAGTGTACAAATGGCATAAAACGGATTTTAACAAACCTTTGGAATAAGCAACACGAGTCTGTGCATGAGGCACTTGCAGTATCTTCCCGAAAATGCCCATGTGATATAAATGGTTGATTGACAACATATTTATAGGATTTTGCTTGTTTTTCACGGGACAAAATCGTACCTTTGCAGAGAAAAGAGAAGTCCAAGACAAGGGATGTCGGGCTTGATGCGTTCTTGATTTTATTTTCCTGTGGTTTTGTCCCGTTTTTGTCCCGTCTGGGATTTTTCTCATGGAACAAAATTTTGCAAGTAGCTGATTTACATAAAGTTGTAAACAAAAGGAAGTGCAGAAATGCGCTAACCACCAGTAACCACCAAAATGGCCCTTGGGTGCCTGTAAACGTGGCATCACAAAGGAACTCGTTGGTCTGGAATATCACATCGTCAATCTCCTCTTCCAAGAGGTGGATGCCGAAATCAGAAAGTATGTCGTCTCCCATGCCCTTATGCTGTTGCTTGATTATCCACTGGGGATTGCTCCCGTTCCATTACCGGCAGTATGCCGTCCGCTTTCAGTTTCTCGTAGATGAACATCCTCCCTTTCTGCGTCCATTGGGTGCGCATCACCGATTTTCCGCTTTCTAATGAGAGGGTGGCACTATGCACATACCCCTTGTCCTTGTAGGCTGCATACAGAATCCATTGCTTGTTGTCCTTGTACTGGATGCCTTTCTCGTGCAGTATGGCATTCATTTTCCGCCCAGACATCCCATAGTCCTGCGCGATTTGCGTGATGTCGAGCAAACCTTTGCATTGCAGCACGAGTTCCACGTAGCTTGTCCGCTTGCCCAATTCCTCTATTTGCTCCTGTTGCTTGCCGATTAACTGTTTCTGCTCCTCATACTTTGCTTCCACTTCCAGGCGGTTTTTCCGCTCCTCCTTAATGGCATTGGCCAGGCCTATCAGGAAGTCTGGTTCAGTGACTACCCGTTGCAAGGCGGCATCGGTCAGATAGCCCCCGTGCTTGCGGATACTCGGCAATACTTCCTCGCATACCCAGTCCTGAAACTTCTCCGCTTCGGGCAATTTGCTGCGCATCACCAAACGGTAAACATCCGCTTCCGAAATGTACTTGGTGGGCTGCATGACAATCGTACCAAGCTGATTCTCATAGGGGGTGTCCAAAACGGACACCCCCTTGCAATGGGTGCGTACCGCTTTGGCCGTTTCCACATAACCTAATGCTTTTGCCACATCATTGGCTCTGAACAGCACTTTCCCATTCTCCGTTTCTACGGTGTTGATGCTCCCGAACTGCGGGTGGTTGAACACCTGAATCGCGTTATCCTTGCTCATTGTATATAATATATTTGGTTATTGAATCTTTCATATCCCTACCATCAGTTTAATTCCCCATTATCCGCCACCCGGCTTCCCGCCAACGGTTCATGGCAGACATGGCAATCTGCGCCCGACGGTCTTCAATAGTAGCCGAAGCATCCAACAGTTCCGCCACTTTGACCGAGTTGGCCAGCCGCACCAAGTAACGCACTAAGGTTTCATTCTTGCAGATAATGTCCGCATGGATGCGGAGGTACTGTTTCTTGCGCTCCGAATTGGGCATATAGGCTTCCTGCACTGCCTTGACCGCGCATTGGTACATCCGGTAGCAATCCTCCCAAAACTCCCGCTCACGGCTGCTGCCCCCGGCTTCCGTAATCCGCCGTATGTTCCGCTCGAAGTTCTCCAAGGCAGCATTGACCTTTTCGCCCTCGGCCAGCCAGGCCACGTCTAACGCACCGCCGCTTCGGTCGGTCACGTTCAACGCCTCAATCCGGGCACGTTGGGTCATGGCAGAATCCAATGCCTCTGCATCGTCCACTTGGTTGTAAAGGTTGATACCCGCCGCCGTGCGAAAGCCCAATTTGTTCTTTGCCGCCGCGCTCTTTTGGTAGGAATTGTGCAGTAGTTGGTAATAAAATGCCGGTGTCAATCCTCCCGATCCGATTTCGGCCACGGTAATCTGGTTCATCTTGGCATCGTCGTGGCTATAAGTCACGCTTTGGGCAAGTGCCTCAGGTGCAAGGCCAAATATCGCCGCACTCATAGCTATTATATATACCGCTCGTTTCATCTCAATTCTTTCGTTATTCTATGTTCCTTGTATCTTGTTTCTCTCATTCTGTCCCCGTTTAATCTGTACCTTGTCATCGATTATACGGGTTCAATCCTGAATCCCGCCACCTTCGGAAAGCTTCGTTCGCTATTTGTGATTTGTCCTTGGCTATGTAGATGCTTTCCTTCCAGTAGCCCATGCGCAGCTGGATGTACCGCCAAGTTTCAAAATAGGCTTTGTTCAAGTGCCGCTCGATGTTGTCCAGCCCTTGGTTGATGCTTTCCAGTACCAACAGCAAGTCCGAGGTGGAACAGGCCGCTGCCCCGGTGGCATACAGCACAAGGTCGCTCATCGAACGGTAGAGTTGCTTACCGTCCTCTGCAATCCTCTGCACACACCGCAAACTGATGCCGATAATCAGTGTATCCATCAGTTCCATCCTGTTCCGTTCCACCACTTTCGTATAGTAATCGTCCAGCAAATCTTTGTAGTCGCCGACTCGGTCGCTCACGCTGTTGTAGGTGGAATACACGTTCAACGAGGTGCGCAGCGACTGGTAGAGGATGTCAATGACATCAAAAGCCCTTGTGTACTTGTCCAAATCCACGTTCAGTTCCTTGAAGTCCACCGCCGCCCCGCTGCTGTATTCGTGCAGGAGTTGGTTGCTCAATTCCAAGGTGGAGCGGGCCAGCAACAGGCTGCGCTGCTGCTTGTGGTCGTTGATGTAGGCTTCCACCGAAACGATGTCGAAGTTCCATTGCGCCGACACTTTCAGTGGAAACGCCACGACAATGATTACAATAGCCATGTAGCGGATATGTCTCTCGGTCTTGTTCATTCCCTTTCCTCCCTTCTTTCATCATCTGTTTCCTCGTATTTCCCGTTGTAATCCACCGAGTACAGGCTGTTCGCCGCGCCACGCAACCACCTGCGGCGGCATTCCTCCACCAGAGTAAGCCTGCGTCCCCGTTCATCATTGACAAAGGGCGCAATGTCCTTTAGCACATCAATAATGCTGAGCTTGTAATTCATCATCTTCTCCAAGGCAACGAGGTCGGCGAAGATGTTTGTCAGCCGGGCTTCCACCTGACGGGCGATTTCCAGCCGGTCGGATGCCCACAGCAAATGGTAAGTGTCCGTAGTCGTGTCTTCCTCCACCGGTTCCGACTTCACATATTCCGTGGTGATTTCACACGAAGGGTATTGCCGGGCAATCTCCGACAGTCGGTCATTGACCAACGTTGCCTTTTCCGACTCGCTCATGGCCGGATCAAGCTCGATGATGTCCACCACTTCCGTGTCCGAATACTCCGCCGTCAGTTCCCAGCTTATCTGCATGATGGCACGGTGTATCTTGATTCCAAGGAAATACTTGGGCTTGCGGGCGATGGACAGGGTGGCTTTGAAGGTGATGGTGCCGTTGATGTTCGGTGCTGTGGCTTCCCGCAGGTAGCTGTAGCCGCTCCACCAGCCGTCACCCTGCCACGTCAGGCTATAGGCGTTTCTGCATTCCTGCATAAGGGCGGGGATGCGATAATAGTCATCGGTGGGCACGGCATTGTCCGCCGCCGCTTCCTCCTTGGCCTGCGCCAGCTCGTCCTGCTTCTTCCGGACGGTGGTAAGGTCGGATTCCAACCGGTTAATTTCGTCCTTGTTGCGGTTGTACTGCTGCCGCAAGGATGCCGCTTCTTCCACCGTGGCAGAGGCGATTTGCTTCACCAACTCGGCGTTCTCGGCTTCCAAGGCATCTATCTGTGACTGCAAGACCGCCGCTTCCGCGTTGTATTCGTTTTCCAGTTCGTCCAGACCGGACAAGTCCAGTTCGTCATCCCCGGACACAGTAGTCTGCATGGCGCAGTCCTTGGAATGGTTGTTCAGGCTGCCGCCGCAGGTGCGGCACTTGTATTGGGTGCTTCCGCTGCCTAATGTCACCCCATCATGACAGGTCACGCTGACAATCACACTCTCGCAACCTTGCAGCTTGGCTTCGTCCGTGGCCTGGTAATAGTGCTTGGCATCGCTGCCGATGACATAGGTGTATCCTTCCTCATTGTCGTTGAACTCCGACAATCGGGCGTTAAGCCCGGCCTTGAAAGTATTCAAGTCCATCTTGTAGGAATCGAATACTTCTTCATATACTACCTCCTCTTGGTTCCAGCTTCTTGTCACCCGTATGCTATAGGCGTATGCTTTCTGTATTTGCTTGCCGCCTTTGGAAATGTTGTAACTTGAACGGTAATAACTGATGCTGCAGGTATAGCCGTCGTTTGACTGGTTCATCTGTTCCACCTGCGCCCTCGACCATCCGGCATACCGTTCCGAGTTGCTCAGTATCTGCTCGGTCTGCGAACTGTTGGGATAGAAATTGGAGTTCGTGGTGTTGAAGCGCGTCCATTCTCCTCCATAGAGGATGCTGTTATCGTCCGTGGGAGGGGTGTAGTCACACAGGGTTTCCGTGCCGGCATCCCTGCGGTAAATGTACCACCGTTGGGTGTAGTATTGCCCAGCCGTCTCTTTCAGGTAGTCGCTTATCCACGAAGTGAGGTTGTAGTTGTCTATTTGGAAGAGGTTGGCAACGCCTTCCGGCCCGCCGACCATCGAGAGCAACGTATTGCCCATGGAATGTTCCAGTTGCCCGTACAGGTCGTAAGCATTCCCGGCCACTCGCGCAATGTCGCTTACCTTTCCGTTCAGCAAGTCGTCGAAACTGCTTTCACCCAGAATGGCATCCGTGAAATTGTCCGCCCCGGTATTGGCCAGTCCCACACCTATATTATATAGGTTATCAATGTCCGCTTTCAGGTTTTCCTTGGTGAAGTTATGCTGTATGTTGCCCAAATCGTCAAAAAAGGCTTTCCAGTCGATGCCGCCGCTTTCCGACAGTTTGAACAACGGGGCAAACTGCGGGGCAATCTCCAGGAACACCACGTCCCGGAACGACAACGTGCCGTTGGTCACTACCGATTCAAATTGCATACAGAGGGCCTTTACCTCGGCGCAGACTTTCATCAGGTAACTGCCCCAATACAGGGCAGTCTGCGGGGAATGGAGCATCTGGCCTGCCACTGTCCATATCTTCGGCATTATCTTCGCACTTACGAGGTGGTAAATGCGGCGATAATAGTAGTTTTCCGTGCCGTCGCTCCAGATGCCCAGGTCGGTAAGAGCCTTGCGGTCGAGGAACTTCGACAGGAATATGCCCGCCGCCGCCACTTCCGCCGCGCTGTATTTGTCGAGTATGTCCTTTACTTGCTCGGTATAATAAGCTTCGGTAGCCGTTTCGGTGGCGTAAGCCGCCGCCATTGCCGCCACGGTCTTCTTGTCGTAGTTGACACGCACATACTGTGCTTCCGCCGAAAGGACGGAAACACACACGCACAGCAACAGGACAAGGATTTTTTTCATGGGTTACGGCTTGGCATTTTGCGCATTCATGATGTTGCCTGCGGAATGGGCGGGATTTTCACTCTTCCCGGACTTCACCTCACGGTCAAAACAGAGTGAATACTGCCCGGAACACCATTGCTGGTCTGGGGCTTTGTAGGTGATGTAGCCACGTTCCTGCAATTCCTCACTGGCGGCCAGCACGCCTTTCACGCTGAATCCCCTTACTTTGCACAGTAGGCTGGCAGGATGCACATAGAACACGTCAGGCTTATTCTCGTTCTCCCACACATAAATGAGGTAGAAGAACAACACGGTGGCCTCTTTTGAGAAATTGCTGATTTCGTTGGCCTTCCAAAAGTCGTGAATAAATTTTTCTGCTTCCATAACGTCGATGGTTTATTGTTGATTATTAGATGATTACTAAATAGTCATCCGACGGTTTCGTTCCAGATGCAGCACTCGACCTGTCTTGTTAACCTCTTGGGCGAACGCCAAGGACTTGTCGATGCCTGAAAGTTGCCAATCCCTGCAATAGGCTTCGATGGCTTCCTGGTGGCTGCATCCCAATTCCCGCTTGTAAAGTTTGAGGGCTTCCTTTTCAGCCCGCTCGGTAGTATAGGTCATGTAGCATTCCCTCGGCTCTTCCACGCCGTACACTTCACTGGCCGTGCCACGACGGATGAACACCTCCCGGAAAAACGAGCGGTCCTCCTTGTTTTCCAAGCGGTTGATGGTGAATATCTTCTTGCACTCCACATCGGTCAGGCCGAGTATCGCCTTAATGCCGTCGAACCGCTCACGGAATTTGCTTTGGTCGAGCAACATCACCACATCAGAGTTGTTGATGATGGCCTCTTTCACGATCTCACTGCCGATGATGTCCTGTATCTCTTGCGTTACTACGCCCACGCTTGCCCAGAACTTTCGGGCGGTCTTGTACATGAACTTGATATACTCTGCCATCAGCGGCGAGGCGATGGCCTTCCATGCTTCTTCAATCACCAGGACTTTGCGGTTCTTTTTCAGGCGCATCTTTTGCAGAAATACGTCCATGATAATCAGCGTCACGATGGGGAAAAGCAACGGGTCATCTTTTATCGCATCGATTTCGAAGACGATGAAAGTTTCATCGAACAGGGTGCCGTCCATTTCCTCGTTCAGCGTCTTGTCGTGGTTGCCACCCCGGTAAAAGTCCTTCATCATGTAGCGGTAGGTGGAGAGGTCGATGCCCGCAAGGTTATTCTCGTGGCAGATGTCGGGAATGCGCTGCACGGAGTATTCGTAGAACGTGTTGAACGAGAGGCTCTCCACCTTCAGTTCTTTTCGGCGGAGTTCTATCTCCTCAATCTCCCTTTCGATACGGGCCATCCGTTCCTCTTCCGTTTCCTTGCCGTCACGGGTGTTGGTGCGGTCGTCCACCAGCAGGCTCTTGCGCAAGTCTTCCCGTTGGGGCGGGGTGAAGCCGTCAAAACAGTTGAAATAAACGTCATAGTATTCGGTGATTACTTGGTCGATGAGCCTGTCCTCGGTCTTATTGACCGTGCCCTGGGAGCCTTTCCATATCAGCAACACGAGATTTTTCAGGAAGCCTGTCTTCTCCACATTCAGTTCTTGGCGGTTGATGCGGAAAGGGTTCATGGTAATCGGCTTCTCCTCCGTATAGCTGATGTACTTGCCGTTCAAGTACTCGCACAAGCCCTCGTAGGAGTTACCCGTATCTACCATCACTACGTCCGTGTTTTGTTCGTGCAGCTGGCGCACCACGCTGTTCATGTGGAACGACTTGCCGCTTCCGCTTGGTCCCAAACAAAAGAAGTTGGAGTTGTCAGTCAGCTTGTTACGTCCTTCCTTACCAGTGATATCAATGGCCACAGGCACACCTTGGCGGTCGGTATAGTATATCTTCAGCGGGGTGTTCTCGCTGTGCTGGATGCGTTCCTTGTACATCAGGCAGGCTGCTGCGTCGCCCAAGGTCAGGAAACGGTCGTAGTCCACGCTCATGCCGTAGCAGTTGCCAGGAAAGGAGTTGACGAACAGTTCCAGTTGGTTGTATGCCCGTTTGCTGATATGGATGCCGAGCCTCCCGAAGCAGTTCTCCAAGTAGTTGGTAGGCTTTTGCAGGTCGATCCCCTTGTCGCAGCACACCATGAGGTTATAATGCATATAGACCAGTTGCTTGCTTTCCCTCGCTACGGTGTCTTGCACCCGCTTGATGTCCTCCACGGCCATCAGGTTCGATGGATTGGGGATGCTGGCATGGCGGTTCTTCTTCTTTTCCAGTGCGGCAAGCTCTTTCTTCTGGCCTGGCATGAAAATCATCTGGTTGTAAACCACTGTCCGTGCGTCGGGTATGCTGTCTATCATAGACACCAAGTCCACGGGCATCTCGGTGTTGTTTACCTCAATGTTGGTGAACGGGCGTACCAGCGAGGGTAATCCTGTGCTGTCCACATCGACTATGGAAAACACCTTGCATTTTCTGCTGCCCATCTCCACACATTCCTCGCCCGCCTTGAAGCTGTCCATTGCCACGGGCTTGTCTGAGAAGTTCATCGTGAAGTAATGGTCAACGTAAGCACTCGCTTCTGCCTTGCCCAAGAACGAGGTACTGATACCCGCATCGTGCAACTGGTCTTTCACCTTGCGTATCTTTACCAAAAAGTCCTTCCACCGCTTGTCATCATAGGAGAACAGGTTGCCCTTGCGGTTCTCCTGCGTCACGGTCAGGTAGGTGCGGCTGTTGGTGTACTGCCTTCCCTTGAAATAGCGGAAATAGGATTCGCTCAGGAACTCGTGCCTGCCGTTGCCTGTTTCCTCGAAGCCCTGCCTGGTGAAGATGTCCTGTTTGTGCAGGGCATAGCCCTCGCCAAGTGTCTGTGCCAATGCGGTGAACAACCGGGTGTACTCATAATAGCTGTCGATGTCGGCGGAGAACTTCTGCACCGGGTTTTCGATGCGCAGGATGGCGGAATATTCTCCGGTCTTGGTGTAGAGGATACCGATGCCCTCCACGTCCTCAATGGAGAAATAAATTTCTCGGAACATGCGTTTGCGCTTGCCTCCCGTGCCGAATGCTTTGACAGAGATGGCCATGCCTGCCAAAAGAGCCGTGAATGTCAGTAGTACATAGAGTGTCATGGGTTCATCTGCATTTTTAGAATAAGTAGAAAAGCCGTAGTCTCGCTTGGGCATATCGCTTGGATAATCCTCCTGTTACAATGCCATTGGAGAAGTCCATCAGATAGAAGGTGTCCTTGCCGCTTTCGGAACAAGTGAGGTATTCGCCTTGCAGGGTGGCTATCAAACCTTTCAGTGTGGATGACTTGTCACATTCCAGCAAGTAATAAAGCCCGGCCAATTCACCGAGTGAGGGCACATAACTGCCGGAATGCCGCATTGCCTCTTGCAGCATGGTTTGTCTGCCCAAAGGAGATCCTTGCTTGGCTTGCCTGTTGGATTCAATCAGTCCTTGCGTAAGGCTTGCCCCGTCAGCATGGCCCAAGGCGCAATCGTCCGGGTAGGGCATACCGGGCTTGTAGATAATCTTGTCATCCTCCGGGGTGTCGCCAGTCGGATTGATGATGCCCTCATGACGAGTTCCGTCTATGGTCGAATACAGCTTGCCGCTTGAAAGGTCGTTACCAGAGAATATGAACATCCCGTTGCAATCTGACAGGGCTACGGCCTTGCCATGCTTGCCGTCTGTTTCCACGACCACGGCGATGGAAAGGGAGTCACGTCCTGCTTGTACCTTTCCGTTTTTTTGCAGGTAATGGCCCACCTGCACGGAATCAACCGGCATCATCCGGTGTTCATACGCCAAGCTACGCTCTGTTTCCACCCAACTGCCATTGATAGCCACGCCCTCACGCCCCTTACGGATGGAAAGGTGCGTCATGCTCCCTGCCGTCAAGGGTGGCAGCATGGTGCGCAACGCATGGTCTTTTCCATTGATACGGATGTTGATTGTAACCGAGCAAGCGGTTTCAGTAGGAATCAAATAGAGGTCATGCTTCCTGCCATTGTTCAACAGACAATCCGCATCTTTCGCTTGTAGGCTGCCATTGGCTTTTTTATCGAGCCATCTGCCCGTATAAGGCTGGTAGCCGCCCTCTGTATAGAGGTTATCCCCGATGAGAGTGATGTCGTCCAGCCGGTCACGCAGGTCGTCGCTCTCACAGACAATGCGGAGCAGCGCCATGGAACTTTGCAGCCTGAATGCCGGTTGGATGGCGTTTCCGATGACGCGGTGGGTTTCCACTCCATAAAGGTTTTCATCGAACGGAGCGGCCAAGCGGATGATGTCGTCTGTTCCCAATCCTTTTCGGAATGGATAGCAAACACTGACGGTTGCCGTCGTGTCGCTAGTGACGGCATGGCTGTTTCCCGACACATATACACCACCTTTTCGGGTGAACATCGTTCCTGCAAATGCTTGCCTTTCTTCGGGTGTGGTGGCGCTTACGTCCATATATATGCCAAAGTGGGGCCATGCAGGGGTTATTCCCTCCACAGCCTCTATGTGGATCTCAACAGGCTTGCGGCTCTTTTGCCATTCCATGCGGGTTTTCTCGCCCGACTCAATGGCGGCGACCGTGGACTTGGGCTGTTCCTTCCCGCCGCAGGAGGCGAGGAGCAGCCCGATACATATTATCAGAAAGGCTTGCATCCGTTCGTTGTTTTATAGAGGTTTTTAATCATTTTCGTATCTGCTGTTTTATAGAGTGAAATCCTACTTACAATCCTTTAGAGCGGGCATAGACGAACACGCCCTTGTCGTTCTTTTTACTGTGAAGCCCCTTCCGCTGTTTGAGCAGGATAAGTGCCGCGCCGCCGCAAAGTGTCACCACCAGGACTATCAGCCCGGCAAGGAAACCGGAAAGGCAGTAAGCCACGATGAAGCCGACAATGGCACCACCGATGGCTCCTGCCGCCCAATAGATGTACCTGCCTTGAATCCCCATGAATTCAAGAGGCCGTTGCAGCCCCTTGAACATGGGGTATTCCAGTGGCCGGGTGTCGCCGTTCGTTCCGGACATGGCTTAGCTGGTGATGCCGAAGAACAACGGGAGTGCCTGTGCGGCCGCCACAAGGAAAATACAAGCGCCCACAATCATCATGATGGACTTCTTGACATCCTGCTCCTCGTTGTTCATCTTGATGTACACGCTGATAGCTCCCACGATGGCCACGACACCGGCGATGGCGTAACACAGCTTCACCACGTAGGGCACATACTTGGCAATTTCGGTCGTCACCGTACCGAGGGCGGTGGTGCCTGCCGTATAGTCACCGGCGGCGTTCTGGGCGAGTGCTGCGGTTGTGCCTGCCAGCAGCATGAGGGAGAGCATTTTCAATCTCCCGGAAGGGCAAAGTCCCTTCATCCACTTTCTGAGTTTTTCCTTAAACATTCTTTTTACCTTAAAAATTAAACACTATGTGAATTGTCTCATTTCTTCCTGTCATACCCGGTAGCCGAAGAATGCCGGGAACACGATGGATGCACCTATGATAAACAGGCAAGCACCGACCACCATCATTATCTCCCTTGTGATGCCTTCCTCCCTCGTATTCATCTTGATATAGATTTGCAAACTGGCATAGATGGCGACGATGGCGGCAATGGCGAACAGCAGGTAGAGGACATACAGCATCATCGTCACGACATAATCGTGCATAAGTGCCAATGCGTCAGCACCCCAACTGTAGTCCACGCCGCCACATTTGGCCGAGGCGGGCAAGGCCGCACACACGCCAAACAACAAGCCTGTCAACCTGCGCATCTTACAACTCATTCCTTGTAACTTTCATGGGGATTTTGAACAAGGTTTCCCGTTTGCCCTCCAACAACTCATGGAGTTCGGGAGCGGTCACACCATTCTCGCTCGTTATGTCGGCTTCCAGCAGGCTGGATTTGAGTTGTTCTGCCTTTTCCTCTACCGCATTCAATGTGGGGGCTTCCGGCTTCTCAATAGGGTCAACCGCTGTGGACTCAGGCGAGACAGCCTGCTTTTCTCCGGAATTTCCCACTTGGAAACTGTCAGCGGTCTCACTTACTTCCACGGACTCCTCTTCCTCCATGCCGTCCAGGTCGAACACCTCCTCGGTGGAGTTGGCGATTCCTTTTTTACCTTGCAAATCCTTGGCGACGACCACCGCATAATAGAGGACGTAGGCTATCGTCAGAACCAAGGCGAATATCATAAATGGACTCATTGCATTGTCTGGTTTATGGGTTTACAATCTCGTTTTGCCTGCAAAAGAATAGCGGAAAGGCTGCCTCGGGAAACCTCTGATGGAAATACTGTGCTGTTTTAACTTGATTTTTCTTCAGGCGAAAAAATCATACGGTCAATCATACTTTGAAAGCCTTTCCAAGGACAGTTATACTTGCTTCTTTGGGTAAATTATACTTGCTCAACCATCGAAGCATATCTTCTCCGGCAATGAAGTGCAAGGGCTGTTCCACGGTCGTTGTTTTTCCTGTGCAAAGGTAAGGCTGTCGGGAAGCTGCAAGGCGCAGTGGCTACTGCCTTCTTGCATTCGTTCCCGACTTTCCGCCTTGGCTCTTGCACGTAAAAACAAGTCCCTGTGGACGGGTGGAAGCCCGACGGCAGGGAAAGAACAAGAAGTCTAACATTTTAATTCTCGAAACGATGAAACAGATTATTTGGTCGAACGACAGCTATTTTGACGACAAGGCAAGGGAGTATTACCAAGACTGCCAGCGTGAGTATTTGGAAGATGACGGCTACACAGTGAGCGATGAAGAATGGGGTGAGGAAGTGTACAGTTGGCTCGATGACGAGCGCATGAACCTCAATGTGCAGGTGGACGGCGTGATAATCGCCTTTGGCGACTTGGGCTTGTGGCGGGGGCGCAGGCAGGGCTACCAGATTTTGGGCAGCAACCTTGCCGACATCTTGCGCAGCTCATGCGATGACAACGAATGGTACGGCGACGGCTACAACATCCGTGCCCGACTCACGCACCACGACGGCACGAACTATGTGCTTTACCGGGTGGCGAAAAGCCGGGAGGATGCCGAGCGGATAGCCGACAAAATTTACAACCTTGAAATTGACGAGAAGGGTTTCCGCAAGCTCACACGTTCACTCTATCCATACGTTGCCGATGTCTATGGCTGGAAAGTCAGAGGGCGCAGACCGGCGTAAAAGACAGGAAATAAGAAAGGACAGCCGTTCTACCTATATGGCATGACGGTTGTCCTTCTTTATACCAGTTGACAAGCTAAGGCTTGGTATTCCTTTTATATACTTGTCAAACTGTTATATAAACAGATTATTGATGGACTACTCCACATCAAAAAGTACTTTAAGCTTGGCTGCTTCATCTTTCAGTTTTTGTGGATTCTGTTTTGCCAACTTTGCAAGATTGACAAGTTTCCATTTTACAGACGGATAATCCTTGAAGTATTCAAACTCATATCCATTCCATTTCGGTTCGCCCAGTTCAAAACTGACCAAAAACCTCTTGTCATCATCGGTCATCAATCGGTTGACTTCGGTTATCAGTTTTGTCCTTGTTTCTTCAAACTCCTCGTAAGTGAAAGGAATGTCAGTCATGCCATCGAACTGGTTTGCCATTGCCTCACGTTGGTCTATGAGCCTCGGGGAAAACGACTCATGTATAGGACGGTCGCTGCCAAGCAAGTTGAAGATAAGCCCCTCCCTGCAATCTTCCATTGGCAACTCCATATACTTTACATCAAACAGGTCACGAGGATGCTGGCGGGAAAGAGCCGCCGCAATCTTCCCGCCGTATAGCTGTGTCTGTGGTACTATGTTAGCCTCGCAGTAGAGTCCGAACTCCTCTTGTGCCTTGTCGCTCAGCGGCATGGTTATTGCCTCGCCACCGACAAGTCCTCTCTTTGTCTGGTTCACCTCCACCTTGACTTGTTTGCCCCGGTATTCGCAAAGTAGTTTGCATATGTCATACTTAGGCACAATATGCATTCCTTTGAAAGTTTTCTTCGCTTTCTCGCTTATGGATTTCAAGTGCTGGTTGATGTCCTCCAAACTTTGGTTTCTCTCTGCCAATGGAATATATGTCAGGTCAATATCAACTGATAATCGAGGCAAATCCATAAGGAAAAGGTTTATGGCTGTGCCGCCATGTACGGCAAACACGCCCTCTTCCATGACAATCGGCATCAGTCGCAACAAAAGTTCCACCTTTTGACTGTATATCTGTGTATTGGCGTTGTTCCTATTCATATTCTGCAAGTTCTTTGGGTATGGTCATATTATATTTGGCGATATATTTTCCGGTTGGCACCACCATATATCGGGATGTGCCTAATGTTATGGAGTCCAGTTTTAGAGCTTTGAACCAAGGGTGTGCTGCTTTCTCTGCCATATAGACAAACAGGCGTTTTACCTTTTGCGAAGTGCATGATTCAAGCAACGATTGCACCAGTTTGGGGCGAAGCGTGGTCAGGCCCTCCATGATGTAATACATATCCAGCAAGGAGGAAGCTGCATCTGGCAGATGAAGGCATTCCAAGAATGCCCTTTCAGGAGAAGAAACGAGCAAACTGTCACTGTTAACAGCCATTGGCTCGACAGCTTTCAAGTCTGTTCCAAGGAAAGAGGTTGTCATGTACTTGACAGCCATGTCCCATTCCCTTTGAACAATCCAAGAGGGCAGTTTGTTTTCTTTGTCGGTAAACAGATAGGCTTTAGGCTTGCCGAGGGAAAGATAGTGTGAATACCCCCTTAATTCCAAAGCGGTATAAGCTCCCACGATGCACTGCTTACCAAGTTGCGAATTGTAAGCCGCCACCGTTTGCAGCAACGTGGGTAATTTGCCTTTCAAAGCATAAACACCCTTGGAGATACGAGTGAGCCAACCCCTCTTCATATACGAATATTGTTCCTTGGAGTTAAGCCCCTGCTTCGTGAGCCAATCCCCGAAGAACAATGAACTATTAGGGTTCGATTCCAATATTTGCTGTATTTTTGTTGCCATATTCGCCTTTATTGTGAATTTGGTGATAATTTCTATGCAAAAATACCGAATCCATCCCAAACCGTCAAATATTCCAAAGCAATTCTTCATTCTCTTTGCGAAATATTTCACACCACATTCGCATAAATAGGGAATTGCAGGTTCTGAAACAAGCAGATTCATATCGTTACGGCATCTTTTTCTTCCCGACAAGAATGTCATTGAGGTCTTTGTAGAGCGGATAGGCTTCCATCATGTCATGCACGGCATCGCCTTTGAGTTCCCGAAGCATGTCCACCACTCGCCGTCCGGCATCGTCATTGTCGAGATAGCAATAGATGTGCTTGTAGGCTTTCAGCCGTGGTAATGCCTTGGGCAAGTTGTTCACCGAGTTCAGCACCAACAGGTTTGAGCCATAACAGGGTACGGACAACCGTTCCAGTTTCCGCAAGGTCAGAAAGGACAGGTAATCCATGAATCCCTCGAACAGACACACGCTGTCCGTTTGCCCTTGTGAAATCAATGACACCGCTTTCGGGGCAATGCACCCTTTATAATAAGGATTGCGAGTCTCATAACCACCCGCTTCGTTGGGAAACGCGATGGCATAGTAACTTTTCCCATGACAAGTGTAATGCGCTTCCCTACATTCTTGTCTGGCTATTTCCATGTCTATGCCTCGTTTGGACAGGTAGGAGAGCAAAGGAATGGATATCAACGCTTGCAACCGCAGGTTCTGGAATGCAGCCGCTTGCGGTTGCTTGCCATCAGTTGCGGACTGTTGCGAATGTGGTACGAATGTCCGCACCTTCAAGGGCACGGCAGGAGCCGCCTGTTCTATCATCTTCAATACTTTGGAGATGTTTGAAGTACGGTACACCAATAACGCAAGGTCAATGATGTCGCCACTTTTGGTCGTACCAAAATCATACCATACATTGCGGTTCTTGTTCACTTTGAAAGACGGATCTTCGTCTTCACGGTAAGGTGCGTGATACCATGCGGACGCTGTGGTTTCCCTGATCGGTCGGATGCCGATGGCCAGCAGAAAATCCACGATAGCTATTTGTTTGATTTGCAATATATTCATATTATTCTATTTTTCATTTTGATGAATATTGGAGTGGATATAACCAAGTTTACCATATATATACGCCCTGCGTAAACTAAACCTGTTCCGCTTTCCAATCTATCATTTTAGGCGGTGGAATGCCGGTTTGCCCCGTTTGTCATATATATACGCCTTGTGTTAAACTAAACCTCTATGCTCCCAATCTTCCATACCGGGTTGTGCCGGGATAGAAGTTCTCCAAGTTTATCATATATATACCCTCCCGTTAAACTAAACCTCTTTGTGGTCGGAGTCATCCCCATTGTTCAATACTTCCGGCAGATAAACATAAGCCTTGTCCTTTTTGACGATGACGCCCCTGCCCATCAGGTACTTGTTCAGTTCGATGCAGACATTGCGTCCGCGCTTGAAACCGATTTCCGCATACCCTTGCCGCAAAGACTTGATGAGAAGTCCATATCCTACGATGGGGCCGCTTCCGAATGCAATTTCCAACGCTTTTGCGTGCTGGGCATCCGTGATGGCCTCAGTTGTGGGTTTACGTTCTTGCGTGAAAGCGTAATCCTCTACCAGTTCCGGCAGAGCCTCTCGGTTGATGCGGAACGCGAAAGGTTGGAACTCCCTTTCCCGGATGTGCATCGCCTTGACCTCGCTGATGTTGCTGTCAAACTGGCTCTTGGTCACTTGCAGGATGGTTTCTGCCTTGTTATTCAGTTCGGTACCGATATGCCCCCGCGTGTTGTCATCACCTTTGTTCAAGTGCAGCACGGTGTGGATGTGCAGGTCATGCATACTCGACCAGCGCATCAGGTCGTTTATCAAGTCCACGGACTCGCTGGGGCTGTTGATGTCGTACATCAGGTCGCGGATGCCGTCTATCACGACAAAGCCTATCTCCGGGTCGGAAGCAAGCGCATGGTTGATGATTTGCCTCCGCTGCTTGGGACTGTACTCCCGCAACATGAAAAACACCAACCTGTCCGTTTCCCGGTCTGTCGGCATCCCGGCCAGTTTGAGGATGCGCTCCAGCACTTTGTGGCAGTGGCATTTGCTCTGCTCGGTGTCCACATACAGCACCTTGTGTTTCCCTTCGGGCAGGTGGGCCTTGTAATGCAGGATGTTTTTGCCTGACAAAGCCGACGCCACAATGGCAGCGCAGTTGAAGGTCTTCTTGCTCTTGGGCTTGCCCACGGACGCGCTGAAATTTCCGAGCGTGGCGATGGTGATGCCGTCCACCTGCACGATTTCAGGAGGGTAGGCGTATGTTTCTGTCACCCGCAGCCGGATGAAGCTCAATATCTGCTCGTAAACCTGCCTGTCGATGTCTTCCGACACCGGTATGATTCCGTGTGTGTTCATGGCTTCTTCCCTTTCTTCATTGGTTGGCTTCCGGTTCCCATATTGATTCCGGCAAGTGCCGCTTGCCGTTCAATTTCCCGGTTGGACAGCACCGGATTCCGGCGTTTCCAGTCGTCCAACGCCTTCCGTTCAAAGAAGATGTGTTTGCCATTCGGCTTCGAGAACGGTATCTCGTGGGTGGACGTGAGACGGTACAAATGGCCGGTGGATATGTTCAGGTACTTGGCCGCTTCTTCCACGTTGAACACTTCCTTCAAGATGTAAAGCTGCCGTTCCACTTCCTCAAACCGGGCAATCAATGCCTCCAATGTACCAAAACGGCTGATGAACTCCTCTATGACCGTTATCTTGTCCAATACACAGTCAATGTCCTCCATCCGTTTCAATATGGAGTGGACGGCTTCCACCCGCTCCAATGTTTCCAAAAATCCAGATTCCGTCATATGCCCATTCCTTTAAGTTCCACTTCCGTTACTTCATCCAGACAGGGCAATTCCCCACATTCATGGTTGCGGCACAGCCAACCGTCCAATTCCCGTTTGCTGAAAAACAGGAGCTTGCCGCTGGGCTTGTAGTGCGGCACCTTTCCCGTTTTTGTCAGCTTGTAAAGCTGGCTGTCCGAAAGTCCGGTGTACCGGCAAGCCTCTTTGAAGTTGAGCGTGTCCTTGATGCAGTACAGCAGCTTTTCCACTTTTTCCACCTGCGCTTGTAGCAGGCTCAGTCTCAACAGGCAGGACGGGCATTCCACCCGTTCAGGCTGTTCATTCGTTGAAGTTCGTTGTTGTTCCATCATTCTTGCATTTTAAGTTGGACAATGAAGGAGGTTCGCCCTCCAAAACTTGTTTCGTTTCAGGGGGCGAAATTAGGCTCTTGCTTCCAAACGGTTGCACGGCCAACAGTAACAGTTCGGAACTGTTGCTCCAACTATTGCTGTTTTGCCTTGTCATTTGCTGGCTGTCCCGTCATTTGAAAGCTGTTCTTGCACTTGTTGGACGCATTCCTGGATTTTCTTCTGCATACTGTTCGGGGTATTTCTCGCATGGGTCAGCGCGTTAGAGAACTGCTCATGCCTTAAGGGCCTGTTGCCCTTTGGACTGAGTATGCTTCCGGCCTGTTCCAGCAAGTTCTGCCAACGGGGAAGGATAAGGCCATGCCGGCACAACTGGTCAAAGAAGTAGGCAAGCATTCGGTTGTTGCGCGACCGCAGCGGAACAAGCAGTTTGCCATCCAAAAGAGAACGCAGGATGGATGCGTCAATGGCTTCCACAAACACGCGAGCCTCATTGGCACAATCGGCAATGAGGCTCAGTTGGTCATCGTCAAGGCAGCAGCCCAACGACAAGGAATGGTTTTGCACGGCGGTGGAGGGCACGGCTGCACCCGCTTCTTGCCCCGGAGGAGCTTCCGTCGTGTAGTACAAGTGCAACAGGTCTTTCAAGGTGGCGTCATCGGGCGTACCCGCTTCAGAGAACCGCACAAGGAGATCTTTCCGTGTGAATAGGATTCGTCTCAGGATGCCGAGGTTCTTCCGGTGCTCGTTCAATCCTGCCGCATCACGTCGGTCGGTGTGGTGGTGGTTGTTCAGAAAATCTGCGGCAAACAGTTTGTACAGTTTTCTGCCGTTCACAACTTCGGACTGGTACATGGTTACCGCTTCCCTGAGCAGGGAGTTCAGGTCACTTTGCAATACACGGCCTGCCAAATGAGTATTGGCACGGTTCGCCTGTCCTTTTTTTAAAAGCAGGCATCTTCTTACGCTTTCTAATCATACTGTAAAAATTTAGAGGGTTATTATCACTGGACGAATGCGTTATCCAACAGGGAAACCGCATCGTCTTTCTTACTGTTGATGATTTTTGCGTAACGCTGTGTGTGCCGAATGGTGGTGTGGCCGAGCAACTGACTGGTCGTGTAAATGTCAACCCCGGCGGTCAGGGCAAGGGTCGCGAATGCGTGCCTACTTGTGTGAAAGCAGACGTGCTTATAAATACCAGCTTTCTCCACCCAATCACATAACACAGTCTTGTAACCTCGGTTCAACTTGGGGAACACTGGAGTGTCCGGCGTTGCTCCGCTTTGCTTCGGCAACCATTTTCTTGCATTCATGTTCAACGGAAGGTAAAGTTGGATGCCAGTCTTGAACTGCGTTATTTCCACCTGCCACTTGCCGTTGTTTTTTATGATATGCTTCCAACAAAGGCTCTCTAAATCACTTATACGCAATCCGCAGAAACAAGAAAACAAGAATGCGGCTTTCAACTGTCGGCTCTGGCATGGGGTGGCAATAAGCCGCTTCACCTCATCTACAGTGAGGTATTCACGTTTTGATTCAGTTTCGGAAAGCGTACTTGTTTTAACGCTTTTAAAAGGCGAAGTGCGCAAAATGTTCTCTTTTACTGCATAATTCAGGGCTGCACGGATATAACGGACATAGGCTCCCACTGATGTTTTCTTCAGTTTCCCCTTGTTGACTTTGTACATTTTTCTGTTCCCCAACCATTCGATGAATCCCATAATGTAGTTACGGTCAACTTCTGCCAATATAACTTCACCATTATATTTTTCCACCTCTGAGATTATCCTTTCAACCATCTTTACGGTTGCTGTGGAGGAATGTTCAGCAACTTTATCCCGATAAATTCTCATCCAGTCAGTGAACAGCATTTTGGCCTTGTAAGATCGGTCGGTTATACCCGCCACTTTATTAGTCAATTCCAAAATCCTCTCAGCCTTGATTGCGTTTGCCTTGGCCATCGTATTGGCATTTTGAATCTTTGCCGCCACTCCATCTTCAGGCACAAGATAGAGCTTGAGGAACTGGTAACTCCTCCTGCCATCATGGTAAATGTCCAGATAGATGGAGGTATTCCCGTTCTTCAACCTATTAAATCGAAGTCTTACTGGCTCTTTGGCTTTTACTTGTTTCTTGGGTCGTGCCATAATCGCTCATTTTAAGGTTCATCAAATAAGGCATCAATCATCATGACTGCCTGTTCTTTCTTCACATCTATTATCTTGGCGTAAATTTGCGTGATTTGCACATTGCTATGCCCCATTAGCAGGCTCGTGGTGTACAAATCAGCTCCCATTGTCAGTTCCATAGTGGCAAAGGTATGGCGGCTCATATGGTAGCAGACCTTCTTGTTTATCCCCGCATCTTTTGCCCATTTGCCCAAAATTTTCGATATAGTGGTTTCACTCGGCAAAGAAAAAACACATTCCTCCACCTTACCTTTGTTCTCAGGTAAAAAATATTGAGCCTGTTTATTCAAGGGCAAATACAGTAAGGCTTCTGTTTTTTTCTGCCTTAATTCAAGGTGGATTTTATCACTTTCATAAATCACATCTTTCCAAAGCAAGGCACGGACATCGCTGATGCGCAAACCACAGAAGCAGGAGAATAAGAATGCCTTTTTCACATCCTCCTTTGCACAAGGAGTGTCTATCAACTTCTTCACTTCGTCAATGGTAAGGTATTCGCGTTTTTTCTGTTTCCCCTGTATGGCTTTCCGGTCAACCGCTTCTGCCGGATTGAATGACAATATTTCTTCTTCTACGGCTAACCCCAAAGCAGCAATAATACAGGCGAGTAGATTTGATATGGTCTTCTTGGCAAAAGGACGGTTGGTTCTGTAGGATTTAGTTTCCGTCATGTGCTGTACAAAACCTTCAAGGAAATTTTTGTCCACATCACATAACATTGCCTTGGGAGCATAAAGTTCAAGTTGCTTGACAGTGGAATGGACGACCTTTTCCACAGAGGTCTTGCCATCCTTTGTTTTTTTCTCTGAATAAACATATAACCAATCCGTTAGCAACACTTTGGCCTTGTCAGAAAGATCCTTTTGTGGTTTTTTGTTGGTGATGTCCAAAATGCGTTGTGCCTTGATTGCATTGGCGGCTTTGAGCGTATGTTCATTTTGCGCCCTGGCTTCGGCTGAATTCTCCGGCACGAGGTAGAGTTTTAAAAACTCATAGCGTCTCTTCTTCTCGTAATAAATGTCGAGATAGATAGACTTGTTCCCGTTTTCCAATTCCTTAAAACGGATCCGGACGGGTACAGAATCCGATTTCTTTGTCCGTGCCATGACTTCCTTCTTGGTTAATTGTTACTGCATATGCAAAGGTAACAAAACACATTCAAACTACCAAGAAATGAATAACAAAAAAGTAACATATAATGCAAGAATAAAGCCGTGATAAGGCAAAATCAGAAAACAATGCTATTTGTATGATTTCAAATAAATGATTGATATTCAGTTTTATATTCTATATTATTTGTGTTTTATATAACACTTATGAATAAACTAAAGAGGGTGTACTGAAATTCACCACAGATTACACGGATTGACACAGATTTCTTAATTTATCAGCAGATGATGCAGACCTCATAGGTCTTATTTCAGACAAAAGAACAGAAGAACAAAAGAACAGATTTTCTCTTTTGTCCTTTTGTTCTTCTGTCTAAACTCTCATTCTTCTGTCTGAATAATAAAAGTCCGTATCAATCCGTGTAATCTGTGGTGAACCTCAGTACACCCCTTCATCATATCATCGTCTCCCCCTTATCCGAGGAACGAAATCAGCACGCCCGCCGCCACCGCAGAGCCGATGACACCGGAAATATTACTGGACATACAGTAATTCAGCACATGGTTCTTGGGGTCGTACTTGGTTGCAATCTCGTTGCATACGCGGCTCGCCATAGGCACGGCACTCAGCCCCGTAGCACCGATTAGCGGGTTGATTTTCTTCTTGGAGAACAGGTTGAACAGCTTCACGAAGAAGATACCGCCCGAGATAGACAAGGCAAATGCAAGGAAACCGCCGACAACGATACCGATAGTAGTCCAGTTGAGGAACGCTTCGCTCGTCATGGTAGCACCCACGCTCAACCCCAGGAAGATAGTAGCCGCATTCATGATGCTGTTAGCCGCTGCATCGAACAGGCGGCTGGTATCGGAACCGATTTCCTTAATCAAGTTACCGAACATCAGCATACCGATTAAGGGCACTGCCGTAGGCACGAAAAGGGCAACAATGGTAGTAACGGCTATCGGAAAGACAATCTTCAATACACGCAAGTTCTTTATCTCTGTTTTCGAAGGATAAAGTTTCTCCTGCTCCTTCATGTTAATCATCAGCTCCTTCTTGCTGCAAAGCAGTTTCACAACCAATGGAATGATAACCGGAACCAGCGCCATGTACGAGTAGGCAGCAATGGCGATAGGACCCAACAAGTGCGGGGCGAGCTTGATAGTGGTAAAGATAGCCGTAGGGCCGTCTGCACCGCCGATAATACCCAATGCACCGGCTTCCTGCGGTGTAAAGCCAATCATTACCGCACACAACAACACCGTAAAGATACCGAGCTGTGCAGCCGCACCGAATATGGAAAGGCGCAGATTGCGGAGCATAGGTCCGAAGTCCGTCAGCGCACCCACACCCATAAAGATGATAGGCGGCAGGAACCCGGTCTTTATCAGCATGTAATAGATGAAGTTCATCAGTCCGAGGTCGTGCGCAATCTCGTGCAACGGCATCTCCCAGATGTTCTTCAACACTCCGTTCACCATTACCATACCGTTTTCATCCGCTTGAATCACACCCATATCGCCTCCGGGGAAGTTGGCGATGAGCACGCCGAAAGCAATGGGAACCAGCAGCAGCGGCTCGTAATGCTTCCTGATACCCAGATACAGCAAAATGAAGGCAATGGCATACATTACAAGGAACGACGGGTCGGCAATGATATTGCTGAACGCCGTCATATCATAGAGTTTTGCAAATATATCTTCCATTATCCAATCTTCATTAATACATCATCTTCAGAAACAGAATCACCCGGATTGACGCAGATAGCAGTAACCGTTCCGCCGAAGTCGGCACGAATGGCATTGTACGTCTTCATCGCCTCGATGTAGCAGAGCAGGTCGCCCTTCTGCACCTTATCCCCCACCTTGAGCGGAGTTTCCTGTGCATTCTTGGTAAGGAAGAACTTACCCTCGAGCGGAGCCGCCACATCCTGCCCCTCGCCTGCGGGAGCGGTAAGCTTCTCGGTAGCGGAAGCCGGCAAGTCGATATCGCCGTAGGCAACCGTCACGCGGTAAGCCTGCCCGTCCACCTGTACGGTAAGCGTCTTGGGCTTGGCATCGTCCAGAGGAGACTTGTCGCGCTCGGCACGGCGTTTTTCCACATCGGCAAGGAAATCCTCCTTCGCCTTGCCACTCTTGTAAGCCTCGTACTGCGCCGGATGCATGGCATACTCGAAAAGCTCCTCGTCGTCCTCGCCCAGCTCCCATTTGTTCTCCTTCATCAGCTTGCGGTACTTGTCGAGAGCATCGGGATAGTTGTCCTGCGGATTGCCGTTGAAGAACTTGCGGCCTTCGCGTTCCGCCTTCTCCACGATTTCGGGAGCGAGCTCGCCCGGCAGCTTGCCAGCCTTGCCCAGCAGCATGTCCCAAATATCGTCGGCTATCATGCCCCAGCGCTCCTTGCCCTTCTCCATAGCCATAACGTTCATCATGGAGAGATTCTTCACATACTGGCTGAACGGAGTTACCAACGGGGGATAACCCACGCGCGGCCATACATAAGCCACCTCGTTGAAAAGCTTGATAAGCAGCTCGTCCTGCTTCATGAACGGCAGGTTGCGCTTAGCCTTATACTTATTGATAGATTCCAGGTTGGATTCCAAGTCCGCCATTAAGCTGCCCATCATGCCGCCCGGAAGCCCCGGACCAATCAGCAACGAGTTCATCAGGCGGTTCTTCGGGCTGATGTACAGCCCCAGGAAGTCATCCATAAATTCCTGGATAAGCGCGCGCACTTTCATATAAGCCTCCATATTGACCTCGGGCACTTGGAAACCGGCATCTTTCAGCATAGCCTGCACGCTGAGCAGGTCGGCATGTCCCGTACCCCACGACAGCGGCTCCATACCCACGTCGATATAGTCGCAGCCCGCCTCGCACACTTCGAGTATGCTTGCCATATTGAAGCCGGGACCCGCATGGCTGTGGTACTGAATGGGGATTTCCGGGTGAGCCGCCTTGATATTGGCAACAATCTTACCCAAAGACACCGGACGTCCGATACCCGCCATATCCTTGATACAGATTTCGTCGGCTCCGAGCTTGATAAGCTTCAACGCCATATCCGTATAATATTCCACCGTATGGATAGGCGAATGGGTAATGCAAAGAGAACATTGCGAAATCATGCCCGCCTCGTGCGCATAAGTAATGGAGGGAGCGATGTTGCGTATATCGTTCAAGCCGCAGAACGTACGGGTGATGTCCGTGCCCTGCGCCTTCTTTACTTTATAAAACAATTTGCGCACATCGGCAGGCACGGGGCTCATGCGCAGGCCGTTCAGCGCACGGTCTAACATATGCGTCTGGATACCGGCTTCGTGGAAAGGCTTCGTCCACTCGCGCACAGCCTTATTGGGGTTCTCGCCGAACAATAGGTTCACCTGTTCAAAACCTCCGCCGTTCGTCTCTACGCGGGCAAAACAGCCCATTTCGATAATGGCGGGAGCCACCTTTACCAGTTGGTCTACACGGGGAACATATTTTCCGGCGCTTTGCCACATATCCCTGAATACCAGACTGAACTTAATTTCTTTTTTCATACCAAATTATTCCTGTGTGTGTTTATATAAGATTAGTTATTTCAGATTTTCTCTACCTTAGACACCTTGCCCTTGCCTTGCGTTACCACCGTAACCGCTGCACTGATAGCCGCCATGATATTGGCGGGGATAGGTGCAGGACCGCTTGCCGCCGATTTGGCAGGCGCAACCTCTTCGGGAGCATATTTATTTACAAGAGCTATAATACCTTTTCCTAAGTAGATAACAATCAGCAGGATAGCGAATACCGTTGCCATACCTACCACCATTAGCAGAAGCGCTAAATTCAAGTTTTCCATATTATTAATTATTAGTTATTCCGTCGGTTTTAGAAAAATTCGTCCGAAATTAGCGATAATTCGTTAAAGAATAGTGCAATATAATTATAAATAATGCTAAAAGCAAAGTGAAGGCACACCCGGGCAGCCGATTTGCCGCAGCACTACAAGCGCCCCTGCCGCCATGTAAAATGACAGGACAACCCGGCCGCAAACAACCCCGGCAACGGGAAAGCACGGAAAATATTCCCGGAATTCCGCACAAAAACACGCCCGGATAGCTACGGTTCGGAAATAATGCCTACTTTTGTATAACAAGCAGGTTTCCAGGGCATAGTACGCATACCATATAACCAGGCAGAACTACGGATTATATCCAGGAGAACAACCCTTCGAAAGACAAATGACATTAAAAAGATTCTTACTATGCGCTACTTCTTATTCCTGTGTTTTTTCATGTCCAATATTCATCATATATTGGCTCAAGACAACGTCACCTTCATCTTAATGGAAGCAAACGACAAGCTAAAGGAACAAACGTGGTTTTACAGCGGGTCGGGCGAAGAGCTGCAACAGTCCGAAATTAAGAAATACTGGGAACAGGACAAGTACATCACAGCCGCCTCCTATACCGAGAACGGGTGGTTCGTCACGATGTCCCAAAACGACAATTTCACCGGCCAGAGCTACCATTACAGCAGCTCGTGGCCTACGGACTGGATAAAGGAAAAGTACGATGCGGGGCATTACATCACCTCGATTACATGCAGCGAGTCCAAATGGCTCATCGTCATGTCCAAAGTAAAAAACTACACGGGGCAGAGGTACAAGCAAGACGTATTCAGCAAGCTGAAAGTGTGGTACGACAAGAACCGCGACGAGGAATACTACATAACCCAAGCCACTTACAGCAGCGGCAAATGGCTTTGGGTGATGACCAAGGGCAGCGAAATAACGTCGCAGGGATATGCCTGGGCTACAAACGACAATGTAACCCAGAAAATCAAGCAGATATGGAACGAAGGCAACCGGGTGCACCTGGTGGAGTATGCCGACGGCGAATACTTTATCCCCTACGGCTCCACCCGCAGGGGCGCGGCGAAGCAGAGTTACACCTTCCGCACCTCCGGCATCTCGGACTGGATTTCCAAGAACTGGCAAGAGGGGATATCCATTCAATACTTAGGCGGAGGCAATCCTACGAGCTCCGGCTCCTCTACCGCCACCGCCTCCCGTACCGTAACCACCGGCAACAACACTACCAACGACACCGGCAGGCGCTCCTGGAGGCAGAACAATCCCAACGGAGGCTATGTGGACTATGTGCAGAACCCGGACGGCTCCATAGATGCGACCGCCGTGAACCCCTGCATAATCTGCGGCGGGAGCAAAGTGTGCCGTGTATGCAATGGGCAGGGAGGAGTCATGGGGCGCGCCTACGGGGGCACGTGGTATCCCTGCAAAGCCTGCGGCGGGAGCAAAGTATGCCAAAGCTGCCGGGGACAGGGCTATACCACGCTGGTCAGCCACTTCCAGAACGGCGTAAGCATAGGCTACGACCAGAACGGAAATGTATATTCCAGCGGTGGCGGCAACGGCTCGGGCAGTCCCTCCAACAGCACTCCTTCCCGCAGCACCTCAACGGGCAGCGGCGTCTGCCCCGACTGCGGCGGCAAAGGCTACCGTCCGGAGTCGTACCGGTATGCGGCATCCAGCTCATTCGCCCCCTACCACAATACGGGAGGCAGCACGTGCAACATCTGCGGAGGTACGACCGACCACTATCATTACAGATGCACGACGTGCAAACGCCATTGATACTTACAGCAAAGTTCCCCTGCCGTCCCGCTGGGGGGCGACAAGGGAACTTATTTACCGGTGATACGGCACGGGGCAAGGTATGCCCGCCGGGGCGCAGAGGGGTTATCCTAACGGATACATACAAACGGCTCTGCCTCTTTAGTAAAAAACAGATGTTTCAAAGTCTCGAAAAGACGTGGCTCGCATTTCCTGCCCTCAAATATAAATAGAATCATACGTTGAAGGTATTACCCCGGAATAGCTTTTCGATATTATGCCCGAATCTCATCTCTTTATCCGTACAATCGCATAAAGGTTTAATCTTGTTGTCATTCAAAATAAAATTGCAATCCGGACGCAGCAGGTCATTCGTCATCAGATAAATATTGTGTGAAGAGGTAAATATCTGGCAATCCATATTGAACAGTACTTTGCAAACCTCGAAAGCCAGGCGGAAATGATAGAATGTATCGAACTCGTCGATAAAGACAAATGATGCCTCGCTCATCCGCTTCATCCAGAAATAAAGCAGTTGCAGCGACTTGGTTCCGGTAGATGCAACCAAGCTGAAAGGAATCTCCGAACCGTTTATATCGCAAAAAATCTGCTTGCCGACACGAAGCGATTCGGACACCAATATGCCGCCGGCATTCTTAGAATAAGCATACACGACTGCCTCGCTCCCGAATCTGAATGTATATTCGAATTCTACCACGCCTTCTTTTTTGCCGGCATACACGAAATTCACATAATAATCTATCTTCTTCCATTTGGGTGATAAATGGTTCTCGATATCAAATAAAGCCAAGCTGAAATTTGTTTTGCCCGAACCGTTCGGGCCATATATTATACCATTCTTTATTATTCCGTCCTTTATGGCATTTTATTGAACTCATAACTGGCGGAGTCGACAAATCCCACTCGATGCGGTCTGCAAATCCACGGTAATTGGTAACGGCAAATTTTACTAACATATTTCTATCGGCTTAACTATCAAAAGACAAAGATACGGAAAAGGATTTCCGTAAAAAATTACGGGTTTAATTTATCTTAACGCCACCTAATAACTTTATACCTCTATAAAGATAAGTATAGAGAGAATTATCAGCATTGCCTTACAATCCGAAATTTCAGATATGATGCACTACTATTTCCAGTGTTCCCCCCCATTGACAAACAATCCCTTTTCCGCTTGCATTATCCGCTTCTTCAAACGGAATTTCTGCCGGGATATGGAAGAGGAAGAAACGGCGATACATGACATGCGACTATCTGCGCACTGCTGAAACCCTGCTGGATGAGCAGACAGAGCTAGTTATCGGCAAGAACCGAACAAGATACGGTTACCGCCCCCAAAAGAAGCCAGTAAGAAAAGAATATATATGTGTTTCATTATCGGCGGTTCACCTATTTTATCCGTCTGTATAACCAGGAAGGCTCACGACGCATATCCCAAAGGTCGGTAATATAAATGACCTCTGCCTCTACATAAAAAATCAATTTGCTATGCTTGCTCACAATCAATCCCCTATATAACCTGGAACGGTCTTTCAATAGAGGTTCTTGATGTGCCAATTCAGGATTTATAGCTATTCGGTTCTCCCAACAAGCTATATTTTTTTCAAATTCTTCGGCAGCCTTCCTGCCAAACTCATTATAGATGTAACGTGTTGTATTTTCCCATTCACACAAAGCTCGAGCAGACCACTCTATTCTCATAACTCCGCTATAAATTGTTTCATACGGCGATGCGCCACTTCCGACGGAATTCCCTCTCCGTTTTCAAACTCCGCCTCAGCTTCATCAATCCGAGCATTCAGTTCCTCTACCGTATAAACTGGAAGATTATCTTCCTTACCAGCGCTTTCCGCCACCCTGCCCAATGCGCGGCAATAAGCACGGCGCACGGTCCGCAGGACCTCTAAATTATCGGTAACCGATATATCGCGAATCAATTCATTCCGATAATCGTTTAAATCCATTGTCTTCATAAGCCATACTTATTCGTTTCATTACAATCACAAAGGTAACACTTTCTGCATATAAAAAAGCAAGAGGCACAAAGTTTTTTATTCTTTTGCGCCTCTGTCATAGCGTAATAGTATATATTTTGTCAGAACTCGCTCGTAAAGTGGAACTTTATATGCTTGAAGTCCATTTGCGCCATTTGCAGCACGTAGCCGCTGTCTGCCAGGAACACGTCCCTGCCCTCGCGGTCTTTTGCCATATACTGGTACTTGCGTTTCTTGAAAGCCTCCAGCTCGGCGGGGTCGTCGCTCTCTATCCAGCATGCCTTGTACAGGCTCAGCGGCTCCCAGCGGCATTTGGCGGTATATTCGTTCTCCAGGCGGTACTGGATAACCTCGAACTGCAACTGCCCCACCGTGCCGATAATCTTGCGCCCGTTGAACTGGTTGACGAACAACTGCGCCACGCCTTCGTCCATTAGCTGGTCGATGCCTTTGGCAAGCTGTTTCTGCTTCATCGGGTCGGCATTCTCGATGTACTTGAACATCTCCGGCGAGAAGCTCGGCAAGCCGCGGAAATGGAGCATCTCGCCCTCGGTAAGCGTGTCGCCTATCTTGAACGTACCGTTATCCGGCAGGCCGATGATGTCGCCCGCCCATGCCTCGTCGATAGTGGTCTTGCGCTGTGCCATGAACTGCGTGGGCGACGAGAAACGCATCGTCTTGCCGTGGCGCACATGCAGGTAAGGCGTGTTGCGGGTGAACTTGCCGGAGCATATCTTGCAGAATGCGATGCACGAACGGTGGTTCGGGTCGATATTGGCGGTTATCTTGAAGATGAAGCCTGTGAACTTGGGTTCGTCCGGCTCTACCTCGCGCTCCTCCGCCTTTACGGGACGGGGGCTGGGGGCTATCTCCACGAAGCAATCCAGCAGCTCCTGCACGCCGAAGTTGTTCAGGGCGGAGCCGAAGAATACGGGGGCTAATTCGCCTTTCAGGTATTCCTCTACCTGGAACTCGGGATATACGCCGTCTATCAGTTCCAGCTCGCCGCGCAGCTTGTCCGCCAGTTGGGTGCCTATCCGGTTGTCCAGCTCTTCCGTGTTTATATCGACTTCCACCTTCTCCGTTACTACTTGCTTGGAGGGTTGGTAGAGGTTGAGGTTGTGTTCGTAGATATTGTACACTCCTTTGAAGCGGATGCCGCTCTCGATAGGCCATGTGAGGGGGCGGACATGGATAGCGAGTTCTTCTTCCAGCTCGTCCAGCAGGTCGAACGGGTCTTTTGCCTCACGGTCCATTTTATTAATGAAGATGATTACGGGGGTGTTGCGCATGCGGCAGACTTCCATGAGCTTGCGTGTCTGGGTTTCCACACCTTTCGCACCGTCTACCACGATAATCACGCTGTCTACCGCCGTAAGCGTGCGGTAGGTGTCTTCGGCAAAGTCCTGGTGACCGGGGGTGTCGAGTATGTTGACCTTATAGTCGTGGTAGTCGAATTCCATTACGGAGGTGGTGACCGAGATGCCGCGCTGCTTCTCGATGTCCATCCAGTCGGAGGTTGCCGTCTTTTTTATCTTGTTGCTTTTCACCGCACCCGCCACTTGTATCTGGCCACCGAACAGCAGCAGTTTCTCGGTGAGCGATGTCTTACCGGCATCGGGATGCGCGATAATCGCAAAGGTGCGCCTTCTCTCTATCTCTTGATTTGCCATAACTGATTATTTTTCAGGCACGGATTATACGGATTTCCCGGTTTTCAATGTACCGGTATCTTCAACTATCGTATCCGTTCTATATGTGCCTGTTATTTTATTTTTATATATACATTCAATTCTTTCCGATATTCACGAATCCAATCGTCCTACACATACCGCAAGGCTCTCTTCCCAATGGGGAATTTCAAGCTTATAGGTATTCTTTATCTTCGTCTTGTCCAGCACGGAGTATTGGGGACGCGGGGCTTTAGCCGGATACTCACCGGTGTGTAACGGGCTGACTTTACATGAGGTAATGCCTGCTATGCGATGAATGGCTACCGTAAAATCATACCAGGAGCAGACGCCTTCGTCGCTGAAATGATAGATACCGGGGATAATGCCCTGGTTGATAGCCGCAAAGATAGCGCGAGCCAAATCGTTGGCATATGTGGGCGTGCCTATCTGGTCGAATACGACGCCCAGCGTATCGCGTTCTTTGCCCAGGCGAATCATTGTCTTTACAAAGTTATTGCCGTAAATGGAGTATAACCATGCCGTACGGATAATCATTGCACGGCTGCATTTTTCCATAACAGCCTGCTCGCCCGCCAGTTTCGTGGAACCATAAACGGAATTGGGACAAGGGGCGATGTCTTCCGTATAGGGGATGTGGCCGGTTCCGTCGAACACGTAGTCCGTAGAAACCTGTATCATGGCAGCACCGCAGGCCTCGGCCGCAGCAGCCAGGTAGCCGGGGGCTATATGGTTCAGTTTGTCGCAAAGTTCCGGATTATCTTCCGCTTTGTCTACGGCGGTATAAGCGGCACAGTTTACGATGACATCCACCCGGTTGCCGGTCACGAATGTATGTATGGCTTGTTCGTCACAGATATCCAGTTCTTGTACATCTGTAAAAAAGTAAGTGTGTTGCTGATGTTCAGCAGAGAGCGCCCGCATCTCGTTACCGAGTTGTCCGTTGGCGCCGGTTACTAATATATTCATCTTGATAGTTACTATTTATTCCCTGCGGTCATGACATATTTTTTATCT
This sequence comes from Bacteroides gallinarum DSM 18171 = JCM 13658, assembly GCF_000374365.1. Lineage (GTDB taxonomy): Bacteria > Bacteroidota > Bacteroidia > Bacteroidales > Bacteroidaceae > Bacteroides > Bacteroides gallinarum. Next base: position 94,339 of record NZ_KB894116.1, read on the forward strand.
TTGACACATAGGTACGTTGACGATTTACTATTTATTACTTTGCTTGCCAGGCGGGGTTATCTTGCCGGCAGATTTACTTTGATATTTATTATTTGACAATCTATTGTTTATTAACCTGTTTATTACCTAAGTTCGTGTACATATGCCGTCAGTCGTCGTCCAGCTTTAATTCGCCTTTCTTGTCTTTGTCGTAATAGTTGGCAAGCAAAGAAAGGAAGCTGCTGATAGCTTCTACCGCTTTGGCAGTGCCCTGGCTGATTTCCTTTTTCTGCAGGCGCAACAGCAGTACGCCGTAAAGTGCTTCGAAGCAGGTTTCCAACTCGGGTTCTTCTTCCCTGCCGCCTTTCTGCCGCAATTCTACGATGAAAGGCAGTGCCTTGAAATACGCCGCATTGTAAAATGGGTATTTCGTGGATGCCAGCAACCCGGCATGCAGCTCCGTGAGGTTGCGGATAACGTTGCAGTTAATCTGCAAATGGCCTTTCTCCGTCACTCCCTCCGCGCGCATCATATCGGAAAGGTTGGCGTACCACTCCTCCAATGCCGCATGGTCTTCCGCCGGGTAACGGGAAATGATATTGCTGCGGAGCAAATCGATGTCGCACTTGTTGGCGCGAATCAAGTCTTCCACTTGCCACATATATATAAGGTATTCGGCAATATTCTTTTCTTTCAGTTGCTGCGAAATTTTCACGTCAGGGGTCGATGATTTTAGGTTTATGATTTCAGATTTCAAACTTACGGTTTACGATTTCAGATTTACGGTTTATAACCGGAGCTTTATTAGCTGTCTGTTACTTACCATTATCTACCTGGTATCTGTCATTGTTCTTATCGCTCTGTTGCCTGTCATAACTTGCTTGTTGCCGTCATTATCCGTTTATTGCTTATTGCCTATCCGCTACCTGTCGCCAGCTTATCGCTTATGTATCGTTTGTCTCTTCCTTATCCGCTCCGGCTAATAAAGCGACTCGCCCATTAGGGTGAACACCAGACCGAGCACAGAGACTATCATGACAATGCCGCCAATAATCCGGTTCAATATCCAGATGCCACGTAGGTTGAATTGGGTACGTACCTTGTTGACGAAAAAGGTTATTCCAAACCACCAGCTCAACGCTCCTAAAGCAATGGCAAGGTAGCCCGTAACGGCCTCAAAGACCAGGACGCCTTCGCTGACAAAAGCGAAACGGGCGAAAAGACCTACGAAAAGAAATATGATTAGCGGATTGGAAAGGGTAACGGCAAATGCCGTAATGAAGTTATGGAAATAAGAACCTTTACTGGTGGATACCGGGCGAATGGACTGTACGGGATTGCTGCGGAATGTATAGATACCGAATGCCAGCAGAAGGATGCTTCCGAACAGTTGCAGATAGAAAATATTCTTGTTGACATAGTCGAAAACGAAGCTCATGCCGTAACCTGTCAGCAACGCATAGGCTATATCGCTCAGCGAGGCTCCTATCCCGGTTACAAAACCATACCAACGCCCTTTGTTCAGTGTACGCTGAATGCATAATACTCCTACAGGACCCAACGGTGCAGACACTATCACACCGATTATGAATCCCTTCCACAATATGTCAAATATGGTTTCTATCTGAATCATGCCTGCAAATATCGTACTTTTTTATGAGACGACCGAATAGAGTTAACGTTTTTTCGTCAGAAAAGGATTTTAATAAAGCAATGTTATTCTTGCCAATCCAACGGAATAGTAAGTTTACATGACGGTGGGCGGCGTGGTAATATATTGACACCACACAGAAATTCCGCCTGTCTGTACTCCGGATATCGCCCTTTTCCGGGGTGCGGGCAAGCAATAGCAGCAAGCACAAAACTTGTATATTATGTATAGGCATATACAGTTTACAAGCCTTTAAATTGTTAAAACGGAATAAATAGGATAAATAATACAACTTTTATATACATTGTTAGTATATAATTCATATCTTTGTGGCGGATAACCATAAAATATCGGTCAGAAATATGAAAAAATGTCTAACCCTTTTATTTGCAGCAAGCAGCATGTTGTTATTCAATGCTTGCGAAAACGAGGTGTTCACCCCCGAAAGAGTGGAAAACACCAAAGACCTTGTAGCTCCCGCTGACTTTGACTGGAAAACGACCCAAAGCCAGACTTATAACCTTATTTCGAAAGTAAACACAGTAGTGTCTATCTATACGGATAAAGACTGTACAGACGAAAGCCTGTTGATTGAGAACCTCGTGCTGAATGCTAATGAGGCAACGGATGTCTCAGTGAATATTCCGACGTATGTAACCAGCATCTTCGTACAATATCCCACGGAAGACGGGAAAGAGGTATTCGAAATCAATACGAATGGGGTTACGACACGGGTATGGCCGGGAGAAGGAAGTTTCATACAGTTGCCTGCTGAAAAGGACGTAGTGCGCGAAGGACTTTTGGGAGATCTTCGGGAACATTACTATTACCCCCAAAAAAGAGGTCAAGGAACATTGATGTTCGAAGACCTTTACCCTTCAAAGGGCGATTATGACTTTAATGATTATGTTATCGGATATAATGTAGAGATTTTCAAATCCCCGTTTATCGGTATTGATTGGAGAAAAGCTGCCGTCGGTTTTATAATGAAATTCCAAATACGCGCCATAGGCGGTAGTTTGCCTTTCCGTCCGGCCATTCGTCTGAAAGGGTTTGCTATGGAGAATCTCAAATGGGCTAATATAGAATATGAGTCTTCCACTGATGGCATTACCATAGAATTACTAAGAGAAGGTCGTAGTGGCAAAGATGATGTCATTTTCTTTATCAATGGTACTGAATCCCTTTGCAATGGCGGTTATTACAACACAGTTACCGGACAAATAAATAAAAATATGCCGGTTGTTACTTGCAGAGTTACCAGAAACGGTTTTGGTGAGGAGAATTATTATATTGCTAAACAATACGAAAAGTTAGCAAAGAATCTTCCCGATTATTTCGATTTCTTTATCCAAAACAAAGAAACTGGAGATGAAATCCACTTCAGAGGTTTTTCTCCTACAGGTATAGAGGGAAACAAGCAAAGTATTGATACGGAATATAAATCCAAAGAAAATTTAGTTTGGGCTATCGCTGTTCCACAAAAGATTAGCCACCCTGCAGAAAAGGAAGATATCATTAAAGTATATCCCAAATTCAATAAGTGGGTAACAAGTGGTGGCGAAGATTGCAAGTATTGGTACAGAAACCCCCAGGGTTCTTGCATTGATTTGAACTAACACAGCTCTTTCGTACATCCTTATTCGGATATAAAATAACAACTTTAGCCGGACATGCTTCACTTATGTCCGGCTAAAGTTTTTTATTTCCATTTCTTTCTCTCACCCAACGATTTTGTATATCTTTGCACCCAAGAAGAAAAGAGAAGAAGCCGACTTATTGTGAGGAACTTCAATCAAGAGTAGCAAATCCGTAAATTCTTAAATAAAAGTATGATTCTTTTTTTCAGAACACTATCCAAGAGCGTGATTGCCGTAGAATGTGGCCACGAACTTACCCAAGCAGACAGCGACAAACTCTGCTGGCTTTTTGGAGAAGCCACCCCCGAGAGTGAAGACAACCTGAAAGGACATTTCGTAGGTCCGCGCCGCGAAATGATTACTCCTTGGAGTACCAATGCTGTGGAAATCACCCAAAACATGGGTTTGGACGGTATTATCCGTATCGAAGAATATTTCCCCGTAAAAGATGAAAACGCAGACCACGACCCGATGCTGCAACGCATGTATAAGGGTTTAGACCAGAATGTATTTACGACTAACCGCCAGCCGGAACCTATTATACACATCGACGACCTCGAAGCGTACAACGAAAAAGAAGGCTTGGCTCTTTCCAAAGAAGAAATGGACTACCTCAAAAAGGTAGAAAAAGACCTGGGACGCCCGCTCACCGACTCCGAGGTTTTCGGCTTTGCACAAATCAACTCCGAGCACTGCCGTCATAAAATCTTCGGCGGTACATTTATCATCGACGGAGTAGAGCAGGAATCTTCCCTTTTCCAGATGATTAAAAAGACCACGCAGGAAAATCCGAACAAGATTATATCGGCTTATAAAGATAATGTAGCCTTTGCCGAAGGTCCGGTTATCGAACAGTTTGCCCCGGCAGACCATTCCAAACCCGATTTCTTCCAGATAAAGGATATCAAGAGCGTTATCTCCCTGAAAGCCGAAACGCACAACTTCCCTACTACCGTAGAGCCTTTCAACGGTGCTTCTACCGGTACGGGCGGCGAGATACGCGACCGTATGGGCGGCGGTAAGGGTTCCTGGCCTATCGCCGGAACTGCCGTGTATATGACTTCTTATCCCCGTACGGACGAGGAACGTCCCTGGGAGGAGATACTCCCGGTACGCAAATGGCTGTACCAGACTCCCGAGCAAATCCTGATTAAAGCATCTAACGGCGCCAGCGATTTCGGAAACAAGTTCGGCCAGCCGCTGATTTGCGGTTCCGTACTGACTTTCGAACATAAGGAGAATGATGAGGTTTACGGTTACGACAAAGTTATCATGCTTGCCGGCGGTGTGGGCTACGGCACGCAGCGCGACTGTCTGAAAGGTACGCCCGAAGCCGGTAACAAAGTGGTGGTTATCGGTGGCGACAACTACCGCATCGGTTTGGGAGGCGGCTCCGTATCGTCCGTAGATACGGGACGTTACAGCAGCGGTATCGAGCTGAATGCCGTACAGCGTGCCAATGCCGAGATGCAGAAGCGTGCCTATAACGTGGTACGTGCACTCTGCGAGGAGGACACCAATCCGGTGGTTTCTATCCATGACCACGGTTCTGCCGGCCATGTGAACTGCCTGTCGGAGCTGGTAGAGGAATGCGGCGGGCTTATCGACATGAGCAAGCTGCCTATCGGCGATAAAACGTTGTCTGCCAAAGAAATCATAGCCAACGAGAGCCAGGAACGCATGGGTCTGCTGATTCACGAGGAGGCTATCGAGCATGTACGTAAGGTGGCCGAGCGGGAACGCGCCCCGATGTATGTAGTCGGTGAAACTACCGGCAATCATCGTTTCGCCTTCCAACAAGCCGACGGCATACGTCCGTTCGACCTTGCCGTAGAGCAGATGTTCGGTTCTTCTCCCAAGACTTATATGGTGGACAAAACAGTGGAACGCCATTACGAAATGCCGGAATACGAATTGTCGAAACTGCACGAATACCTCACCAACGTGCTCCAATTGGAAGCTGTTGCCTGCAAGGACTGGCTGACGAACAAAGTAGACCGTTCCGTAACGGGTAAGATTGCCCGCCAGCAATGCCAGGGCGAGCTTCAGTTGCCGTTGAGCGACTGCGGTGTCGTAGCGTTGGATTATCGCGGCGAGAAGGGTATCGCCACTTCTTTGGGACATGCCCCGCAGGCAGCGCTTGCCGACCCGGCAGCCGGTTCCATTCTTTCCGTGAGCGAAGCGCTGACCAACCTCGTATGGGCTCCGCTTGCCGAAGGGCTGGACAGCGTATCGCTGTCGGCTAACTGGATGTGGCCGTGCCGTTCGCAGGAAGGTGAAGACGCACGCCTCTACACAGCGGTCAAGGCATTGAGCGACTTCTGCTGCGCACTGCAAATCAACGTTCCTACGGGCAAGGATTCTTTGTCTATGACGCAGAAATATCCCGACGGAAGCAAGGTTATCGCTCCGGGTACGGTCATCGTATCGGCCGGCGGCGAAGTTTCCGATGTGAAGAAGGTGGTATCTCCGGTGCTCGTCAACGATAAAAAGACTACTCTTTACCATATAGATTTCAGCTTCGACAAGCTGAAACTGGGCGGTTCCGCCTTTGCGCAGTCATTGGGCAAGGTAGGCGACGAAGTTCCTTGCGTGCAGGATGCCGAATACTTTCGCGACGCTTTCCTGGCGGTACAGGCGCTTATCGGCAAAGGGTTGATTCTTGCGGGACACGATATCTCCGCCGGCGGTCTTATCACCACCCTGCTCGAGATGTGTTTCGCCAACGTGGAGGGCGGTATGGAAATCAACCTCGACAAGATGAAGGAGCAAGACCTCATTAAGATATTGTTCGCCGAAAATCCGGGTATCGTTATCCAGGTTAGCGACAAGCACAAAGAGGAGGTGAAGAAGGTATTGGAAGATGCCGGCGTAGGCTATATCAAAATCGGCAAGCCGGCCGAAGAGCGCCATATCCTCGTAACCAAAGACGGCGCTACTTACCAGTTCGGCATAGACTATATGCGTGATGTGTGGTATTCGTCTTCTTATCTGCTCGACCGCAAGCAGTCCATGAACGGATGTGCCCAAAAGCGTTTCGAGAACTACAAGATGCAACCGCTGGACTTGGCATTCCTGCCCGGATTCAAGGGTAAGCTTTCACAATACGGCATCGACCCGGAGCGCCGTACTCCGACCGGTATCCGTGCTGCTATCATCCGTGAAAAAGGAACCAACGGCGAACGTGAAATGGCATATTCGCTCTATCTCGCCGGCTTCGACGTGAAGGACGTAACCATGACCGACCTCGTCAGCGGACGCGAGACGCTGGAAGACGTGAATATGGTAGTGTACTGCGGTGGTTTCTCCAACTCCGATGTGCTGGGCTCCGCCAAGGGCTGGGCAGGTGCTTTCCTTTTCAACCCGAAAGCTAAAGAAGCGCTCGACAAGTTCTATGCACGCGAAGATACGTTGTCCCTGGGCGTATGCAACGGTTGCCAGTTGATGATGGAGCTGGGGCTTATCACTCCCGACCACGAAAAGAAGGGAAAGATGCTGCACAACGATTCGCATAAATTCGAGTCGGCTTTCGTCGGCCTCACTATCCCTGCCAACCGCAGCGTGATGTTCGGCTCCCTGAGCGGCAGCAAGCTCGGTATCTGGGTGGCGCATGGAGAAGGCAAGTTCTCATTGCCCTACGATGAAGACAAATATAATGTGGTGGCAAAATATACGTACGATGAATATCCGGGCAACCCGAACGATTCCGACTATTCTATCGCGGCAATAGCCAGCACCGACGGGCGTCACCTGGCTATCATGCCTCACTTGGAACGTTCTATCTTCCCCTGGCAAAACGGCTGCTATCCCAAAGACCGCATCCACAGCGACCAGATTACACCGTGGATAGAAGCATTTGTCAACGCACGCAAGTGGGTGGAGGAAAAGACAAAAAAAGACAAGGCGTAAAGTTGCGGTGTAACAATGTGGTAACGACGCAGCAATACGGCTATGATGTAATCAGCACGGTTATAACGTAACAACACGGTAATAATGAATGATACGGTTGTAACGCAATAATACGGTAACAACGTAATCAATACGGTAATGTACCGGGGTTCTTGCCTATGTGCAGGAGCTTCGGTACATTTTATTTATCCCTCCGTCGTCCGTAACTTTCTTGTTTACCTCGCTATTCTGTTCCGCCTTTTTTGCATATATCAAACAATTTCACTACTTTTGTGTTAATATCATGACTTCCCTAACGTTTATCGAACTCGAACTCCTAAATTGCCCAACATGAAAAAGCTCTTCTTTTTCTTCATTTTCCTGGTATCATCTTTTTTGACTACCGCCCAGACGTACAAGTACATCGGAGTAAAAGACGGTTTGAGCAACAGACGGGTGTACGCAATCCAGAAAGGGCCTAAAGGTTATATGTGGTTCCTTACGCACGACGGCATCGACCGTTACAACGGGAAAGAATTCAAACATTACAAGCTCATGGACGGAGAAGAGGAAATCAATTCCATGATGAACCTCAACTGGCTGTACACCGACTCCCAGGGCAGATTATGGGAAATCGGCAAGCACGGGCGCGTATTCTGTTACGAGAGCAAGCACGACCGTTTCCAACTGATATATAAACTTCCCAAAAGCGAGACGCAGGGCTTGCACATCCCCGTAAGCTACGGCTTCGTAGACGATAACAGCACCATATGGCTCTGTAACCAGAAAAACATTTACCTGCATAACAGCAATACGAAAGAGACTGTCATTATCAGGAACGAAATCAACGAAAGTATTACGGACATCGAGCAGATAGATGCCAGTCACTTTTTCATAGGTACGGACGTAGGCGTGCATTATGCCGAACTAAAGAACAACGTACTCTCATTGAACCCTTGCGAGAAGTTGGATACCCTGAGGCTGCAAATCAATGAGCTTTTTTTCCATAAAAGCAGCCGCAAGGTCTTTATCGGGACTTTTCAAAGAGGTATCTATGTGTACGACCTCAATCTTCACAAGGCGTTCCACATCAAGTCGGGGCTGGTAGATGTTAGTATCAACCGCATCTGCATGTTCGGCGACAAGGAAATACTGATAGCGACGGACGGTGCGGGCGTTTACAAGATGAATGTGGACACTTACCAGTCCGAACCGTATATCGTAGCCGACTTCAACAGGTACAATGCCATGAACGGTAATACGATTTACGACATATACGTAGACGACGACCAGCGCATCTGGATGGCAAACTACCCTATCGGCATTACCGTACGCAATAATAAATACAGCGATTACGAGTGGATAAAGCATTCCGTCGGCAACAGGCAATCCCTTATCAACGACCAAGTAAACGCTATCATCGAAGACAGCGAGGGCGATTTGTGGTATGCCACCAACAACGGCATCAGCCTGTACAACGAGCGTACCGGGCAATGGCAATCATTCCTGAGCGTGTTCAACGAAAACCATAAGAATCAGAACCATACCTTCATTTCATTGTGCGAGGTCAGCCCCGGCATTATCTGGGCAGGAGGGTATAGTTCCGGCATTTATCAGATAGACAAGAAGAAGGGGAGTGTGAGTTTCTTTACTCCTGCACTATTCGGGGGAACGAATATCCGCCCCGACAAATATATCCGCTCTATCGTCAAGGACAGCGAAGGGTATATCTGGTCGGGAGGATACTACAACCTCAAAAAGATAGACTTCATCCACAAGAAGATAAATTTCATATCCGGGCTGGACGGCATAACGGAAATCAAAGAGAAGGACAGGGAATATATGTGGATAGGTACTACCAACGGGTTGTACCTGCTGGAGAAAGCTACCGGCAAGCACCAATATATCACGATGCCGGTAGAATCGTCGTATATATGCTCTTTATACCAGGCTCCGGGCGGGCTGCTGTACATCGGAACCAACAACTCCGGACTGCTTATTTACGACCCTGTACAAAAGAGTTTCGAGCATTACCACAAGGATAACTGCGCGCTTATCTCCAACAACATCTACACAATCCTGTCTGACGGGAAAGACGACATCCTCCTAAGTACCGAGCACGGGCTGAGCGGCTTCTATCCCAAGGAAAAGGTTTTCCATAACTGGACAAAGGAACAGGGACTGCACTCCGACCATTTCAATGCCAGCTCGGGAACATTGCGTAAAAACGGGAACGTAATCTTCGGAAGTACCGACGGCGCCATAGAGTTCCCGAGGGACATGGCAATGCCCCGCGAGTACGACTCGCGTATGATATTCAGCGATTTGCGCGTATTCTACCAGACTGTATATCCCAAGGACGAGGGTTCTCCGCTGGTTCTGGACATCGACGAAACGAAGAGCCTGAGACTGAAGTATAACCAGAATATATTCTCGCTCCAGGTGTCCTCTATCAACTACGACTATCCCTCCCTTATCCTATATTCGTGGAAGCTGGAAGGGTTTTACGACGGCTGGAGCCGCCCGGGAGAGGAAAACGTTATCCGTTTTACCAACCTGAATCCCGGTCATTATACCTTGCGTGTCCGCGCCATATCCAATGAAGACCGCCGCATCGTTCTGGAAGAACGCAGCATGGACATTATCATCGAACAGCCTGCCTGGCTCAGCATATGGGCGCTGCTGCTGTATGCACTCATCCTCATAGCCATTGCAGGCATTGCGCTGCGCATCATCGTATTGCGCAAGCAGCGAAAGATATCCGACGACAAGATTCGCTTCTTCGTCAACACGGCGCATGACATCCGTACACCGCTGACGCTTATCAAAGCGCCGTTGGAGGAGCTCTCTGACCGCGAAACGCTGAGCAAGGACGGAATAGACAACCTCAACACGGCACTCCGTAATGTCAACGCCCTACTGCGCCTTACGACCAACCTTATCAACTTTGAGCGGGCGGACACATATACGAATAACTTCCACGTATCCGAATACGAACTGGGAGCTTATATAAGCGAGACTATCAACACCTTCCGCCCCTATGCTTCCGTAAAGCATATCAACCTGACCTACGAAAGCAACTTCCGCTACCTGAACGTGTGGCTGGACAAGGACAAAATGGATTCTATCCTGAAGAATATCGTATCCAACGCACTGAAATATACACCTGACAGCGGCAGTGTACACGTCTACGCCTACGAAGCGGAGGATACCTGGAATATAGAGGTGAGCGATACGGGCATCGGCATTCCGTTAGCCGAGCAGAAGAAGTTGTTCAAGATGCATTTCCGCGGCAGCAATGCTATCAACTCCAAAGTAACCGGCAGCGGAATAGGGTTGCTTTTGGTATGGAAACTCGTGCATATACACAAAGGGAAGCTGAGCTTCACCAGTACCGAGGGCAAAGGTTCCTGCATCAAGGTGTCTTTCCCGAAGGGTGAGAAGCGTTACCGTAAAGCCATACGCCGTCCCGACTTCATAAAGGAGAAAGCGCAGGAAAAGAGTTATGTACCGGAACCTGCCGCAACCTTAAGGAAGGATGTGCCGAGCACTCCCGCCACCGCAACCGCTCCCATAGAGGGTTACGAACATGCCCAGCAGCAAACCCGGCACGCCGACAACCGCCAGAAGATATTGGTGGTAGAGGACAATGACGAGCTGAGGGAGTACCTGCGCCGTACCCTGGCGGAGAACTATCATGTACAGGTATGCTCCAACGGCAAATCGGCGCTTTACATCGTGAAAGAGTATTTCCCCGACCTCATTATTTCGGACATCATGATGCCCGAAATGCGGGGCGACGAACTATGCCAGGCGGTAAAGAACGATATTGCTACCTCGCACATTCCGGTTATCCTGCTCACCGCTCTCAACACGGACAAAAACATCATCGACGGCTTGCAGACCGGAGCGGACGAATACGTCGTGAAGCCGTTCAACATCGGAATACTACGCGCCACCATTGCCAACCTGCTAACCAACCGTGCCCTGCTGCGCCACAGATACGCCAACCTGGATTTGAACGACGACTCCCACAATGCGGAGTGTATCAACTGCTCGACTGATTTGGACTGGAAGTTCATCGCCAGTATCAAGAAAAATGTGGAGGAGAATATGGACAATCCGGGCTTCACTATCGACGTACTCTGTACCCTGCTCAACATGAGCCGTACCAGTTTCTACAACAAGCTGAAAGCGCTGACCGACCAGTCTCCGGGGGACTATGTGCGGCTAATCCGCCTGAAACGTGCCATGCAACTGTTGAAAGAGCAGAAGTACACTATCACCGAGGTTGCCGAAATGACCGGGTTCAGCGATGCGAAATATTTCCGTGAAGTCTTTAAGAAGCATTTCAACGTAAGCCCGAGCCAGTATGCAAAAGAAGAAGGCAATGCCGGCGGGCAAAATAATAAGTAGATTATAGCATTACACGCGATATGAGTAACATATATATCGAAGCATTCTCCATTTTCTTTAAAATCGGGGCATTCACTATCGGCGGGGGATATGCCATGGTTCCGTTAATCGAGAACGAAATCGTAACGAAGCGCCGGTGGATAGCCAAAGAGGATTTTATAGACTTGCTTGCCATATCCCAGTCGGCTCCGGGTATCCTTGCTGTCAACATATCCATATTCATAGGTTACCGCCTGCGGGGAATACGGGGAAGTATCATTACGGCTTTGGGAACGATACTGCCCTCGTTCCTCATTATTCTCGCCATAGCCTTGTTCTTCCACAACTTCAAAGACAACGTTTATGTAGAGCGTATCTTCAAAGGTATCCGCCCGGCGGTGGTCGCACTGATAGCCGCCCCGACTTTCAGCATGGCAAAATCCGCCAAAATCAACCGCTATACTATCTGGATTCCGGTCGTATCGGCACTGCTTATCTGGTTACTGGGATTCTCGCCAATTTGGATTATCATAGCAGCCGGCGTAGGCGGGTATTTGTTCGGGAGGTTACGCCAGGCGAAAGCGAAAAAGTGGGAATAGGAAATTGAAAGCCAGGCGGATACTGCATTGCCAACCGCTGAATATCGACTTTGCATATCGACCGGCAAGTATCAGCCGATAAATATCAGCCGGCTGAATATAAATAGATAGAGTTGAATATAACTAAATAAATAAGTAGATAGATAAGTAAGTATAAACAAATGGGGATAAATAAATGAGCGCTAATCAGCAAGTATTAAGTATAAATCATCAAATATCAATCACCAAATTCAATCACTAACCGTTAATCACTAACCACTAACCATCCATGCTTTTCCTTCAATTATTCTATACCTTCTTCAAAATAGGCCTTTTCGGTTTCGGCGGCGGGTACGCCATGCTTTCCATGATACAGGGTGAAGTAGTGACCCGCTACGGCTGGCTTACACCGCAGGAGTTTACAGACATCGTAGCAATCAGCCAAATGACACCCGGACCTATCGGTATCAACTCGGCAACCTATGTAGGCTACACCACGATAGCCGAGCATTACGGTGCGGGTATGGGCGTACTGGGTTCCTGTGTGGCGACTTTCGCCGTAGTGCTACCCTCATTCATCCTAATGCTCACTATCAGCAGGTTCTTCCTGAAATACCAGAAGCACCCGGCGGTAGAATCCGTATTCAGCGGACTCCGCCCGGCAGTAGTCGGCCTGCTGGCATCGGCGGCGCTGGTATTGATGAATGCGGAGAATTTCAGCTCGCCCGGCGAAGATATGTATTCCTTTGTTATCAGTATCATCATCTTCCTCGTAGCTTTCATCGGGACGAAAAAGTACAAAGCGAACCCCATACTGATGATTATAGCATGCGGAATAGCGGGGCTGATACTCTATTAGGCAAGCCCTCCCCTACAACTTCACTTTCTTTCCTACCGACTTGGATTCGTTGTGCAGGCGGTCGAGTGCCGTAATCACATAGCGGTATTTCGTCTTGCCGTTGTCGTAAGGCAGCTTGTAGAAAGTATTGCGCGTGATAGCCACGATGTGCGAGGGGTCGTCGATATCCACCTTCTCCTTCGCCCCGAAGCGATAGACGACATACTGTACCGGACGGTTCATTTCATCCTTGAACTTCGGTGCAGTCCAAAAGAGGATATAACCGTCGGCAGTCCATACGGGCTTCACTTTGCGTACTTTGCCCGGAGCCTCATTATCCATAAAGTCGAACACCGGCGGAAGGGCGGGATATTTATGGTATTCCGTAACCAGGGCATCCCGGTATCTGCCCGCATTCTCCACTACGGCGCTGGCAGGCCACTGGCAACTGCCGCCAATCGTCTGGTAAGCCCGCTGCAAAGCCATTTTGCGGGGGAGCTGGTTGATAGAGGGATTTTTCGGGTCGGCATTCTGCACGGTATTCATCACGGATTGGCCGATAAACAAAGGACGGTTCTCCGTATGCTTCGCCCACCACTTCACCAATGTTTCATAGTCGGCTACCGGATGCCCTATCTGCCAGTATATCTGCGGAATATTGTAGTCTATCCACCCCTTGCGTGCCCACAGCAGCACATCGGCATACAAATCATCATAATTTTGCAGGCCGTTCGTATCGCTGCCCAGCGGGTCGCTGCTCTGGTTGCGGTAGATACCGAAAGGACTCACCCCGAACTTCACCCACGGCTTCAATCCGCGAACCGTCTCGTGTATCTTCTGAATCAGGATATTCACATTGCTGCGGCGCCAGTCCGCCTTATTGTCGAAACCGCCGCCATAGCGCGTGAAGCTCGCATCGTCCGGAAAGTCTTTCCCCTTGATAGGATAAGGATAGAAATAATCATCCATATGAATGGCATCCACATCGTAACGCGAAACGATGTCGGTTATCACCTTGCAGATATGCTCGCGGCTCTCGGGCAATGCCGGGTCGAAGTACAACTGGTCGCCGTACGTCACGAACCACTCCGGATGCGAATTATAAATATGAATGGGAGCAAGCTCGTTTTTCAGCGACGTCTTTACACGATAGGGGTTAATCCAGGCATGAAACTCCATGCAACGCTTGTGGCACTCCTCAATCATAAACTGCATCGGGTCCCAGTACGGCTCCGGCGCTTTGCCCTGCGTCCCTGTCAGGAAACGGCTCCACGGCTCGTATTGCGAGGCATACAACGCATCCGCCTCAGGACGTACCTGGAAGATAACGGCATTGATGCCCGCTTCCTGCAAGGAGTTCAACTGGTTTATCAAAGTCTGTTTCAGCTTGCCGGCGGGCATGCCGCGGAACTGCCCGTTCACCGCCTGTATCCATGCGGCGCGGAATTCACGTTTCGGATGAGGGGCCGCGGAGGTCTGCTGTGCCCGGATTACCCAGGGTTGCGCACACAGCAACAATAGCAAGAGGAGATTTCTGAATTTCATTTTGTTCTTTTTAAATATTGCATGGCAAAGATAATGATTATCTTTGTACCCCAATTCATTTTCAACAGTCTATGACAAAAAATACATCTATCATCATAAAGGGAGCCCGCGTCAACAACCTGAAAAACATCGACGTGGAGATTCCCCGCAACAAACTGGTCGTCATCACCGGGCTATCCGGCTCCGGCAAATCCTCGCTCGCATTCGACACTCTCTATGCGGAAGGGCAGCGCCGCTACGTAGAAAGCCTCAGCAGCTACGCCCGCCAATTCCTGGGACGTATGAGCAAGCCCGAATGCGACTTCATCAAAGGCATCCCCCCTGCTATCGCTATCGAGCAGAAGGTAAGCAGCCGCAACCCGCGTTCCACCGTAGGCACTTCCACCGAAATATACGAATACCTGCGCTTGCTCTACGCCCGTGTGGGACGGACGTTCAGCCCGGTCAGCGGACAGGAGGTAAAGAAACATTCCACCGAGGACATCGTGAACTGCATGCTCCAGCAACCCGAAGGTACGCGTTACACCGTGCTCGCTCCGATATTGCTCCGCGAGGGACGCACCTTGCAACAGCAACTGGAGATAGATATGAAACAAGGTTTCAACCGCCTGGAAGTGAACGGCGAAATGGTGCGTATCGACGAGTACCGCCACAAAAACGGCGACACCGTATTCCTCCTGATAGACCGCATGACGGCTTCCGGCGAGAAAGATGCCGTCAGCCGCCTTACCGACTCCGCCGAAACTGCCATGTACGAAGGTGACGGAGCCTGCCTGCTGCGCTTTTACCGACCGGACGGCACTACCAGCCTGTACCGTTTCAGCACCAAGTTCGAGGCGGACGGCATTACGTTCGAAGAACCCAACGACCAGATGTTCTCTTTCAACTCTCCTATCGGAGCCTGCCCGGAATGCGAAGGTTTCGGACGGGTTATCGGCATTGACGAGCACCTCGTCGTTCCCAACCGTTCCCTCTCCGTGTACGACGGTGCGGTGGTGTGCTGGCGCGGAGAAAAAATGGGCGAATGGAAAGACATGGTGATACGGGGCGCGGAGAAAGCCGGCTTCCCCATTTTCACCCCTTATTACCAGTTGACGGACAAGCAGCGCCGGATGCTGTGGGAAGGTACGCGTTACTTCGAAGGCATCAATGATTTCTTCAAGATGTTACAGGAAAACCAGTACAAGATACAATACCGCGTAATGCTGGCACGTTATCGCGGCAAAACCCTCTGCCCCAAATGCCACGGTACGAGATTGAAGCCCGAAGCCGGCTATGTCCGCGTAGGCGGACGGAGCATCTCCGAACTGGTAGACCTACCTGTAACCGAGCTGAAAGAGTTTTTCGACAACCTGCAACTGGACAAGCACGATGCCGACATCGCCCGCCGCATCCTCACGGAAATCAATAACCGTCTCCGCTTCCTGCTGGACGTAGGCTTGGGCTACCTCACGCTGAACCGCCTCAGCAACTCGCTCTCCGGCGGTGAAAGCCAGCGCATTAACCTGGCCACCTCCTTAGGGAGCAGCCTCGTGGGTAGCCTATACATCCTGGACGAACCGAGTATCGGGCTTCATAGCCGCGATACGGACAGGTTGGTACACGTATTGCGCCAACTGCAACAACTGGGCAATACGGTAGTAGTGGTGGAACACGACGAAGAGATAATCCGTGCCGCCGACTATATCATCGACATCGGTCCCAAAGCCGGCCGTCTGGGTGGCGAAGTGGTCTACCACGGCGACATGAAAGATATTTTAGGCGACCGACAGGTAAGCGGCAAAACGACACCGTCCACTACCGCCCTTCCCCTCTCCCCCTCGTACACCGTGCGTTACCTGCGGGGCGAGGAAACCATTCCCGTACCCGAAAGCCGCCGCCCGTGGAACCAGTACATCGAAATCACGGGCGCCCGCGAGAACAACCTGAAAGGTATCGATGTACGTTTCCCGCTTAACGTAATGACCGTAGTTACCGGCGTGTCGGGCTCGGGCAAGAGTACATTGGTGCGCGACATCTTCTTCCGCGCCCTTAAACGCGAGCTGGACGAATGCAGCGAGCGCCCGGGCGAGTTCGCCTCTATCGGCGGAGACTTGCAGAACCTGCGCAACGTGGAGTTCGTAGACCAGAACCCTATCGGCAAATCCTCGCGTTCCAACCCCGTAACTTATATCAAGGCTTACGATGAAATCCGTAAACTATGGGCAGAGCAACCCCTTGCCAAGCAAATGGGCTACACCGCCGGGCATTTCAGCTTCAATAGCGAAGGCGGACGTTGCGAGGAGTGCAAAGGCGAAGGCACTATCACCGTAGAGATGCAGTTCATGGCAGACCTCGTACTGGAATGCGAGTCCTGCCACGGCAAACGTTTCAAGGCAGATACGCTGGAAGTGAAGTTCCACGACGTCAACATCTACGACGTACTGGAAATGACCGTCAACCAGGCTATCGAATTCTTCACCCAGTACGGGCAGAAAAGAATTGTGAAGCGCCTGCAACCGCTGCAAGACGTCGGACTGGGGTACATCAAGCTCGGCCAGTCGTCCTCCACCCTTTCCGGCGGTGAGAACCAACGTGTGAAACTCGCCTACTACCTCAGCATGGAGAAGGCAGATCCGACGCTTTTCATCTTCGACGAGCCCACTACCGGCCTCCACTTCCACGACATCCGCAAATTGCTGGAAGCCTTCGACGCCCTGATACGCCGCGGCCATTCCATTGTCATCATCGAACACAATATGGATGTAGTGAAATGCGCCGACCATGTTATCGACCTCGGACCCGAAGGCGGAAACAAAGGCGGTAACATCGTGGCAACCGGCACGCCGGAAGAAGTGGCGGCATGTGCTGCAAGCTATACGGGGCAGTTCCTGAAAGAAAAACTGACTCCGGCAGAATAGGTGTCAGTATTCACCGCTGAATTACGCGGATTCACACAAATTGAAATCAAATAATAATTATCAAGATAGAAAGTCTATGTGAATCCGCATAATCTGTGGTGAATGCCGATATACCCTCAAACCGATAAAGGACACCTACGGACATAATGGGGAGAAAGAAGAGAAAGAAAAGAGAAAAAAGAGAAGAAAAGGAAAGCCAATCATAGTCCTTATATTAAAGAAGGGTTGCACCCTGCAACAGATGCAACCCTTTCCATATCCTCAACCGGTTTCTCCCTGCTTAGAAGTAGAAACCGAATCCCACTTTCAGCCCGAATTCCGAACGGTCTTTATTTATATCCCAGTACACGGCAGGTTCGATAGTTACCGTACGCGAGAGGAAAAATGCGTAACCGCCTTCCATGCCGAAGCCGAAACGCGTCTTGTCACCGCCGTCCCAGTTATAATGGTTCAGGTTGACATCAGCGCCCAGGAATACACCGATTTTCTCGATGTAGTAACGTCCGCCCACACCCAGCGTATAGACATCCGTACCGCCGCCTTGCCACTTCGCACCGGCATCTATCAGCAACGCAAAATTATCCACAACAAACGCACCGCCTTTGGCTTCCAGGCCGAAATGGGCTTTGTCCGTTTCTGTGTTATAAGAGAAGTTAAGCCCGGTAATGGAAGGGTTTACAAACCATTTTCCTTTTTCAAACTGCGCATGGGCAGCCACAGTGCCGATAAGCAGGCATACGAGTAATACAAGTTTTTTCATCTTGTTTTCATTTTTGGTAAATAATTATTTTCGTTCTATTTTATCTTCGTTACGGCGTTTCTGCTGCAATTCCTCCTTCTTGCGGAGCACCAGCCACAACACGAGTACGATGACATACGAAGCAATCACGGTAACATACTTTTCCGTATTGCTGATTTCCGTATTGCGCGGCAGGAAATATGCCGCAGTAGCAGAAACATAGATAAGCAGGGCTACGGTCAGCCCGGTAGATTTCTTGAATTTCTTCATCAGTTAAAGATTTTTAGTCTGTTTGTTTTTCCATACGACGAACCACACCAAGGCTATCGCTACGCTGGCAAGCCCTATGCCGTAAGCCACTGGATGCGGCAGTCCGAATCCCTCAGGTGCTATGCAGATATAGGTCGTGCAGACGCAGGTCATGAAGAAGGCGGGTATCAGCGTCAGGAAATATTGTTTCCCTGCACGCACCAGGTACACCGTAATAGCCCACAAGGTGAAAACGGACAGGGTTTGGTTGGCCCACGCAAAATAACGCCATATCATATCGAAACCGTCTTTATCGCGCAAGCTGTACAACAGCAGCCCGATAGCCGCCAGGAACATCGGCACGCATATATATAAACGGCGGCGCATCGACTTTTGTTCCATACCCAGGAAGTCGGCCACGATAAGCCGTGCCGAGCGGAAAGCGGTATCGCCGCTGGTGATAGGCGCGGCAATCACACCCAATACCGCCAGCACGCCACCCACAGTACCCAGCCAGTCCTTGGTAATGGCATCCACTATCACGGCGGCATTCGTCTCTCCCATTCCGTTTTCATGGAAAAAGTAAGTAGCGGCGGCAGCCCAGATAAGCGCCACGATACCCTCGGTAATCATCGCTCCGTAGAACACGGGGCGGCCATGACGCTCACTCGTCATGCAACGTGCCATTAGCGGGCTTTGCGTAGCATGAAAACCGCTGATTGCCCCGCACGCGATGCTCACGAACATTATAGGGAAAATAGGCAGCACGGCGGCATCGGGATTGGTATTCTCCAGCCCGTCCCACACTTCCGGCAACGCCGGGTGGTTAACGTAAAGCATCACCAGGATACCCACTGCCATAAACAGCAACGCAATGGCGAACAACGGATATATCTTACCGATAATCTTGTCTACCGGCAACAGCGTGGCAAGCACGTAGTAGATAAATACCACCACAATCCAAAAAGTAGTATCCAGCGTTTCCGGTGTCAGGCTGGCAAGCAGTCCGGCAGGTCCCGCCACAAAAACAGCCCCCACCAATATCATCAGGATAACGGTAAACCCGCGCATCACCTGCTTGGCGGTCAGCCCCAAGTAGCGGCCTATGATTTCCGGCAGGCTCTCGCCGTCGTGCCGCAACGAAAGCATTCCTGCAAAATAATCGTGCACCGCCCCGGCAAATATACTTCCGAACACTATCCACAAGTAGGACGCCGTACCGAACTTGGCTCCCATAATCGCACCGAAAATAGGTCCTAAGCCCGCAATGTTCAGAAACTGTATCATAAATATTTTCCATGTAGGCAACGGAATATAATCCACTCCGTCGGCCTTTGTAAGAGCAGGGGTCTTACGGTCGTCCGGCCCGAACACACGTTCGATAAAGCGCCCGTAGATAAAATAACCTGCAACCAACGCCAACAGGCAAAGTGTAAATGTAATCATGGCGTGTAGATGTTTAATGTATTTTATGCATGCAAATGTAACAGTTTCCAACTAAACTACACAAATTTATCAAGTGATTTACTTATCTTCGCCGTGAAATATAACAGAAAAAAGGAGGTAGGCAGGAATTTATTCACCACCTCCCCAACCCATAATGCAATTATGAAAAAATCAAGCTTCATACTACTATTATCCATACTGCTCTTCCCTCCCCTTACCGCCCAGCGCCCCCCGAAATATGAAGTGCGAGCCGCCTGGATTACTGCCGTCTACGGGCTGGACTGGCCTCGTACCCGTACCACCACTCCCGAAGGCATACGCAAGCAGCAGGCTGAACTCGTGGAAATACTGGATAAGCTGAAAGCCGCCAATTTCAATACGGTACTGTTCCAGACACGAACCCGTGGCGACGTACTGTACCAATCGGACATCGAACCCTACAACTCCATTCTGACAGGTAAAACCGGCGGCAATCCCGGTTACGACCCGCTTGCCTTTGCAGTGGCGGAGTGCCATAAACGGGGCATGGAGTGCCACGCCTGGATAGTAACCATTCCCCTGGGTAACCGCAAGCATGTAGCCGCCCTCGGCAAAGCATCGGTCACCAAACGCAAGCCGGCTATCTGCATACCCTACAAGCGCGAATATTTCCTCAACCCCGGACATCCGCAAACCAAAGAGTACCTGATGAGCCTTGTACGCGAGGTAGTGGAGCGATACGATGTAGACGGCGTGCACTTCGACTACCTGCGCTACCCCGAACGCGCCCTGCGCTTTGCCGATAGCTACACCTACAAAAAATACGGCAACGGGCGCGACCTCGCACAATGGCGGCGGGACAACATCACGGAAATCGTCCGCTACCTCTATAAAGGCGTTAAGGCGATAAAACCGTGGGTAAAGGTCAGCACCTGTCCCGTAGGTAAGTACCGCGACACATCCCGCTATCCGTCACGCGGCTGGAACGCCTTCCATACCGTTTGCCAGGACGTGCAAGGTTGGCTGGGCGAAGGCATACAAGACCAGGTTTACCCCATGATGTACTTCCGCGGCAACAACTTCTATCCGTTCGCACTCGACTGGCAGGAGCAAAGCAACGGACGGCAGGTTATCCCCGGACTGGGCATCTACTTCCTCGACCCTGCCGAGGGTAACTGGACGGTAGACGAGATAGAGCGCCAGATAAACTTCGTCCGCACACACGGTATGGCAGGCGAAGGCCACTACCGTGTGAAATACCTTATGGACAATACGCAGGGAATTTACGAAATTCTCGGCGAGAAGTACTACACCGCTCCCGCCCTGCAACCCGCCATACCGTGGATAGACAACGTTCCGCCCACCGCCCCGGCACAGCTCACCGTAGAAAAAGAAGCTACGGGATATTGGAAAATACGCTGGCAGCCCGCCACCGACAACGACAAGCGGAATGCCCCCACCTATGTACTTTACGGTTCCGACACCTACCCCGTAGATACCGCCAACCCGGAAAACATACTGGCACAGCGCATACAAGGAACGGAATACACATACGCCCCCATACTCCCCTGGGACACGCGGAAATACTTTGCCGTTACCGCCATAGACCGCTGCGGCAACGAAAGCGAAGCCTGCAACCAAACCCTGTACCGGGAATAACCGTGCGGGGCATCGCCAATACCAATCCCTCCCACAACGGCACAAGCCCCCCCTCACGGCGGAACGGATAAGAAGATACTACCGGATAAGTACATACGCCCGGTAGAAATTCCTTGCCGTCACCGGTACTAACGGCAGATAGCCGGAAACAACCCGGCCGTTTTCCACAACCAGCGGATAATCCCGCATATCCTGCCCGTGCCGTGCACGCAACGCCTCGTTGATAGGAAAATACTCGATACAGAACCGCCCCGTACTACCGGAAGCAACGAAGTTATCGTAAAACAAACGTGCCACGACTCCCATATTCATGCGCATATTTATCTCCACACAAGGGTGGACGGCATATTCCTCCACCCCCTCCCGCCGGCAAATCATCATATCAACGCCTAAATAACCGGTATAGATGCCACCGTAGATTGCAGCCAGCTCCGTACGGAGAGACGCCCGTATACGCATCAGCACATCGAGGGGGATATAGCGTGCGATAACAGCTTCTATCTGCCCGTCGGAAGCCAGCAGATTGCCCGCATACGCCCCGTGCTCATTGGTGGAAAACAGGGAATAACCCGCAAAATGCACCTCGCCCTGCCCGTCGGAGTAAAATTCGAGGGCGAAATCTTCCACCTTATTATATATAAGCTCCGCCGTAAGGCAGCCCTGCTCTCTCAGGACACGCCCGCACCAGCGGGACACCGGTTCCGTAAATCCGTGCAGACACCAGTTCAACCCCTTGCCGCTACCCGACCAGGGCGTCTTGAGCAGGCATACGTGCATCGCATCCACTATCCGCCCGCAATCTGCCACATTGTCTATGAGGTAATGCTCGCCACAGGTGTACCGGGGATAACAATTCCTTATACGCCGTGTTACCTCCACAGCCCGGAGGCGGGAGGAGAGCGGGCGGTACGCAGCGAGAAGCCGGGGGGCAGGAAGCCGGCTTTCACATATGCCGCCCCTCAGTAAATAACTGCGGACGGCAGGGTTCCACCCCCAGGGCAGTACCTCCGCCCCGGCATAATCCGGCAGTTCGGGTTCGGTAGCCAGCACCGCCTGCAACGGAAAGAGCTCACGCATCTGTCGCAGGAAGTCCGCATTGTAGGCGGAAGGCGCCAGCACCGCACTGTCCGCACCGGCATACCATACCGGCAGCAAGGCCAAATCCTGCGCCATACGGCGGGCGGAAGCCGGGGCTATGTAGTTGGTTCCGTTATCGGCAAGCGCAAGGTCGGAGTCGGGATTGAAAAAGTACAGTCTCATCGGTTATAGTTCCTGATTATTCGTCACTGCAAACTTACGGAGAAAAAGAACAGCATACAAATATATAAAACTTAACTATGAAAAAGATATTTTGCTATCTCTACTTTGCAAATCTATAAAAAAGCTGTATATTTGTCGCCCGATAAACCGAATTTAAAGCATGGAAGCATTTTACCGAACACACGCTTATCTGGTAGAGCATACAAATGCCCCCGTTCGCCGCGACCTCATGGACGAGATAGACTGGAACGACCGTCTTATCGGCATCAAAGGTACGCGGGGCGTAGGTAAGACCACATTCCTGCTGCAATATGCCAAAGAAAAATTCGGAACCGACCGTTCCTGTCTCTTTATCAACATGAACAACTTCTACTTCTCCGGCCACAGCATCGTGGACTTCGCCTACGAATTCCAGCGCCGCGGCGGAAAAGTATTACTGATAGACCAGGTATTCAAGCATCCGGACTGGAGCAAAGAGCTGCGTCTGTGCTACGACCGTTTTCCCAACCTGAAGATTGTATTCACCGGCTCGTCCGTGATGCGCCTGAAAGAGGAGAACCTGGAACTGCGGGACATCGTAAAAAGCTACAACCTGCGCGGCTTCTCTTTTCGCGAGTACCTGAACCTGCAAACCGGCATGAAATTCCATGCCTACTCCCTGGAGGAGCTCCTGAGCAACCACGAGCAGATAGCCAAAGGCATCCTGTCGAAAGTGCATCCGCTGGACTATTTCCAGGACTATATGCACCACGGCTTCTACCCGTTCTTCCTCGAGAAACGCAATTTCTCGGAGAACCTGCTGAAAACGATGAACATGATGGTAGAGGTAGATATCCTATTAATCAAACAAATAGAACTGAAATATCTGTCCAAGATAAAAAAATTACTATATTTGTTGGCGGTGGACGGGCCGAAAGCTCCCAATGTGAGCCAGCTTGCCAACGACATACAGACATCCAGAGCCACGGTGATGAACTACATCAAGTACCTGGCAGATGCGCGCCTTATCAACATGGTGTACCCCAAAGGAGAAGAATTCCCCAAGAAACCTTCGAAGATAATGATGCACAACTCCAACCTGATGTACTCCATTTATCCCGTAAAGGTGGAAGAACAGGACGTACTGGAAACATTCTTCGTAAACACCATGTGGAAAGACCATAAGGTAAACAGAGGCGACAAGAACATCTCGTTCATGGTAGACGAAGTGATGCCCTTCAAGATTTGCCAGGAAGGGATGAGGATTAAAAACAACCCGGGCGTGACATATGCGCTGCATAAGGCAGAGATAGGCCGGGGCAACCAGATACCGCTCTGGCTGTTCGGGTTCCTGTATTGAGCCAGCAGACAAAAGGAAAGGAAAAGAAGAATGATTCCCGAACCCGCACTTATGTCCGTATGACTAAAATAGGATATAACATAGAGAAAGAGATTTTTTTACTTAATAAATTCATTTAGTTATGACTAAACAGAAGAAATTCATTACTTGTGATGGTAACCAGGCTGCTGCACATATCTCGTATATGTTCTCCGAAGTAGCAGCTATCTATCCTATCACTCCCTCTTCTACGATGGCTGAATACGTAGACGAATGGGCTGCCGCAGGTCGCAAAAACATCTTCGGCGAAACAGTATTGGTACAGGAAATGCAATCCGAAGGCGGTGCTGCCGGCGCCGTTCACGGCTCCCTGCAAGCTGGTGCGCTTACTACTACGTACACCGCTTCACAAGGTCTGTTGCTGATGATACCGAACATGTACAAGATTGCCGGTGAGTTCCTGCCTTGCGTGTTCCACGTATCCGCACGTACCCTGGCAAGCCATGCACTGTGTATCTTCGGCGACCACCAGGACGTAATGTCCGCACGCCAGACAGGTTTCGCCATGCTTGCCGAAGGCTCCGTACAGGAAGTCATGGACCTGGCAGGCGTCGCCCACCTTTCCACTATCAAGAGCCGCGTGCCCTTCATCAACTTCTTCGACGGTTTCCGTACATCCCACGAAATCCAGAAGATTGAAATGCTGGAAAACGAAGACCTCGCTCCGCTTATCGACCAGAAAGCATTGGCAGAATTCCGTGCACGTGCACTGAACCCGATGAACCCGGTTGCCCGCGGTATGGCCGAGAACCCCGACCACTTCTTCCAGCACCGCGAATCCTGCAACAACTACTACGACGCAGTTCCCGCTATCGTCGAAGAGTACATGAATGAAATTTCCAAGATTACAGGCCGTAAGTACGGTTTGTTCGATTACTACGGTGCGGAAGACGCCGAACGCGTAATCATCGCTATGGGTTCCGTAACGGAAGCTGCCCGTGAAGCTATCGACCACCTCGTTGCCAACGGCGAAAAGGTAGGTCTGGTTGCCGTTCACCTGTACCGTCCGTTCTCTGCCAAGCATTTCCTTGCCGCTGTTCCCAAGACAGCCAAGAAGATTGCCGTACTCGACCGTACGAAAGAACCGGGTGCTAACGGCGAGCCGTTGTACCTCGATGTAAAAGACTGCTTCTACGGTGCAGAAAACGCTCCGGTTATCGTAGGCGGCCGTTACGGTCTGGGTTCTAAGGACACCACTCCGGCACAAATCATCGCAGTATTCAAGAACCTGGCTATGCCGATGCCGAAGAACCACTTCACTATCGGTATCGTGGACGACGTAACCTTCACCTCTCTCCCGCAAGAAGAAGAAATCGCATTGGGCGGCGAAGGCATGTTCGAAGCCAAATTCTACGGTCTTGGAGCCGACGGTACGGTAGGCGCCAACAAGAACTCCGTAAAGATTATCGGCGACAACACCGACAAACACTGCCAGGCTTACTTCTCTTACGACTCCAAGAAATCAGGCGGTTTCACCTGCTCCCACCTGCGCTTCGGCGATACGCCTATCCGCTCTACCTATCTGGTAAACACCCCGAACTTCGTGGCTTGCCACGTTCAGGCCTACCTGCATATGTACGACGTAACCCGCGGTCTGCGCAAGAACGGCTCATTCCTGCTGAACACTATCTGGGAAGGCGAGGAACTGGCTAAGAACCTGCCCAACAGAGTAAAGAAATATTTTGCACAGAACAACATCTCCGTATACTACATCAACGCCACCCAGATTGCACAGGAAATCGGCTTGGGCAACCGTACCAACACGATTCTCCAATCCGCATTCTTCCGCATCACGGGCGTAATCCCCGTAGAGCAGGCTGTAGAGCAGATGAAGAAATTCATCGTTAAGTCTTACGGCAAGAAAGGTGAAGACGTAGTGAACAAGAACTATGCTGCCGTAGACCGTGGCGGTGAATACAAACAGCTCGCCGTAGACCCGGCTTGGGCTAACCTCGCTGATGACGCCAAAGCAGAGAACAACGACCCAGCCTTCATCAACGAAGTGGTTCGTCCTATCAACGCACAGGACGGCGACCTGCTGAAAGTATCCGCATTCAAAGGTATCGAAGACGGTACTTGGGAACAAGGTACGGCTAAGTACGAAAAACGCGGTGTAGCAGCTTTCGTTCCCGAATGGAACCCCGAAAACTGTATCCAGTGCAACAAGTGCGCCTACGTTTGTCCTCACGCTTCTATCCGTCCGTTCGTGCTCGACGCCGAAGAACAGAAAGGCGCTGAATTCGCCCAATTGAAAGCCGTAGGCAAAGTATTCGACGGCATGACATTCCGCATGCAGGTAGACGTCCTCGACTGTCTGGGCTGCGGCAACTGCGTGGATGTTTGTCCGGGCAACCCGAAGAAAGGCGGCAAAGCTCTTGCCATGAAACACCTCGAAAGCCAACTGTCGGAAGCAGCCAACTGGACATACTGCGTAGAGAACGTGAAGAGCAAACAACACCTGGTAGACATCAAGGCCAACGTCAAGAACTCACAGTTCGCCACTCCGTTGTTCGAGTTCTCCGGCGCTTGCTCCGGCTGCGGCGAAACTCCGTATGTAAAACTGATTTCCCAGTTGTTCGGCGACCGCGAAATGGTAGCCAACGCTACCGGATGTTCTTCTATCTACTCCGGTTCCGTACCCTCCACTCCTTATACCAAGAACGAAAAGGGACACGGTCCTGCATGGGCTAACTCATTGTTCGAGGACTTCTGCGAATTCGGTCTGGGTATGGAACTCGCCAACGAAAAGATGCGTGCACGTATCGTAAAGGCAATGGAAGAAGCTATCGCAGCAGAAGCCACTCCAGCAGAATACAAGGAAGTATTCCAGGCTTGGATAGACAATATGTACGATGCAGACAAGACCAAGGAACTGGCAGAGAAAATCATTCCTATGGTAGAAGCCGCCAAAGACAAGTGCGACAACTGCAAGACTATCGCCGGCCTGTCCCAATACCTGGTTAAACGCAGCCAGTGGATTATCGGTGGCGACGGTGCTTCCTACGACATCGGCTACGGCGGTTTAGACCACGTAATCGCCAGCGGCAAGGACGTCAATATCCTCGTTCTGGATACCGAAGTTTACTCCAACACGGGCGGCCAGTCGTCCAAAGCTACTCCGGTGGGCGCTATCGCCAAGTTCGCCGCTGCCGGCAAGCGCGTGCGCAAGAAAGACCTCGGTTTAATGGCTACTACTTACGGCTACGTATATGTTGCCCAAATCGCTATGGGAGCCGACCAAGCCCAGACCTTGAAGGCTATCCGCGAGGCAGAAGCATATCCCGGTCCGTCGCTCATCATCGCTTACGCTCCGTGTATCAACCACGGCTTGAAGGCAGGTATGGGTAAGAGCCAGGCAGAAGAAGAAAAGGCCGTTAAGTGCGGTTACTGGCACTTGTGGCGTTACAACCCGGCTCTGGAAGCAGAAGGCAAGAACCCGTTCACGCTGGATAGCAAAGAACCGGATTGGACAGGCTTCCAAGACTTCCTGAAGGGCGAAGTCCGTTACGCCTCCGTAATGAAGCAATACCCGCAGGAAGCCGACGAACTGTTCAAGGCTGCCGAAGAAAACGCTAAATGGCGTTACAATAGCTACAAGCGTCTGTCCAAAGAAAACTGGGGCGCTGAAGTTGCCGAATAATTTCAGATACCTGAGATAATACATTAAAATAGAGACTGCTCCGTGAACCGGATGCAGTCTCTATTTGTTTACAGGGAAAAGAAAATATCATGATTGGATTTATTATTTGGATAATCGGCGTCATTTTGACAATCAGGGCGGCAATGGAAATGTGGCAATGGAGAGGCATCGCCACCGAAAAGAAGTTGATAGCAATCATACTCGTGATACTGACCAGTTGGATTGGTCTTGCCGTATACTACTTCTGGGGCAGGGACAACTTACCCCAAATGCTGAAATAGAAGCCTGCTTAGATTGCACAGATTGACACAGATTTTAATTTTTCAGACAAAAGAACAGGTATTCGGACAGAAGAACAAAAAGACAAAAGAGAAATATATTCTTTTGTTCTTATGTCTAACCACCCCCATATCACCTGCCAAGAAATTAAAAATCTGTGTCAATCTGTATAATCCGTGGTGGAAAAGAGTTCTAATATACCTCCCTTCTCATCTCGGCAGGATATACGCTACCCCTTACGTTTCAAGAAATCCGTAGGACTCTCGCCGAACTGTTCCTTATAGCATTTCGTAAAATAAGAAGGCGACGAGAAACCCACCTCATAGGCAACCTCGGCAACCGTCATATCGGAAGAAGCGAGCAAGGAAGCCGCCTTCTTCAGACGCATCTGGCGCAACAGCTCGTTGGGCGAATAGTTAGTGAGCGATTTCAGCTTACGGTAAAGCTGTACGCGGCTCATCCCCATATCATGCCCCAAATCCTCGACATTCAGTTCCGGTTCCTTCATCTTCTCGCCCACCAGGGACTTGAAGCGGGTTACGAAATCCTTATCGAGGTCGCTGATAGGCGCCTTCTCAATGGACTGGCTGTCGCCGAAGAACTGCCTCAACTGCCGGTGGTTGGCAATAAGATTCCTGATGCGCGACAACAGCAGTTGCGAGCTGAAAGGCTTGGAAATATACGAGTCCGCACCACCGTCGTATCCTTGTATACGCTGCTCGTCGAGCGAGCAGGCGGTGAGCAACACCACCGGGATATGACACGTCTGCAACTCCCCCTTCAAGCGGCGGCAACACTCCACGCCGTCCATACCGGGCATCATGACATCGGAAATGACGACATCCGGCACATATTTCATGGCAAGGCGGATGCCCGCCGCCCCATCCGCCGCATCCAGCACACGGTACTCCCTGGACAACAACGCCTTTATATAATTGCGTATGTCGGCATTATCGTCGATAACGAGCACCGTAGGACAGTCCTCCTCCGCAGCACCGCCTTCCGCCGGAATCTCCGCATCCACCAGCGTGGACGCAATCTCTTTTTCGCCGGCAGGCAAGGCAATCGCGGCAGGACGACACTGCGACACATCCTGTTTCGGGAAAATAACGGTAAAAGTAGTCCCCTTCTCGTTGCTGTGCGCCATGATATTGCCCCCGTGCATCTCTACGAAAGCCCGCACCAGCGCAAGCCCGATGCCCGTGCCCGCCTGATGCCCGCCTACCTGGTAGAAACGCTCGAAGATAGCCTCGACATCGGTGGTGGAAATATAACTGCCCGAGTTGAATACCGACAGGCGGAAATGCCGGTCTTCCGCCTCGAGGCGTACCACAATCTTCCCGTTCTCCTGCGTGTACTTCACCGCATTGGAAAGAAGGTTGAAGTAGATACGCTCCATTTTCTCCGCATCCGCCAGCATGCGGTAATCCGCACCGGGAGCGGGTTCGAAGCTGAAAGCGATATGTTTCTTCAACAGCGCCACGCGGAACGAATCGTTCCACCCCCCGAAACTCTCCAACAGGTCGAACGGCTCGAGATGTAGCTCCATGCGTCCGTTCTCCACCTTACGGAAGTCGAGAATCTGGTTGACAAGGCGCAGGAGGATATGCACGTTTTTCTTCATCAGCTCCAGCAACTGGTGCGACGGTTCGCTGATAGAAGGGTCGGCAAGAAGCTGCTCCACCGGGTCGGCAATCAAGGTCAGCGGCGTACGGAAGTCGTGCGACACGTTGGTAAAGAACACCAGCTTGGCATGAGTGGCCGCCTCCAACTCGCGCGACAACCGTTCCAACTGCTCCTTCTGCTGCTCCAACTGGTCTTTCTGCTGTTCCAGTTGCTCCTTCCGACGGGAAAGCTCCCGGTTCAGCCGGTTCTTGGCACGCAAGGAGAGGTAAACGGCAACCAACAGCCCCACCAGCAGCAACAACACCAGCAAACTGCCATACAAGATAACCTGCTGCGTGGCATAACGCGCCAGGTACTGGTTGATTTTCCCATTCAAGGTCTCAATCTTTTCGTCGAGCGTACTGATGTGGGCGGTCTGCATCTTCATGATAAGCGCATTGTCGCGGTCTACCACCGAAGTATTCAAGATTGTTTCGCGGGGAAAGCCGCGCCCAAGCAGAATATCCATTGCTATCTGCATTACACGGTCGCCCCCCGTAGGATAGATAAAAGTGGCATCCAGCTCGCCCGAGAGCACCTGCTCCACCCCGTAACCTTCGCCGGGAATAGCATCCGTGCCCACGAAACGCATCTCCTTCGCCCTGTGCCGGCGCATGGCGGCTGCATAAGCGCCGGCGGCCATGCGGTCGTTCTGGGCATATACCACATCTATCTGCGGAAAGCGGCCGAGCAACGTATCCATTCTCTCCTCCGCCCGCAAGCGCAGCCATGCCCCGTCCTCCTTCGCCAGCAGGCGGATGTCCGGATAGGCGGATATGACACTCATAAACCCCTCGTGGCGGTCTATGGCGGGGGTAGAGCCTGCCAGCCCGGCTATCTCCACCACCGTACCCTTGCCACGGAGCATATTGGCTACGTACCTGCCCACCGCCTTGCCTATCTCGTAGTTGTCCGCACCCACGTAGGCGGTATATTTATCGGAAAGAATCCGGCGGTCTACCACGATAACGGGAATACCCCGGTCGTAGGCCTCTTCTACCACCGGGGTTATCGGTTCGGCTTCGTTAGGGGCGACAATTAGCAAATCCACCCCCTCACTTATAAAATGCCGGATATCCTCCGCCTGCCGTTCGTTGTCGTCCTTCACCGTGCGTATCTCCACCTCTACGCCGTCGTAGAAAAGAGCCTCGCGCAGCATCTCGCTGTTCATCTGGTGGCGCCACTCATCGTCGCTACATTGTGACACGCCGATGCGGAAACGCACTTCGCGCCGGGAACAGGAGGTCATTACGCCACCGGCCACCCACAGGCCGAGCAGCAACAGAAACAAATACCGTCTCATCTTCTTTCGCTGGTTTAAGTGATTGCAGATGAGCAAAGATAAGAAAAATTATATTCTGTCTTTCAATATCTGCGGTAATTCCGGCATCGCCCCGCTCTGCGTGCACACATATGCGGATACCTCCACCGCCAGTTTATGAGCCTCCTGTACGGACTTGCCGCTGAGGACGGCGGCGGTAAAGGCGGCGGTAAACGAGTCGCCCGCCCCCACCGTATCGGCAACGGGCACGCGCGGCGTTTCCTGGAACGACACCACGCCCGGCGTAAACACATAACTGCCGTTCGTGCCGCAAGTAAGGATAAGCATCTTCAGGTTGTACTTGGCAAGCAGAATCCAGCACTTGTCTTGCAGGTCGATGCCCGGATAGCCGAAGATACGGCTGATTGTAACCAGCTCCTCATCGTTGATTTTAAGCACATTGCAACGGCGCATGGAGTCGCAGAGTATCTCTTTCGTATAAAAGCCCTGGCGCAGGTTGATGTCGAATATCTTCAACTGCTCCGCCCCGTCACCGGGCATGGTATCGAGAAAACGGTTTATCGTAATGCGGCTGGCCTCATTGCGCTGCGCCAGCGAGCCGAAGCATACGGCGCGCGTGTTCAGCGCCAGGCGTTTCAGCTCGTCCGTAAAAGGTATATTGTCCCAGGCAACCCCCTCCTTTATCTCGTAACAGGGCACGCCTACCGCATCGAGCGTTACCTGCACCGTACCCGTAGGGTAAGGCACGCGTTCAATCTGCGTGCGCAAGCCTTTCTGTGCAAAGACCTCCAGTATTTCGTCGCCGTCGGCATCGGCGCCTACCGCGCTGACTACACGGCTGTCGAAGCCGAATTGCGACACATGATAGGCAAAGTTTGCCGGAGCGCCGCCTATTTTCTTTCCTTCGGGCAGGCAATCCCAAAGCGCCTCACCCATTCCTACTACAATCTGATTCATGGTAATTATAATTTATAAATTGACATTTTTATCACCTGCATTTCCAGGTAAGGGCGGTTGGGTCGTATAGTGAACCCTATTCAGTCGTATACTGAACCTATCTCAGTCGTATACTGAATTACCCCCTCCCGGAAGCTATTGCAGAGCCGTTTTTATCAGTAACCTCTCCTGATTTTCGTTGTATAGAAAAATAAGTACAGCACTCCCACCGTCATCACTGCCACCGCACCGCTTTGGCCTACGGCATCGCTTGCTACGCCCATAGCGAGCGGGAATATCGTGCCGCCGAACAGTCCCATAATCATCAGCCCGCTGACCTCGTTCTTCTTTTGCGGCATAGCCAGCAACGCTTGCGAGAAGATAATCGGGAAGATATTCGAGTTGCCGAAACCAATCAGGGCGATACATACGTATATCATCGTCATTTCATGGAAAACAAACAGCCCTGCCATTGCCACCAACATACACAACACGCTGATTCCGAAGAAAGTTCGCGCCGACAACTTTTGCAGGATGAAGGCCCCCAGGAAACAGCCCGCCGTACGGAATATGAAATAAAGGCTGGTAGCAAACCCCGCATCGGAGAGCGACATGCCCAGGCGCTCTATCAATATCTTGGGCGCAGTAGTGTTCGTACCTACATCGATACCCACATGGCACATAATGCCCAGGAAACAGAGCAGTATGAACGGCTTCCCCAGCAAGGCGAGGCATTCGCCGAAAGTAGAGGGGCGGCCTTCTTCCTTCTCTTCACGAATGGATGTAGTGCCCAGCCACAGAATGGCGATAACCGCTATCACCATATAAATGGGGAACAGCACCCTCCAGCCCATGCCCAGCGAGGGTATCGCCTGCGTAGCGCCCCACATGGCGATATAAGGGGCGAGGAACGAAGCGATTGCCTTTACGAACTGCCCGAAAGTAAGTGAGCTTGCCAGCCGCTCGCCGCTTACCACATTGGAGAGCAGCGGATTGAGCGATGTCTGCATCAGCGCATTGCCGATGCCCAATAGCGAGAACGAAATCAGCATCAGCGCATACCCGTCTCCGAAAACCGGCAGCAGCAGGGATGCAAAAGTCACCGCCAGGCTGAGAAGCACCGTTTTCTTGCGTCCGATGCGGCTCATCAGCATACCCGTAGGCACGGAGAAGATAAGGAACCAGAAGAATACAAGGGAGGGGAATATGTTTGCCTGGGAGTCTGTCAGGTTCAAATCGGCCTTTACATAGTTGGAAGCGATGCCCACAAGGTCTACGAATCCCATGGCGAAGAAGCAAAGCATCATGGGAAGCAGCTTTGCAAGCGAATTATTTTTATTGTTCATAAGATACCGGAATTTAGTTGTTTGGTTTTAAAGGATTTACAGTAAGGCGGTTTACTTTGCAACGCCCCTTGTCTACGGCAATGGAAATGGTGGTGTAAGGCTGCTGCGGGAACACGAGGTTGGTCATGGCAAAGCGTCCGGCGCCCTCGAAAGCCTCGATACTGCAACGGTCTACGAACAGGCGCAGGTGTTGCCGGGCTTCTGCCGGGCAGGGAGCTACGGTTACGGCGGGGAAATCCTTATTGAAGTCGGTAAGCCCGCTTGCAGTACGGTCTATGCTGAATGTGGAGTTGTCCAGGTCGTAAGTCATTACAGCCTGCTCGCCTTTGTCGTTGGAGAGGGTGATGTACACCTTGCCTGCCGAGCGGGGAACCAGTTCGAGGTCAATCTCGCAAATGCCGCTGTTACCGGCAGGCAGTTTCCGGGATACCTTCTTCGTGCCGGCGGAGAAAGAGCCGTACTTCAGCGCCTTACCCGTACGCAGTGCATCGACTTCCGGCGCAGGGGTCACCGCCAGGTATAGTTCGCCGTCGCCGCCCTCGTACAGTTCGATGTCGCGCGGCAATGTGTTGGCGCTACGGAACTGCTTGGTGGGCACGTTGTTGGCATACTGCCAGTTGCTCATCCAGGCAATCACGGTGTGCCGCTTCTCGGGCGCATTGCTCCAGGACACGGCTGCATAATGGTCTTTGCCGTAGTCCATCCACTTGGTTACCTGAGGGGCGGTGTCGCAGGTAAAGGTTTTCCCGTCGAAGTCGCCCACGAAATACTGTGCCGCACTGCCGCCGAAAGGTCCGCCGGGATTGATGTTACAAATCAGCACCCACTTCGTGCGGTCTGTGCCGCGTACGGGCAGCTCCATAAGGTCGGGACACTCCCATACGCCGTCCTGTGCGCCGTAGCCGTGGCCGAAGCTGCTCTCCTTCGTCCAGTTCTTCAGGTCGGGAGAGGAATATATCCACATCTCTTTTTCCAACGCAGCCGCCAGGATAAGAATCCACTTGCCGCTCTTTTCGTGCCAGAACATATTGGGGTCGCGGCACTCCTTATCGGCAGTGATGATAGGGTTGTTTTCGTACACATGGAATGTCATTCCGTTATCCAGGCTGTATGCCAGGCTTTGCATCTGGCTGGCGCCCGCCGAGGTGTAAATGGCAACCACGGCGCCTTTACCGAAGCCTGCCGTATTGTCCTTATCCACCACGCTGCTGCCGCTGAACACTGTGCCCAGCCCGTTGGGGCGTATCGCCACCGGATGATGCTCCCAGTTTACCAGGTCTTTGCTGGAGGAGTGCCCCCAGTTCATATTGCCCCACATGGAGCCGTAGGGGTTCCACTGGTAGTACAGGTGGTATTCGCCGTCTTTGTAGAACATGCCGTTGGGGTCGTTCATCCAGCCGTAAAGGGGAGAGTGGTGGAAAAGGGGGCGGAATGACTCGCGGTTGGTATCGTCGAAGGTATCGGACAACCGCAGTTCTTTCCAGCAGGCGTCTGCCATGGCGTCGCGTACATTGGTGCGGCTGTTGCCGGTATGGATGTCGAAGGTTACCGCCTTGCCCCGGTACTGCTCCAGAGCGAAGGGTACGAGGTAATCTGTCCGGTTAACTGCCAGGCGTACCTGGAAAGTCTGGTCGGTCTTGTTGTTCACCAATACGTTAACGGTGGCTTCGGGGGCTGCCTCCTCTACCGGTAGCAGGAGGTACTTCTGCGGTTCACGCACTTGCACCAGGCTGTGGTTTGCACCCAGATAATGGATTTTCAATCCGGTGGACTGCGCCGCGCAAATACCGATATTCATTAGTATAATAAGAAAAGCCGCTATTGTCTTTCCGTAAAAAGGAAGAAAGGTTCCATGAGAGTAATGCTTCATTTTCTAAATCGGGTATTAAATTTAATGTTTAACTTTACGAACTCGCTCGATGCTCGGGAAAGCACATTGCAAAGAAAAGGAATAAAAGCGAAAGGGGCTAACACAAATGTTACAAATGCTGCCAAAATTGATACCGGGGCATGCCTGGGGGCAGTCCAATCCTATCCCATGAAACAAATTTTGCAGCATTCGTATCATTTGTGCCAGTCTGTTTCGATACAATCCATTTACTTTGCGATATCAAAACATGGTCGGGAAAGCTGTTTTGAGAATTCGGAAAACAATTTGTTAACAGTAAATTTATAATGTATGAGAAAACTTAGCATTATGATGTTCCTTATCGGACTGTGCAGTTTTGTCTGTGCACAGGACATCCGTATAAAAGGAACAGTAAAGTATGCCGCCGACGGAGAGCCCATTATCGGCGCCTCGGTCGTCGAGGAAGGCAACAAAACCAACGGTACGATAACCGACTTCAACGGGGAATTCTCCCTGACCGTTAAGTCCGGTGCGGAAATCACCGTATCTTATATCGGTTTCAAATCGCAAACCTTGAAAGCCAAAGGCACGCTGAACATCCTGCTGGAAGAAGATGCCGAGATGTTGCAGGAGGTAGTGGTTACGGGCTATACCACACAGCGCAAGGCCGACCTTACCGGTTCTATCTCCGTAGTGAGCATAGACGAGATAGCCAAGCAGAACGAGAATAACCCGATGAAAGCCCTGCAAGGACGCGTACCGGGCATGAACATCACCGCCGACGGTAATCCCAGCGGCAGCACTACTATCCGCATCCGCGGTATCGGCACGCTGAACAACAACGACCCGCTTTACATCATCGACGGCGTGCCCACCAAAGGCGGCATGCACGAGCTGAACGGAAACGACATCGAGTCTATCCAGGTATTGAAGGATGCCGCTTCGGCTTCTATCTACGGCTCGCGCGCGGCCAACGGCGTCATTATCGTCACCACCAAGAAAGGAAAAGAGGGACAGTTGAAAATCAACTTCGACGCTTCCGTCTCCGCCTCCATGTACACCAACAAAATGGAGGTGCTCAATGCCGAGGAGTACGGCCGCGCCATGTGGCAGGCGTACGTTAACGAGGGGCAAGACTCCAACACGAACGGACTCGGATACAAGTACGACTGGGGCTACGATGCCGGCGGGTATCCGCAACTGAACGGCATCAGCATGTCCAAGTACCTGGATTCCGCCAATACGACGCCGGCAGCCGATACGGACTGGTTCGACGAGACGACCCGTACGGGCGTCGTGCAGCAATACAACGTATCGGTAAGCAACGGTTCCGAGAAAGGCTCGTCTTTCTTCTCCCTGGGGTATTACAAGAACCTGGGTATCATCAAGACCACCGACTTCGAGCGTATCTCCGCCCGTATGAACTCCGACTATAACCTGATAGGCAAGTTTCTTACCATAGGGCAGCACTTCACCGTAAACCGTACCTCGGAGGTGCAGGCGCCGGACGGCTTCTTGCAGAACGTGCTGCAATTCAACCCGTCGCTGCCCGTATATACCACCGAGGGCAAGTATGCAGGTCCGGTAGGGGGCTATCCCGACCGCGAAAACCCGGTAGCACGCCTGGAGCGCAATGCGGACAACCGCTATACGTACTGGCGTATGTTCGGCGATGCTTACGTAAACCTGAATCCGCTGAAGGGGCTCAACCTGCGCTCTACTTTCGGTATCGACTACTCGCAGAAGCAACAGCGGGTGTTTACCTACCCCGTTACCGAGGGCAATGT
Organism: Bacteroides gallinarum DSM 18171 = JCM 13658; assembly: GCF_000374365.1. Classification (GTDB taxonomy): domain Bacteria; phylum Bacteroidota; class Bacteroidia; order Bacteroidales; family Bacteroidaceae; genus Bacteroides; species Bacteroides gallinarum. Next base: position 131,247 of record NZ_KB894116.1, read on the forward strand.
AGCCAACGACAAGAATGCGGTGGAGGCCAAGCAGGAACACTGGACCAAATGGATGTGGAATGCCATTGCTACCTATAACCTGGAGATAGGCAAGCACCGCGGCGACGTCATGGCGGGCATGGAGCTGAACCGCGAGGACGATGTGCACTTCTCCGGTTACAAGGAGGATTTCTCTATCCTTACCCCCGACTTCATGTGGCCGGATGCCGGAGCGGGCACGGCGCAGGCTTACGGCACGGGCGAGGGTTATTCGCTGGTTTCGTTCTTCGGCAAGCTGAACTATACGTACGATGAAAAGTACCTGCTTTCGCTCACGGTACGCCGCGACGGTTCCTCGCGCTTCGGCAAGAACAACCGTTATGCCACTTTCCCCTCCGTTTCCGCCGGTTGGCGCATCAGCCAAGAGAATTTCATGAAGGAAGCCCGCTGGCTGGACGACCTGAAGCTCCGCGCCTCGTGGGGACAGACCGGTAACCAGGAGATTTCGAACATATCGCGCTATACAATCTACGTGCCCAACTACGGGGTTACGGAATCGGGCGGCCAGAGCTACGGTACTTCCTACGACATTGCCGGAACCAACGGCGGCAGCATCCTGCAATCCGGCTTCAAGCGCAACCAGATAGGCAACGACGACATCAAATGGGAAACGACCACGCAAACCAACGTCGGACTCGACTTCTCGCTGTTCGGCCAATCCCTGTACGGCTCGTTCGACTGGTATTACAAGAAAACCACCGACATCCTACTGGAAATGGCAGGCATCGCCGCCATGGGTGAAGGCAGCAAGCAGTGGATTAACGCCGGCGAAATGGAGAACAAGGGTTTCGAGCTGAACCTCGGCTACCGCAATACTACCAGGTTCGGGTTGAAGTACGACATCAACGCCAACTTATCCGCCTACCGCAATAAAATCACCGCACTGCCCGCCACGGTAGCTGCCAACGGCACGTTCGGCGGTAACGGCGTGGAGAGTGTGATAGGTCACCCCAACGGGGCGCAGGTGGGCTACGTGGCCGACGGCATTTTCAAGTCCCAGGAGGAGATAGACAACCATGCCACCCAGGAAGGGGCAGACCTGGGGCGTATCCGCTGGCGCGACCTGGACAATAACGGGGTTATCAACGAGAAAGACCAGCAATGGATTTACGACCCTACCCCGGCTTTCAGCTATGGCTTGAACATCTACCTCGAATACAAGGATTTCGACCTCACCATGTTCTGGCAAGGCGTGCAGGGTGTGGATGTAATCAGCGACCTGAAAAAAGAAACCGACTTGTGGAGCGGGCTGAACATCGGCTTCCTGAACAAGGGGAAACGGGTGCTCGACGCCTGGTCGCCCACCAATCCGGGTTCCGACATCCCGGCGCTGTCGCGCAGCGACAACAATAACGAGAAGCGGGTATCCACTTACTTCGTGGAGAACGGCTCGTTCCTGAAACTGCGCAACATACAACTGGGCTACAACGTACCGAAGACTTTCGCACAGAAAATGAAAATGGAACGTCTGCGCCTCTACCTGAGCGCACAGAACCTGTTTACAATAAAAAGTAAGGAGTTCACCGGGGTAGACCCGGAGAATGCCAACTACGGCTATCCTATTCCGATGAACCTGACCTTCGGCATCAACGTAAGCTTTTAACCAGAACATAAAAATGAAAACAATGAAAAATATAGCATATACAATCATCTTAGGGCTTGCATGGATATGCAGCGGTTGCACCGACTTCCTGGAGCAGCAAACTCCGCAGGGAACCATGAGCGACGAGCAACTGAAAGACCCCGCATACGTGGATAACCTGATTATCTCCGCCTATGCCGTATGGATTACCGCCGAGGATATCAACTCTTCCTTCTCCATGTGGAACTACGACGTGCGTTCGGACGATGCCTACAAAGGCGGAAACGGAACGGAGGACGGCGATGTATTCCACTCGCTGGAAATCTCGCAGGGCATCATGACTACCGCATGGAATATCAGTGACATGTGGCAGCGGCTGTACAACTGCATCTCGCGCGCCAACACCGCGCTGCAACTGCTGAACCAGACGGACGAGGCGGCTTATCCGCTGAAACAGCAACGTATCGCCGAAATGAAGTTCCTGCGCGGGCACGGGCATTTCCTGCTGAAACAGTTGTATAAGAAAATCGTATTCGCCAACGACGAGAACCTCTCGCCCGAGGAATACAATAACCTGTCCAACACCACTTACACCAACGACGAGGGCTGGCAACTGATTGCAGACGATTTCCAGTTTGCCTACGACCACCTGCCCGACACGCAGGCGGACAAGGGGCGCCCCACCCGTGCGGCGGCAGCGGCTTACCTTGCCAAGACCTACCTGTACAAGGCTTACCGCCAGGACAATGCCGACAACAACGAGGTAACGGGCATTAATGCGGACGACTTGAAGAAAGTGGTGCAATACACCGAGAGTTCCATTATGACGGCAGGCGGATACAACCTGGAATCGGATTTCCATAATAACTTCCGCCCCGAACCCGAATACGAGAACGGTGTGGAGTCCCTGTGGGCGATGCAGTATTCCATGAACGACGGTACGACCAACGGTAACTGCAACTGGTCTAACGGGTTGATTGTTCCGAATATCCCCGGAGTAACCGACGGCGGCTGCGACTTCTACAAACCGAGCCAGAACCTCGTAAATGCGTTCCAGACGGATGCCGACGGGCTGCCCCTGCTGGATACATTCAACAATGAGGATTACGACAAGAGCACGGATTATGCCGACCCCCGCCTGTTCCTGACTGTGGGCATGCCGGGACTGCCTTATGAGTTCAATCCTAATTACATCATGGACGAGTCGTCTACATGGAGCCGCAGCAACGGTTTATACGGTTATTACGTAACCCTGAAACAGAATGTAGACCCCGACGGGGATTACCTGATAAAAGGCTCCTGGTGGGGTACTCCCATGAACCACATCGTGCTGCGCTATGCCGACGTATTGCTGATGCGCGCCGAAGCCCTGATACAACTGAACGACGGACGCATAGACGAGGCAATCAGCCTGATAAACCGCCTGCGCAACCGTGCCAAGCAAAGTACTGCCATGATTAGCGATTACGAAATGACTTACGGGGTTCATATCAACGTGCAGCCTTACAACGGCACTTATACACAGGAAGAAGCCTTGAAGATGCTGAAATTCGAACGCCGCGTAGAGCTGGCTATGGAGTGCGACCGCTTCTTCGACCTGGTACGCTGGGGAGAGGCTGCCGAGGTGCTGAACAAGTATTATGCGGGAGAAGCCGACGACTGTGCTATCTACTCCAACGCCTCGTTCACCAAGAATAAGAACGAGTACTTGCCGATACCGTTTGCGCAAATGAGCGCCAGCAACGGCAACTATACGCAAAACTGCGGTAACTGGTAATAAACGAATCTTAATAAGTGACACTATGAAACCAAGAATAAAAAGAATTAGTTCGCTGCTTTGGAGCATGGTACTGCTGACTGCACTGTCCGGATGCGGCGATGACAACCGGTCGGCATTGCAGCTCGACGGAGATGCATGGATTACGGCCTTCGAATTAGACCAGTATGCCGGAGTGATAGACCGTGCCGGCAAAACCATAACGGTGGCGCTCCCGGAAACGTACGACACCGATGCCATGACCGTTACCGCTATCGAAGTATCGGAAGGCGCCGAAGCTTCGGTCAAGGCGGGCGACGTGCTCAACTTCTCGTGCACGCAGATGATTAAGGTTACCAATGGAAATACTTACCTGGACTATACCGTTGCCATTAAGCATGACGAAGCCAAAATATTGTCTTTCAAGCTGAACGATACGTATAGCGGCATCATCGACCAGGAAAACCGGAACATCAGCGTACGCGTGCCGACCACGACCGATGTTACCAACCTCATCCCGACTATCACCACTTCGGAGGGGGCTATCGTTACACCGGCATCGGGGCAGGCTATCGACTTTACGAATCCTGTGGACTTCATCGTTTCATACAATACGGCATCCGCCGTCTATACGGTAACGGTTATACCGTCCGATGCTCCCGACGCCGTGTACGTAGGCCTTGCCGCACAAATGGACGACCTGAATGAGGAAGAAAAGGCTGCGGCTACGTGGATGTTGGGGAATATTCCCAACTCGCAATACATCTCCTTCACCGATGTTCAGGCGGGCAGAGTGGATTTGAGCAAATGCAAGCTGATGTGGTGGCATCTGCACATAGACGGCGGCATAGACAATATGGAAAAATTCGAGAATGCCGCCCCGGCAGCAGTCGATGCACTGGTACAGATGAAGGAGCTTTATAACAACGGCATGAACCTGCTGCTTACGCGTTACGCCACTTTCTACGCAGCCAAATTGGGTGCGACCAAAGACGGTAACGTTCCGAACAACTGCTGGGGGCAGGCGGAAGAAACAGGCGAAATTACAACCGGTGCATGGAGTTTCTCTATCCAAGGATATGCAGACCATCCTATTTATAAGGATTTAATCTTAAATAATAATGATGCAAACAGAGTATATACATGCGACGTCGGTTATAGAATAACCAACAGTACGGCGCAATGGAAAATGGGCTGGGCTGACTACGGTACAAAAGAAAATTGGGAAACGCAACATGGCGGCAAAATTTTAAGCTACAACGATGATGCTATCGTAGTATGGGAATATCCGTCAGAAGGAACCGAAGGCGGCATCGTATGTATCGGTTCGGGATGCTACGACTGGTATTCTTACGGCGTGGATGTATCGGGCGACCAGTACCACGGCAACGTAGCCAAGATGACGGAAAATGCAATCGATTATTTAACCGGAAAATAAAGACTAATATATGAAAACAATGATAACATCACTTACATTCACTGCAATGCTGTTCGCTTCTTTTTGCAGTTGCAGCGATGACAACGACCCCGTCCTTACCCAGAAAGACTGGGACGGAACGGCAACCTATTTCGCCTCGACCGACGAAAGCGCATTCGGCACTTACTACAAACCTTATGTGGGCTACGTAGGCGACCCGATGCCCTTCTACGACCCGGTAGGGCAGGACTTCAAGGTGCTTTACCTGCAAGACTACCGCCCCAACCAAGCCGGTACTTACCACCCTATCTGGGGGGTAAGTACAAAAGATGCGGCATCTTATACCTCCCTGGGCGAGCTGGTTCCGTGCGGGGGCATCGATGAGCAGGACGCCGCTATCGGAACGGGAAGCACCATTTACAATCCGCAGGACAAGCTGTATTACACATTCTATACGGGCAACAAATACCAGCCCACCTCCTCCGACAACGCCCAGGTGGTGATGCTGGCTACTTCTCCCGACTTCAAGACGTGGAGCAAAAGCCGTACTTTCTACCTGAAAGGCGATGCCGAGGGATACAGCAAGAACGATTTCCGCGACCCGTTCGTATTCGAAGGGGAGGACGGCAAGTATCACATGCTCGTATCCACCAAGCAAAACGGCAAGGGGGTACTGGCGGAATATACCTCGGCCGACCTGAAGGAGTGGGAACACCAGGGAGTGTTCATGACAATGATGTGGGACCGTTTCTACGAATGCCCCGATGTATTCAAAATGGGCGACTGGTGGTATCTGGTCTACTCGGAAATATCCTCATTCATGCGGAAAGTACAATACTTCAAAGGCCGCACGCTGGACGAGTTGAAAGCCGCCACAGCCAACGACGCCGGTATCTGGCCTGACAGCAAGGAAGGCGTACTGGACTCCCGTGCTTTCTATGCCGGCAAGACGGCATCCAATGGAACAGACCGGTATATCTGGGGCTGGTGTCCCACCCGCGCCGGTAACGACAATACCGAGGTAAGCGCCGACAACGAACCCGAATGGGGCGGCAACCTGGTTGCCCACAAAGTAGTCCAGCACCAGGACGGTACGCTCTCTTTAGGTTTGGCGGAAAGCATCGGCGGGAAATACACTGCCGAATCCGATGTCGAAGTAATGGAACAAGGCGGGGAAGTAACCCAAGGCAACGGCAACTATACGCTGAACGAAGAAGCCTACGTGCTTTTCAACCGGTTGGGCACGCATAACAAAATCTCCTTTACCGTAAAGGCTACCGGCAACCAAGGCAAGTTCGGCATCTCCTTCGTACGCGGTACGGATTCCAAGAAGTACTACACGATTATCGTCAACCCGGAAGATAACGGCAATAAGCGGAAAATCAACTTCGAGGAAGAGGGCGAGGAAGGCAAGGGTTTCATTGCCGGCATAGACGGTTATCTGTTCGATACTCCCGCCGACAATGTGTACGACATCACTATCTGCACGGACAACTCCGTTTGCGTAGTCTACATCAACGACAATGTGGCCTATACCAACCGCATCTACGGAATACAGAAAAACTGCTGGTCTATCAACTCTTATCCGGAAAGCAACATCGAGGTCGGCAGCTTAAAAGTAAGTCATCAAGAATAAACAGAACCGTTTAATATCAAAACGACAACCATGAAGACATCTATCTTAGCAATGGCTGCATTGGCAATGGTTTTTGCAGCATGTACAAGTGAAGACGAAGAACAGATTATCAAGAACGGGGACAAAAAGACGTTGGACAACCCCGTCGCAGTAGATTTCTCCGCCGGTATCGCCACCCGTGTAAGCGGGAACCAATGGGAAGCCAAAGATGCAGTTGGCATCTCCGTAACGGACGGAGCAGACGGGAACTATACGAATGTAAAATATACGGTAGCGGAAAGCGGAGCATCCGCCACCTTCAACGTAGCGGAGGGGGAATCTCCTATCTGCTACACCTCCGAGAATTCCATGTCGTTCAGCGCCTATTACCCGTATGCGGAAGAAAGTGAAATGTCCGAAGGTAAAATACTCCGAAACACAGCCCACATCCAGGACAAGGTGGACTTCTTATGGGCCACCAAGGAGAATAAAGCCTATGAGGAGAATCCCCAAGTAACCTTTTCGTTCCAGCATAAAATGGCGCAAATCAATGTAGAGATTACATCGGACGCCAGCAATGACATAAGCGGGAAAACAGTCGTAATAAGCGGCTTGAAGCACGAAGGCAGCTTCAATACGCAAACCGGTATAGCAGCTCCGGAGCCAAATGCACAGCCTGAGGATTGGACTATCGGAACTGCCGACACTCAAGGATTTACCTATATCGGACTTATCTATCCGCAGAACGCCAATAACATAACGCTGAAAGTAGGCAATGAGAGCGATAATTTAAAAGCGACCCTTAACCTGGGAAGCATCGGAAAGTTCGACGCCGGATTTAAATACACATTAAAGGCAACAGTTAAAGACGGAAAGATAAACGCTCAGATTACGATTGACGGTAATACGATTGAGGATTGGAAAGACGGTGCTGTTGCGGAAATAGCATTTATCGGCACTGCTGCAAGTGCCGATGCCTGTTGCGATGAAGAAAAAGCTGCCTATAATTGGCTCAGCAGTAACGGGAAATACAACGTTACCTATCTGCCCGTAACTGCCGAAAACACTACAAATCTGGATGCCTATAAAATGCTTTGGGCACACTTCGATTATGAAAATACCGACGGAACTCTCCATAATGCCATTAAAGCCTACTATGAAAACGGTGGTGCTGTATTGGCTTCACGTGAAGCTATGAAAAGTCTCGCTGCATGGGGAGTTGTAGCGGAAGACAACCAGATAAATTGGGAATGGGGAACAAATGGCGACGAAAGAAAGCCTATCGATTGGGGAGATGAGAATACCACACAAGGATTTACAGTTACCGTTCAAGAGCACGCCTTATTCAAAAACTTGCCTTCCGGTTATATAGCAATCCATAAAAAAGTATATCTCTGCATCAGAAAGATGCGCGGTTGGGGTGAAAATTATACACCGGAAAATCTGACGGCTTGGGAACAAACAACCGGAGCAAAAAGACTGGCACGCGACGGTGGAAAAGAAAATTCTATCACCATTGCCGAAATATATAAAACGGACAGTCACGGATGCGCTATCGTCATCGGCGACCCGGTATTCGAGTGGTACGATTCGACTGAGGAAAATTCCGAACTTAGTAATCTGTATACCTTTACTACTAATGCTATCGATTACCTAATCAGCCAATCCGCCCGATAGCATCAGATGTATCAGATTCTTCTTTCCAACAAAAATAGTCTGTAATTCGTAAGAATCTGAGAAGTATGCCGGCAGGCTGGCAAAATTATCATCCCGCCGGGCTGAACACAGTCGAAGCATCTCTCCTCCTTGTATGTGTCGGGAGGAGAGATGCTTCGCTTCTTTTTCCTTTCTATGATTTCACAGTACCCGGATATAGACACCCGGTACATTACTTTCTTTCATGACTGGCAAGAAATACCTGCTCCCAATGCGAAAACATACATCGATATAAGGAAATAATAAATCTTTCCTAAGAAAATCAGAACTGGCTTACGGCATCCCTTATAATGCCTTATCGGGTTCATTTTCCCCGAACCGGAACTCCGCCGCACACGCATACCCCTCCTCATAAAGGTCGGTCAGTTTCTTTATATCCCTCTCGATACGGTCTACCACTATCGGCTTCTGCGGGCGTATAACGGTAATCTCCCCCGCATCTTCCAACTGCTCCACCAATTCCAGCAACTCATTGTAAACGCTGCTGCGCCGGTTGATAGCTTCGCGCAAACGAGGATATTTCTTATAGATGAACGGAGGCACTTTAGTCCCTTTAATTTCTTTACGATACCCCCTGTTACGCGTCAGCACCACCACATTGCGGGTATATCCGTCCCGGCGGGCACGCATCAGGGGAATGCTGTCCACGATGCCGCCGTCCAGCATAGGAATATCATCCACATAAGTAATGGGGCAGACAAAAGGCAGGCTGCTCGAAGCACGGACAATGTCGATAACGCGTTCCCTACTCTGCTTTTCCTCGAAATAATTCGCTTCTCCCGTCAGGCAATTAGTCGTAACCATTACAAAACGCTCCGGACACCGGAAATACGCATCGTAATCGTACGGCAGGATATGTTCGGGAAATTCACGGAACAATAAATCGAAATCCATGATATTGCGCTTCTTCAACAGATATTTCAGCCCGATATAATTATACTTCTCCAACAAGTCGATATTACTGTACTTGGCACGTCCCCGCTGTCCCGACATATACGACAACCCGTTGCAAGCCCCTGCACTGACGCCAATCGTATAAGGAAAGCGGATGCCCCGGTCCATAAAGTTATCCAACACGCCGCAAGTGAAGACACCGCGCATGCCGCCGCCCTCGAGCACCAGCCCGCTCCGACTGTCTATACATATAAATTTATCCATAAGTGTCAGAATTAACGCACCAAAGATAGCTTTTGTTTACGATATTCTAATTATATTTGCGGCTACAACTATAAATTAATAACAAATTAATCATGATGAAAAAGTCCATATTAATTGCCGCTTTAGGCATGTTCAGCCTGAACATGGTGGCACAAGACGCCCCGAAAGAAGAAGGCTTCGTCTTTACCACAGTAAAAGAGAACCCCATTACTTCCATTAAGAACCAGAACCGTTCCAGCACGTGCTGGAGCTTCTCGAGCCTCGGTTTCCTGGAAAGCGAATTGCTCCGCATGGGCAAAGGCGAATACGACCTGTCCGAAATGTTCGTCGTACACCACACCATGGTAGACCGTGCACAGAACTACGTACGCTACCACGGCGACAGCTCCTTCTCCCCGGGCGGCAGCTTCTACGACATCATGTTCTGTTTGAAGAACTACGGACTCGTTCCGCAAGAAGCCATGCCGGGCATCATGTACGGCGATACGTTGCCCGTACACAACGAGCTGGATGCCGTAGCAGGCGCCTACGTGGACGCTATCGCCAAAGGCAGACTCACCAAGCTGACACCGGTATGGAAAAAAGGACTGAGCGCTATCTACGACACCTACCTCGGCAAATGCCCCGAGAAGTTTACTTATAAAGGAAAGGAATACACCCCGAAAACCTTCGGCGAATCGCTCGGTATCAATCCGGACGATTACGTATCGCTGACTTCGTACACGCACCACCCGTTCCACACCCAATTCGCCATTGAAATTCAGGACAACTGGCGCAACAGCCTTTCCTGGAACCTGCCGATAGACGAACTCATGGCAGTAATGGACTACGCAGTCAGAAACGGATACACCTTTGCATGGGGTAGCGACGTGAGCGAGCAAGGCTTTACCCGCGACGGCATCGCCGTAATGCCGGATGCAGCACGCGGCGCCGAACTGACAGGCTCGGACATGGCACGCTGGACCGGACTTACCGCCGCCGACAAGCGCAAGGAGCTTACCAGTAAGCCGCTGCCCGAAGTCAACGTTACCCAGGAAATGCGCCAGACAGCTTTCGATAACTGGGAAACGACCGATGACCACGGCATGGTTATCTACGGCATCGCCAAAGACCAGAACGGAAAAGAATACTTCATGGTAAAGAATTCCTGGGGATTGAGCGGCAAGTACAAAGGCATCTGGTACGCTTCCAAAGCTTTCGTAGCTTATAAAACGATGAATATCCTCATTCATAAGGACGCGCTGCCCAAAGATATCGCAAAGAAACTGGGTCTTAAATAAAAAGCGAGCCATATACTCCGGACAAGGCGGCGAGTTTACTGCACACACAGAAGGCGGTAAATTCACCGCCTTTCCTTTTATACATCCTTTATACATCTTCTATATATCCTTTATACATCTTTCATATACCATTTATATATCCTTTTTACATCCGGCAACTCACCGCCCTCCCCATTTCATCCCTCCCCGCCCCACCGTTCTTTCATTAATTATTCCTCCCTGCACTGCAAATGCACGAAGAGAAAAGCAGGAGGATTACGGTCTGAATTACCATTTTTACGTTTCATGTTTTTGCTCAAATTCTTCCCGGATGTGCATTTTTTACTTTGTTTTCTTGTCAAACCCAACTCTTTGCGTAAATTTGCATGCTGATAGTTAACCGGATAATTTCAGTAGCAGGTTCTACTACTCCTATTCCCGGCACTGACATGTAGAAAAATACTAATACTAATAATTAATAGCATGAGTTTGAAAATTGTTGTATTGGCAAAACAAGTTCCCGACACACGCAACGTCGGGAAAGATGCCATGAAAGCCGACGGAACCATTAACCGTGCGGCACTCCCTGCCATCTTCAACCCCGAAGACCTGAATGCCCTTGAGCAAGCTCTCCGACTGAAAGATGCACATCCGGGCTCCACCGTAACCATTCTGACCATGGGACCGGGACGCGCAGCCGAAATCATTCGTGAAGGACTTTACCGCGGCGCCGACAACGGCTATCTGCTGACCGACCGCGCTTTTGCCGGAGCCGACACACTCGCCACCTCATACGCCCTTGCCACGGCAATCAGAAAAATAGGCGACTGCGACATCATCATCGGCGGCCGCCAGGCTATCGACGGCGATACGGCGCAGGTAGGTCCCCAAGTGGCCGAAAAGCTGGGACTGACACAAGTTACCTATGCCGAAGAAATCCTGAACGTAGACAAAGCCGCCGGAAAGATTACCGTAAAACGCCATATCGACGGCGGTGTGGAAACGGTAGAAGGCCCGCTGCCTATCGTTATCACCGTTAACGGAAGCGCCGCCCCCTGCCGTCCGCGCAACGCCAAGCTGGTGCAGAAATACAAACGCGCCCTCGGTGCGCAGGAGAAAGCCGCCATTGAAAAAGAAGGCGCAGCACTGCCTTATGCAGCCCTCTACGAGAAATACCCCTATCTGAACATCACCGAATGGAGCGTAGCCGACGTGAACGGCGACCTCGTACAATGCGGCCTGAGCGGTTCGCCAACGAAGGTGAAAACCATTCAGAACATTTCATTCCAGGCCAAAGAAAGCAAGACACTGACAGGCAGCGACCAGGATGTAGAAGATTTGATTGTCGAACTGTTAGCTAACCACACGATAGGATAAGATTATGAATAATGTATTTGTATATTTAGAGATAGAAGGCACTACGGTTGCCGATGTCAGTCTCGAACTCCTGACCAAAGGTCGTAAATTGGCTAATCAACTGGGCTGCCAACTGGAAGCAGTTGCTGCCGGAAACAACCTGGCAGGTATCGAAAAACAAGTATTGCCCTTCGGCGTCGACAAACTCCATGTATTCGATGCTCCGGGCTTGTTCCCATACACCTCCCTCCCCCACTCCTCTGTCCTTATCAACCTGTTCAAGGAGGAGCAGCCGCAAATCTGCCTGATGGGAGCGACCGTTATCGGCCGCGACCTCGGCCCGCGCGTATCTTCCGCCCTGACCAGCGGACTGACCGCCGACTGTACCTCCCTCGAAATCGGCGACCATGAGGACAAGAAAGAAGGCAAAGTCTACAAGAATCTGTTGTACCAAATCCGTCCCGCATTCGGCGGCAACATCGTAGCCACGATTGTCAACCCCGAACACCGCCCGCAAATGGCGACCGTACGCGAGGGCGTGATGAAGAAAGAAATCCTGGATGCCGATTACAAGGGTGAAGTAATCCGCCACGACGTTGCCAAGTACGTTCCCGAAACGGACTATGTGGTAAAAGTCATCGACCGCCATGTAGAAAAAGCCAAGCACAACCTGAAAGGCGCTCCCATTGTCGTTGCCGGCGGTTACGGCATGGGCAGCCGCGAGAACTTCGACATGCTGTTCGACCTGGCAAAAGAGCTTCACGCCGAGGTAGGCGCCAGCCGCGCTGCCGTAGACGCCGGTTATGCCGACCATGACCGCCAGATAGGCCAGACAGGTGTGACCGTACGTCCGAAACTCTATATCGCCTGCGGCATCAGCGGACAAATCCAGCACATCGCCGGAATGCAGGAGAGCGGCATCATCATCTCTATCAACAACGACGAAAACGCTCCTATCAACGCCATTGCCGACTACGTAATCAACGGCACGGTAGAGGAAGTTATCCCGAAGATGATTAAGTATTACAAACAGAATAGCAAGTAAGAAACCATGGCTAATTTTTATACAGATATTCCGGAACTCAAGTATCACTTGAACAATCCGATGATGCAGCGTATCTGCGAGCTGAAAGAACGCGGCTACGAAGACAAAGACAAGTTCGACTATGCCCCGCAGGACTATGCGGATGCTATCGACTCCTACGATAAAGTACTCGAAATCACAGGCGAAATCACTGCCGAAATCATCGCCCCCAACGCCGAGGGCGTAGACGAAGAAGGTCCCCATTGCGCCAACGGCCGTGTAGAGTATGCCAGCGGCACTAAACAGAACCTCGACGCCATGGTAAAAGCCGGACTGAACGGCATGACCATGCCCCGTCGTTTCGGCGGATTGAACTTCCCGATTACCCCGTATACCATGTGTGCGGAAATCGTGGCCGCCGCCGATGCCGGTTTCGGCAACATCTGGTCTTTGCAGGACTGTATCGAAACCCTTTACGAGTTCGGCAACGAAGACCAGCACAGCCGCTTCATCCCCCGTATCTGCGCCGGTGAAACCATGTCGATGGACTTAACCGAACCGGATGCCGGCTCCGACCTCCAGAGCGTGATGCTGAAAGCCACCTACGACGAAGCCAATAACTGTTGGCGCCTGAACGGAGTGAAACGTTTCATCACCAACGGTGATGCCGACCTGCATCTCGTGCTGGCGCGCTCGGAAGAAGGGACAAAAGACGGCCGCGGCCTCTCCATGTTCATCTACGACAAGCGCGACGGCGGCGTAAACGTCCGCCGCATCGAGAACAAGCTGGGTATCCACGGCTCTCCCACCTGCGAGCTGGTTTACAAGAACGCCAAATGCGAACTTTGCGGCGAGCGCAAGCTCGGCTTGATTAAATACGTAATGGCATTGATGAACGGCGCCCGCCTGGGTATCGCCGCACAGTCCGTAGGCCTGTCGCAAGCCGCCTACAACGAAGGACTCGCCTATGCCAAAGACCGCAAGCAGTTCGGCAAGGCTATCATCGAATTCCCGGCAGTGTACGACATGCTGTCCATTATGAAAGCCAAGCTGGATGCCGGCCGCGCCCTGCTGTACCAGACCTCGCGCTACGTAGACATCTACAAGGCACTGGACGACATCGCCCGCGAACGCAAGCTCACTCCGGAAGAACGCCAGGAGCAAAAGAGATATGCCAAGCTGGCCGACGCCTTCACTCCGCTGGCTAAAGGTATGAACTCCGAATATGCCAATCAGAATGCTTACGACAGCATCCAGATACACGGCGGTTCGGGCTTCATGCTGGAATACGCCTGCCAACGCATCTACCGCGACGCACGTATCACCTCCATTTACGAAGGCACTACACAGTTGCAAACCGTAGCCGCTATCCGCTACGTTACCAACGGCGCATATGCCGCCACCCTGCGCGACTACGAGCTGATTCCGTGCAGCGAGGAAATGCAGCCGCTGTTGGAGCGCGTAAAAGAGATGACGAACAAGTTCGACGCCTGCACCAATGCCGTTAAGGAAAGCGGCAACCAGGAACTGCTGGACTTCGTAGCCCGCCGCCTTTACGAAATGGCTGCCGTATGCGTGATGTCCCACCTGCTGATTCAGGATGCAACCAAAGCGCCCGAGATGTTCGCCAAGTCCGCACGGGTCTATGTGAACTATGCAGAATCGGAAATAGAGAAGCACTTCAACTTCATCTGCAAAATCAAAGCCGAGGAGTTGGAAAGCTACCGTAAATAACAAGTCCTGCGCCCCTTCCATAACGGCAAACATGCCGGAAGAGGCAAAAGGCAATTCCGAAACCATACGAGAAGGGAAGATGTATTCAACCTACGCCTTCCCTTCTTCATTTCATAAATTCTATCCTATGGAAATAGAGCAGCACCCTTTAGAACCCTTTCTCCCCGCCAATGCGCGTCTGCTGATGCTGGGCAGCTTTCCGCCGCAGAAGAAACGGTGGTCTATGGAGTTCTACTACCCGAACTGGAACAACGACATGTGGCGCATCGTGGGCTACCTGTTCTTCGGTGACAAAGACCGTTTCGTAGAAAAATCCCGAAAAGCATTCTGCAAAGAGTGCATCATCGACTTCCTGAACGAGAAAGGCATCGCCCTGTTCGATACGGCCACCGCTATCCGACGGTTGCAGGACAACGCCTCCGACAAATTCCTCGAAGTAGTACAGCCTACCGATACGGCATCGCTGCTACGGCAACTGCCGCAATGTAAAGCAATCGTTACTACCGGGCAGAAAGCCACGGACACGCTTTGTACGCAATTCTCGCTGAAAGAGCCCAAAGTGAGCGACTTTGCAGAATTCCTTTTCGAAGGCCGTCCTATGCGCCTTTACCGTATGCCGTCCTCCTCAAGAGCTTATCCGCTCGCCTTAGAAAAAAAAGCGGCGGCGTATCGCATTATGTATCAGGACTTACAAATGCTATAAGCAAATTTCGCCTTAAAATAAAGCGACAAAGGGCTTGCAGATTTGAAAGTTTCCATTACCTTTGCAACCGCAATACGGGAGTAGCTCAGTTGGTAGAGCACCGGTCTCCAAAACCGGGTGTCGGGAGTTCGAGCCTCTCCTCCCGTGCAGAGATAAGACCATGTAAATTAACAGTTTACATGGTCTTATCTCATTTAGGTCGGACAAAAGTCGGACAAATAACAATCGCAATAGTTTAACGTCCTACATTTTCATATCTGGAAAATGTAGAAAAGTATGCTAAGTACCTTGTTAAGCTGAAAACGACCGGCAGCATCAAACCCAATACATTCATTTGATTACAATAAACGTTTGTGTGTGCTTCGCGATTACATGCAAAACCACATGCTCCCAATTATGTATATCTATCAGTTTAATCTGACCTGACTTATAACCCCTGAATAATCTTCAACGCCTTTATCGCCGGTGGAAAACCGATGTACGGCAAGCATTGTATCACAGCCGCTGCAAGCGTTTCCTTGCCGTTACCCAGCTTTATATTCCCCATTCCATGCGAAACCAACTGGCTGTCCGCACCCAGGGTCGTAAGGATGCAATACACCAGCAGCTCCCGCGTCTTTACATCCAGCCCGTTACGGGTGTAAATCTCCCCGAAGCAGAAGGCGGTAAGGAAACGAGCCGCCTCGCTTCCCAATCCTCCGGGCACATCCTTCAATGCCTCGGCAATCTCATCCCCGTACAACGGCTTCTGGATAGCCGCCCCTTTCTCATACCGGTTTTCTTCCGTCACCGTACCCTGCTCCTCCAAGGGGAGGGCTATGCCGCACTCCTTAAACACCTCGTTTACAACCGTCAGCGCATTCAAAGTCTTTGGAAAGCCGATAAAAGGAGCGCACAGATATATAAGCTCCCTCAATTCGACGGGCGTAACGCCGACATTCAGGGCGGCAGCAGCATGCGCTTTCAATTGAGGCAACGTCTGCATGGTTGTCAGCGTGATACAAGTAATCATCTCACGGGTTTTCATATCGAGCTCTCCGGTACGGAATACCTCGCCGAAAATATATTTCTGAAGCATATTCATCAGCTCAGGGTCTGTACCCTGCCCCGTCAGCGCCTCGCCGCTGAACAAGGCGGCATAGTTCTTTTTGCACAATTCTATTCTGTCCATATTCTTTTCCTTACCCGGTATCGTATCCGGTTGTCCGGATGCCGATAGCGCTCCCCACAGCGCCAAAACGCCCGTTAACAATATCTTTTTCATCTCTCTCGTTTACTTCTCTCGCTTACTTTACAATACCTATCTCCTTCAGCCATTTCCTCACCTGGGGAGCAGCGCCTTTGACAGAACTCCCGTTGACAGCCAGCCCCTTCAACATCCGGGACTGGGGGCAAAGACCTTTGACAGCCGCTTCGCATCCCGCCATGCCACCGCCACCGTGGGTTACAAAAGGCACGACAGTCTTACCCGCAAGGCCTTCATTGGCAAGGAAAGTTGCCACCGGCGGAGCGATAGTACTCCACCAGTTCGGAGAGCCCACAAAAATCACATCATATTGCGCCAGGTTACCGGGCATGGACTTCAAAGGCGGTTTTACATTACCCTTAATCTCTCTCTTGCCGCGTTCCAGCACCTCCTGGTAAACCGAGGAATAAGGTTCGCCGGGTTCAATCTCAAAAATATCCGCTCCCGTAGCCTCCCGAATCTGCTCCGCCATGGCACGGGTATTGCCGCTATGGGAAAAATAAGCCACTAATATCTTCATAGGTTCACTCTTTTTTTGTGCATCCGCCCCTCCGCATGCAAGGAGCAGGAATGCGGTTAATACAAATGTCAGTCGTTTCATCGCAGTAATTCTTTATGATTAGAAGTAGTAATTCTCGAATGCAAAAACGCAGGAAACTCTCACTTCACCGCCCTCGCATATTCCTCGTCGCTCACAGGCTCCAACCATGTGTTCTTATTGATTTGCAGATTGCACTCCACCGCTATATGCGAAAACCAACTGTCGGGCGCCGCCCCGTGCCAATGCTCCACGCCAGGAGCAATCTCCACCACATCCCCCGGCAGCAGACGACGGGCGGCCTGTCCGCGTTCCTGGTAATACCCCGTTCCGCCGACGGCGATAAGAATCTGTCCGCCCGTATGACTATGCCAGTTGTTGCGGCAACCCGGCTCGAAAGTTACATTGGACATGGGCACATTCAATTCCTTATTGCCCGTCAGCGGAGCCAGCCAGGACTTGCCGGAGAAGAACTTCCCGAACCCGGTGTTTTCGCTGCCCGTCGGAAAAACACTGATTTCCGGTACTTCCGTTTTCACACTCTGCGCATCGATATCCGCCATACCGCCTACTATAAACGGCACAGCGACAAGCATTTTCTTTATATTCATAGTACAGTACGTTTTTACCCTGCAAATATAGCAGGGTTCATTCCCAAATACTGTACACCGATTACTGAGATATGTACCAAGATTACGGTTTATAGTAGCCGGCGTCCCTACAAAAGCAATGAAGGTATATCGAGGTTTACCGCAGATTACACGGATTAGCGCAGATTATCATACTGATAATCAACTATTTTGTTTTAATCTGTACTAATCCGTGGTAAACCTCGTAAGCGGATTTACCGGATATCTATCAGCTTATGCGTTTGCAAGCTCAACCTCCACTTCGGATGCCGCATCACGCAGTCCACAGTCTCGCCGATATTGTTGCAGGAACAAGGTTGCAGGAAGAAATACCTGGCAGGAAGCGGCTCGTACACAGCAATGTCCTGCCCCTCGTACACCACCTTCACCTCATCCATGCGCGAGATACGCAGCTCCGCCCCCTGCTTGGGCGAACAGGTTACCCAGTCTATATTATCCGGCAGCGGACGTGTTCCGTTAGTTTCGATGCAGACAAACTTCCCCATGCGGTGCAAGCGGTCTACGAACTCCCAGTCAATCCAGAGCGACGGCTCTCCACCCGTCAGTATCACCGTCGTTGCGGGATATTTCCCCACTTCCGCCAAAATCTCCTCATCGGACATCCCGACACCCTCCTCGTGCTGCGTATCGCAGAAAGAGCACTTCAGGTTACAGCCGGAAAAGCGGATAAAGACGGCGGGAGTACCCGTATGGAACCCCTCTCCCTGCAAGCTGTAAAATATCTCGTTAATCTTTCTCATAAATTGCCACATTCGATTCGGACTCCTGTACCTCCACCTTAAAGCATGCCGGTATCCGGTCGCATATCCAGCGTGCAATATTCTCGGCTGTGGGATTGAAGGGAAGTACCTCATTGATATTCCGGTGGTCTAACTTTTCTTGCACCGCTTGCTTGATGTGGCTGAAATCCACCACCATTCCGTCCTCATTCAGCTCCTTGGAACGGCAATAGACTGTGATTATCCAATTGTGACCATGCAGATTCTCACATTTACTCTGATAGGAAAGCCTCAGGCTGTGGGCAGCCGACACCTCCATTCGTTTAATGACTGTGTACATACTATTAATACGCTAATTAAAATATCGTTTATAGAACCTATGCATCTAATGTCACCTCGATGCAGCGGCAAAAATACAAAAAAGCGCTGGAACTAACCGTTATTTATCCTATTTTTGCGGCATGAAATCCCTCTATATCCTGCTCGGCACACTCTCCTTGGCACTCGGCATCATCGGCATCTTCCTCCCGCTGCTGCCTACCACCCCGTTTTTATTACTCACCGCCACCCTTTACACACGCAGCTCTCCCCGTCTATACAACTGGCTGCTACGCCAGAAACACCTGGGAAACTACATCCGCAACTTCCGCGAAAACAGAGCTATCCCGCTAAAGGCCAAAATCATCTCGGTATCGCTGATATGGATTACTATCCTCAACTGCGTAATCTTCATAGTGCCCTACTGGTGGCTGAACATACTGTTACTGCTGGTTGCGGTGGGGACGAGCTACCATATTCTCTCTTTTAAAACGCTGAAATAAGAGAAGGGGACTTTCACCACAGAGGATACAGCATCCACCTATCACCTCACCGCTCCCCCTACCTCCTCGAAGAACCCGCCCAATCCCTTACGGGCATCCCCGAGCTTATCTTCCCAGTGCTTCACGGAGTTCTGTCCGATGATATCCGTAACGTACTTCACGGCGATGAACGGGGTATTCTTGGCGCGGCACACCAATGCCTGGGCATATGCCTCCATATCCACCACATCGCCTTTTACGTCCGATAATTCCGTCAGGAACGTATCGCCCGTATTACACACCCCCTCACCCTGCCAATGCAGGCAATACCCTTTTTGCGCCAACAGCTCCGCCGAATCTATTTCGCATTCCACACCGAGGGCGGACAACTTCTGCATGTCGCGGTCTACAAAATGACGGCATACAAAGATATCCCCTACCCGGTGGCGGACAGTACCCGCCGTACCCATATTGACTACCAAATCCGGTTGCGCACGGGCAATCGCCTCCGAAAGATAAAAAGCAGATTTCACCTTTCCCACTCCGGTGCGGAGATACCCCACCTGCACCTCTTCCTCCCCTATCAAACCGGGAAACCTCAATTCCGTAAATTCACCCTGAACGGCGTAAGTAACTAAAATCTTCATATTGCCTTATTCTTATATTTAATACTAATAATATATAACCGGCTCTCCGGATTACCGGCAGATGCCCCTTTTCAGCCCCCGTTGCCGGATTGTCCGGTTACCAGACCGTTTTACCGGATTATTTTATCCGCCTGTCTTGCCGATATATCCTACCGGAGCTATCCGCAAAGATAGGAAAATGCCGCCCAATGCACCTAATAAACGGTACATTTTATCGGGTTTCAAGGAAACGGCCGCACGCAATACCTTACAGGATAATCCTGCACGCGTACAAGGCAGTTTCGCCTGCCGCAACGGACTAAGCGTATCTTACTGAAAATTTAGCGTCCGATAGCTATCTTCATATCGTCCGACATATGTTTTATTTTCGTCCGATATATGTGGGACGAAAATAAAACATATGTCGGACGATTAAAATCCAGTAACGGAAAATCAGTTTACGGCAACCAGGCATACGGATTTTAGGAACGGAAGGATTTGACCGTGCGCAATCCCCCCCCTTATCGTACCGCAACAGCCCCATTTTTTCCTTATTTCGGTACATACGGAACATTTTTCTTTGAAAAGCTTTTGTAATCTCCAAGTAAATTGTATTTTTGTGTACAATTTTGGTGTAGTAATGACAGACGAAGAAAAGAAGCTATTAAGTACTTTTGAAGCCAGGCTGCGGCATTTAATCTATCTGCACGATGAATTAAAACGCGAAAAAGCTGAACTTAAGCAACTTCTCGAAGCCAAAGAAGAAGAATGCGAGAAAGTACGTGCCGAATACAAAGAGCTGGAAACCAACTACATGAACCTAAAAACAGCTACGACAATCAGCCTTAACGGCAGCGACGTAAAAGAGACGAAGCTGCGATTGTCCAAATTAGTGCGTGAAGTCGATAAATGCATCGCTTTGTTGAATGAATAGAAGAAAGAGGATGTATGAACGATAAGATAAAGATAAACCTGCAAATGGCAGGAGCCACCTACCCCCTCACAATCAGCCGCGAGGACGAGGAAATAGTAAGGGAAGCTGCCAAACAGGTAAATATCCGGGTCAATGCGTATCGGGAACGTTATCAGAACATAGCCTCGGAGAGGATTATAGCTATGGCAGCCTATCAATTCGCTCTGGAGAACCTCCGGTTGAAAGACCGCAACGATACCGAGCCCTATACAGCCAAGATAAAGGAACTGACGGAAGTATTGGAAACGTATTTCAAGGAAGAATAAAGAAAGCTATCCTCTGTCCCGTCTTTTACGAGAGAAAAATATCGCGCACTGTACAAAAGCCCCGCCTGTAAAAAGGCGGGCTTTTATGCAGTGCTTTTTATTTATATACTTAAAACAAATTAATAAAATGACAGTAGTTACAATAGTGGTATCCATTGCCTGTTTCATTGTCGGCGGATTTGCTTCGTACATGTTCTTCAAGCATGGGCTGAAGAATAAATACGACAGCATCCTCAAAGAGGCCGAGACGGAAGCGGAAGTGATTAAAAAGAATAAGTTGCTGGAAGTAAAGGAAAAATTCCTGAACAAGAAGGCTGATTTGGAGAAAGAAGTATCGCTTCGCAACCAAAAGATACAGCAGGCTGAAAACAAGCTGAAACAACGCGAGCTGGTACTGAACCAGCGCCAGGAAGAAATCCAACGCAAGAAGCTGGAAGCCGAGGCTGTCAGGGAGAACCTGGAAGCCCAACTGGCTATCGTAGACAAGAAGAAAGAGGAACTGGAACACCTGCAACGCCAGGAAATAGAGAAACTGGAAGCCATTTCCGGCCTTTCTGCCGAAGAAGCCAAAGAGCGCATGGTAGAATCCCTGAAAGAGGAGGCCAAGACCCAGGCACAGTCTTACATCAACGATATTATGGACGATGCCAAGCTCACTGCAAGCAAAGAGGCAAAGCGAATCGTTATACAGTCCATACAGCGTGTGGCAACGGAAACGGCTATCGAAAACTCCGTAACCGTATTCCACATCGAATCGGATGAAATCAAGGGACGCATCATCGGCCGCGAAGGACGCAACATCCGTGCGCTGGAAGCAGCCACCGGTGTGGAAATCGTGGTGGATGATACGCCGGAAGCTATCGTACTGTCGGCATTCGACCCCGTTCGCCGTGAAATCGCCCGTCTGGCACTGCACCAGTTGGTAACGGACGGACGCATCCACCCGGCACGCATCGAGGAAGTCGTAGCCAAAGTACGCAAGCAGGTAGAGGAAGAAATCATTGAAACCGGCAAGCGCACTACCATAGACCTGGGTATCCACGGGCTGCACCCCGAGCTTATCCGTATCATCGGTAAGATGAAATACCGTTCTTCTTACGGGCAGAACCTGTTGCAGCACGCACGCGAAACAGCCAACCTCTGTGCTGTAATGGCATCGGAGCTGGGGCTGAACCCGAAGAAAGCGAAACGTGCCGGCCTGCTGCATGACATTGGCAAAGTGCCCGATGAAGAACCGGAATTGCCGCACGCACTCTACGGCATGAAGTTAGCGGAGAAGTTCAAGGAGAAACCGGACATATGCAACGCTATCGGCGCCCACCACGACGAGGTGGAAATGACCAGCCTGCTGGCTCCTATCGTACAGGTGTGCGACGCTATCTCCGGCGCACGTCCGGGAGCACGCCGCGAAATCGTGGAAGCTTACATCAAGCGCCTCAACGAC
This sequence comes from Bacteroides gallinarum DSM 18171 = JCM 13658, assembly GCF_000374365.1. Taxonomy (GTDB): domain Bacteria; phylum Bacteroidota; class Bacteroidia; order Bacteroidales; family Bacteroidaceae; genus Bacteroides; species Bacteroides gallinarum. The sequence continues at coordinate 153,868 of NZ_KB894116.1, forward strand.
CTGGAGCAACTGGCAATGTCCTACCCCGGCGTAACCAAGACCTATGCTATCCAGGCGGGACGCGAGTTGCGCGTAATCGTCGGTGCGGACAAAATCGACGACAAGGCTACGGAAAGCCTTTCCGGTGAAATAGCCAAGAAGATACAGGACGAAATGACGTACCCGGGACAGGTGAAGATTACCGTTATCCGCGAAACGCGTGCGGTAAGCTATGCCAAGTAAATAGGGAATAATCGGAAAATGATAGTAATATAGGAGGGTGTACCGAGGTTCACCCTCTTTTTATATGCTTCCGGAATTCACCGGTTTTTCTTATTTTTGCCGGAGCAAAACAGGTAAAGAGCAAAGCCATGAAGGAATATTCGTTTGAAGTATGCGCCAACTCCGTGGAGAGTTGCATCGCCGCCCAAGCCGGCGGAGCCGACCGGGTGGAATTGTGTGCCGGGATACCCGAAGGAGGAACCACCCCTTCGTACGGCGATATCGCCATTGCAAGGGAGGTGTTGCAAAACACCGGGCTGCATGTCATTATCCGTCCCCGCGGGGGCGATTTCCTGTACTCGCCTATCGAACAACGCATCATGCTGAAGGACATCGACAACGCCCGCCGTCTGGGAGCGGACAGCATTGTCGTAGGGTGTCTGACGGCCGACGGCGAGGTGGATATCCCCCTGATGAAGCAATTCATGGAGGCTGCCCAGGACATCCCGGTAACTTTCCACCGCGCCTTCGATGTTTGCCGTAATCCCCGGAAAGCATTGGAGGACATCATCGGTTTAGGCTGCCGCCGTATCCTGACTTCCGGACAGCAGCCCACCGCCGAGCAGGGCATTCCTTTATTGAAGGAGCTCCGACAGCAGGCGGCAGGACGCATCATCTTGCTTGCCGGTTGCGGCGTAAACGAAAGGAATATCGCACGCATCGCCCGCGAAACGGGCATACGCGAGTTTCATTTCTCGGCAAGGGAGACTGTAACAAGCCGTATGCAATACCGTAAAGAACAGATTGCTATGGGAGCAACCGTACGCGTCGATGAATTCGCACGGGATGTAACGACCGAGAAAAGGGTTAGGGAGACTATCGGTAAGCTGAGGGCTGGGAATTGAGAGTTCAGCCTCCAATCCCTCAAATCCCCTTTATCGTTCTCAACAACTGTTCTCCCAAGCCTATTGTATAGCCCTGCGACAAGAATACTACCCTATTGAATGTATCTGCAATGATAAATACGGGTAGCGTACCCTTATGCTTCAACTCCATGCCTTCCGCTATCCGGGCGGAGATGCCGTCCGTATCTATGCCGTAGATAACGGTAGAGGGCAAGCCGGGAAACTCCTCCGGACGGAAGCTCCTGTACCGGGCTTCATCCGGGAAAAGCAGGACAATCTTGCGCCCCCATTTCTCCAGCTCCGTTTTCAATGCGGCAATGTCCCGCAGCGCATGGTTCGTGGGCTCCTGGCCGACGCCCAATATCCCTACTACGAAATAACCGCGTCCGCATGCTTTCAACAGGCTTTGTGCCGGCAGGGCATCCGCCCCGGCTTCCGCACTGCACGGGGTAAAGAGCGATTCGGAATCGAAATTGCCTATCACCTGTATCTCATCCTCGCTTTCGCGCAGTACCAACTGTGTTTCGGCATACTTGTCCGCAACGGCGTTCAAAGATGTTATCCGCGCCAGCACGCCGCCGCTTGCCAGGCGTGTACCGGTAACCAGCACATAATATCCGGCAGGCATACGCCTGCCTACTTTCAGCAGGTTTTCCCATGTCGTATTCTTCTCATTGTAATTTTGCAGGCGGAGCGTACCGTTGTCGAACTTCGACAATGTAAAATGGGTATAGTACTTCGGATTTTCCACCACCGCCGTAGGCCGGTAGGTGGCTCCCACCCTGCCCAGGGGCGGAAGGACTTCGGCAGCTTCGCTCTCAAAGTCCACATCATAGGTAGCCCCCTCTTTCAGCTCCGGGTGATTGGCTAAATCCTGGTAGCGGACTTTCCCCGTTACCTCGTCTATCCATGCCGGGATACCTACGCTGCGCGCCATTGCCACGAAAAAGATGTCCCGCGAACGCCTGTCCGCTATCCCGGACTTCCATACCCCTTGAGGAGACATCGGGATGCGTTGCGAATTCAGCGAATCGTTCGGCACGATGTGCTTCGTACACCACTCCACCAGCTTCTGCGGATGCAGGCGGAAGGCTTCGGCAGTCTCCGCATCCAGTACGCTGCGGAAGAAAGACTTGTATGCGGTCAGCTCCTCCGTCGCAATACGGGGATTGAGCAGGGCGCTGCAATAATAGGAACTGGGAATATCCGCGGGAGTGTTCCGGAAATGGTCGTCCAGCACCTCCCTGCTCACATCCCTCAAATCTTTTTCCGAAAGTTGTTCCAGCAGGGACAAGGCAAGCTCTACCTTGCCTGTGGCAGCCGCATGTTCCAGAAATTCCCGCATCACGGCATGGTTGCCACGCGAGGCGACCAGGTATTTCACCGCCTGCTCCGTTTCATAAGCCTCCAAACTGCCGGATAAGGAACGGACGAAATGCGCAGCCGTTTCCTCCGTCATAAACGTTGCCGTATAAGCGTTGCGTACGGAATCTTCCTGCGCCAACCGCCGGTCGTTCGCAGCACGCTGTTCCGGCGTCACTTCGGGCAGGCAGGCCGTTTCCGGCGGCGGTACGATGTCTATATCCACGGCAAAGGCGTCGCCCTCCTTTTTATCGAGCTTCACCGTCAGTTCCGGCTGCTTGCCGAAGGAGAGCTTGGCAAAGCCGAAACGTCCGTCTTTCGATGCCCACACTAGCATATCCCCCTTTCCGGCGGTCAGCCTGCAAGTGCCGGCGGCAGAGGTGTATTTGGTGGCTACCGTATAGAACTCCGCATAGTTATAAAGCTTGAATTCCACGCAGGCATTATCTACCGGCATGCCGTCTGTACCCACCACGGTTACGGAGGCTTCCGCCGTGGGCGCATAGTTGTCGATTACATTGATTTCGGTATAGTTGGGCGTAACGGACATCACCTCCTCCGTCCCCTCATAGCGCCCGAAAACTTTCGTATGCATCAGCATCCCCCGGCTGGCAGGTGCGTTGAACCACCCCAGGTTCAGCACCGGTTCGGGTTCGCAGGCTCCCAGGAAATGCCATTTGCCGTCTGCCCACGCCTCTACCCACGCATGGTTGTCGTCGGTATGCGCCCAGCGGGGCGTATAGACCTGCCGTGCCGGGATGCCTACCGAACGGAGCGCGGCGACCAACAGCGTAGATTCCTCACCGCAACGGCCGTAAGCGGTGCGTACCGTCGCCAATGGCGAACTCGTGCGGGCATCGGAGGGCATGTAAACGGCTTTCTCATGACACCAGTGGTTCACTTCCAGAATGGCGTCTTGCAGGGAAAGCGCCTTCACCCGGTCTTTCAGCTCTTCGTAAAATACGATACGCGCACTGTCCAGATGTTCGTTATTCACCCGCACGGGGAGTACAAAATGCCGGAATACGTCCTCGGGAACCGTTTTCCCCCAGGGCATCTCACGGGCGGCACGCCGGGAAGCGCGTACGTTCATCAGGTGAAACTCTCCGGGATAATCCGTAATATCCGCCAGGGGCATATAGGCGTAAAGGAATTCCAACGCCTCACGTTCGTAGGCCGTGAGAGAAGTGTCGAATATGGCAAACAAGTCTCCCTTCGGCATCAGAGCCTTCTTCTGCCGGAAGTCCCGCTCCACACGCGAGCGGTAGGCGGCATCTGTCATAAAATGGGGTTCGCCGCAGGCACACAGCAGGCACAACAGGCAGATAATTCCGGAAAATAAAGTAGCTGCACGTTTCATAATATACATACGGTTGGGGTTGTCTTACAAAAATAGCATAAATAGCGGGGAAAAGGAAATTTATTTATTCCAAATGCACCTTCAACGTAGCACCTGCACTGAAAGCGGCATGGAGATATGTCTTATATTTGTAATACGCGGATAGCAAAACAAGGCTTTTTATAGGAAAAAGAAGAAAGAAATGCACTTTTCTATGTTATAAAACATATTTTCCATGAACATTTCGTATCTTTGCAGCGTTAATAAAGAGAAAGTAAGAAAAGATGTTTAACAGCTTTCCGAAACGCGGAAGGCAAAAAAAGAAGACGATTATGAAAAAGAATGCAAATGAAATTTTTATGTTACAGTACCGTATCAAACGCTATCAGGCAATGGGCAACGGTGCTATGTGCCAGACCTTAAACGGCAAACTGCAAAAACTGCTTGCAAAGCAAGCTGCCATGACCATGTAAATTACAGCTTTAAATAAGAGTGTGCCGAATTCACCGCAGGTTACACGGATTAAACAGATTGAAATCAGGATAACTGATTACCAAGATAATAATCCGTATTAATCCATGCAATCTGTGGTGAGTCCGGCACATTTTCTTTTACCGGCCTGCCCCGCTGTACGGGATAAGGTACTTACGCCACCACGATATCCTTTCCGAAAGGAGCCAATGCCAAAGCAGCGAGCTTGAAATGCTGCATGCCGAAGGGGATGCCTATGACAGTGATGCACAGCAATATCCCGAATCCCAGATGCGAAAGGCAAATCCATATCCCGCCCAGGAAAATCCACAGCACGTTCATCAGTATATACAGGCAGCCGCCCGAACGCTCCCCGCTACGCACCTCTTTGCCGAAAGGCCACAAGGCAAGCCCTGCCATTTTCATCGTTTGCATGCCGAAAGGAATGCCCACGATTGTAATCATCATCAACAGACTGGCTATCATATACTCCACGGCAGTAAAGATACCGCCGAATACCAGCCACAAGATATTCATAAAACAACCCATTGCATTGTATTTTTTTAATGTTCCGAAAAATAAAGATATGTTCTGAAAAACAAAGATACGCTCTGAAAGATAAAGATACGTTCCGAAAGGCAAAGATAACATTCTTTTTATCTTATTTATCGAATTCCCAGTCGCTAAATTCAAAACTCAACTGCTCCCACACACCTCTTTCATCGTTTTCCTCACGGGGATTGGATACGAAAAGCCCTATCAGACGGATAGGATGATGCTCGTAATCGACCTCCTTCAAAAGTTGCTTTGCCAGCGGAAGGATTACGTCGAGCGTAGTCAGCTCCCTGGACTGCGTAATGCTGCGGGTTATCTGGCTGAAATCATGGAACTTGATTTTCAGCGTCAGCGTATTCCCCCGGAACCCCTTATGCTCCAGCCGGCCTACCAACTCCACCGCGGTATGATAAAGCTCGATAATGACTGATGCCTGCCGGCTGATGTCCTTTTCCAACGTATGCTCGCACCCAATAGATTTGCGGACACGCACCGCCTCCACCGGGCGCAAGTCTATCCCCCGGGCAAAATCGTAATAGATGCTTCCCACCTTCCCGAACTCGCGCAGCAGCATCGCCTGCGAGCAGGCGCGCAGTTGTTCTCCATTGTGTATGCCCAGGGCGTGCATCTTCTTTGCCGTCACCGGGCCTACTCCCCAGAAGCTCTCTATCGGCAGGCGGGCTATGAACTCCAACGCCTGGTCGGGATGAATGGTGCACAGGCCGTCGGGCTTGCGGTAGTCGGAAGCTATCTTGGCGAGGAACTTATTGTAGGAAACGCCGGCGGAGGCTATCAGGTTCAGCCTTTCGCGCACTTTCCGCTTGATTTCCCGGGCTATGTCTACGGCAAGGAGAATGCCCGGCTTGTTTTCCGTCACATCCAGAAAAGCCTCATCCAGCGAGATAGGCTCTACGATATCCGTATATTCATGGAAAATACCGTGTATCTGGCGGGATACCGACTTATACAGCTCCATACGCCCCGGAATGAAGATTAGCTGCGGGCACAACCGCTTGGCCTTCTGCGACGGCATTGCCGAACGCACCCCGAACCGGCGGGCTTCGTAACTGGCGGCAGCCACCACGCCCCGTTCCTGGGCATGACCTACCGCCACAGGCTTGCCACGCAGTGCCGGATTGTCGCGCTGCTCTACGGAAGCGTAGAAAGCATCCATATCAATATGTATAATCTTCCGTTCGGTCATCGTCATACACTAACCACCGATACAAAGATACACTAATTTTTGTTCATCCGGAGTATGCGGCGGTATACATATATAAAAGCCGGAATCAGGAACAAGTCTGCAAAAACCCAGGCGGTAGGGTCGCCGAAGCAAACCGCGATATAGCCGAATGCCGGGACAGCCAGCAGGCTGACCAGGATACGCGCTATCATCTCGGAAACGCCCGAGAGCATTGCCAAATTCGTGTAGCCCACTCCCTGAATGGTATAGCGCAAGATGCAGAGCAGCCCCAACACCGGGAAGAAGGAAACGGAAGCATGCAGGAACAGTTCCGTATCTTCCAGGATTTCCACTTCCGACGCCTCCACGAACAGCAGGGCGAACGTTCCGGCTCCGAGCATCAGCACCACAAAAGTAAACGCCCAGTACACAATCATCATGAGCGTGCTTGCCTTGACGCCCTGCCAGATGCGTTCGGGCTTGCCCGCACCGTAGTTCTGCCCGCTATAAGTAGCCATTGCCATGCCCAGGCTCTCGAAGGGGCACATGAAGAACATCTTTATGCGCATCGCAGCGGTAAAAGCCGCCACGCATGCCGTACCCAGCGCATTGTTGGCACTCTGCAACATGATACTGCCGATAGCGGTAATGGAGAACTGCAACCCCATGGGCACTCCGATATACATCAGTGTCCGCGCCAGCGCACCGTCGAACCTGCGCTCGGCAGGGGTAGTACGCAGGATATCGAAACGTTTCATCATATAAACGTAGCACAGCGCCGCCGAAACGCCCTGCGAAAATACCGTGGCGATTGCCGCCCCCGCCACGCCCCAGTCCAAGACGAGGATGCAGAACAAGTCGAGCAGGATATTGAGTACGGTGGAAAAGAGCAGAAACCAGAACGGCGTCTTGCTGTCGCCCAAAGCGCGTATGATGCTGGAAAGCAGGTTATAGAAGAAAGTGCAGGGAACGCCTATGAAAGTAACGAGCAGATAGTAATAAGCCCCGGTGAAGATATTCCCGGGCGTGCGCATCATGTGCAGGATGCTTGCACAGCAGAGGCTCGTGACTATGGCAATCACCACCGACATCACCGCGGCCAGTTGCAGGCTGACGGCCACATAACGGCGCATCGTAACGTAATCTCTCGCCCCGAACTTCTGTGCCACCGGAATGCCGAACCCGCCGCAACAGCCGTTGCAAAAGCCGAGTATCAGGAATATGACCGACGTGCTTGCCCCGACGGAAGCCAGCGCATTTATGCCCAGGAACTTACCGACAATCGCAGCATCCACCAACGAATAGGTCTGTTGCAGCAGATTGCCCAGCAATAGGGGCAGGGTAAAATTGAATATCAGCGGAAGCGCCCGCCCTTCCGTCATTTCTCTTGATGTCGCCATACAATCGTTCTCCCGAAAACCGGGGCAAAATTAGTAAAATAAAAGCGTACGGAAATTGACGCATATCAAAAGATGCGGTAGTTTTACAGCAGGCCTGCTTCTTTCAGGACAGAACTGCGAGCCAGGTAATCGGGCGTACCTGCGTAGATATACATCACGCTCCCTCCCTTGATAGCGTCGATGATAGGACGTGCCAGTTTCTGCGGAACAGCCGGACAGCCGAAACTGCGCCCCAGGCGTCCGCCCCGGCTCACGAGCGAAGGGTCGGCGTAGGCGGCTCCGTGCATCACAATGGCACGCTCGCGGGCACGGTCGTTGATACCTTTCTCCAACCCGTTCAGGATAAGGGAATAGCCGTTTTTGCCCTGATAGGTCGTTTCCGTCAGATAGAAGCCCAGGGAACTTTTATAGGAACCGTATTCGTTGGAAAACGAAGTGGCATACATGCCGCCGCTGTTCTTCCCGTGGGAGACGACCGAAGAAAAAAGCAGTTTACGCTGCCTCATGTCGAATACGAAAAGACGCTTTTCGGTAGAAGGACGGGAAAAATCTATCAAAGTCAGTACCTCCCGCTTGCGCCCCGCAATCTTATAATACCCTGCCACTGCTTGTCGGAAAGCCTTCCAGCCCACTACCCCCTCCAACTGCATGGAACGGTACAAGCCGGCATACGCAGCCGCTTCCGCCACCGAGGCAGCATCCGGTTTTCCGGCTGCACCCGCCGGAAACCTACCGCCTGTAAACAGGGAGCAGGGAAGAAACAGGAGTAAAAAGAACAAGTAAAATCGCAACATACGCACCCGGACTGAAAAATAACGGCGGCAAAGTTAGTACTTTTCCTCCATATGCTTATCATACAGATAGTTAAAAAGGAGATAGTTAAAAAGGAAGGTACTATTCGATAACCACCACCAAAGAGCGCTCCGCCGGCGCCCAGTCGAATACGAACTTCGCATGCGAGGTGGCATTGCGCACGCACATATGCGAACGCGGCGTAGTACCCAGCGACCAGCTATACTCTATCATTGCCGTACGCGGCACATTCACCGGTACTCCGTGAATATACGCCCCGTTGGTAAAGCGGCTGGCATAGGGTGCGTATCCTCCCGTTGCCACCGAACCGTCTTTCAGAAAGACCATGCGCGGCTTCTTTTGCTGGAGCAGGTACATGCCCAGCGGCGTTTCCTGCGCATAGGGCGGCGCATGCCGTCCCGTCGTGGCGGGGTTCATACTGCGGATTTTCCATTCGCCCCTGCCCGTACGTTCCAGCGTGGCGATATTCTGGTCTGAACGGTCTACGAAGATGACATGATTGAAAACGGTGCTGTCTGCCAGCCGTTTCAGATAACGGCGGGGAGCCAGCCACTCTTCCTCCAGGGTAACGGGAAGAATGCGGACGAAGCTGCCCTCCGTACCCAGCAGGCATGCCAGAGTCCCGTCCCTGCCGTAACGTTCGGGAACCAGCGTATCTCCCGGCAGGTACAAAGGCACGGACTGGTAACGCTCCACCCCGAGCGTATCCGCCACACGGCGGTAGGCATTGCGCACGAACTTGCGTACCAAGGGGGCTTCACGGTTCAGGTTCTTATAATTCTGCAATACCACCCACCTCACGGTATCCCGCTGCATATTCTCAATGTATGCCAGGCAGTTGCGGATTATATCCCATTTGAAGGAGCGCACCGTATCCTTATAGGGATAGGTATCTTCCAGCGTATAGGTATCGTAAAGGAAATCTTTGGCGAGCGTTACATCGGCCGCAGCCAGCGGCTTCTCCCTGAAAGGTGTTTCCACCGCGCGCACAAGGGTATCGGCAGGTTCGGACACTCGGGATACGGGAGGCAAGGTATGCTCTTGGCGGCCGTTGCACCCGGCAAGTATCGAGCATATAACCGCACCGGCAAAAAGGGAGAATCGTTTCATAAAGATAAATTTAGGAGGTTCGTAATCGGGTTCAGAATCTTCATGAATACCTGATTCTACGAACAAAGATATAATTTTTTCTTAATTCAACAACGATTACCGCCCTATAATTGTTGCATCGTGCAGCATGATGTCCCCCCTTTTTCAGTTACCGGAGTCCGGAACGGGGAGATACATCCGTAAAACACCGTTTCCCGCTATTCAGCCGGGGGTAGCCTCTGTATGGGACTGAGGTAGTCTCTGTATACGACTGAGGTAGCCTCTGCATACGACTGAGATAGCCTCCGTTACAGATTACCCCCATATATACCCGAAGAGGGGTATCAAAACCCGCCGCAGATTACACGAGACCACACAGATTGTCTATCTCGACAGTCGATTATTTAATTTCAATCTGTGTGAATTTGTGTAATCCGCGGCGAACTTCAACACCCCTCCTGCAAAATATCTCCCAATCAGTATTTACACTCTTTGATAACTTCAATGAGTTTACTGAAATCTTCCGGATATACATCTCCGATATTACCTATACGGAACGTATCGGCCTGCGAAATCTTGCCCGGATAAATCACAAAACCTCTCTCTTTAAGCTGCGCATAGAACGATTTGAAATCGAAACCGGCACTCGGATAAAGGAAGGAAGTGATGACGGGCGACTGGATTTCATCCGGCAGCAAAGTCTTGAAACCGAGCGAACGCATGCCGCTTACCAGCACGTCGTGGTTTTTGCAATACCTCTTGTGACGGGCTTCCACCCCGCCTTCTTCCGCCAATTCGTCCATAGCCTGCTTGAAGGCTCTCACTACATGGGTAGGAGATGTAAAACGCCACTTTCCATGTCCGTTCTCCATAGTTTCCCACTGGTCGTAAATATCGAGCGAAAGAGATTTGGACACTCCTTTACAGTGCATCAGTTCCGACTTGCGGGCAATGATGAAACCGAATCCCGGTACGCCCTGAATACACTTGTTGGCACTGCTGATGAGGAAATCGATGCCCAGCTCCTGTACATCCAAAGGTACACCGCCGAAACTGCTCATAGCATCTACAATCAGTTTCTTACCGTGCATTTTCACGATATGGGCAATCTCTTTCAACGGGTTCAGCACGCCGGTAGTGGTTTCGCAATGTACCACCGATACATGCGTAATCTCCGCATTATGCGCCAGGTAATCGTCTACATAGTTAACGGATACCTGCTCCGTCTCATCGAAAGCCAGCATATCGTAGTTGATACCGTGATATTCGGCTATATTGCCCATACGGTCGCCGTAGGCTCCGTTGCTCAGGATGAGAAGCTTGTCGCCCGGTTTGATAGTGCTGCCGATAACGGCTTCCACACAATATGTTCCGCTGCCTTGCAGGAGAATGGAGGTATATTCATCGGTCTGCTTCGTGGCGAGCGCTACAAGGGACTTGCGGATTTCCTCCACAATATGTACGTTGTAATCCGCATCCCATGTGCACCAGTCGGTGAGCATGGCTTCTTTTACGGTATCGGAAGTGGTAAGGGGGCCGGGGGTCAGCAAAATGTAAGGTTTCATATTCTTGGTATTTTAAAGTTATTGATTTCTTCTATCACGGCGGGGAGCTCTTCAATGGAGTCTACCACATAATGGGCTCCGGCAGCCAGCATACGGTCGCGGACATCCTGCTTGCGGGCAGCCAACTCGGTAGCGGGCAGGGCATTCACTTCTTCCTGCGTCAGTCCCAGCTCATTGCTGCCGAGCACTACGCCTACCGTCCACACTTTGGCATTCACGCCTTCCTTGATGTCGGCAATCGTGTCGCCGAATTTCAGCACACAGTCTACCGAAGGTACGGCAAGCTCCGTCATATTGCGGTATATCATATAGGGGGCGGGACGTCCGGCAGGAAGTCCGTCGGGCGTTACGCAGTTATCGACTATGTATCCGCGGGCTGCGGCGGCCGGAAGTACGACATCCATCATAGCGCGGGTATAGCCGGTGGTGGAACCTACCTTGATGCCCTGCGCACGCAACGCGGCAATCGTCTCGGCCACACCGGGAATGGGTGTCGTATAGTCTTCCAGGGAAGCGAACAACACACGCTGGAACTCTGCATAGCGTGCCTGTACATCGTCTTCGTTGTACGGGCGTCCGTATTTTGCCTCGAACTCGTTTTTTATGCGGTCGATATTGAACAAAGCGCGTATTTCCTCTATCTTCGTCAGTCCCATGTGGGCGCGTGTCTCGGCAGCGGTTACCGGAGTGCCTATCGCCTTGAAACTCTCGATAAAAGCGGCAACCGGGGCAAAACAGCCGTAATCGACCGCTGTACCTGCCCAATCCATAATGATGCATTCAATCTTTTTCATACAACCTATTATCTTATTTGTTATTATCTTGTCTGATTACTCTTTTGTTATTATTTTGTCCGATTACTTTTTTGTTATTATCTTGTCCGATTACTTTAATCACCCCTCCGGTTACTTCGCCATATCCGGAACCAGTCCCAACGAAACGCGCTCGCCGGACAAGGCGTTCGCAGCACGAGGAGCATCGGGCATACCGGCGGAAACCGTCATATATTTCTCACGGCGATAACGCTGTATCAGGTAAACTGCCGAACCTACAAAGGCTACGCTGCAAGCGATTCCCACATAACCGGACATCAGGTTATAGAAGTCCAGCCAGTTGATACCGGGGTTAAAGAATTCCTTGAATACCAGTACGACCACCGTACCGGTGTAACCGATGAAATCGAGGGTGATGATGAAGAATCCCACATTGCCCTTTATCTTGAAACAAGCGATGAAGCGCTCGAAAAAGAGGGTCTGGAAGCTGAGATAGACCGTGTAGAGCGACAGGCTTTGGAGAAACAGCCAGGTCATAGGCGGGAGTTGCAGTGCGGAATAGTTGAAAGCCACGAAACTCAACGTAGCCGTACCGCAAGTAACCAGCCCCAGCAAGAGGCACAGCACCTTTATGTTGCTCCGTACCACCGACATCAGCCCGAACATGCACAGGATTATCAGCGTAACCGTTGCATCCACCCTGGCAAATGCCCAGGAAGAGAGTCCAGCGGCTTCGATATCGAGTATCTTCACCAGGAAATCTTCCTTGATGTCCTGCAATACCGTGATGAACAGATTGGCAAAGAACAGCATTATCAGTACGGGCATGAAGTTCTTGAACAGGCTCATACGTGCCTTGCTGTCCAGCGTAACGCGCTCCGTGCGCAACTCCTTATCCGCCTGCGTAGGCTGGGGCATCCGCGTCATCAGCCACCCCAGGAACGAGAGCAGCGGAAAAGCGAACGCGCCGATGAAGGCTGGCATCCAGAATTCGCTGATATGCAGGTTGTCCATTACAAACAGTCCGATAGATTTTGCCGTTCCGGAGCTGATAGCGATACTCAAACCCATAAGGCTCGCCAGCAAATCCGTTACGCGGCGTCCTTCGAGGAAGCTGAAAATCACTCCCCACATACATCCCAGGGAAAGTCCGTTGAAGAATAGGGCGAATACGTTGAAAGGCTGCGGAAGCGCCCCGAAAAGGACGAGGGAAAGCTCGGCAACCGCCACCGAAAGGATGATGAACTTCAACCGGTTCTCTTTCTTCAACTCGGAAATGACCTTAATGCCTATCAGCTTGGAAATGAAGTAGCCGGATATCTGTATAATACTGGTTGCAGTCTTATAGTCCATGCCGAAAAAGTCGAGCCCGTCGAAGGTGGCGGCAGTAAACGGTTTGCGCAAGGCATATACTAAAGAATAGGAAAGCAGCGCCGCACCGCCCGCCCAAAGGATAAACAGGATATCGGACAGTTTCTTGTTGTCGGAAATGAAAGTTCTTTTTTTACCGGTTATCGTATTCATGACATTATCTCGTTTTTAATTCCGGCGGCAAAAATAGAACAGCTTTCCAACAGCAAAAATGAATTTCCATTATTAATAAAATTCATGGAACCAGCCTTTTATAATGTAACATTAATGCAATATTAATGTAATGAAAGCATAACATCGGGTGGCTTTCTTTGCAAGCATTTTAAGAAAACAATCATCGGTTTATAACGATATGGACGAACTGCCGGAAATATACAAACGCATCGAATACCTGCGCAACCAGGGTATAAAAATGAAAGAGATAGCCGACCATACCAACATGGCGGCAAGTGTGCTCTCCTCGCTCTACTCGAGCGTACTGCCCACCTACATCACTTGTATCAAGAAAGGAAACAGTAAAGAAGAGGCATTGGACTATGCCCTGTCGCAAGTAAACAATGTATCGAAAAAACGTCTCCTCGGCAATCTGAAAGAGCTGAAAGAACAACTGTTCGGACTGGAGCCCGCCGCCACTGCCGCCGGGCAGAAAGACAATCCGTTCCTGGAAATGATGTCGGAAGAAATGCTCCGTTCGGTACAGGATGCCTACAATTACAGCGGCATATACATCAGTTACAGCCTTTCTTCCTCGTCCAATGCGCTGAAAGTGGAGCCTTACCTCATCGCTACTTCCGAAAACGGCAATTACGTGAAAGCGGTACATATGAGCGCCTACAATACCACCCATTTCGGGGCGGGCATTTTCAGCAATCACCAGAACTCCTACATCATGTTCAACGAACGGGAGTCTCCGCAAATGGCGCTGTTCACTATCTACCTGCAACTGCCCATGTACGACTTTCCCCACATGCTCAAGGGGCTTTACCTCTGCCTGGACTACAACCGCAACCCGATAGCCCGGAGGATTATCTTCATCAAGCACTCGGACAGTACCAGCATGGATGATTTTCTGGAGCTGAAAGGCGCTATCATCCCCAAAGGGGAGCTGACGGAAGAACAGATACCTTATTATAATTATACTTGCCAGCCGGGTGACTATATCAAGACCTGCTCCGTTCCTTCTCCCCTGCTCAATGAAAAGGATTTGGAAAGGGAGAAGAAGATGCTGGAAATCTGAGTATTTTTCATCGTAAGGCAACTTTGCAACTTGGTTGCATCTCCCGCCGCCTATCTTTGTACCCAAAACAAAGATAGTATGGGACATCACAGTTGTACATGTTGCTGTGCGCATGGCAATGCACAGACCGCACACGCACCGGAAAATCCCGGTTTCCTGAAAGAATATGGAAGAATATTGCTTTCCGCCCTTTTCCTTTTCAGCGGGATAGCGATGAAGGCGATGCACACGGACTTTTTCACGGACGGAACCGTTATGCTCGCCTGGTATCTGGCAGCCTACCTGCCCGTAGGCCTGCCCGTATTGAAAGAGGCATGGGAAAGCATGCTGCAAAAGGATATTTTCAGCGAATTCACCCTGATGTCTATCGCTACATTGGGGGCTTTCTACATCAAGGAATATCCGGAAGGCGTAGCCGTGATGCTGTTCTACTCGTTGGGAGAATTATTCCAGGACAAGGCCGTAAGCAGGGCGAAGCGGAATATCGGCGCACTACTCGACGTCCGTCCGGAAACGGCAACGGTTATCAAAGGCGGCGAGGCCGTTACGGAATCTCCGCGTAATGTACAGATTGGCGACATCATCGAGGTAAAGACTGGCGAACGGGTTCCGCTGGACGGGAGAATGCTGGGTGAAGCCGCCGCCTTCAATACCTCCGCCCTTACAGGCGAAAGTGTGCCGCGCACTATCCGGAAAGGCGAAGAAGTGCTTGCCGGAATGATTGCCACGGATAAGGTGGTCAGGGTGGAAGTTACGAAGCCTTTCGAAAAGAGCGCCCTATCGCGTATCTTGGAGCTGGTGCAGGATGCCTCCGAACGCAAGGCGCCCGCCGAATTGTTCATCCGCAAGTTCGCCCGTATCTATACGCCGATTGTAACCGGGCTGGCTGTACTGATAGTGCTGTTGCCCCTACTCTACTCATCGGTGGATGCACAGTTTCAGTTCGTTTTCGACGACTGGCTGTACCGGGCGCTCGTATTCCTGGTTATTTCGTGTCCCTGCGCCTTAGTGGTAAGCATCCCGCTGGGATATTTCGGCGGTATCGGTGCTGCATCCCGCTTGGGAATATTGTTCAAGGGAGGCAATTACCTGGATGCCATAACCAAAATCAACACGGTAGTATTCGACAAAACGGGTACGTTGACAAAAGGCACGTTCGAGGTGCAGTCCTGTCATACCCACCCCGACATATCCGAAGAAAAGCTGATACAAATCATCGCTTCCGCAGAACGCAACAGCACGCACCCCATAGCAAAGGCGGTTACCGGCTATGCGGAACAGAGGCGGATAGCTCCCGTACCGACAACGGAGGTCACGGAAATTGCAGGCCACGGTATCGAAACCACGATAGAGGGGCAGCGTATCCTGGTGGGTAACACCCGCTTATTATCCAAATACGGGGTGGACTATCCGCAGGAATTGTCTGCAATCACCGATACGGCGGTAGTCTGTGCCGTAGGTCAGTCCTACGCGGGTTATCTGCTGCTGTCCGATACGCTGAAAGCCGATGCCCGCAAGGCGATAGAGGATTTGGAAGCTTTAAATATCAATAATATTCAGATATTATCGGGAGATAAACAAGCGATTGTAACTAACTTTGCAAACCGATTGGGGGTAAGACAAGCCTACGGCGACCTACTTCCCGACGGGAAAGTGGAGCATATAGAGGAGCTGCGGCGGAATGCCGCCAACCGGATAGCCTTTGTGGGCGACGGTATCAACGATGCTCCTGTCCTTGCCCTCAGCCACGTAGGGATTGCCATGGGCGGACTGGGCAGCGATGCCGCTATCGAAACCGCCGATGTGGTAATCCAGACCGACCAGCCCTCCAAGGTAGCCACTGCCATTCGTGCCGGCAAGCAGACCCGCCGGATTGTCTGGCAAAATATTTCGCTGGCTTTCGGGGTGAAACTGTTGGTATTGATATTAGGCGCCGGCGGACTGGCTACGCTGTGGGAAGCCGTTTTTGCAGACGTGGGCGTGGCCCTCATCGCCATAGTGAATGCTGTCCGCATACAGAAACTTATAAAATAGAAAGGCAAAATCTTATGGAAGAAAAGGATTATTTGGACTTGTTGGCAAAAAGGGAGATACAGCCTACCGCCATACGTATCCTGGTATTGCAGGCTATGATGAAGGCAGGGCGTTCTGTCTCCCTGCTCGACCTGGAAAACATGCTGGATACGGTAGATAAGTCTTCTATCTTCCGTACTATCACCCTTTTCCTTTCCCACCACCTCATACACAGCATCGACGACGGGACGGGGTCTTTTAAATATGCAGTGTGCAGTGCAAACTGTTCGTGTGAGGTCAATGACCTGCACACCCATTTCCATTGCGAGAAATGCAACAAGACGTTCTGTTTCAAGAATATTCCCACACCGGTAGTACAAGTGCCGGAGGGTTTTACATTGAACAGCATCAACTATGTGCTGAAGGGGCTTTGCCCGGAATGTGCCGCAAAGGTACGAAAAGGGGGCTGAACCGTATCAGCCCTTTATACTGCTTTCCCTGATTTGCAAATGGGTAGGAATGACTACTTGTTTAACAGTCTTGTCTCCTCTTATCTGTTCGATTAACAGGCGGCAGGCTGTTTCCCCCATCAGGTATGTCTGGTGGGATATTGCCGAAAGCTTGGGTTCTACATAATTGGCATGCCGCTCATCCGTATATCCTATAAGGGCTATATCTTGCGGAATACGGTAACCATGACTTTTTATGACCTCCATTGCTGCAAATGCCAGCGTATCGTTCATGGCAAGAATGGCATCGGGCGGTTCGGCAAGGGACAGCAACATTTCCGTCGCTACTTTGCCTTCCTCATAATCAATCTTCCGGCACACCACCAGCTCTCTTTCTATGGGTATCTTATTTTCACGCAGTGCCTCCAGGTAACCGTGTTTCCTCCGCTTTACTATATCCAGATGATTGGCTCCGCCGATGAAAGCCACCCGTTTGCTCCCATTATCCAACAGATGCTGGGTTGCTTTCTGGGCGGAACAAGCCCCGTCTGCAACCACTGTGGAAAAAAGCTCCGGCAGGCAGACGCGGTCGAACAGCACGACAGGCATATTGATGTCGGACAAGGCCGTAAAATGGCGATAATCGGTTGTTTCTTGCGACAGGCAGGCAATAATGCCCTCTACACGCATATTTACCAAATTCTCGATATTCCTCTTTTCGTGCTCGTAGGACTCGTGCGAAGTAGCGATAATCACAAAATACCCGTTGGCTATAGCCATGTCTTCTATACCGCTCAGGATAGAAGAAAAGAAGTGGGTCACGATATCCGGAACAATCACCCCAATGATGCGCGGAGCGTTTTTCCGGAGGCTCATGGCAAAAGGATTGGGACGGTAGTTCATCTCCTTTGCCAGTTGCTTGGCTCTGGCACAAAGCTCGCGGCTGATTTCCGGACTGTCTTTCAAAGCCCTCGACACGGTTGGAATGGAAACGCCCAGTACACTGGCGATATCTTTCAGCGAAGTATGTTTTTTGTGTTCCATTCAAAGATTATCATTAGGTTTACTTTACAAAGGAAGCATATTTCCCGCAAATAAACGCATTCCGGGAAATATTTCTTACGTAAACCGTTACGTGCTTTTTCAGAGCCGTTTAAGAACAATCCGGCTCATCCGCTGCATACATTTGCCGTATAATCTTAAAACACAAAGTTATGCAATACCATGAAATCGGAAAAACGGGAATGAAAGTTTCTTCCCTCAGTTTCGGAGCCTCTTCCTTAGGAGGGGTTTTCCATGACATCAAAGAAAAAGAAGGCATCGCATCTGTATTCACCGCTATCGAATCGGGAATCAACTTCATCGATGTATCGCCCTACTACGGACATTACAAGGCCGAAACCGTCTTGGGAAAGGCACTGAAAGAAATTCCGCGCAACCGCTACTACCTCTCTACCAAAGTAGGGCGTTATGGAAAAGACGGTGTCAATACCTGGGATTATTCTGCCAAACGTGCCACAGAAAGCGTTTACGAAAGTATGGAGCGGCTGAATATCGACTTCATCGATTTGATTAATGTACACGATATCGAGTTTGCCGACCTGAACCAGGTAGTCAACGAAACGCTGCCGGCACTGGTGGAACTACGTGCAAAAGGAGTTGTGGGACATGTCGGCATCACGGATTTACAGCTGGAGAACCTGAAATGGGTTATCGACCATTCTCCCGCAGGAACGGTAGAATCCGTACTCAATTTCTGCCATTACTGCCTCTGCGATGACAAATTAACAGACTTCCTGGATTACTTCGAGGAAAAAGGAATAGGTATAATCAATGCCTCTCCGCTATCCATGGGGTTACTGACAGAGCGTGGAGCACCCGCCTGGCATCCTGCTCCCGAATCACTGGCTGCCGCCTGCCGTAAAGCGATGCTGCATTGCAAGTCGAAGAATTATCCGATAGAAAAGCTTGCCATGCAGTTCTCCGTCAGCAATCCGCGTATCGCCACCACTTTGTTCAGTACGGCAAATCCTCAAAACGTAAAGAACAACATTGAATTCATCGAAGCTCCAATGGACGAGGAACTGGTGCGTGAAGTCAGAGAAATTATCGGAGACCAACAACGGGTAAGCTGGGCAAACTCTTAATCAGACTCCTTATGAACTACACAATCATCGATGCGCATGCCCATTTGTGGCTACGCCAGGACACGACAGTAGACGGCCTGCCTATCCGGACACTGGAGAACGGCCGCTCTTTGTTCATGGGCGAAATACGCCAAATGGTTCCGCCTTTCATGGTGGACGGAGTGAACAGTGCGGAGGTTTTCCTCTCGAACATGGACTACGCACAAGTATCTGCCGCAGTAATCACACAAGAATTTATCGACGGCATACAGAACGAATACCTGAAAGAGGTTGCAGCCCGTTATCCCGACCGTTTCTTCGTATGCGGCATGTGCGAGTTCCGCAAACCCGGATATTTTAAACAAGCCCAACAGTTGATAGACAGCGGCTTCAAGGCTATCAAGATTCCCGCCCACCGTCTGTTACTGAAAGAAGGACGTGTAATGCTGAACTGCGAGGAAATGATGCAGATGTTCGGGCTAATGGAAGCGCGGAATATCATCCTGTCCATAGATTTGGCAGAAGGAAGTACCCAGGTTGCCGAAATGGAGGAGATAATAGGACAGTACCCCCGCCTGAAGATTGCAATCGGACACTTCGGCATGGTAACCCTGCCCGAATGGAAACAACAGATTCTGCTGGCACGGCATCCCAATGTAATGATTGAGTCGGGTGGCATCACCTGGCTTTTCAACGAGGAATTCTATCCCTTCAAAGGGGCGGTAAAGGCTATCCGTGAAGCGGCAGACCTCGTAGGAATGGAGAAGCTGATGTGGGGCTCGGATTATCCGCGTACAATTACTGCCATAACCTACAAGATGTCTTATGATTTCATTACGAAGTCTCCCGAGCTGACCGAAGCGGAGAAAGCTCTTTTCTTAGGAGAGAACGCCCGTAACTTTTACGGCTTCAGTCAGCTCCCTACATTGCCTTATATCAAAAACATGTCCGAATAAACAAGGAAATACCATGAAAAAAAATACATATATCGTTCCTCTTACACTGGTTTTCAGCCTTTTCTTTTTGTGGGCTATCAGCAGTAACCTGCTGCCTACCATGATTCGGCAACTAATGAAAACCTGCGAACTGAATACGTTCGAAGCATCGTTTACCGAAACTGCCTATTGGCTGGCCTATTTCATATTTCCTATCCCGATAGCCATGTTTATGAAAAAATACAGTTACAAAGCCGGTATCATATTCGGTCTATTACTGGCAGCGGGCGGCGGGCTGCTTTTTTTCCCGGCAGCCATGCTGAAAGAATACTGGGCTTATCTTTGTATTTTCTTTATCATCGCTACCGGTATGTGTTTTCTCGAAACGGCCGCCAATCCGTATGTAACCGCTTTGGGAGATGCTAAGACAGCACCCCGGCGTCTGAACCTGGCACAATCGTTCAACGGACTGGGAGCATTCATTTCCGCCATGTTCCTAAGCAAACTGATTCTTAGCGGAACGCACTATACGCGCGAAACCCTCCCCGTGGATTACCCGGGAGGCTGGCAGGCTTATATAGAGGTGGAAACGGATGCCATGAAGTTTCCCTACCTAGTACTGGCTTTATTATTAATTGCCATAGCCGTAGTATTCGTATTCTCCAAATTACCCAAGATAGGCGACGAGAAAGCCCAGCCCGGCACAGCCGCACCCAAAGAAAGGTTAATCGACTTCGGGGTACTGAAACACTCACATCTACGCTGGGGCGTCATAGCACAATTCTTTTACAACGGCGGACAGACAGCTATCAACAGTCTTTTCCTGGTGTACTGCTGCTCCTACGCCGGTTTAGCGGAAAATACGGCCACCACTTTCTTCGGGTTTTACATGCTCGCTTTCCTGCTGGGACGCTGGATAGGTACAGGGCTTATGGTAAAATTTCGCCCTCAGGATATGCTGGCGGTTTATGCCATTATCAACATTCTATTATGCGGAGTGGTAGTAATCTGGGGAGGTACGACGGGGTTGTATGCCATGCTGCTCATTTCTTTCTTCATGTCCATTATGTACCCCACACAGTTCTCGTTGGCACTGACCGGATTAGGTAGCCAGACCAAAAGCGGCTCTGCATTCCTGGTCATGTCTATCGTTGGCAATGCCTGCCTGCCACAGTTAACGGCCTACCTCATGCACGTAAATGAGAATGTCTATCACATAGCTTATATTATCCCCATGCTTTGTTTCCTTTTCTGCGCATACTACGGCTGGAAGAAATACAAGGTCATCGATTAAAATAACAAAACAGTGTCTAATTATTATCATAACAAAATGAAAGCAGTCCAGATTACAGCCCCTTCCGAAATGAGGGTGGTCGATGTAGAAAAGCCGGCAACGGGCGCCGGAGAGGTATTAGTGAAAATAAAATATGTAGGTTTCTGCGGTTCGGACTTGAACACGTTTGCCGGGCGCAATCCAATGGTGAAACTTCCGGTTATTCCGGGGCATGAGGTAGGCGCGGTTATCGAAGAAACGGGGACGGGCGTACCTGCAGAGTTAAAGAAAGGCATGAATGTAACGCTGAATCCTTATACCAACTGCGGTACATGTGCTTCCTGTCGTTCGGGACGCGTCAATGCCTGTGAGCACAACGAAACGTTGGGAGTACAACGCAACGGAGTGATGTGCGAATATGCCGTATTGCCCTGGAACAAAATTATTCCGGCAGGCGACCTCTCCCCTCGCGACTGTGCCTTGATAGAGCCGATGAGTGTAGGTTTCCATGCCGTGTCCAGGGGGCAAATCAACGACAACGAATATGTCATGGTCATCGGTTGCGGCATGATTGGTATCGGCGCCATTGTCCGCTCGGCACTGAGGGGAGCAAAAGTCATTGCCGTCGATTTGGATGATGAAAAGCTGGAACTGGCTAAAAAGGTGGGAGCTTCCTATGTCATCAATTCCCAAACGGAGAATGTGCACGAACGCATGTCCGAAATAACGGACGGATATGGAGCGGATGTCGTCATAGAAGCCGTCGGCAGCCCGATAACTTACGTAATGGCAGTAAA
Organism: Bacteroides gallinarum DSM 18171 = JCM 13658; assembly: GCF_000374365.1. Taxonomy (GTDB): domain Bacteria; phylum Bacteroidota; class Bacteroidia; order Bacteroidales; family Bacteroidaceae; genus Bacteroides; species Bacteroides gallinarum. The sequence goes on from NZ_KB894116.1 coordinate 175,725, forward strand.
TGAGGTAAGTTTCACCGGACGGGTCGTTTGTATCGGCTATGCCAAAAGTGAAGTATCTTTCCAAACCAAATATTTCGTCCAGAAAGAGATTGATATCCGCGGCTCACGCAATGCATTGCCGGAGGACTTCCGCGCAGTAATCAACTATATGAAATCGGGTAATTGCCCGATAGAAAAGCTGGTTTCCAGGGTTGTATCTCCGGAAAATGCTTTGAATGCAATGGAGGAATGGCTTGCGGCTCCGGGAAAGGTATTCAGGATTTTAGTAGAATTTTAATTCATGAGGAAGAATGAATATCTGCATTCCCAGGTAAGCAATTCCGATACAAACTCCGCAGAGAAGCGGAAACTAATGGAACGGATGCTCTACCTATACTAATAACACAACAACACGTTCCGGCAAACTGTATCGACAAACAGTTTTCAAAACGAATGAAGGAGAACGGTATACGTCAAGTATAACCGTTCTCCTTCATTTGTTTCCAGTGGAGCTGGAGGGAGGTAAGAGATTAATCTACATGATTTTAAATGAGAATATACAGCACTGATATACAGTAAGTTATATTGTATATGCGAATTTTATAATCTCAAATAAATTTCTATACTATCTTAAATTGGGGGAGTAGTTAAAGGTACTTACTCCCCCCAATCTGTCTTTGTATATTCGCTCTTGAAATTGAGGAATAAAATATGGGGAAAATTGCTTTTACTATCATGTATATTCATGTAATGGCAAGGTCTTTTCCCTACAAAATATTCCCTCTAATTTCGCCACAATTTAAAGTTTAGAGCGTATGAAAAAGACTAATTTCAGCACCAGAGCCTATGTTATGAAAAATGGGCAGTTGATGATTCGGGTCAGATGGAACAGTAAGAAGAATGAGGTAGGTTTCTCGGTGGGTTATACCATTGCCCCTATGAAGTGGGATTCAATCAAACAACTTGTAAAAGCCAACACCACGCACCAAATTAATGGAAAGACGGTGTACGCACGTGAGATAAATAATGCAATCCGTGATTTCTTGGTTTGTATCGAAGAAGTTTTCACTGAATATTCATTACACGATGAAACACCAACCACTGCCGACTTGAAAGAATTGGTTAATGAAAAGTTGGGAAGAAATAAGCCGGGAGTTGTGGAAGAAAACAAGATAAAGACACTAAGTGACATCTTCTCGGAATTTTTGCAGCTTCGCCCATTGGAAGGGGGATGGAGTAAAAATGCACAATATAAATATTGTCAGATGTGGAATCAATTGAGTAGTTGCGACCCTGACATAACATTGGAAACACTTACTGTTTCAAAAATGCAAGAACTTGTAAGATGGTATGTGAAGAACGACTATTGTAACCGTACTATACAGAAACAGTTTAAAATAATGAAGTCTTTTCTCCGTTGGAGTTTAAAGAATGGTTATAACGTACAGTCTGGAGTATTGGAGTTTAAACCAAAACTAAAGGTAATCCCTAAAATTGTTACTTTTTTAAAGTATAAAGAATTGATGCACTTCTTCAACTTTGAATTTCCAAAAGAGAAGGAATATCTCTCGAAAGCAAGGGATATGTTCTGCTTCATGGCTTTTACATCGCTGAGGTATTCCGACCTTGCTGCCCTTAAACCAAGTAATATAACAGACGGTTATTTGGACCTCTGTACCGAAAAGACAGATGACAAGCTCCATATAGCCATAAACGAACATGCTCAAAAGATTATAGATAAGTATTCGTGGTACAAAGGTGATACGTTTTTTCCAGTCCCATCCAATCAAAAGCTGAATGATTACCTGAAAGAAGCCGCAAAACTGGCAGGACTAGACCGGGAGATAACACAGGTTTACTTCAAAGGTAATGTCCGGCATGAAGATACTTATAAGTTTTGGGAACAAATTAGCTGCCATGACGCGAGAAGGACTTTCGTCTGTTGTTCATTGGCTCTTGGTATTCCGGCAAGCGTAGTTATGAGCTGCACCGGACATTCCGACTACGAAAGCATGAAACCTTACATCGAAGTGGCGGATGAAACACAGAAAATGCAGATGGATAAGTGGAATACCCACCAGTACAAGTCAGGCATCATAGAAAGCATGGAGAAAATGACATCGGCACAACTAAAGCAACTTTTTGAGTATGTAAAGAAAATAGTTTAAAATTATTTCCTATATTTGGACAGCATCTAGGAAATTTCCGGGTGCTGTTCTTTTTATGTTTAACTTTTAAATAATCAATGTTATGACAATTGTTGAATATAGTATATTTGCTAAAAAAGCTTTCACAGAAGATATTAATTATAGTGATGAGATTACCAGTATAGGCGAAATATTTCTTCTCAAAGTAAAAGAAGGTATAGCTAAATTAGATGAAAACACTTTTCCTCATCGTGAAGCAGACAAATTCAGCAATATGTTGCAATCTTTTGTATATGATATTTCAGAAAATAGTGAAACTACAAATATTGGGGCCTTACCATCAAATGAAAAAATAGATTTTTTAATTGATTATATTTTTTTTCTTGGAATAAGCTTGGCTATTAAAAATCATTCTAATCCCGAATATATGTTGCATAATTTGGGAATAGAAAATTCCCAATATTTTATTCGCAAAATAAATGATATAGAAAACATTAATAATGTGGATGACCTATGTAATTCGGTTTGTGATATGCATAATCTTTTTTCCGTTATTGGCTTTGATAATTGGATGAATATGTCTTTGTGGGGCATAATCAGTTTTTTCGGAAAAGGTCTTATTGATTTTTGCAAGAATGAACCTGTTTCAAATATTTTGAGGTTCTTGAAAACTGTAAAATATTTTGGAGAAAAATATCCGACAATATACAAAGAACGAGTTGCTTCTGTTTATTATAAGCTTAAATCCTTGTTTAATGGTGATATTGAAAATCTTATACCACAAGATATTTTGGATTATTTGTTTAATAATAGTATTCAAATTAAATCTTATACAGATATAGAAGATTCAATACCAAAAGAGCTTGAAGATAAATATAAATACTTGCTATTAGATTTTATGTTTGTATGCTATTATTATATTTATGAAAATCCCCAATATATTGTAAAGTTGGGATTTGCCTTAATGTCAGAAAAAGTATCTAACACTATCAAAGGGGTTATGTTTTCTACATTTAAAGAACAAGCTTATGCACCCTTGATTCAATATGAATATGAATGGTGGTGTAGAGAAACAGGAAAAGAATTGTCGTTACCATTCCCTTTTTTTGAAGAAGTTATTAATTTGAAGGAAATAAATGTAGTTGATTATAATTTGAATAAAGAGAAAACTCCATTTCAAGTAACAGAAAAAGACAACATCACAAAAAAAGCGTTTCAGCAAGAAACCAATACTTTATCAGCTCAACAAAATGATATTTTATCTCATATAGACTATGAACTATACCCATATTATACTCTATTTGATGAAAGTCGATCAGAAAAAAGAGGACACATTTTTAGAAAAGTTCATCTACCTTCTCTTATAACATACGCAGAGAATATTAAAGATAGTTTTTCTGTGTACGGGTTCGTCTATCTTTTGTATAAAACCCAATATTTAAACTGGAAAGATACTAAATTTGATGACACATTTGTAAGGAGAATCGCTTCCATATTTGATATAGACGATAAATTGGATAAACCATATAATGAAAGTAAAGCGAAACAAAAAGCATGGGAAATTCTAGAAAACAGTCCTATACCGCTAGGGATTCTATCTGAAAAAGAAATAAAACATATACAACCTGCCAAACCTAAAAAATAGCAGATTTCATTCCTCTCCCATTCCTCTTCCATTCTTTCTTTAACTCCTTGTAAAAAGATAAATATCTGTTTTATAAGGAGTTATTATTTTATTCATTTCTAAACCTCATTCTTAGTTATATCTTCCATAATTATACTTCCATTAAAAGAACAGAACTTTGCGCCATCCTTGCAAGGAGATTAAATTAATTAATAACCAAAAATATGAAAAAAGAATTTGTAAAAGTGTCGGAAGTACTTCTTAATAAGACAGTATTGACCATGAACGGTGCGGAATTCATAGAATTACTACACCAAGCAAAGAGAGTAGAGACAAAGGAGGAGATAAAACACCCTTCGGTGGATAGTTATTCTAATCTACCGCAGTTTGTAACAGGTATCAAAGGATTTGCACAGATATTAGGTATCTCTGTAAGTACGGTAAGCAGGATGAAAGCTGATGGACTGCTTGATGATGCAGTCTTTCAGAATGGTAAGACAGTGATCTTTGATACCTACAAAGTACTGGAAATCCTACGTGTGAGCAATAAGAAAAGAAAATTTAATATTAAAAACCAGAAGTAATGAGCATGATAGAAAATATTGGCGGGAAATTATCTCCTGCAGAACTAGAATTTTGCAAACAGGAAACGCAGAAGATTGCAGACCTTTCGCCTAAAAGGTTCGCCAAAGTATTTTCAGCCTTTGTGATAGTGGATTTGCTTGGTACGGAAGAAGCGAAGGAAATCAGGATAGCAAGGCTGGAAATGAACCGGAAGCCTAAAGCCAAAGCCATAGAATCCTTGAAAGGGACGATACTGGAAGTCGGCCCGCAAATCATGTGTCTGATTATTCCGGCTACCGTTGCGGTCAGGTTCGGATATAATGTAACGGACTTTGAAGGGAATCCCATACCGGAGAGTGAACTTTCAAGGACTGTGGTTATCATAGACGGTCAGACACGATATTCCTCCATTAAGAAAATCAGGAAGGAATATCCGGACAAGGAAGTGCCAGGACTGTATGCCTATTTTCCTTTGCAGTGGGTAAGACTTGACAAGATGTTACAGGCTATCAACCTGAAAGTCTTTACATGGTCTAACAGTGACTTTATGACAGGGGTATTGAGCAACACGAATATCAATGAAGAAGTGAAGGACACTTTAAGCTATATCCAAATGCTGGAAGCGAGAGGTTATAATTACACTTCTGCTTGTGAGTGGGGCACTCTTACGAAAGGTATTATCCGGAAAACACCCCTAGTGAAAGCCATGAGTGAGGAGAATCCCTGTTTGAGTTATTCATTTTCTGAATTTGGGATGAAGATACATGAGGTTGCCATGAAGAAGTTCTCAGGCAGGAATGAAGATGCGTTGAAAAACAAGACCATCCCCGAACTTGTCATAGACAAATGGAACATCGCCTGCAAGGAGCTGAGCCAGAAGGAAGCCACCGAATATATCATCGCCTTCTTGGAAGGGTTGGGAAATGATGATTTGTCGGAAATGGTATCTCCTTCCAAATACAAACGTGGCTGTGGCAAAAAGGAAGACTTTGTGAAGAAACAGTTTGAAAAATCATTCCAGGCGTTTCTAAAAGACAATCCTTATGATGAATTCAAGAACGAACAGAATGAAAAAACGGTGTAAGGAGTTGATTGCGGAAGATTATGTATTCTGTCTTCCTAAAGAGGTGAAGATAGATACGCTGCTTGTAGGTACTTATCGTTGCAATCTGAAGGTTACTTGCAATGAGATCCTCCTGAAAGCAGTCTATGCTGAAATCTTTCTCAGAAAAGGTTATAATGCAACAGACCCTAACGGAACGCTACTCACCCTGTTGGATAGCAATCTGGAGAAGCATCTGGTTATCATTGAGGATTTGAACCTTTATTTCGCATTGCAACAGGATTCGCTTCTTGAAAATGGGAATGTATTGGTGGAAATTCTCAGTGAGTTTACCAAAGGTCGAAAATGGAGTTTTTAATGTGTAATCACGGGAGTGCACAGGTGAAATATACTGTGGCTCTCCTTTTAAGAGAAATGATATGAAGAACTTGTATCAAGTATCGTTCAATGAGAAACAAATAAATTTTAAACCTGTAAAAAATGATCCCTTATGAAATCAAAGAAAAAAGTAACCAGATTCTTGACTACTGATCCATTTGAACCGACAGACAATAGTGTTTACTTGGAATATCGTTCGGAAATGGAAGAAAAACTGAAAGATCCAAAGAACCTGACCTGTTCTTTTGTGATTGAACAGCTAAAAGGAATGTACAACTATTACCGCTGGGATGTTTTCTGTTGGCTTATCCAGAACTATCCTTTCCATGATGAGGAGGTACGTTCCCTGTTCAAGTTCTCATGGTTGTTCAGTGCTCCTGATGTGAGAGCTACAGAGTTGTTGAATTGCTATATAGACAACAGATTGCTGATGACTGAACTGGAGCAGAAGGAACTGGGTAATCTGCCATCAGAAGTCACTATTTACAAAGCAGTTCCCCTTAGAGACATGGAAGTGTCTGACAATGAAGAATGGGATCCCGGCTTTGATTGGAAGTGGTCTTTGGATTTGAGGAAAGCAGCGTTTATTGCCCATTCCCTGAAAGATGATTATATCGTCATATCAACGAAAGTGAAGAAATCAGAAATACGGGCATTGTTTCACGGGGTTGATGCCACTTATGAGCTGATTGCAGAGGGAAATTGTAAGGAGAGAGATGAGTATGGAATAGAAACATACTATCCAACAGAATATTTAGAATCCCATCCTTATCTTCACGAGCCTATCACGGAAGAGGGAATATATCAACGCTGTGGATTTTAGCCAGACCTTGAATAAAGTAAGTATAGGCGCCTGCTTACTTTTAAAATAATCAATGATTTATGGAAAGACTTGTCCTGACAGGAAACTCAGTGTTTTCTGCCATAGTCCTTCTTATGCCTGAAAATATCCCGGGCATAAGATGTAAGGGACTTAAAAACAGGAGGATATCAATAATAAATTTAAAAAAGACAAGAAATAATGAGTAGTAACAGTAAAATCTCCTGGACTGAAACCACCTGGAATCCTGTAAGTGGTTGTAGCCCAATCAGTGAAGGATGCAGGAATTGCTATGCAAGAGTAATGGCCGGACGTCTGAAAGCGATGGGGCAGACCAAATATCAGAACGGCTTTACTCCGGCCATACATCCTGAATGCTTGAACGAGCCATTCGGATGGAAAGGTAAAAAACTTGTGTTCGTGGCAAGCATGGGCGACCTCTTCCATAAAGACATCCCTTTTGACTTTATAGACAAAGTTATGGAAGTCGTCGGTCAGTGTCCCCGGCATACATTCCAAATCCTGACTAAACGGGCTGACAGGATGTACGGGTATTTTTCAATCCGCACCATTCCTGAAAATGTCTGGCTCGGTGTGACAGTGGAGAACAGGACGGTGAAAAGCCGTATTGATTACCTGAAAAAACTGGATGCTCCGGTACGGTTCCTAAGCTGTGAACCTCTGCTGGAAGATTTGGGTACACTGGATTTCTCAGGAATAGACTGGGTTATCGTTGGTGGTGAATCGGGAAACAGGGCAAGAAAAGTGGAAAAGGACTGGATTCTGAACATCAAATCCCAATGTGATGCAACTCCGGGTGTAGCCTTCTTTTTCAAGCAATGGGGTACTTGGGGGGCTGATGGTGTAAAACGCAGTGCCAAAGAGAACGGATGCCTGCTGGACGGCAAAGAATATCATGCTTATCCTATCCCAAGAAAGATAAATCCATAAGTGAGTAATTAACCAATGAAGCTGGGGCCTTTTCATGGGTTCAGCTTCATTTATAAAAAAATATAATGAAGAGACAGAAAGAAATACTGGAAGAGATCCTTTCCGTACTGTACAAAACGGACTTCAAGAAAGCTTATGCCTCGGACTTGTATGACAGATGTGAGAAAGAGAGCGATCCGGATGTGAAAAAGCTGTTGCAGGATAAGATTTATTCCATTCAGATTACCGATGAGATCAGGTCTGTCCTTATTTCCGAAAAGGTGAAGGAGACTGCTAAAAAGACAGGTTATGGTCTGGCGATCAATCAGGACAGAACCGCATACATATATAATAAGGTGTATTGGGAGGTTATACCCGAACTTGAATTGAAACACTTCTTTGGTGAGGCCCTGAAGAAAATGGGAGTGGACAAATACACCGCCATGAATGTCAGGATAGCGAATAAGCTCTATGAACAGGCCTGCTACTCTCTCTATAACCCGGTCGAACGGGAACAGGGTGTGATAAAGATCAATCTGGGCAACAAGAGCCTTATTCTCAGTGATGATGGAAGTGTGAAGGAGCAGGAGCATTCGGCTGATGATTATTTCTTCTATGTCCTTCCTTATGAGTATGATCCCAAAGCAACTTGTCCCATGTTCCATAAGTTCCTGGAGGAAGTATTGCCCCAACCGGATGTCAGACAAGTATTGAAGGAGTTTGTCGGCTGTTGTCTTAATTCTGATATAAAACTGGAAAAGGTCTTATGCTGTATCGGAACCGGAGCAAACGGAAAAAGTGTATTCTTCGAAACGATAATGGCTGTATTGGGAGAAGAGAATGTCAGTTCGTATAACATTAATTCCCTATGTGACGATAAAGGTTACTCCCGGATCATGATTAAGAACAAGCTTCTGAACTACAGCAGTGATTTCAACGGTAAGATATGGGGTAACGGTATCTTCAAACAACTGGCCAGCGGGGAACCTGTTGAAGCCAGAAGACTGTATCAGGAACCGGAAATGGTGAAAGGATATGCAAGGCTGGCCTTCAACTGCAACTCCATTCCGACAAGCTCAGACAGCTCCTATGGTTTCCGAAGGAGACTGCTGATGATTCCTTTTAATGTAAAGATAAGCAGGGACAAGGCTGACCCGGAGCTTGCCAAGAAACTTCGGTCTGAACTCCCCGGTATCCTGTTATGGGCTATTGAAGGTCTGCAACAGTTTATCAGAAATGGAAAGAAACTCAGTCATTCTCCCACTATCGAAGCTATGGATCAGGAATATAAGGAAGATACAGACAGCGTTGCCATGTTCCTGACTAACAAGAATTATATCCCTTGCACTGATAAATTCGTGAAACTGGGAGACCTCTATAATGAATACAAGGATTACTGCAAGGCTAACAGTCTTCGTTCCGAGTCAAAGGTAAATATGAAGAGTAAGCTGAAAGATGAAGGATATACAATCGAGGAGAAGGATAAAAAGGCTGCAAAGGTCGGTATAACGAAGTCCGTTCCTTCTGTTGTCCCTCCATCCACTCCTTTTGATTCTTAAAACCTTCTTTTCTTTCCCACCTCAAGAAGGAGAGAGCGGTAATGTCGGGGAAAAGCGGGGAAACAGGTCGGAAATGATGTTTTTTTATAACTTTTTCAATTTTATCTGTTCAAAAATTAATCAAAAAACAGGTTTTATAGTTTCCCCGCCCCGCTTCCGCTCCTTTTCCGCTCTTGAGGGAGGGAAGAGGAAAGATAAAATACTTACCAATTAATATTTAAAGTATGGAAGCAGATAAAAAAACTGAAGTAACAGTATTTAAACAAAAGCCTTACAGTGAGGAATATATTACCCCTCTGACCGGTATGAAAAGATTTAGAGTCATGGAATATCCTCCGAACCATGTTGATATTGATCTGGTATTGGATATTATCAGGCAGGAAAAGTTGAAAGCCGGGATTGATACGATGAGAGCTTTCCATGCCAGTGATCATCCAAAGTATTCTGAACTTAAAGAGAAACTGCCAATCTGTCTTTTTGCCGGAACATTCGGAAGATTCTGTAATGATGCCCTTATCACTCCTTCCGGTCTTGTCGTCATTGATTTCGACAGGATACCGGTTCAAGAGCTGTCTGATGTCCGGAATATGCTGATAAAAGATCCATATACCTATGCCGCATTCCTTTCTCCTTCCGGCAGGGGATATAAGGTTCTTGTCCGTGTTGCCGATAATATTGATAATACAAGTCATAATGAATATCTTGATGCTTTGAGGGATTATTATAACTCTCCGTTCTGGGATGAGAATTGCAAAGGGATATCAAGGGCGTGTTTTCTCAGCAGTGATCCCGACCTTTATCTGAATCGGAACAGCAAAGTATGGACGGTCAGAAACCCCGGTTCCCTGTCTCTTCCTCCTCCTTCTTCGGCTAACCCAATAGAACCGTTGGAATTCAAAAGCGGTTCCCCCGGTGAGATTGATAGGATCATAAATTTTCTGGAAGGTGGATTCTATAGATACCCAATGACTCCTGGAAGAAGACATGACTCGACCTTCAAAAGAGCCAGGGAACTTGCTGAGTGGGGATTATCAGAGAGCATTGCTTATGCGAATTTGAAAGAATATATAGCTCCTGATTTTCCTGAAGCAGAACTGGGACGTGAAGTCAGGAAGGCTTATGAGTGGGTGGACGGGAAAGGTAAAATCGGCAGTAAATATAGAAAACTTTAAAATCATGAACTACAGACGTTTATTACGGAATGTAATTAATTCTATTTCCCTAGAAAGTATTCCGGATACAAAGGACGGTATTGTTAAGGTTTGTAACGATATACAACAGACAGCAATAGGTATCAATCATCCGTTCCAGACTTTTGAGGACCAGTGTGTCTATTGTTACACCGGAACATATTGGGTAAGGATTGAGGATTTTGACCTGAAAGTCTTTCTTAAATATGCCTATGAAAAGATGTCCGGAAATAAAATCAAAGCTTCGCAAAGGGAAACCGTAGAAGGATTGTTCAAGCAGTTTCCATATACGGTCATGGGCCTGACAACGGGACAGGACAAGGAGAAGATAAATTTCCTCAACGGTACGCTTGAGCTTAAAACCGGGAATCTGATGCGGCATTCATATCAGGACTATTTCAGGTATGTTCTTCCTTATAATTATGATCCTGACGCCACGTGTCAGCTGTTTATGAAGTACCTGGACAGAGTGTTGCCGGACAAGGATACTCAGAAGGTGCTGGCTGAATATACAGGTTGGATTTTTACCTCCCTGAAACTGGAGAAGTGTCTTTTTCTCTATGGTTCAGGACGGAATGGCAAGTCCGTGTTCGTTGATATTGTCGAGTCTCTCCTGGGTAAAGAGAATATTTCCCATGAATCCTTATCGGATATGTGTGGCGGGAATGGAGACAGAAGCAGGGCTAACCTGTCAGGGAAACTGTTGAATACCTGTTCTGATGTTGCCCCCAACGCTTTTTCAGGAGATATATTCAAACGTATCGCAAGTGGAGAACCGATCAGTACCAGGTTGTTATATAAGGATGTGGCGACACTGACAGACTATGCCAAGATGATTTTCTGCCTGAATGAGCTTCCAAAGACCAATGACAAATCGAACGGATATTTCAGGAGGTTTCTTATTATACCTTTCAATATCCAGATTCCCAAGTCGGAAGTCGACCCGAAACTGGCAGAAAAAATAGCCTCCACTGAACTGCCCGGCATCATGAACTGGGTACTTGAAGGAAGGAGACGGTTAATAGCTCAATCCGGTTTTACAGAATCTTCCTTATGTCAGAA